>CAKRDT010000017.1 GCA_934316545.1 uncultured Agathobacter sp. | reverse complement strand
ACACATTCTGTGTTCAGACGAACATTCGGAGCGCCACTGTCTAAGCTTGAGCGGACAAAAATCATAGAAAGAGCCCAACGGACATTTTCAGCAAATTCTTGATTTGGGATAACTAGTGTCAGCGTAGAAACCCGCCACCGGGTCAGCCCAGCCGGAGCACGCCGCCACAGGAGTTTCGCAATCGCTTAATGTTTGGTTTAGGTCCAAAGGAGGAAGACGTGGAAAAAGAAAAAAGTAATGAAGAAAAGAAAAGTGAAATGGAACGGATGGAAATCGAAGAAAAGAAAAATGAACAGATTCGTGATCTGGGGCAGACTGTATTGCACGCAAATAGAAACGAACATTCGATTTATCTGCTTTCCATCATTGGAGAAATTGAAGGACATGAATGTCTGCCTTCGAATGCTAAAACAACAAAGTATGAGCATGTTTTGCCTAAATTAGCAGCAATTGAAGATGATTGCAATGTCGATGGGGTGTTACTTATTTTAAACACTATGGGGGGAGATGTCGAGAGCGGACTGGCTATTGCAGAAATGGTTGCTTCCATGAGTAAGCCGACGGTATCACTGGTCTTAGGCGGAAGTCATTCGATTGGAGTCCCTCTTGCGGTGTCTACGGATTATTCCCTCATTGTTCCGAGCGGAACGATGGTGATTCATCCGGTTCGTATGAGCGGAACTGTCATCGGGGCACAGCAGACCTATGACTATTTCAAGCAGATGCAGGATCGGATCATTGACTTTATTACCTCTCATTGCAGGATACAAAAGCCGTGTGTGGAAGATATGATGATGAATACACAGATGCTGACAAAAGATCT
This sequence comes from uncultured Agathobacter sp., assembly GCA_934316545.1. Lineage (GTDB taxonomy): Bacteria > Bacillota > Clostridia > Lachnospirales > Lachnospiraceae > Roseburia. Next base: position 39,109 of record CAKRDT010000017.1, on the reverse strand, counting down.
CGGAACCATTTTAGTCGGACAGGAGGCTGTAAATGCAGGCATTATCGATGCAGTCGGTGGGATTTCCGATGCATTCGGCACTTTGCACCGATTGATCGAAAAAGCCAATTCATGATTGGCTTTTTGTAGCTTTGGGATGACATCTCCAATGAAATATGATAAAATAAATTCTATTATTGAGAAATAAGGGAGTGTATTTCATGGCTACGGGAAACCGTAAATCTTCTAAAAACAAAACCGGTTCAGGTGCACGAACCAAATCTGCCGGCCGGTCTTCAAATCATCATACAACCGGTCAGCGAATGACAAAAAAGGAGCGGATGGAACAAATGGCAAAAGCAGAAGCATTTCGCACGGAAGTGATTCTGTGGGTGATCGTTGCGGTATCGTTGCTTCTTTTTGTCAGTAATCTTGGCTTTGGTGGTGTTGTCGGACAGGCTGTATCCGGAGTGTTATTCGGAATCTTCGGACTGATCGCATATGTGTTGCCGATTTTGATTCTGGTCGCAAGTTTCTTTACCGCTTCAAACAGGGGAAACTTTCATGCATCCATTAAACTTGTGGCTGGAATTGTATTTGTTGCTTTTTTCTGCCTGTTTTTGTCACTCGCAGGAAGTCCGGATAAATATTATGAGCCTTTTAAAGCATATACATATAGCGCTGCGGAACGCGCGGGTGGCGGAATCATCGGAGGAGCGCTTGCCTGTGTAATGGTTAAGGCCTTTGGTGTGATTGGAGCCTATATTATTGACTTTATCGTGCTTATTATCTGTCTGGTTCTTATTACAGAGAAATCTGCATTAAAAGGGATGCAAAAAGGCGGACAGAGGGTATATGAATCTGCGAAGGAAAGTAACGAACGTTATAAGGAATACCGGGAATACAAAAATGAGGAGCGTCGCAAACGCAGAATGGATCATAAAGTTTCCGGGGTGTCAACGGACACCAAAATTGATGATAATCCGGAACATGATACGATGCCATCGGATGAGATCGGCGAATTATATGCAAATGATCAGGCTGCTCTTCCGGAGGTCTGTCAGGAAAGCAAAGTGAGGCTTTCTTCCGGTGAAAATTCTCTTTATGAACCGGAAAAAGCGTCTGTACAACCAATTCTTTCCGGTGAGATTGCGGCACCTGAACCGGTGATATCCGGGGAATTTATGCCGGAAGCACAGGCACCGTCTGTTTCCGAACCGATTTCGGTTCAGCCGGCAGCTCAAACTCCGGTTACAGAACCTGCAAAGAAAAGAAACCGGTCTACCGATGAAGAAATTCAAAAAGAGATTGACAGTGTTGTGCAGGAGATGGCACCAGCGGCAGCGCAACCGGACAAAAAGTATGTTTTTCCTCCGATTGACCTCTTAAAATCCGCTTCCGGAAAGAAATCTGCCAATACAGAGAGCCAGTTGCGTGAGACAGCCAATAAGTTACAGCAGACCTTGAAGACATTCGGCGTAAACGTCACGGTAACCAATATCAGTTGCGGTCCGGCTGTCACAAGATATGAGATTCAGCCGGAGATGGGCGTGAAAGTCAGCAAGATTGTAGGATTGGCAGACGATATTAAATTGAATCTTGCGGCTGCGGATATTCGTATTGAGGCTCCGATTCCGGGGAAAGCAGCTGTCGGAATCGAAGTGCCGAATAAAGAAAACGTAATGGTAGCGTTTCGTGAATTGATTGAATCAAAAGAATTTCAGGAATCGAAATCGAAGATCAGTTTTGCTGTAGGAAAGGATATTTCCGGAAAAACAAAGGTTACGGATATTGCCAAGATGCCGCATCTTCTGATCGCAGGTGCGACCGGCTCCGGTAAGTCAGTCTGTATTAATACCATCATCATGAGCATTTTATATAAGGCAGATCCCAGCGAGGTGAAGCTGCTGATGATCGACCCGAAAGTGGTGGAACTTAGTGTGTACAATGGGATTCCGCATCTTATGATACCGGTTGTTACTGATCCGAAGAAAGCTTCCGGAGCGCTTCATTGGGCCGTGACGGAGATGACGGATCGTTATGAAAAATTCGCGCAGGCAAATGTTCGTGAAATCAATGGATATAATGCTAAGGTGGATTCGATTGAGGTGCCGGAAGGTCAGGAGCGCCCTCAGAAGATGCCGCAGATTGTCATTATCGTGGATGAGCTGGCAGATCTTATGATGGTGGCATCGAATGATGTGGAAGAAGCAATCTGCCGCCTTGCGCAGCTTGCGCGTGCGGCCGGAATTCATCTTGTTATTGCGACACAAAGGCCATCGGTTAATGTCATTACGGGACTGATCAAGGCCAATATGCCGAGCCGTATCGCGTTTGCGGTGACATCCGGTGTTGATTCCAGAACGATTCTTGATATGAACGGTGCGGAAAAATTGCTTGGAAAAGGTGATATGCTTTTTGATCCGCAGGGAGCTCCGAAACCGATCCGTGTGCAGGGGGCTTTCGTTTCGGATGAAGAGGTGTCCGATGTTGTAGAATATATTAAGGAACATAACGGAGATGCGCAATATAACGATTCTGTTCAGCAGAAGATGGATAGTTTACAGTCATCCGGGGGAAACAGTGTATCCATTTCCGATTCCGATGCATCGGACGATGGAAAGGATGCATATTTTAATGACGCCGCAAAAATCATTGTTGATAAAGAAAAGGCGTCGATCGGAATGCTACAGCGTTATCTCAAAGTTGGATTTAATCGTGCTGCAAGGATTATGGATCAGCTAGAAGAGGCAGGAATTGTCGGACCGGAAGAAGGGACAAAACCCAGAACCGTGCTGATGAATAAGGAACAGTTTGAAGCATATATTGACGGTAATTGATAAAAGTGTAATCATTGTTTGTAAAGGAACCCAAAGAAGATAAAGGAGGAATTATACGTTATGAAAAGCGATATTCAAATTGCACAGGAGGCAACCATGCTTCCAATTAAGGAAGTTGCAGCATCCATTGGAATTGATGAGGATGATTTGGAATTATTTGGAAAATACAAAGCTAAGATTTCGGATGAATTGATTGAAAAGACCAAAAACAATCCGGACGGAAAACTGATTCTTGTGACGGCGATCAATCCAACTCCGGCCGGCGAAGGAAAGACAACCACCAGCGTCGGCTTAGGCCAGGCGTTTGGCAAGCTCGGCAAAAAAGCACTGATTGCCTTGCGTGAGCCTTCTTTGGGACCTTGCTTCGGAATCAAGGGTGGGGCTGCCGGTGGCGGATATGCACAGGTTGTTCCGATGGAAGATTTAAATCTTCATTTTACCGGGGATTTTCACGCAATTACCTCTGCCAACAACTTGCTTGCTGCTTTATTGGATAATCATATTCAGCAGGGAAATGAGCTTGGAATTGATCCAAGACAGATTGTTTGGAAGCGTTGCCTTGACATGAACGATCGTGTCCTCCGCAATGTGGTTGTCGGTCTGGGAAACAAGATGGACGGAATGGTTCGTGAGGATCATTTTGTGATTACAGTTGCCTCTGAGATTATGGCTATTCTTTGTCTTGCCGATGATATGGACGATCTTAAGAGAAGATTGGGCAGAATTATTGTAGCATATACATTTGATGGAAAACCGGTTACCGCAGAAGATCTGCAGGCCGTTGGTTCTATGGCTGCGTTGTTAAAGGATGCATTAAAGCCGAATCTGATCCAGACGCTTGAGCATACTCCTGCGATCGTTCATGGAGGACCGTTTGCAAATATTGCACATGGATGCAATAGTGTCCGCGCAACGAAGACCGCTTTAAAACTTGCAGATTATGTGATCACAGAGGCCGGATTTGGTGCGGATCTCGGTGCGGAGAAGTTTTTTGATATCAAGTGTCGCAAGGCAGGTCTTCATCCGGATGCGGTGGTACTTGTTGCAACGATTCGTGCTCTTAAGTACAATGGAGGCGTTCCGAAGGATCAATTGTCCGTTGAAAATATGCAGGCGCTTAAGAATGGTATCGTGAATCTTGAAAAGCATATTGAAAATCTGCAGAAATACGGGGTTCCGGTTGTTGTCACCTTAAATTCCTTTATTACGGATACGAAAGCAGAGACGGATTTCGTGGAGCAGTTCTGCAAGGAACGTGGCTGTGAGTTCGCACTCTCTGAAGTGTGGGAGAAGGGCGGAGAAGGCGGTATCGCTTTGGCGAATAAAGTACTCGAAACCCTCGAAAGAAAAGAGAGTCATTTTAAACTTCTCTATGATGATGAACTTACATTAAAAGAAAAGATTGAGACTGTTGCAAAAGAAATCTATGGTGCAGAAGCAGTGACATATTCTGCTGCTGCCGAGCGTGAACTGAAGAGAATTACAGATCTTGGAATGGGGCGTTTCCCTGTATGTATGGCCAAGACGCAGTATTCCCTGTCGGATGATGCAAAAAAACTTGGCCGTCCTACCGGTTTTTCAATCAATGTACGAGAAGTATATGCATCAGCCGGTGCAGGATTTGTTGTCGCAATCAATGGTGCGATTATGACGATGCCGGGATTGCCGAAAAAACCGGCCGCATATCAGATTGATGTAAATGATGATGGCGTGATTACGGGACTTTTTTAAGGAGAGAATATGGCGAATATAATTGATGGAAAACAGATTTCAAAAGACATAAAAGAAGAGTTAAAGATGGAAGTTGCATCCCTTGCCAAACAGGGGAGAAAATGCTGTCTTGCCGTTATTCAAGTGGGGAATGACCCTGCATCTTCGGTTTATGTCGGAAATAAGAAGAAGGCGTGTGCTTATATCGGAATTGAATCTTTGTCCTATGAACTCCCGGAAGAGACGACAGAGGAAGAATTGCTTTCAATTATCGATCAATTAAATCATGACAAAGGCGTTCATGGCATTCTTTGTCAGCTGCCGTTGCCAAAACATATTGATGAAGACCATATTATCAAAGCCATCTCTCCTAAGAAGGATGTGGATGGATTCCATCCTCAGAATGTCGGTGCTCTTGTGATTGGAGAAAAAGGATTTGTTTCCTGTACACCTGCCGGTATTATCCAGCTTTTGAAACGGAGCAATATTGAGATGGATGGCAGGCATTGTGTCGTTGTTGGACGCAGTAACATCGTAGGAAAACCAATGTCTCTTCTTATGCTTCGTGAGAATGCGACAGTTACTGTGTGCCATTCACATACAAAGAATCTGAAAGAAATCTGCAGGGAAGCGGATATTTTGATTGTGGCAATCGGAAAGCCGCAGTTTATCGGAAAAGAATATATAAAAGAAGGGGCAGTTGTTATTGATGTCGGTATTCATCGTGATGAGAATAACAAACTATGTGGCGATGTAAAATATGATGAGGCAGAACCTGTTGCGTCCTATATTACTCCGGTTCCGGGCGGTGTGGGTCCGATGACGATTGCGATGCTGATGCATAACTGTGTTGAGGCTATGAAATTATACTCATAAAATAAAGGGGATTATGTCATGAAATGCATTTATTGCGGAAGTGAATTGAAGGAGGGCAGCCTGTTCTGCTCAAATTGCGGAAAAGAAGTTCAGATTGTGCCTGACTACAATATATATGATGATGATTACCTGAAGGCTGTTCTTACAGAAGAACCGAAAAAAAATGATGCATTGTCACGCAATGGAACAGCTTCGAAACGTTTTGCGGATAAGCAGAATGAATCGACGAATGTGAAGAAGAAAAAAGAACAGAAAAAAAAGCAAAAGATGATTATAGTAAGCGTGATCGCGATTGTCCTGGTATTGGTAATTGTACTTATCCTCGTAGGATCGGGAATTAAAAAGAGTCATGATCATTCTTTTGATTATCAGGTCGAGATGGCTGAGAAAGCTTACCATTCGGGTAATGTAGATGAGGCAATCGTATATTATGAAAAAGCACTTGCACTAGACAAGGATAACATTGATGTGCGTCTCACGCTTGCCGAAATCTATATGAAGCAGAAAGATTATGATTCTGCCCTTGTATTATATCAGGAAGTGATTCAGTCTGATCGTAAGAACCGGACAGCATGCGAAAATCTGATTACTATTTACGAGGATCAAAAAAATACAGAGGCAATACTGGATTTGGGGAATGCGGTCGATGGCAGTCTTTCGGATCTGTTTGTCAACTATATGGTTACGCCACCTGAATTCTCGATTCCGGCCGGAGATTATGAAGCGGCACAGACAGTCGCACTGTCGACAAGTGGAAATTATAGTATTTATTATACGATAGACGGTTCGGATCCGAAGGAACGTGGAATTATATATTCGGGGCCGATTGAACTGAGTGAAAATAACAAAACGTATGTCATCAAAGCAGTATGCAGAAATGAGAAAGAAGTATATAGCGATGTGATCTCTAACGAATATACCATCAGCATCCCTGCTCCGGATATGCCAATCGTCACACCGGATGGCGGCGACTTTGGGGTGGAGACAACGGTTACTGTAACGGTTCCTGATGGATGCAGCGCGTACTATACATGGGATGGATCGACGCCGAACGCAGCAAGCACGCGTTATAGTCAGCCGATTACAGTTCCGGAAGGAAATAATGTACTGTCAGTGATCATCATTGATCATCGAACAAATTTATATTCGGATATTTATAGAGGCAATTTTATCTATTATTCCGAAGATTATAGTGGTGAAGGAACGAATGCAGCGGCGGAAGAATAACTTTTATCATTATATGCAAAAAGAAGAACCGGCACCAAAAGGGTGCCGGTTCTTCTTTTATGTAGAGAAATTATTAATCAATAAATTCAATTTCATCGGTTCCTAAATGACCGATTCTTGCGAGTGAAAACACATCAAATCCTTGGGAAACAAGCTTGTCATGTCCAGGCTGAAATGCTTTTTCAATCAGAATTCCGATTCCGCCAACCGTTGCATGTGCTTTGCGGATTAATCGAATTGCACCGGTAGCAGCCTCTCCGTTGGCAAGAAAATCATCAATAATAAGAACGTGATCATTTTCGGAAATAAATTTAGAAGAAAGTGTCAGTTCATAACTGGTACCTTTCGTAAAAGAGGTAACCTCTGTTTGGAAAAGGTTATCATTCAGTACTTTAGATGGCTGCTTTTTTAAGATAATGAGTGGAAGTCCCATACGCTGCGCTGTCATAAGTGCCGGTGCGATACCGGAGCTTTCAATTGTAGCTACTTTCGTTATTCCGCAATCTTTAAAATGGTTGGCGAATTCCTCTCCGATATGAGCCATCAATTCAGGATCCACCTGATGATTGATAAAGCTGTCTACTTTTAAAATGTCCTCATTAACTGCTATACCGTCTTTTTTAATGCGTTCCTGTAGTTCTTTCAAGATTTCTTACCTCACAAATTATAGTATTTGGGCAGATGACGCCTGTTTTTGCTATTATAGCATTTCCCAAAAGAAATTTATATACTTACGCTTTATTTTTTCAAAAAACATTCTAAAAATATTGAGCATCGTAATTGCCTATAGTAAAATCATAGTATGAAAATAACAATTGTATGTGTTGGAAAAATCAAAGAAAAATTTTATAGAGATGCATTGGCAGAATATACCAAACGCCTTAGCCGTTATTGCAGCCTTTCGTTTATCGAAGTGGCGGATGAGAAAACCAAGGAGCAGGCAACCGAGACGGAATGTGCGATCGTTAAGGATCGGGAGGGAGAGCGAATCTTAAAGGCAATACGGGAGGATGGATATGTGATCGCGCTTACCATTGACGGTAAGGCGTTAAATTCTGTGGAATTATCAGAAAAAATGGAGCAGCTTGCATTAACCGGCAAAAGTAATACATATTTTGTGATTGGAGGCTCACTTGGGTTATCCGATGCCGTCATAAAGCGTGCGGATTATAAACTCAGTTTTTCGAGAATGACGTTTCCTCATCAATTGATGCGGGTTATTTTGTTAGAACAGATATACCGTTCTTACAGGATTATGCATCATGAGCCATATCATAAGTAGCGCATAGGACGACCTGCTTTTTCATATAGTTAAGTATGGAAAGCCATGCAACGAATCATATTTTAAAAGAAAAAAAGAATGAAATTGTGCAGAAGTCGTATTCTGTCATTGATACATTAGAACTGCCGAAGGATATATTTTTAGGATTGCCTCTGCTGTCGCTGGAAGGGAATCGCACATTGAGTATCACGAATCACAGGGGGCTTGTGTATTATGGACGGGATAAGATTATTATTGCAATACAAAACGGCAGTATTCTGATCTGCGGAAGGGAACTTGTGATTCCTAAATTTACCAAAGATGAGATTCAGATTTGCGGTTATATGGAAGGAATGACCTTTCAATAATGCTGCAGAATGTTTACCGGTTCGTTGTGGGATGGCTTTGTATCGAGTTTTATGGTGATTATGCATCACGATGCCTCAATCTGTGCTCACGCCATGGAATTTGTATGTGGCATATAAGGCGGCTGAATGACCAAACGGTTGCGCTGCATATGTATGTGCGTGATCTGCATAAACTCCGGCCGATTTTAAGAAAGACACATGTGCGTCTTAGGATATGCGGGCGCAGGGGACTCCCCTTTATCGTACGCCGATATCGCATGAGGAAAATGTTTGTCGCAGTTGCCATGGTCTCGATAGCTGCTGCGTTTTATCTGTCAACGAAGATCTGGAAAATAGAGTTTGTCGGAAATTCTTCCATCAGTGAAGAGACTCTTCTTTGTTATCTTCAGGATAAGCAGATTGCGTATGGTACGAGTCGCGCTGCAATTGACAATGATGCGTTGGAATTATCGTTACGACAGGATTTTGATTCCATTATATGGGCCAGTGTCTATGAAGAAGGAACCAAGCTGGTAGTCTGCATTCAGGAAAAAATTGCCTCGGATCGGAGTGCCGGGACAGCAGGCAATACCCCGATGGATATTGTGGCAAATAAAGATGCACAGATTATATCGATTATCACGCGCAAAGGGATTGCCAATGTAAAGACCGGCGACAGGGTCAGCAGGGGAGATATTCTGGTATCCGGAAGGCAGACGATTCTCGATGATCGTGCAGAGGTTAAGCAATATTATTATGAGGTCGCAGATGCGGACGTGATTGGAAAAGTCTCTTACGACTACGAAGATTGGATTGCTGCGGACAGAGTGGTCGCAAAGCGTACAGGACGTAAACACGTTCGTTATTTTTTGAGAATGGGATCCTGTCAGCTTACAACTCCGGCTATTTGCGCGGATTTTGAAAATGCGGTAAAGATAGAACAACTTCATCAGATCTGTTTGTTTGATCATTTTTATCTGCCGGCTTATGTTGGCAGCAAAACAGAATATGAAGAAGAAAGAACGCTCGAAAAAGTGGATCTGCATGATGCAAAAAGCATTGCAATCAAACATTTTGAGCATTTTCTTGCAAATTTGGAACAAAATGGGGTTTCAATTATCGATAAAAATGTTATGATTGAAAAGATAGATTTAAAATACCATATTTATGGAAACGTGACGGCTGAGGAATCCATCACCCGGCAACAGCCGGCAGAAATTCTTCCGGATCCGGTTCAGTTGACGGATGAGGGAGAAGAAGAAACGATGAGAGAAATCGTTGATTAAGGAAGGACGATACCATGAGTTTGAACGAAGTATCGCTTCGTGTTCCAACGGAGCAGATGGCAAATGTATTTGGACAGTTTGATGCCAATATAAAGAAAATTGAACGTGCGCTTGGTGTTACGATTATTGTGCGCGAGGATCAGTTGAAAATTATAGGAAACGAAGCTTCGATTCATGGGGCTGCGGAAGTGTTTGGGCAGCTCACAAAGCTTGCGGAAAGAGGAAATATCATCACAGAACAGAATGTTAATTATGCTTTAGCACTTCTTCAGGAACATAAGGGAGAGGCTATGGTTGAAATTGATCGTGATGTGATCTGTCACACCATTGCCGGGAAGCCGGTAAAACCTAAAACACTGGGACAAAAAAGTTATGTGGACAATATCCGAAAAAAGATGATTGTCTTTGGAATGGGGCCGGCAGGCACCGGCAAAACCTATCTTGCTATGGCCATGGCAATTACCGCTTTTAAAAATGAGGAAGTAGGCCGTATTATCCTGACGCGTCCTGCAATTGAAGCAGGTGAAAAGCTGGGATTTCTGCCGGGGGATCTGCAGAGCAAGGTTGACCCGTATCTGCGCCCGTTGTATGATGCATTGTATCAGATTATGGGGGCGGAGAGCTTTCAGAAAAATATGGAAAAGGGACTGATCGAAGTTGCCCCATTGGCCTATATGCGTGGCCGGACATTGGATAACGCATTTATCATTCTTGATGAGGCACAAAATACAACTCCGGCGCAGATGAAGATGTTTCTGACACGAATTGGTTTTGGTTCTAAAGCGGTTATTACCGGTGATGCAACACAAAAAGATCTGGCACCTGGAAGCCAATCCGGTCTTGATGTAGCGCTACGCGTACTAAAGAATATTGATGAAATCGGCATTTGCAAACTTACCAGTAAAGATGTTGTGCGTCATCCGCTTGTTCAGCGGATTGTACAGGCATACGATGATTATGAAAATAAAAAGAATCATGCATCAAAGAAAAATGCTGCGGTACGAAAACATGCTGTAACACGCAAGAATGCGCAGGAGAAATCAGGAAAATGAAAGAACCGCTAAATCTTTACCGGATGCTGTCTCTTGTTGCGATTGCGTTAGACAGCATTGGTTTTACCCTTTTATTATGCACAAGAGGGCATTTATATCTGGACGAGGGGTTATGTCTCTTATTTTTGGACATGCTATTTGTGCTGATTTATGTATTTGAACTGGAATATGAACGAAACCATTATAAAATTGCAGATCATTCACAGACCAGTTTTGTCCGGCTGGCAGCTGCGTATATCATCTGTAGTCTTTTGGTTATAGGAATGACGTTTCTGCCGGAATTTTTCCGGCCGGTTATGGTGATTCCGATTATCATATGTGCGGTGTCTAATGTTTCCGTTGCTTTGTCAGTCGGAATCTTTTGGGATATATTGCTTACGTTGTCAACCGGAGAAAGCTTTTATGCGCTGGCAAGTTTTGTTGTGATGACAACACTTGCGGCGATACTTGCGCAGGGGCTTAAGGAGCAAAGATATCGTATCTGGATATCTTTCTTATATGCATGTATCGGTATGATGGTTCCTGAGATTCTGTATTATCTGGCCTACAAGGAAATATCCGGTGAGGTTTTCGGATATGGTGCAGTCAATGGAATTGTGACAGCACTGATTGCTTTTTTTATATTTCAAAGACTTTGGGAAACAACAGAAACGGAAAAACAGAACCGCTACATTGATATTGTCTCGGAAGATTTTTCGGAAGTGAAGGCGCTTAAGGATTTTTCGATGATTGAATACCGACACGCAAAGAAGGTATCGGATGTCGCATATGCATGTGCAAAACAGGTTGGGTATGATGAAAATTTATGCCTTGCAGGTGGATTTTATTATCGCATGGGACGATGGATCGGTGAACCGTATATTGAAAATGCGACACACAAGGCAAAAACGCTTTGTTTCCCGGAACCATTGATTGTGATCCTGTCGGAATATTATGGGTTAGAGAAAAAACCATCGACACCCGAGTCGGCATTGATCCATATGGTGGATGCACTTTTGATCAAACTGGAGGCAATGGCTCTGGATGTGAACAAAAGTCAATGGAACCGTGAAATGTTTATCTATCAGACGTTGAATGAGTTCTCATCAAGTGGAATCTATGACCGGTCGGGAATGAGCATGAACAGCTTTCTGAGTGTACGTGAATTTCTTGCAAAGGAGGGAGTTTTACAATGAGTTTTTATCTGGAAGAAGAATGTCCGGTTTCTTTTGATTTTGATTATACAAAACTGGCAGAACATGTAATTGATTTTTGCCTTGAACATGAAGCCTTTCCCTATGAGGCGGAGGTGAATCTTACTTTGACGGACAATGAGGGGATTCATGCCATCAATCGTGAATACAGGCAGATTGACCGCCCGACGGATGTACTTTCTTTTCCGCTTCTTTCCTATGAGAAAGCCGGAGATTTTGCGTTCCTTGATGAAGAAAGCGAGGATGATTTCAATCCGGACACCGGTGAGGTGATTTTGGGGGATATTATTATTTCTGTGGATAAAGTAAAGGAACAGGCAAGAGAATTCGGGCATAGCCAAAAGCGCGAATTCGCTTTTCTGATCGTACATAGCATGCTCCATTTGTTTGGATATGATCATATTGAGCCGGAGGATGCTGCGGTCATGGAGCCGAAACAGAAACAGATTCTTGAAGAAATGAACATTTTACGTGAAGATGCGTAGGGGGAAGAATATGAAAAAACAGATGGTTTATTTGACATTGGCAATCTGCTCCGTTTTCGTGCTGACGGGTTGCAAAAAAAAGGAAGAACTTCCGGACCTTCAGGTTGAGACGCAGACGGAAGCTGTACCGGAACCGGAAACGCAGACGCAGGCACCGATCGAAACGCATGAGGGAGAAGTGCGAAGCTTTTATACCGGAGAATGGATTGATGAGAAACTTGCATATAAACGACCGGTTGCAGTCATGACAGAAAATACACATATAACACTTCCTCAATATGGTCTGTCACATGCGGATGTGATCTATGAATGCCCGGTGGAGGGCGGCATTACAAGACTTATGGCAATCTATCAGGATTATGCCAATCTTGAGAAAGTTGGAAATGTTCGAAGCTGCCGCCTGTATTATGTGTATTTTGCGAAGGAATTTGATGCTGTTTATTTCCATGCAGGAGAGAGTAAATATGCTTTGGATATTTTAAACAGTTCCTTTATCGATAATGTGGATGGTATCACCGGAAAGGGTGGAGCGTTTTATTATCGGGATCATAATCGCAAAGCACCGCACAATCTGTACACAACCGGTGCGAATCTGGCTGCCGGAATGGAATCGTATGGGTATGAGGACACGCTTTCGAAGGATTATGAGTCTCATTATCAGTTTACAACAGAGGATGCACCGAATCTTCTGGAAAAAGGAGTGGACGCGGCGGCTGTAAAGTTGTATTATGTTGACGCGAAGCCGTGGTTTTTATACAATGAAGAGGATGGTCTGTACTATCGTTATGAATTTGGTGAAAAACAGGTAGATGGAGAGAATAATGAGCAGCTTGCAGTCAAAAATATTATTATACAAAACTGTTACAGCTCATTAAAGAATGCCAATAACGGAACACTTGATATTGATTATCAATCGGGTGGAACCGGTAAATACATTACAAACGGAAAAGCAATCGATATTACATGGAAACGTGCATCTTCTTCGGATAAGACCAGATATTATGATGCCGACGGCAAAGAAATTGTTTTAAATCCGGGTAAGACATGGGTGGAAATCTCGGAAAACAGCCGTTCTGGAAAAAATATTATTTACAGTACAAAAGAAGAATTTCAAAAATAGTAAGGCACCTGCGTTGGCGGGCGTTGAGGTTAATTTATGGGTAAATCAAAAAGAGGAGGAACGAACTTCCTGGTACAGGGTTCGATTCTGGCAGTAGCATCCATTATCAGTCGAATCATCGGACTCGTGTATCGTATTCCGATGAATGCAATTCTTGGAGATGTTGGCAATGGATATTATAGTTGTGCATTTGATGTATACAATGTTATATTGATCATTTCTTCTTACAGCCTTCCGCTTGCAGTATCCAAAACGGTGTCTGCAAAAGTGGCAAAGGGACAGTACAAAGCATCTTATGAGGTGTTAAAGGGTGCGCTGATATTTGCTTTGGTTGTAGGTACGATCGCGTCATTGGTTGTATATTTTGGTGCCGAGTTTTTTACAGGAACGCTTTTGAAGACACCATACAGTGTGTTTGCACTGAAAATATTAGGTCCTGCATTAATCGTTGTGGCGGTTCTTGGTGTGCTTCGAGGCTTCTTTCAGGGACTTGGCACTATGATGCCGTCTGCAATCTCGCAGATTATCGAGCAGATCATTAATGCAATCATCAGTGTATGGGCTGCCTATGTATTAACCGGATATGGAAAAAGGATCGGAGCAGTACTTGGAGATCCGGATCATTACGGCGCCGCATATGGAGCCGCAGGAGGAACACTTGGCACGAATCTTGGTTCGGTGGCTGCGCTTTTGTTTGTTCTTTTTATTTTCTTTGCCTATATGCATGTGTTTAAGAGGCAGATGAAAAGAGAGCGCAACGCCAAGGTGGATCCGTTTGCCTACACATTAAAAATACTGATTATTACGATTATTCCGGTCTTGTTAAGTACAACCGTTTACAATATCAGCGGAATTATTGATCAGGGAATTTTTAAGAATGTCGCCTTGTTGCAGAATTATACCGATCATCAGATTGATTTGTGGTGGGGAGTATATACCGGTAAGTATAAGCTTCTTATTAATGTGCCGATTTCTATTGCGTCAGCCATGGCTGCTTCCTCCGTTCCAACACTTACGGCATCTTTTGCAGCGGATGATATGGAAAGCGTAAGAAGTCAGATCAATGCAGCCAACCGTTTTGTTATGGTGATTGCATTTCCGTGTGCAATCGGTCTTGCTGTGCTTGGAAAGCCGATTTTTATGCTCTTGTTCCCGGGCACTGCTGCCACGGCAGATATGGCGGCAGCAATGATGTGGGTCGGAGCCATGGCAGTCGTGTTTTATGCAATGTCAACCCTTTCGAATGGTTTGCTGCAGGGCATTAACCGGTTGAAAGTTCCGGTTGTGAATGCAGCGATCGCTTTGGTTGCACATATCATCGTGCTGATTGTATTGATGCTGTTTTTGCGGCTGAATATCTATGCGGTCGTCATTGCAAATATGTTTTTTGCGTGTATGATGTGTATTTTAAATTCACTGGCGATACGCAAGTACAGCGGCTATAAGCAGGAAATTGTTAAAACATTCCTGATTCCGGCCGGAGCATCGGTCATCATGGGTGTTGCTGCATTCTTTGTCTATAAAGGAATTTATCTGGTGATAAAGAGCAATGCAATCGCAACGATTCTTGCTATTTTGATTGCTATCATCGTCTATGCGGTAACGTTGCTGCTTTGCAAAGGACTCACAGAAGAGGAGATTCTTCGGTTCCCGAAGGGGGCGCTTCTTGTTCGGACTGCAAAGAAATTGCACCTGTTAAAATAAAATCATATATAAATAAAGTTGGCTGAATATTCCAACACAAAATGCAGATACTTATTTGGGGTGATAATATGAATCGTAAAGTAAGTATCTGCATTTTAGTTTTTATTTTCATTGTTTGTGCCGTTGTCCTGTTTGTGATGGCAAAGAGATCAAAGGACGCGCCGGTACCGGAGACGAAGGTAACACAGCTTGCGGAGACAGAGGATGCTTCGGTCAGTGTAAATACGGATCATGTGAAACAGTTTCGGTTTATTGCGCGTATTGTGGATGAAAGACTGGTGATTTTTGAGTCGGATGGAAAAACCGTGTATTTTGAAACCGGAATAAAAGAAGAAGCATTGTCGGAACCAATCCGGCAACAGGCACAGCACGGAATCGGATTTACGACGGAGGCCGGCATGTATGATTTTCTGGAAAGTTACTCGAGTTGAGCGACATACATGTATTTATTAAAAACATAGATTCGTGTCAACTAAGCGTGACTTTGGGCGGAAAATATGATACAGTGAATGCACATAAGAGGCAAAAATTTTGGGGTTAAGAACGGAAGATAAAGGAGAAAATGATGAAGAAGAAATTATTAGCAATGCTGATCGCATGCTTATGTGTAACAGAAGCTGCAACTGTTTTTGTTCCTGTCAGCGAACCGATTCGGGTAGAGGCAGCGACAAAGAGCACCAAGAAGGCAAAGAAAAAGAAAGCACCTTCTCTCAATAAGGTGTATAAGGCTGTAAAGGCGGCGTATGGGGACGACTATATTCCGAATGTAAAGCTTAGAAAAGAAGAAGCAAATGAGGTTTATGGTCTGAAGAGCAGCTGGTACAGCGGAATTGTTGCAGAACGTCCGATGATGAGTGCCCACTGTGATGAACTGATCATTGTAAAAGCCAAAAATGCTTCTTCCAAGAAGAAGATCAAAAGTGCATTGGTCAAATATCAGAAAGCACTCATAGAAGATACCATGCAGTATCCGGCAAACCAGACGAAGCTGCAGGCATCGAAAATTTATGTCAAAGGTAACTACGTGTGCTTTTTTGTATTAGGAAGCATCGACAATAAGACCGAGGAACAGGGTGAAGCAAAAGCCCTTGCCGCATATAAGAAACAGAATGAGAAAGCGGTAAAAGCAATCAATAAGCTTTACAAATAGTTCAGATGGAGAGGTAAGAGATGGTATTTAGCAGTATTGTGTTTTTAACCCGTTTTCTGCCACTCGTCCTGATCGTATATTTTTTAGTGCCGGGCTGCAGGAAGAACACATGGCGTAACCTTGTTCTTTTCGTGTTCAGCCTGGCATTTTATGCGTGGGGTGAGCCGGTCTATATCTGGCTGATGTTATTCTCGACCGTAGTGGATTATGTGAATGGCGGGCTTGCAGGCTACTTTATGAACAGACAGCGGCGTGGTATTGCAAAGCTATTTGTCGGATTATCCGTTGTGATTAATCTGTCGCTTCTGGCACTTTTTAAATATGCCGGAAAATATGCGCTTCCGATTGGAATCTCATTCTATACGTTCCAGTCCATGTCCTATACGATCGATGTCTACCGGGGCAAGGCGAAGGCGGAGAAAAATCCGATCAATTTTGGTGCATACATATCGCTTTTCCCGCAGCTGATCGCGGGACCGATCGTAAGATTTTCAGATATTGCAAAGCAGCTTCGCCAAAGAACGGTTCAGATGGAACGGATCCGCTACGGCGTCGTCCGGTTTGCGTGTGGTCTCGGAAAAAAGGTACTGATCGCGAATCAGGCAGGTGAAATCTTTGCAACGGTCACCGGTTATCATGCGTCTGGTATGACAACGCTTTCGGCATGGTTTGGTATCCTTGCATTTATGTTTCAGATCTACTTCGACTTCTCCGGATATTCGGATATGGCGATCGGTCTGATGGCAATCTTTGGGTTTGAGATTCCTGAGAATTTTGATCATCCGTATGAATCAAAAAGTATCACAGAATTCTGGAGACGCTGGCATATCTCGCTCGGAAGCTGGTTTAAGGAGTATGTTTATATTCCGCTCGGAGGAAGCAAAAAGGGAATGGGACGCACCTTTTTCAATATCTTTGTTGTGTGGTTTCTGACGGGACTCTGGCACGGAGCGAGCGTGAATTTTGTGTTGTGGGGCCTTTATTTCTGCTTTTTCCTGATCATGGAAAAGACGTGGCTGCTCAAAGCGTTACACAAGCTTCCGCGGGCGGTTTCCCATATCTATGCGCTGCTCGTTATTTATTTTGGATGGCTGCTTTTTGCGTGGGAGGATATACATGGACATCGTGTTTATCTGAAAGCGATGGCCGGAATCGGCAGCGGGGGACTGATCAGCCGGGAGAGCCTGTATCTTCTGGTGAGCAATGTCGGTCTTCTTTTCATTATGATTGTCGGATGTACATCGTTACCAAAACGATTGGTTACCAAATGCATGAAAAAAGATGGTATCGTAACCTCTCTATGTATGAGTATTTACGTGGCGGGCATCCTGCTTCTTTCGATCGCGTATCTGGTGAACGGAACGTATAATCCGTTTTTGTATTTCCGATTTTAGACCAGTCAGGAGGAGACAATGAAAAAACTGAATTATTTATTGCCGGTTATCGTTTTTGCATGCATCCTTTTCGGTCTTGCGGCAAAGGGGATCGTGGCGGAAGATAAGAGTTATTCCGTGATCGAGAAGCGTGAACTTCAGACGATGCCAAAGCTTACTGCCAAAGCAGTAAAAAAGGGAACGTTTCAGAAAAAATATGAGACCTATTTAAGTGATCAGTTTTCGGGAAGAGACCGCTGGGTTCAGGTGCAGACAGATGCTTCCCGCCTTATGGGGAAAACGATAAGCAACGGTGTCTATTTCGGGAAGGATGATTATCTTCTTGAATATTATCCGGATTCGGATTTTGATACGAAGCAGGCAGCAAAGAATGAGAAGGCTCTTGCAAAGCTGGTAAAGGATATTGCAGAGGACTACCGTGTGCATGTCATGCTTGTTCCGACCAAGACGTGGGTGCTTCAGGAAAAGCTTCCGTTTTGTGCACCGACTTATGACGAACAGAAGCTGTATGATACGATGAACGATAAGCTTGGAGCGCTTGCGGATGATGTTATGGTTCCGGTGCAGAAGACGCTGGAACAACATGCAGATGAGGATATCTATTACCGCACGGACCACCATTGGACAACGCTTGGTGCGTGGTATGGGTATCAGGCATTTTTGAAAGTTGTTGGAATGGACGAAAGTCTGGCGGAGAAAAAGCATGAATTTGTTACGGTCAGTGACGATTTTCTGGGGACAACCTATGCAAAGGTGCATCAGGCTTCCCGCAAGGATACGATCAAAGCGTATGAACCGGAGGCAAAGCTTGATATCCTCTACAATATGGGAGAAACCGATCTTACAACGCTTTTTGATCCGTCTTTTCTTGAAAAAGAGGATAAATACAGTTACTTTACCGGCGGAAATCAGGCGATCATTCAGATTTCCGGCGGAGAAAAGAATGGGAAGACGCTTCTTGTCATCAAGGATTCGTTTGCTAACTGTATGATCCCGTTTCTTGCAGAGGATTATAAAAATCTGATTGTTGTCGACTTAAGACAGCTTAATATTGGCTGCCGGGCATTGATTGATTCCTTTGCACCTACGGATGTGTTAATTCTATACAATACAGCGCAGTTTGCACAGGATCGGGAATTCTCGCTGAAATGCAAATATTGATTCAAAAGTTCCTTACAGTATGGTGGCTGTAAGGAACTTTTTATTGCGAGAGCTTCTCATTGCCGAAGGTTGAAGAAATCAAGCTGATATGATAGAATATTTAATTGGTTTAATAGGTTGAAAACGGTGGATTATGAATAAAAAACAGTCACAGATCAAGGATGTCATTGTGATCGGAGCAGGCGCGTCCGGTATGATGGCGGCGATTACGGCTGCCAGACGCGGCAGGTCGGTTCTGATCCTTGAGCATATGGATAAAGTCGGCAAGAAGATTCTTGCGACCGGCAACGGCAAGTGCAATTATACAAATGAATATATGACTGCGGAGTGTTATCACGGAGATCAGAGGCTGCTTACCGATATCCGGTCACAGTTTGAGCGGGACGATGCGATCGCATTCTTTCGGGAACTGGGCATCTGGCCGAAGGCAAAGAACGGGTATTACTATCCGAATTCGGGACAGGCATTGTCTGTTGTGGAAGCGATGCAGATGGAACTTAAGCAGCTGGACATTGCGGTCCGGTGTGGCTGTCAGGTGCAGGGACTGGCAGAAGATTATGTGGGCTTTGCGGTAGCAACAAGCACAGGGGTATATAAGGCGCGCAAAGTAATCGTTGCCTGTGGACTTCTCGCAGCACCGAAGCTTGGCAGTGACGGTTCCATGATACCGATTTTAAAAGAACTTGGTCACCGGTTCGTTTCGATCGTTCCGGCTTTGTGTGGATTCTATGCGTCGGGCATGGAGTTCAAAAAAGTGTCGGGTGTGCGCTGCGAAGCGGAACTGACACTTAAAATTGACACGATTCATGCAAAAGCATCAAGCGTTGACGGAAAAAATGCAGAAAATCACGCAATTGTGTCGGATACGGATGCGAAACACATTCCAAAAGAGCGCGGAGAGCTGCAGCTTACCGATTACGGGGTATCCGGAATCCCTGTGTTTCAGTTGAGCAGCCAGGCAGCAAAGGCGTTAAAGGAGAAGAAAAAGGTTTCTATGTGGATCGATTTCCTGCCGGAGATTGCCGGTGGCGAGCTGGAGAGCGAATTACATCGCCGAGTGGAACGTGCGAAAATGATGCGTGAGGCCGCTTTCGACACCCGATCAGGCGCAGAGCATCGAGGAAATGCAGAAACACAGAGAATGAGCGTTATAACGCTGGAACAGACGTTATGCGGTCTTCTTAACCAGAAGCTGATTCCGGTATTGGTTAAGAAGGCAGGGATAGTCGCGGACATGCAGGCTGATCGTGTTGATGCAGCACAATTGAGAAAGCTGACCGATGCCATCAAAAATTATCCGGTCACACTGGACAAGGTGCGTGACTTCGAATTCGCACAGGTATGTGCGGGTGGTATCCGAACGGAAGAACTTGATACAAAGACACTGGAATCCAGATTGGTTCCGGGGTTGTATTTCGCGGGAGAAATCCTTGATGTGGACGGAATCTGTGGCGGCTACAATTTACAATGGGCGTGGTCAAGCGGATTTGTTGCAGGCAGTCAGATTTGATCCGAGAGGGACATCATGCTGATCGTGAGTGATGCGCGATCTCGGAAAGTAAATAATTGTAAGGATAGAACATGATTAAAATCAATCAGATGAAATTACCGGTTGGGCATTCGCCGGAGGAACTGGAACACAAGATACGGAAAATGCTTCGGCTATCCAAGGGAGAAACGTTTTCGTATCGGATTGTCCGCAAATCCTTCGATGCGAGAAAGAAGCCTACGATATACGAAGTGTATTCGGTCACGGTCGAGATCGAAGCGGAGGACCGGATTTTAAAGAAACTTCATACCCCTTCTGTCACAAAGGCAAAGGAAGTGCGTTATCAGTTTCCGGAGCGTGGAAGCGAAAAACTTTCTGCGCGTCCGATCATTGTCGGAGCCGGTCCGGCGGGACTTTTTGCCGCATTGCAGCTTACGGAAGCGGGATATGCGCCGATCGTACTGGAGCGTGGGCGTTCGGTAGAAAAACGCAGGCAGGACGTAGAAAAATTCTGGGAGACCGGTTTGCTTGATCCGGCTTCGAACGTGCAGTTTGGCGAGGGTGGAGCCGGGACCTTTTCCGACGGAAAATTAAATACGGTGGTCAAGGATCCGTCCGGGAGAAACCAATTTGTGCTGGAAACATTTGTACACTATGGGGCACCGGAAGAGATCACTTACGAGAACAAGCCGCATATCGGAACGGATGTCTTATCACAGGTGATCGGGAACATGCGAAAGGATCTGATCGCAAAAGGCGCAGAATTTCATTTTGAAAGCTGCGTAAAAGATCTTGTGATCGAGAACGGACGGATTGCCGCGGTTGTGACCGAAGAGGAAACCTATCCGGCTTCGGCGGTCATTCTTGCTTTGGGACACAGTGCAAGAGATACGTTTGAGATGCTGGATGCCAAGAAAGAGATCCCGATGGAAGTGAAAAACTTTGCTGTCGGATTTCGTGTGGAGCATCCGCAGACGATGATTGATACCATCATGTACGGCGATTATAAGGGAGCGAAGCTTCCGGCTTCTCCGTACAAGGTGACTTCCAATTTCCCGAACGGACGCGGCGTGTATTCGTTTTGTATGTGTCCGGGCGGCTATGTGGTAAATGCTTCTTCGGAAGAGGGAAGAAGTTGTGTCAATGGTATGAGCTATTCGGGACGAAACGGTGCGAATGCGAATTCGGCGATCATCGTATCGGTTACCCCGCAGGATTTCGGGGCGGATGATCCGCTTGCCGGAATGCGCTACCAGAGACACCTGGAAGAAGAAAATTATAAGCTGGGCGGTGGAAAGATTCCGCAGCAGCTTTTCGGCGATTATGCGCAGAATGTAAAGAGTTCTGCTTACGGTGCGTTTGCATCTCAGACAAAGGGGCAGACCATGCTCACAAACCTCAGAGGTCTGATGTCGGAGGAGATGGAACAGTCGTTTCTGCAGGGAATGGCGCATTTTGCGGCAAGAATACCTCAGTTTGACCGGAAGGATGCAATCCTCTCCGGAATGGAAACGCGGACCTCTTCACCGGTGCGCATTTTGAGAAATGAAATGTGTGAGAGTGCCGTAAGGGGTCTGTACCCATGCGGCGAGGGTGCCGGATACGCGGGCGGAATCATGTCTGCCGCGATCGACGGGCTGAAGGTCGCTTCGGCGGTCATGGAACGTTTCTGCCCGGCAGAAGCGTAAGAAAGGGAAGAAACATGCAAGAAGTTACACCAATGATGCAGCATTATCTGCAGACAAAGGAAGAATATAAAGACTGTATTTTGTTTTATCGCCTCGGCGATTTCTATGAGATGTTTTTTGACGATGCCAAGACGGTATCGCGGGAACTCGAACTGACACTGACCGGAAAAAGCTGCGGTCTTGAGGAGCGCGCGCCGATGTGTGGCGTCCCGTTTCATGCGGCGGATTCTTATATCAACCGCCTTGTAAAGAAGGGGTACAAAGTTGCCATCTGCGAACAGATGGAAGATCCAAAACTGGCCAAAGGCATTGTAAAGCGCGAAGTGATCCGCGTGGTAACACCGGGAACGAACATTGATATGCAGTCGCTCGACGAGGCGAAGAACAATTATCTGATGTGCATCGTCTATCTGGCGGACAAATACGGTATCGCGACCACGGATGTGACGACCGGTGATTTCTTCGTGACGGAAGTGGACAGCGAGCGCAAGCTTCTCGACGAACTGAACCGTTTTGCTCCGTCCGAGATCGTGTGTAATGAGCCTTTTTATATGAGCGGAATTAACATTGAGGATATGAAGGAGCGGCTTGGCATTGCAGTTTCTTCGCTTGATTCGTGGTATTTCGGAGATGATATGGCGCGCGAGACGCTTCTTTTGCATTTTCATATCCAAAGCCTGCAGGGACTGGGACTGGAGGATTATGACTGTGGCGTGATCGCGGCTGGTGCCTTACTGAAATATCTGTATGAGACCCAGAAGAATTCGCTCGGCAATATTTTATCGATCCAGCCGTATTCGATTGGAAAATACATGATCATCGACAGTTCTTCCAGAAGAAATCTCGAACTTGTTGAGACGCTTCGCGAAAAGCAGAAACGCGGCTCGCTTCTGTGGGTGCTTGATAAGACGAAGACGGCGATGGGCGCGAGACTTCTTCGTTCGTATGTGGAACAGCCGCTGATTGACAAAGATGAAATCATAAAAAGGCAACAGATGATCGGCAAATTGAATGAGCAGGAAATCACACGCGAGGAACTGCGGGAATATTTGAATCCAATCTATGATCTGGAGCGTCTGATCACGCGAATTACATACCAGACGGCAAACCCGCGCGATATGATCGCGTTTCGCAATTCTCTGCAGATGCTTCCGCCAATCGCAACTTTGCTTAAGGATATTGACTGCGAACTTGCGGCGGAGATCAGGGATGAGTTTGACTGCCTGACCGATCTGTACGACCTTCTTCTTGCATCCATCAACGAAGAACCGCCGATTTCCGTGCGTGACGGCGATATCATAAAAGAAGGCTACCATGAGGAAGTGGATCGTCTTCGTCACGCATCCAAAGATGGCAAAAAGTGGCTGGCCGATCTAGAGGCAGAAGAAAAGGAAAAGACAGGCATCAAGAACCTTCGAATCAAGTACAATAAAGTATTCGGTTACTATCTGGAAGTGACGAATTCCTTTAAGGATATGGTTCCCGATTATTATGTGCGAAAGCAAACGCTGACAAATGCGGAGCGTTACATCACTCCGGAACTCAAGGAACTCGAGGATACGATCCTCGGCGCGGAGGATCGTCTGGTGAATCTCGAGTACGATCTGTTCCGGGAAATCCGTGATCAGATTGCGGCGAATGTGGCGCGTATCCAGAAGACTGCGAAGGCGATTGCCAAAATCGACGTGTTTGTTTCGCTGGCGGTAGTGGCAAGCCAGAACAATTACTGCTGCCCGAAGATCAATGAAAACGGTCTGATCGACATCAAAGGCGGAAGACATCCGGTGGTTGAGAAGATGATCGTCAACGATATGTTTATTGACAATGATACCTATCTCGACAATCATCACAACCGCATCTCGATCATTACCGGACCGAATATGGCAGGTAAATCGACTTATATGCGGCAGACTGCTTTAATCGTGCTGATGGCGCAGATTGGAAGCTATGTTCCGGCTGCATCGGCAAACATCGGTATTGTGGACCGTATCTTTACGCGTGTCGGTGCGTCGGATGATCTTGCAAGCGGACAGAGTACCTTTATGGTCGAGATGAATGAGGTTGCCAACATTCTGCGCAACGCGACCTCCAATTCGCTTCTGATTCTCGATGAGATTGGACGCGGAACAAGTACATTTGACGGACTCAGTATCGCATGGGCGGTCGTGGAATATATCAGCAATCCTAAGCTGCTCGGTGCAAAAACGCTTTTTGCAACGCATTATCATGAACTGACGGAGCTTGAGGGCAAGCTGGGGAATGTCAACAACTATTGCATTGCGGTCAAGGAAAAAGGCGACGACATCGTATTTCTTCGCAAGATCGTAAAAGGCGGAGCAGACAAGAGCTATGGTATTCAGGTGGCAAAATTAGCAGGTCTCCCGGAGATGGTCGTGGAGCGTGCCAAGGAGATTGTCAACCAGCTTTCCGCAAACGATATTACGGAAACGGTCAAGAATATTTCGGTTGAGACGGCACCTTCAAACAAGAAGAAAAAGGAGCCGCATCTGGATGAGGTAGATCTGACGCAGATGTCGCTTTTTGACACGGTCAAGGACGATGATATCATTCAGGAACTACGTGAGGTGGATATCAGTCACATGACACCGCTGGATGCGATGAATAAATTATATGAGCTACAGAATAAGGTTAAGAATCGTTGGTAAAAGGTGATCTATGAGTAAAATTGCACTGTTAAGTCAGGAAACAATTGATAAGATTGCAGCCGGAGAGGTAATCGAGCGCCCAAGTTCCGTGGTAAAGGAGCTTGTGGAAAATGCGATCGATGCCGGAGCGAGTGCAATCACGGTGGAGATCAAGGAGGGTGGCATCTCATTCATCCGCATCACAGACAACGGATGCGGAATTGAACACGACGAAGTTCCACTTGCGTTTCTACGTCATTCTACAAGTAAGATTAAAAGCGCAGAAGATCTCATGTGCGTACATTCACTCGGATTCCGAGGCGAAGCGCTCTCCAGTATTGCGGCGATTGCCCGCGTAGAACTGATCACGAAGACGTTTGACGCCTTGACCGGAACGAGATATCTGATCGAAGGCTCAAAGGAAGTGGCAATGGAAGAAATCGGCGCACCGGACGGCACGACATTTCTGGTAAAAGATCTCTTTTACAATACGCCGGCACGGCGCAAGTTTTTAAAGTCAGCACAGACGGAAGGCACATATATCAGTGATATGCTGGAAAAACTTGCTTTGTCACATCCGGATATCTCGTTTAAATATATCAACAACAATCAGACGAGACTTCACACATCCGGCAACGGCAATCGCAAGGATCTGATCTATCATATTTACGGGCGGGATATTGCAGCTTCACTTCTTGAAGTGCACTATGAGAGTGAATTGTTCTCTGTAAACGGTTTTATCGGAAAACCGGTGATCAACCGTGGCAACCGCAATTACGAGAATTACTTTATTAATGGCCGATATATTAAAAGTTCCATTCTCTCTAAGGCAATCGAGGAAGCGTACAAGAGCTTTCTGATGCAGCACCAGTATCCGTTTACGGTACTGTATTTTACGTTCCCGAGTGAAACACTCGATGTCAATGTCCACCCGACGAAGATGGAGCTTCGTTTCGGAAACAATCAGGAAATCTACAAGCAGTTGTGCGATGCGCTCTACGGCGTGCTTTCGCACCGGGAGCTGATCCCGGATGTCCCGGTTGATGAGAAAAAAGCAGAGAGTGCGGTCAAACGCGTCTATAAGGAATCAATTCCGGAGCCTTTTGAGAAACGAAGAATTAACGAGATTCAAAATAAGAACCATGTTGCAACGTCTTCTTATAAGCCTGTGGTACCGAAGCCGGTTGTCGCAAGGGAGGATACGAATACTTTTGCAGAGGGCAAAACCGGACAGGTGGCAGACTCAGGCGTGAAGATCATTCCGGTCGGAGAGACGAAGGTGATGGGGCTTAACGAGTTTCCGAAATCGAAGTCTGAGGTTCCGGAGGTGTCATTACCGGAGACTCCGAATGTGAGTCAACAATTGCCGGAATCATCGACGTCAACGATTGAGCCGCCGCTCGAACATACCGAACAGATGACACTCGAACATATGGCACCGGATTTCCTGACGCGGGATGCAAAGAAGAAGCACCGCATCATCGGTCAGCTTTTTCAAACATACTGGCTGATTGAATATGAGGACAAGCTCTATATCATCGATCAGCATGCTGCTCACGAGAAAGTACTCTACGAGCGCACGATGGCGCGCCTGAAGGAAAAGGAATACACTTCTCAGGCAATCAGCCCACCGATTGTGCTCAGTCTGGATGCCAAGGAGCAGGAGATGCTTGAGCGCTACCGGAAAGATATTGAACAGCTTGGCTATGAAATTGAGAATTTCGGCGGAAGAGAATATATGATCTCTGCTGTTCCGGATAATCTGTTTTCCATTGATATGAAGGATCTCTTTATCGAAATGCTGGACGATTTTTCCAACCTGACCGGACGAGAGACTCCGGATCTGATCATGGAGAAAGTTGCATCGATGTCGTGTAAGGCAGCGGTCAAAGGAAATGACGCGCTCAGCCTTCCGGAGATCGATGCTTTGATCGAGGAACTTCTGACACTCGATCATCCGTTTCACTGCCCGCACGGCAGACCGACGATCATTGCGATGTCAAAATATGAAATTGAGAAAAAATTTAAGAGGATTGTGTAATGAAACCACTTGTGATTTTAGCAGGTCCGACTGCCGTCGGTAAGACGGACCTGTCGATCCGGCTTGCCAAGCGCATCAACGGCGCAATCATCTCTGCAGACTCGATGCAGGTCTACAAATACATGGACATTGGCTCGGCAAAGATTATGCCGGATGAGATGGAGGGCGTAAAGCATTATCTTATTGATGAGCTGGATCCGTCCGATGAATTTAATATTGTGCGTTTTCAGCAGATGGCAAAGGATGCCTTGAAGGAGATCTATGCAAACGGACAGATCCCGATCGTTGCGGGAGGAACCGGTTTTTATATTCAGGCGCTCCTTTATGATATCGATTTTACCCATCAGGACAGTGATGAGGCATTCCGCAATGAGATGGCGGATTATGCGGCCGAATATGGTGCAGAGGCTCTTCACGAAAAGCTGAAGGAGATTGACCCGGTATCTTATAAGACGATTCATGCAAACAATACGAAGCGTGTGATCCGTGCACTTGAATACTACCGCATGACCGGACAGCCGATTTCGGCACACAACGAACAGGAACATCAGAAGGTATCACCGTACAATTTTGCATACTTTGTATTGACGGACGATCGTAAGCACTTGTATGATCGCATCGACTACCGCGTGGATCTGATGATGAAAAAAGGTCTTGTGGATGAAGTGAAAAAGCTTTACGACATGGGCTATCACAAGGATATGGTCTCTATGCAGGGGCTTGGATACAAGGAACTGTTAAGTTATCTAGATGGAGAATGTTCATTAGAAGAAGCCGTGTATATTATCAAAAGGGAAACAAGGCATTTTGCCAAGCGTCAGCTCACATGGTTTCGCAGGGAACGGGATGTGATCTGGCTTGACAAATCTGCTTATCAATATCATGACCAACAAATACTTGCGGATATGTGCCGTATGTTACAAGAGAAAGGAATCTGTGATGAATCAGTTATTGGAGAATAAATATAAGGAACTGGGCATTGACCCGAAGGTTTATGAGTTTGGCGAGAAAATCGAGGCGCAACTGAAGGAGCGATTCAGGGAGATCGATATGAGAGCGGAACTGAATCAGATGAAGGTGATCGCTGCGATGCAGAAGAACCGTGTGAGTGCGGAATGTTTCAATATCTCAAGCGGATACGGATATAATGACATGGGAAGAGACACGCTTGAAAAAGTTTATGCAGACTGCTTCGGCGGGGAGGATGCGCTGGTCCGTCCGCAGATTACATGTGGAACGCACGCTTTGGCGCTCGCACTTATGTCAAACCTGCGTCCGGGTGATGAACTGTTATCACCGGTCGGAAAGCCGTACGACACATTAGAAGAAGTCATCGGTATCCGCCCATCGAAGGGATCTCTTGCAGAGTACGGAATCACATACGCGCAGGTGGATCTTCTTGCGGATGGAAGCTTTGATTATGACGGAATTAAAAAAGCCATCAACGAGCGGACACGTCTTGTTACCATCCAGCGTTCCAAGGGTTATGCAACACGCCCGACACTTTCGGTTGAACGAATCGGTGAACTGATTGCTTTTATAAAAAACATTAAGCCGGATGTCATCTGTATGGTTGACAATTGTTACGGTGAGTTTGTCGAAGAGCGTGAACCGCTTCAGGTTGGGGCGGACATGATCGTTGGATCTTTAATTAAGAATCCGGGTGGCGGACTTGCTCCGATCGGCGGATACATTGTCGGAAAGAAAGAATGCGTGGAAAATGCGGCGTACCGCTTAACTTCTCCGGGACTTGGAAAGGAAGTCGGAGCTTCCCTCGGCGTTATCCAGTCCTTCTATCAGGGACTGTTTTTGGCACCGACGGTTGTCAGTGGTGCATTAAAAGGCGCGATCTTTGCTGCCAATATTTATGAAAACCTTGGCTTTAAGGTGGTTCCGAACAAAACAGAGAGTCGTCATGACATCATTCAGGCTGTGGAGTTTAAAAACAAGGATGCGATGATCGCTTTTTGCGAAGGCATTCAGGCAGCGGCTCCGGTCGATAGTTACGTGACGCCGGAACCATGGGCAATGCCGGGATATGACAGCGATGTTATTATGGCAGCCGGTGCATTTGTACAGGGATCATCGATCGAACTTTCCGCCGATGGACCAGTCAAACCGCCTTATGCCGTTTATTTTCAGGGTGGACTTACCTGGTATCATGCAAAACTTGGTATCCTTATGTCTTTACAAAAACTTTATGAGCGCAATCTTGTTAATATCGACCATGTGTGCTAAAATATTATAACTGTTCAGGGGTGGATTCTTTGGACGGATATGTGGATTTCCTGAGGCTCTGGGAGAGTGGAAAGGGAGAATATGAACCACATAAATCTTAAAAATTTGCCGGAGTCTGAGCGACCGTATGAAAGATTTCAGGCGTTGGGTGCAGAAGCACTATCGGATGCGGAGCTTCTTGCAATCATTTTAAAAAACGGAACGAAGGAGCTGACTTCCCTGGATCTTGCAAGGATACTTTTGTCGCGCTGCCAGGGCAATTTATTGAATTTGTACGAGTTGACTTATGAAGAATTGCTGAAGCAAAAAGGAATCGGTCCGGTGAAAGCGATTCAGCTTAAGGCGGTTGCAGAATTATCCCGCCGTATTGCGCGTACCAAACGCGGATACCAGCTTCAGATGAATCATCCCGGGACGATTGCAGACTATTTCATGGAAGATATGCGCCATCGCAGGGAGGAAGTGTTTAAAAGCGCTTTTTTTGATGCAAAATGCAATTTCCTTGGCGAAGAACAGATTTCAAGCGGAAGTCTTTCTTTTGCATACGTTTCGCCGATGGAGCTGTTCCGTAAAGCATTACTTAAAAATGCTGTAATGATTGTGATTCTCCATAATCATCCGAGCGGAGATCCATATCCAAGCAAAGAAGATTCAGAACTCACGCAGCGGATCGCAGATGGAGCCAGGCTGCTGGGATTAACACTTGCTGACCATATTGTGATTGGCGATAACCGGTATTATAGTTTTAGAGAAAATCATAGATTGAAAACATAAGAAAAGGGAGAGGAAAATGAACAACAATATTTACGGAATTGATTTCGGAACATGCAATTTTAAAGTTTTCAGTAAATCAAGCGGCAAGTTTGTCACGGAAAAGAACACGATTGCTTTAATTAATAAGAATCAGATGTATGCATACGGAGATGAAGCATATGCTATGTATGAGAAGGCACCGGAATCAATCAACGTGGTGTTTCCGCTTTCTGCAGGTGTGATTGCGGATTACAATTTTTTACAGACGATGATTTTTGAATTCATTGAGAAGCGCATGAAAGGAAAAACAAAGAATGCAGAATTTCTTGTTGCCGTACCTACGGATATTACTGATGTAGAGAAACGTGCGTTTTTCGAGCTTTTTTATAAAAGCAAGTCACGTCCGAAGAGTGTTATGCTCTGCGAGAAGCCGCTTGCGGATGCAGTGGGGCTCGGACTGGATGTGAATGAGCCGACAGGTGTTATGATTGTAGACATGGGAGCGGATACAATTGAAATTTCCGTTATTTCACTTGGAGGACTTGTACTCAGCGATCTGATGCATTTTGGTTCCAACCGTCTTGATGAATCGATTATTAATTATATTCGCAGAGAATTTAATCTTGTCATCGGCAAGAAGACGGCAATGCAGCTGAAAGAGCAGCTTGGAAGCGGACTTCCGGGACGAACCGAGACAATGGTTGTTGTAGGGCTTGACGTCGTAAGCGGACTTCCTGTTGAACGTGAAATCAGTGCTGAAATCGTATATGAAGCAATCCGCGGAAATTTAGAGTCCATCTGCAGTTCTGTGAAAATGATTTTGGAAAAGACTCCGCCGGAATTGGCAAAAGATATTATTCATGCCGGAATTTATATTACAGGAGGCGGATCTAAGATACAGGATCTTGACCAGTTATTTACCGAGATTACCAATATCAAGGTCAATACGTGTGATGATCCGGAAGAGACAGCGGTGAAAGGTCTGTCTAAGATTGCAACCGATTCCAAGTATAAGCGATTACCATTTTCGATGAAGACGAATAACTTAAAATAGAGGGATCCATGAAGAAATTTCGAAATTTTCGTAATAAAAAGAAACATTTATCAAGTAAATATGTATTGATGATCCTGTCCGGTGTATGTGTGGTAACGATTTTTACAAGTCTGGTTCTGAATATATCCGGAGGTCCGTTAAATACGGTGGCAGGGTATGTGTTTGTTCCGATGCAGGAAGGAATCAACCATGTTGGTTCGTGGCTCTCGGCTAAAGCAAATGATTTTCAAACGCTTGGGGAAGTATTGGCGGAAAATAAAGAACTGAAAGCAGAAATTGATGATCTGACAACGCAGCTGAACAAGACAAAGCTGGAACAGTATGATTTGGATAATTACCGGGAATTGTTAGATCTGGATAATCAATATGCTGATTTCGACAAGATTGCAGCTCATGTCATCGCAATGGACGGAACGAACTGGTTTTCTACGTTTACCATTGACAAGGGAAGTAAACAAGGAATTGCAAAAGGGATGAATGTTCTTGCCGGAAGCGGACTGGTTGGCATTGTCACGGATGTCGGACCGAATTACTCTAAGGTGAGAAGTATTATTGATGATTCCAGCAATGTCAGCGCGATGGTTTTGACAACGAAAGACAACTTTAATGTATCCGGCAACCTGATGTCTATGAACAAAGACAAAATTCTTCCTTTTACGGAATTGCGTGATGAAAATGACAAGGTAAAGCAGGGGGATCCCGTTGTAACTTCTTATGTTTCGGATCAGTATCAGCAGGGACTTCTGATTGGCTACATTTATAGTGTCGAGGATAATCCGAATAACCTTACGAAATCCGGTTACATTACTCCGGTTGTTGATTTTCAACATATTCAGGAAGTGCTTGTCATTACAGAAATTAAAAATACCGGCAAGGGACAGACATCTTCCACCGAAGATGAAACCGATACCCAGAATTAACAGGAGTGCTCCATGCGTAGGAAAATTGTTTTATTTTTGATTATTACCGTCTGCTTCCTTCTACAGACGACGGTTTTTCAGACACTCACATTCGCTAATATAGCGCCGAATCTTTTGATCATTGTTGTTTCTGCGTTCGGTCTGATGCGCGGAAAAAAAGAGGGGCTATGGATTGGCTTTTTTTGCGGTCTGCTTGTCGACATATTTTTTGGTTTTTATCTTGGAGTGTATGCTTTACTTTATATGTATATCGGTTATATCAACGGAATGTTTCAAAAGAGGTTTTATCCGGACGAGCTTCGTCTTCCGATGGTAATGATCGGAACGAGCGATATTGCATGCAATCTTATGATCTATTGTGTCATGTTTTTGATGAGAAGAAGATTTCACTTCTTGTATTATCTGACTTCGGTTATTTTGCCGGAATTTGTTTATACAATGGTAATTACTATTTTTCTTTATTTTATTCTTCTAAAGATTAATCAGCGTTTAGAAGCATACGAGAAAAGGAGAGCAACAAAATTTGAGTTATGATATTAAAGAGTTCCTGAAAAAATTTTTCAGTTCAAGATTATTTGTCCTGTCTGTGATTTTTGTCGTATTTTTTACAATTATCGCAGTGCGGGTATTTGTGTTACAGATTATTAATGGAAAATCATATCAGGATAATTTCTCGTTAAAAATTCAACAGACACAGGCAGTCAACGCGGCGCGAGGCAATATTTACGACAAAAACGGGAAGCTGCTTGCATACAATGAACTGGCTTATTCTATTTCGATCATTGATAATTCAAAGTATGCAACCGATG
This sequence comes from uncultured Agathobacter sp., assembly GCA_934316545.1. Lineage (GTDB taxonomy): Bacteria > Bacillota > Clostridia > Lachnospirales > Lachnospiraceae > Roseburia. Next base: position 6,687 of record CAKRDT010000017.1, on the reverse strand, counting down.
AAGAAAAGAACGAGACCTTAAACGGAGAACTTGCGGAAATCCTTACAGCATTACATAGAAACGGAGAGTCGCCGGTCAATAATTTTAAAATCGATCTGGATGATAGCGGAAAATACAGTTTTAATGTAAGCGGTTCTGCATTGGATCGTTTTCGTATTGATGTATTTGGCGCAAAAACAGTAGATGATCTTGAGTATAATAAGGATTATGGATTTAACGAGTCAACCGCTACCGCGGAACAGATTATGACATATCTGAAATCCAAGAACATTTTTGGCGTGGATCATTCTTATGATAAACAGACTGCATATGAGATTGTTGTGCTTCGTTACGCAATCAAAGGTAATTTTTATGCCCGTTATAAATCAACCAAGATCGCACAGGATGTATCGGATGAGGTTGTAGCGTATGTGAATGAGCATATGGACTCGCTTCCGGGTGTTTCAGTGGATGAAGATATGATCCGCAAATACAATTACAGCGAATATTTTTCTTCTATCATCGGATATACCGGTAAGATTTCGGATACCGAATATAAGACGCTTGTTGCAAAAGATGAAAGTTATACGGAAAATGATACCGTCGGCAAAGCCGGATTGGAGCAGTATTATGAACAGTATCTGCGCGGTCAGAATGGTGAACGTAAATTTTACATTGATACCGTCGGCCGAATATCGGAAATCATCAGTAATACGGACTCGGTAGCGGGAGATGATTTGTATCTGAGCATTGACGCAGATCTTCAGAAAGCAACCTATATTGCCCTGGAACGTGAAATAGCAGGTATTGTTTACTCAAATATTAAAGCGGGTAACATTCCAATCATAGATGTGTATAAGGCTTTAATCGGAAATCGTGTGATTGATATTTCACATTTTACGGAAGAGGATGCATCTGCAACCGAAAAGGGGCTGTATTCTTCTTTTAAAAATACTCATAAAAATGTGCGGAAGAACATAAAAAAAGAGCTGACGACTTCCCCAAAGGCATTAGATCAGATGTCGGATGAAACGCTGGATGAATTCACACATATTATTTCCATGCTCAAGGATAACGGAATTCTTCTCACTTCCGAAATTGACACAAATGATGAAACTTATCAGAAGTGGAAAAATCAAAAAATCAGTCCGAAAGAGTATTTAAACTATTGTATTTCCCAGCAGTGGATTGATATCAGCCAGTTATCGGTTGATGAGAAATACGCGGATTCTTCTGAAGTATATGATGCACTATGCAATTATATTCTGGATGAATTAAGTGATGATAAAGATTTTAATACGATTATTTATGAATATATGATTGCACGCGGAGAAATATCTCCCAGAAATTTGTGTATTGTATTGTTTGAGCAGGGTGTTCTTGATTATGATGATGCTACTGTCACCAAATTAAAAAACGGAACTCTTGCTCCATATGATTTTATTATGGATAAGATTAATCGTGTTGAAATCACGCCGGCGCAGCTTGCTCTGGAACCATGTACCGGTTCGACAATTGTTACAGATGCTAAGACCGGTGAGATCCGTGCGTTAGTCAGCTATCCGGGATATGATAATAATAAGCTTGCAAACGGTGTCGATTCTGTTTACTATGAATCACTGCGCAAAGACAAATCAAATCCTTTGTGGAATTATGCTACGCAGGAGCGTACTGCACCTGGATCAACGTTTAAGATGGTTACGGCCACTGCCGGTCTTGCATCCGGTGTTATTTCTACGTCGGACCAGATCCGATGCAACGGTAAGTTTACCGAGATCAGTAATCAGCCGAAGTGCTGGATTTCTCCGGGAGGACATGGCCTTGACAATGTTTCTGAGGCAATACGGGATTCCTGCAATGTGTTTTTCTATACCGTAGGATATCGTCTGGCACAGAAAGATACCGGCAATTATAATGATGCAAACGGTATTGATTACATCCAGAAATATGCTCATATGTATGGATTAGATGAAAAGACCGGACTTGAGATTGAAGAAATCAAATCGGAAACAGCGACATCGTATCCGGTTATGGCTGCAATCGGTCAGAGTAATAACAATATTACGACTGCGGCATTATCACGATATGTGACCGCGGTTACGTCCGGAAAGCTGTATTCGTATCAATTAATGAACAAAATTGTTGATGCGAACGGTAAAACGGTAAAAAAATATAAAGCGGAGTATGAAGATATTTCGGACAACCTTACTTCCGGCCAATGGGATGCAATTCATTCCGGCATGCGTATGGTAGGAGAAGAACTTGAAAGTTTTAAAGGGCTTGACATTCCGGTTGCCGGCAAGACAGGTACCGCTCAGCAGGAGGATCATCCGAACCACGGACTTTTTGTTGGATATGCCCCATACGATAATCCTGAGATTACCATTGCCACAAGAATCGCATATGGATATAGTTCGCATAATGCTGCCTTTGCGGCTCGAAATATCATTTCTTATTATTATGGTGAGCAGACGTTGGAAGATCTGCAGAAGACAAAAGCATCAGGTGTCAACGGTTCCTCAAGTAATTCGGTAACCGATTAAGGCATAAATACATTTTAATCAAATCGGAGGTTTCTTTCATCATGGGTGAGGCAATTGTTTTCACTTCAGGAAAAGGCGGTGTTGGCAAGACTACAACGATTGCAAACATTGGAGCAGGACTTTCACGATTGGATAAAAAAGTCATCATGCTTGATACAGACATGGGACTTCGAAATTTGGACGTTGTAATGGGGATGGAGGATCAGATACAGTATAATCTGATCGACCTCCTTGAAAATCAGTGCAGACTGAAACAGGCTTTGATCCGGGATAAGCGTTATCCAAACCTGTTTATGATCCCGGCTTCGCTGCGCTGCAAAAAGGTACGGGATTATGAAAGTAAACTTTATACACTCATAACGCAATTAAAGCAGGAATTTGATTACATACTGATTGATTGTCCGGCAGGAATTGATGAAGGATTTCATTTTTCGGTATCAGCGGCAGATCGTGCGGTTGTTGTAACGACACCGAATATTTCTGCTGTGAGGGATGCCGGCCGTGTGATCTACCTGCTTGAGAGCATGAGAATACCACAAGTCGATCTATTGATCAATGCTTATCATGCAAGGCTTGTCCGGAAGCACGATATGCTGTCACAACAGGATATCGAAGAAGTCCTTGGTATGCGCAGCATCGCTGTGATCCCGACGGATGATAAAGTGATCATCAGTCAGAATCAGGGAATTCCTGTAATATCCATGCATACAAAATCCGCACGGGCTTTTATGAACGCCGCACGGAGTGTTTCAAGCCCACGGTTGATTCCGGTTGATCTTAATACGGAGAGTCCGTATGTAAGACAGGAAAAGATCAGTTTGAGAGGAAAGGAATGTGGTTATGAGGCATAATCGGGCAGAGGCAACAGGAAGTATCGCAAGAGAGCGGTTAAAGCTGATGGTTGAATCGGAAGTGATGGAGCATTCACCGGCTATGATTACCCGGATGAAAAAGGAGATTGCAGATATTATCGCACGGTATTATGAAGTGTCTCCGGAGAACTATGAGATAAAAGTGATATTAAAGCAAACGAAGAAGAGAGCATAAGATGTTAAAACAATACAAACTTAGAAATTATCATTTGGAATTAATTGTCAGTATTATCATATTGAATGTCATCGGCATCCTTCTGATAGGAAGCGCAAAGCATTCCGTTCAGAAGACACAGATCATGGGTATGGCTATGGGAATCGTTGCGATGCTTGTGATTTCGCTTATGGATTATTCCTTTTTGCTGCGTTTTACCTGGATTTATTATGTAGGTACTATAGGGTTGCTTATTGCGGTAAAAATATTCGGTGATGACGCAAAGGGCGCAACCCGTTGGATTAAGATCGCCGGAATCCGGTTTCAGCCGTCTGAAATGGCAAAAATTGTGATTATTTTGTTCTTTGCATGTTTTTTTATGAAGTATCAGGAAAAAATTAATACAGTTCCTGTTCTTATGGGGTCATTTGCGCTGCTTGGAGGACCATTTCTTTTGATTTTAAAGCAGCCGGACATGTCAACTTCCATTGCGGTTGCATTAATTTTTGTTAGCCTCTTGTTTATTGCCGGATTAAGTTATAAAATAATATTAACGGTTCTTGGAATCAGTATTCCTGTTGGTATCGTAGGATTTACGTATGTAATTCGGATTGCGGAGACGGCAACCGATTTCCATTTCGGACGCATTATGGCATGGTTGTATCCGACCGATCCGAAATGGGCACAGACCGCAGCTCAGCAGCAAAATTCAATTATGGCGATCGGATCCGGTCAGTTGTGGGGAAAGGGACTTAATAACTCTGTTGCAACTTCAATGAAGAATGCTAACTATATCATTGAGCCACAGACGGACTTTATCTTTTCCGTAGCAGGAGAGGAGCTTGGTTTTATTGGAACCATTACAATTATTGCTTTGCTTCTTTTTATTGTGATTGATTGTATTTTGATTGGGCGTAAAGCAAAAGATCTGTCCGGCAGATTGATTTGTTGCGGTATGGCTGCACTGATTGGATTCCAGAGTATTTTCAACATCTTTGTAGCAACAGGACTGATGCCGAATACCGGTATTCCATTACCATTTGTCAGTTATGGTCTGACCTCTTTATTGACACTGTATATGGGAATGGGGTTTGTATTGAATGTAGGATTACAACCGAAAAAATATTAAGAGGGGGTTTTTTATGAACATAGGACTTGTGGCACATGATTCAAAGAAAAAACTGATGCAGAATTTTTGTATTGCATATCGAGGTATATTAGCCAAAAATGAGCTTTTCGCAACAGGAACAACCGGTCGATTGATCGAAGAGGTTGCAAATTTACAGATTCATAAATATCTTGCAGGACATCTCGGTGGTTCACAGCAGCTTGGTGCACAGATTGAGCATAATGAAATTGACCTTGTTATCTTTTTGCGTGATCCGTTAAAGCCGAAGTCGCATGAGCCGGATGTCAATAGTATTGTTCGTTTATGTGATGAACACAATATTCCACTTGCTACCAATCTGGCAACTGCTGAGCTTTTGATTAAATCATTGGATAGAGGAGACTTAGACTGGCGTGAGATGTACAAATAAAACTTTCATCATCAAACTGCTATGTATTACATGCATAGCAGCTCTTTTTATAAGTGGTTGCTCGACCGGGAAGGCTTCAATCGAAAATCCATATTCATTGTATACCGATGCAGGAAGCTTGGCTTCCAATCAATTTTTTGCGCAAAATCTGTGTGTAACGGACAACATGGATTATGGCACGGATAAAGTATCGTCAAATCTGGCTGGTGGAGCAGGAGTGTTTAACCTGGATTCGAAGGAAGTTCTGTACAGCCAGAATTTATTCGGAAAAATGTATCCGGCGAGCACAACAAAGATTCTGACAGCCTATATCATCATTAAGCATTGCGATTTAAATGACATGGTTACGGTAAGCCCGGAGGCAGTGGCAAATATGGCCGGATCTTCCGTTTGCGGAATCAATGCGAGAGATAAAATTTCCGTCAAAGACTTGCTGTATGGTTTGATGCTTGTGAGTGGAAACGATGCTGCAAATGCCTTGGCTGAGTATTATTCCGGATCCGTGGAAGCGTTTGCAGAAACGATGAATCAAGAGGCGCTCGCACTCGGAGCAACCAATAGTCATTTTATCAATGCAAACGGGCTCCCCGATGAAGAACACTATACGACAGTCTATGATATGTATCTGATTTTTCAGGAGGCAATTAAGTCACAGGTTTTCGTTGATATTATAAAAACCCAAAGCATTGATGTGAATTATACAGATGTAAGCGGGAATCCGGTATCCAAAACCTGGAAAAGCACGAATCATTATTTGACAGGAGAAACCGAAGCGCCGGATGGAATTACCGTTGTTGGCGGCAAAACCGGAACAACCAATGCTGCAGGCTATTGCCTTGTTTTATATGCAACAAACAAAAAAGGCGAAGATATCATAAGCATTGTATTTAAAGGAGATGCACGGTCAAATATGTATCTTTTAATGAATCAGATTTTATCGACCTTTGCGAATTAATGATTGTTTTTTCTGTGCAAGTATACTATAATTAATTCAAGAGTTACACATTTTTTATGTATTATTACAATATTATAGTGTTTAGGAGGAAATGCCATGATCGAAATTATATGCGGTGAAAAGGGAAAAGGAAAGACCAAAGAGCTCTTAGGAAGAGTCAATAGTTCGATTGCAACTGTATCCGGCAATGTTGTATATCTGGATAAGAGTCAGAAGCATATGTATGAGCTCAATAACAAGGTTCGACTGATCAATGTTGTAGATTATCCTATTTCCAATTGTGATGAATTTTTAGGTTTTATTTGTGGAATTGTATCTCAAGATCACGACCTTGAAGAGATGTATCTTGACAGTTTCCTCACAATTGCGTTTATTGAATCCAATGAGGATATTATGAAAGCAATTGAAAAACTTGATGTCATTAGTGAAAAATACAAAGTTCGTTTTATTCTTAGTGTATCCAAAGATAAGAATGCATTACCTGAATGTGCGAAAGCGAAAGTTGTTGTTTCTCTTTAATCACTATAATTAAAATTAAACAAAATAAAAAGGCTGCCAAAATGAGGTGCCCCCTCAAAGTTAGACTTTTACGAGGCGACTTCGGTCGTCTCGTTTTTCTTTATGCAGCTAAAAGATGGAGCCTGTA
>CAKRDT010000016.1 GCA_934316545.1 uncultured Agathobacter sp. | reverse complement strand
TCGTGTTCAGCGTAGAAGCCCGCCACCGGGTCAGCCCAGCCGGAGCACGCCGCCACAGGAGTTTCGCAATCGCTTATGAATAATAGATAGAACAGGAGGAATATCATGGTATCCAAACAAAAAATACTCATTGTTGACGACGATAACAATATCGCAGAACTGATATCACTTTACCTCACAAAGGAATGTTACGACACACGCATCGTAAACGACGGCGAGGAAGCATTGATCGCATTCGAACAGTATAATCCCAATCTGATCCTTCTCGACCTGATGCTTCCCGGAATGGATGGTTATCAGGTCTGTCGAGAGATCCGTGCCAAAAGTAATACCCCGATTATTATGCTCTCCGCCAAAGGCGAGATCTTTGACAAGGTATTAGGACTGGAACTCGGTGCAGACGATTACATCTTAAAACCATTTGACTCAAAGGAACTGGTTGCCCGTGTAAAGGCAGTGCTTCGCCGCTATCAGCCTGCAGTCAAGAAAGAGGCTCCTGTGGTCGAGGTAAAATGCGTCGAATATCCGGATCTGATCGTCAATCTGTCCAACTATTCCGTCGTCTACAACGGACGCCCGATCGATATGCCGCCGAAAGAGCTCGAACTTCTGTATTTTCTTGCAGCCTCGCCAAATCAGGTATTTACAAGAGAACAGCTGCTCGATCATATCTGGGGATACGAGTATATCGGTGACACGCGAACCGTGGATGTGCATGTCAAACGCCTTCGTGAAAAGATCAAAGACCACGCATCCTGGTCGATTGCAACGGTATGGGGAATCGGATATAAATTCGAGGTAGCAGAATGAAATCACGCATCTACATCAAAATGCTTGCCGGATACATTCTGTTCGGTATATGTGCAATCATCATACTCTGCACCTTTACCCAGCACACCGTCTCTTCTTACTTAGAACGTAAAGAAGCACAGAATCTGTATCGGGAATCGAACCTGATTGCATCCGGCTACGCTGCCAATTTCATGAATTCCTCTCTTTCGCTTGATGATTTTCAGGCTCAGATGGAATTACTCAGCACCTATTTATCCGCAGAAATCTGGGTCGTTGACAATCAGGGACACATCCTGTTCAATTCGACAGACGCCGAAGTCGGAAAACAGGCTGCGCAGTCACAATATACGGTTCTCCCTGATTTTGACAGTACAGATTTTGGCAATCGTTTCTATAGCATCGGTCGGTTTTACGGCATGTTTGACGAGGATACGCTCAGCGTTTTCTCTCCGGTTACTTCCAATTATCGGGTTCGAAGCTACGTGCTGATCCACAAACCGATCGCAAACACCATCGGATCTGCCAATGGTTTCATGAATATCGCCTTCTATACCGTCGGGCTTGTTACGCTATGTGCGCTCATACTGCTGCTCATATTCTCTTATATGAATTACCGTCCGCTGCGCAGGATTACATATGTTGCGCAAAGCTACGCCAAAGGCAACTTCGAGCCACGCATCGATATCCATACGAATGATGAGCTCGGCATCATCGGCAACACTATGAATTATATGGCAAACGAGCTTGACACACTCGAAGAAGACCAGCGTAAATTTATCTCCAACGTCTCGCACGACTTCCGTTCTCCGCTCACCTCGATCAAAGGGTACATTGAGGCAATGCTCGACGGAACCATCCCAAGCGAGATGCAGGATAAATATTTAAATATCATTTTATTTGAAACGGAACGATTAACAAAACTGACGCAGGGAATCCTTGACCTCAATCAGTTCGGACGCCACCAAGGCATGATGCTTGATCTTGCCGACTTCGATATTAATCGCATGATCAAGACGACCATTCTTACATTCGAAGGAACCTGTGAACCGAAAGGACTATCCTTCGACCTTTTACTCACCGGTCAGGAATTGTTTGTACACGCAGATATGAGTAAGATTCAGCAGGTTCTGTACAACCTGATCGACAATGCGACAAAATTCTCTCACGCTAACCGGGCGATCAAAATTGAGACGAACATTAAAAACGAAAAAGTATTTATTTCTGTCAAAGATTCCGGTATCGGGATCCCTGCAGACAGCATCAAAAAAATCTGGGACCGTTTCTATAAAACAGATCTCTCGCGAGGCAAAGACAAGAAAGGAACCGGACTCGGTCTTTCCATTGTCAAGGAAATCATTCAGGCACATAACGAACATATTAATGTCATCAGTACGGAAGGGGTCGGAACGGAATTTATCTTTACCCTGCCGCTTTCACAAAAAGAAGTGCAGTAGCAATAGCGCTACTGCACTTCTTTAATTTTCCTCATGTACTTCATGAATATCAAGCTCTAATTCGTTTCCGTTGCGATCAAACGCAACATTCTTCGTGTTCCACTGAAAGCTCTCTTTGTCCATCTTTTGATCGGCCATCAGATAATCGCCCTCAAACACCGTGTATTCAAAGCGATAGCCCTCTGTCGTCTTCGCACGCACACTGATACAGATGTGCTGTTTATCCGAAATGACTTCCTCGCTCTCCTTGTCCTCGGTATCCGGCTCCGGCATCTCATAAGCAAACGCTCCATCAACGATGCCTGTGAATCCCTGCATAGGATCGTTCTCGTTGAAACCAACCGGTTGTTCCTGCGTCGAATCAACGGAATTTTGATTTTCTTCTCCTGAACTCTGGTTGTTGTCAGTACCATTTATTTTCGCTAGAAGATCTTCCGTATCGATTCTTTTATCATCGAGCATTGTGATCAATTCCAGACTTGCAAATGTATACAGTCCATAACCTTCCAATTCAATGTCACAGTCCGCATCCAGCTTTAGTTCCCCGTTCCGGTAAGTCGGTGCCTTGTCCAGCTTCGCCGCCAGCACCCTGTCCAGATTCAGATCCAGGCCCTGATAATCATTCAGCACTTCCGTTGTCTTTTTTCTTCCATTCGAAAGTAAAAAGGTAATATTGCCATCAAAATCTTTATCGAGGGGAAGATCCACACTCCCGTTGAAAGCATATTTTCCGCGCTTAAGAGGGGTCTCTGACGTTCCGAAAAAGATGCTGACCTCCGTTTTGTCCGTGTATTCCTTCGGGACAACCGAGATATCGACTTTATATTTTTGATTCGCAAAGTCAAGTCCTGCCACTGTGATGGAATAATCCTCCACCATACTTGCCTCTTCCTGCAGCGTCTTCTCAATATTGGACTGCAGATTGCCCATATCCGACAAAATCACACTTGTGGAATCCTGCAGATAAGTAAGCTGGTTCGTCAATTCACTGAGTTTTTTATACAGGAATCCGCCAACAATCAGGATCACTGCACAAAAGGCAATCAGGATTATCTTTTCAATACTAAATTTCCACTTTTTCATATAAGATTACTGCTCGCTGTCCTCTTGTGGTGCTGTAATCCGGATTCCAAGTTCCTCAAGCTGCTTCTCGTCTACGGTTCCCGGAGCCTCGGACATCAGATCCGATGCATCTTTTACCTTCGGGAATGCGATAACGTCACGGATGGAATCCGCATGAACCATGTGCATGATCATACGATCCACACCATATGCAAGTCCTGCGTGCGGCGGAACTCCGTAAGAAAATGCATCTAACAGGAATCCGAACTGTTCATGCGCGCGCTCCTTGGTAAATCCGAGAACCTCGAACATCTTCTCCTGGATATCATCCTGATGGATACGAACAGATCCGCCACCCAGCTCGGTTCCGTTTAATACGATATCGTAAGCCTTGGCACGTACAGCACCCGGATCGGTATCAATCTTGTCCCAATCCTCTTCCATCGGCATCGTGAATGGATGATGCATCGCCATAAAGCGGTTCTCCTCATCGGACCACTCAAGAAGCGGGAATTCCGTTACCCACAGGAAGTTGTACTGATTTTCATCCATCAGACCGAGCTCCTCACCGAGCTGAAGACGGAGTGCACCAAGCACGTTCCATACAATCTTATTTTTATCTGCTGCAAACAGAAGCAAGTCGCCCGGCTTACCGTTCATCTTCTCTACTAATGCATGTAACTCATCCTCTGTCATGAACTTTGCAAAAGATGACTTATACGAGCCATCCTCGTTGATGCACAGATAAGCAAGTCCCTTTGCGCCGCATCCCTTTGCATGCTCAACAAGCTTGTCGATCTTCTTACGAGGCATAGCCCCCTGTCCCTCAACATTGATACCACGGACAGATCCACCATTCTCAAGCGCACCGGTAAATACACCGAATCCGCATCCTTTAACGACATCCGATACATCAACCAGTTCCATGCCGAAACGGGTATCCGGCTTGTCGGAACCGAAACGATCCATCGCTTCCTGCCAAGGCATACGTGGCAGCGGAAGCTGGATATCGACACCGATTGCTTCTTTGAAAACATATTTAAGAAGACGCTCGTTTACATCGAGAACGTCCTCAATATCTACGAAAGATAACTCCATATCTGCCTGTGTAAACTCCGGCTGACGGTCCGCACGAAGATCCTCGTCACGGAAGCATCTTGCGATCTGGAAATAACGGTCATATCCGGAAGCCATCAGAAGCTGTTTGAACAGCTGCGGAGACTGTGGCAGCGCATAAAAATTACCCGGATGTACACGGCTCGGTACAAGATAGTCTCTTGCGCCCTCCGGTGTGGACTTACAAAGGATCGGAGTCTCGATCTCTAAGAATCCCTCATTTGCCATAAACTGACGCATCAGACCGAGCACACGGCTCTTGAGCATTAAGTTGCGCTGGATATCCGGTCTTCTTAAATCAAGATAACGATATTTCAGGCGGATATCCTCCTTTGTCTGGCTGTTCTCCTCGATTGCAAACGGAGGTGTCTGTGACTCGGAAAGGATACGAAGGCTTGTTGCGATCACTTCGATATCTCCGGTCTTTAAATTCTCGTTGACGGCTGCGGAACGCTTCTGCACGGTTCCCTCGATAGCAACGACGTACTCGCTTCTTAACGTTCCCGCCTTGGCGAAGCCCTCTGCTCCGACACTGTCCTCATCAAATACGATCTGTAACAGACCGCTTCTATCACGTAAGTCGATAAAGATCAGACTTCCTAAATTTCTTCTCTTCTGTACCCAGCCCATCACGGTAACTTTCTCACCGATGTTGGCACTGCTTACCTCTGTACATCTGTGGCTTCTGTGTAAGCCCTTCATTGATTCTGCCATAATTGTCTCCTTAATTTATCTATCATTACTCTCACGATTCACAGTCCCCTCCTTTCCCATGCGCAAAATCAGCCACTTCGTGTCTGTCGTTGCTCCGCAACTTCTCATTTTGCTTATGTGGAATGGAGGTTCCTGATTTCAGGTGCTGACAGTTGAAATGTTCGCATGCGAATAAATTCGCCTCTCACATTTCTTCTGTCAACACCTGTGAATCGTAACTATCTGTTAAAAAATTCCACAAACTCTTCATAACCCTCTTTTGCGAGCTGTTCTTTCTGGAATTTCTTATTCTTATTCATGCGCACAACAAGTACCTGCTGTCCGTTCTCACGCGCTTCCTTCGCCTGCTTCATCACATCTACAAGCTTCTCTGCCGGATACTTCTTCTCCACGAGATAAGCCACTCTCTTCGGGCTCTCCGGAATCTTGAATCCGCTCTCCATAAGAAGTAAGATGATACGCTCAAATCCGATCGAGAATCCGCAGGCCGGAACATCGTTTCCGGTAAACTTGCCGATCATCTTATCGTATCTTCCACCGCCGCCGCAGGCTGCGCCAAGCTCCGGCATGGAGATCTCGAAGATCGTTCCTGTATAATAGCTCATGCCACGCACCAGTGTCGGATCGAATACCAGTGTAAACTCTGCATTCTTGGTCGCATTCACGGCTGTAGCGATCTCTGTCATGTTCGTAACGACTTCCTCATCAAGAAAATCGCCTAATGTATCAGCGAGGAATGCAACGCCTTCGGCGACATCCTTCTTCTCCTCAAGCAGCTTGAAAAGTCCTAAATATTTGTCGATCGATTCCTGTGCGTAACCATCTTTTGCAAGCTCCTCGGCAACGCCTTCAACTCCGATCTTGTCCATCTTGTCGAGGGTGATAAATACGCTGTCGTAATCATCCTCTGCAAATCCGCTATATGCAGCCATCGCCTTTAAGATTCTTCGCTCATTGATACGGATCTCAAAATTCTTGAATCCGAGTCTTCCGATCGTTGTGGTCGTAGCGTTGATCAGCTCGATCTCCGCAAGATTGCTCGGCTCTCCTAAGATATCGATGTCACACTGCGTAAACTGGCGGTAACGGCCTCTCTGCGGACGATCCGCTCTCCACACACTTCCGATCTGTAATGCCTTAAAAGGACTCGGCAGATCGTTGGCATTATTTGCATAGAAACGGGAAAGTGGAACAGTGAGGTCATAACGCATACCGAAATCAACGACATCCGCCTCTTCCTTTGCTGTCTCCAAATTCAATTTTTCGCCTCTCTTCAACACCTTAAAGATCAGCTTCTCATTCTCTCCGCCCTGCTTGTTGGAGAGGTTTGCGATATTCTCCATACATGGTGTCTCAATCGGTGTAAAACCGAAGCTGCGATAAGTATCTTTGATCACGCTTGTCACATAATCGCGGATTTCCATCTCTGCTGGTAATATATCCTTCATGCCGTTTACCGGCTTCTTGCTTAATGCCATCTGCTTTCCTCCGTAATCTCTAATTATCCAGAATTTATTATACGTTTGAGATTCCCATACGTCAAGCATCGAAGTGCGTAAGAGTGCGGATTTCCACCAATTCCTCGCCAACTCTCTGCCACAGTTGCAAAAAAACGCACGACACATCACAAAATTTTTCTGCAATGTATCGCGCGCCTTATGTTTTATCACTGAAAATAGCGATTTATTCATTCTCCGGTTTGAAATCCCTGATCAGATTCCATGTAGGCAGCGCATTTCCGTTATAATCAAACAACGCCTGATTTGCCCACTCATTACCGCATGGTCCTTTGTCATTCATATACTTTAAGGATGCTTCGGTTGCCCATCCGGAACCCGGAACCGGAATCCATGCCGGCTCCCAGTAGAAAAAGCCTTTTCCCTTGTTTCCCTTAATGTGGCTGATGCGATTCAGGAAATCTTCCATGAAATCGTACTGTCCCTGAACCGTCATCGGATACTCAATCTTGGCAACGAGTTCCGGCTTGGTCGCATAACCCTTACGTTCATCATCGGTCAGCTTCTCGTAACCCTTGTAGTCCTCCATTGTATATCCCATGGAAACCTCTGCAACGATCAGTTCCTTACCGTAACGCTCGGCAATATCGTTCATATTATCTGTCAGCATATCAAGTGTTCCGTGCCAGAACGGATAATAAGACAATCCGATCAGCTGGAAGTCCTCGCCACGCTTTGTAAACTCGTCGAACCACTCGCGGTACAAAGCATTGTTTCCGCCGTTGTCCAGATGAATCATGATCGGCACATCCGCATTGATCGCACGCACGCCGCGGATACCCGCATTCACAAACTTTGCGATATTGTCATAGTTTGGAACCTTGCCCTCCGGCCAAAGCAGACCGTTTGAGAGCTCGTTGCCAACCTGTACCATCGTTGTGTTGATTCCGTTGTCACGGAATACTTTCATCGTATCAACGGTAAAATCATATACTGCCTTCTCCAATTCCTCAACACTATAGCCTTCCCACGCCTTTGGCTTGATCTGCTTGCCCGGATCGGCCCAGAAATCACTGTAATGGAAGTTTAAGAGCACGCCAAGACCTGCATCGGTTACTTTCTTTGCAATCGCAAGCGTTGTCTTAAGATCATTCTCTCCGGCTCCATAGGACTCTCCACTCTCAGAGTACGGATCATTCCACAGGCGGATACGGATCGTGTCGACGTCATACTTTTTCATGATATCGAGGATATCCATCTCGGTTCCATCGACATAATATTTGGCTCCACATTTCTCAAGTTCCAGTAATGTAGATAAATCCATGCCTTTTACAAATTTCATGCCTTTTCTCCTTAATTTAATACAAGCTGCCGCACTTTCGTACGGCAGCTTTGTTTTTAATCAAAATCGAATTTCGTAATTCGATCATGCATTGCCTTGTAGCGGAAGCGGATCATCTCATTTTTTTCTAAAACGTCCTGCTCCGTTCCTCTATACTGGCAACGAATGCAGCTATAAATGCCTGTTTCCTTGTTGTAAAACATATCAATGTCCAGATCTCTGAGGAAGCAGGATGGGCATCTGTAGTTTAATTTGCCTTTGCCAAGTTGAGCCATGTTGCAAATACCTCCTTATCTGAGATTGTTTTCTTGTAACCAAGTGTGAACATTGGTGAGAATGCATAACCTTCTTTCACGTATCCCTCTGCTGCAGAGTCAGATGCGGTCATGGAAACTCTTGTCTCGATCTCAGGAACGACTGCTGAGACTTCGGTTGCACCTACAACGCCCTCCTCACGGCACTTGTATGCGTAATCAATGGTCTTAACTTCCGGTCCATCGATTCTTAACTTGATATTGGACATATCCTCAGAATACTCTGTGGTACCGTAACATGCTACCATGTACTCGTTTAAGGTAACTTCGGCATCCGGATTGCTCATCTCAAGGATGTGACGCTCAATCTTGATATTGGAAGATCCCTCTTCGAAATACTCCTTGGTCTGGAGTTTCACTGTCAGATCGTTAAACTCGATCGTTACAGGATCCAGTGTCAGGATTCTTGTCTTGCCTTCCTGTGAAAAATGTGCGTGTGTTGGGCAGAGACACAGATCAACTTCCTCTCCCTTGTAAGAAAGTTTCGCACTTCTTACGGTTCCTTCTCCTGCATAATGTGTAAAGTATCCGGCACGGTACTTCTCCTGGATCAGGAATGGATAAGAGGCATCCTGAACGTGCTTTGTTCCGATTCCAACCGGCCACTCAAGCTTCGCTGCATATGGGCGAAGGTCTACGATCGCTCCACCCTGATCCATGTTGACACAGGCTCTCATGTATGGATCGCAGTACCAGAACAGCTGCTTGTCGGATCCATATAAAATATCTCTCCAGAGTGCACACTCCGGCTCGTTATAATTGTTGTCGTTGACACCCTTCTTCTCACGATAGTAGTCAGCAAACTCGGACATGGTCATGTCAACGAGCTGTCCTTCTTTCTTTAACTTACCATAGTAAGCACATCCGTCACTGTAGGACTTGTAAAGAAGCTCGTATGGCTGCTCCCAACGTCCCATCTTGTTCATCCAGCCAGGTCCAACGAACATCATGTTGTATGCATATCCGTTGTTGTATTTCTCAAGTGAACGATACTGATCGATCAGATTGTACAGATATGGGTACTCCCATGTCTTGGTATCGTAGATCATTCCACGAAGTACGTTCTGTGGATGGGTTCCGAAGTTGGAACCGTTTCCGTCGTAACATGCGATCAGATCACGTGAAAGGTGAGGGATTGCTACGATTCCGCTATCCTCTTGCTTGTTTGCAGCCGGTGCATGTGTGTTCTGCTTCGAAGGAATCCATGGTGCCCATGGGCCTCCATCGAATAATGTATACCATGAATTGTTACAGGTATGATATGCCTTCGGGCCTTCCTCCCAACAGGTAGCAACCGCACATTTAACCGTCGGATACTTCTCCTTGATATAGTTAGTCAGATCCGCATCCATATAATAAGAACCTGTTGACTCCGGATAGAATCCGAACTTGTCATGGAACTTTTCGAATACATCGTTTACGATTGCTTTCTTGTCTTCCATAGAGAACATCCAGATACAGAAGTCTTTGGTCTTGTATTTTTCACGGAATTCTTCACAAGGCAGACCAAGTAAAGATAATGCGATCTCATCGCCATACTCTTCGTGGTCATGCTTAGCGATCTCAACTGCCTCATCATTGAAAAGGGATGCATAGGTCATCTGAATCGTAACCTTAAGTCCATTCTCATGAGCCAGTCTCTGTTGTGTCTTAAAGATATCCAGCGACTCGGTCAGAAGTGCCTTATCTCCGATATCTTCTTCCTTACCCTGTCCTGTGACAGTTGCGGAATACTCCGGCACTAATTCCGGACGATGAATAAGATTTAATACAAATTTATCCATTTGAAATACTCTCCTCAAAAATAATTATTACATTAGCCCTTTACAGCTCCACCGGTAACACCTTCCACGTAGAACTTCTGCATTACTACGAACAGGATAGAAATCGGAATTGCAATCATAACACCACCGGCACAGAAGATTGCAAAATAATCTCCAATCAGTGATCTCTGAAGCAGATTATAAAGTCCGATGGCAACCGTCCAATCTGCGGAATCCTTGGACTTGATCATAATACGAGCCATGACGAAATCCATCCACGGATTCAAGAAAGACTGAATGATCGTATATACGATCATCGGCTTTGATAACGGAATAATAATCTTGGTAAAGATGGTTGCCTCCGATGCTCCCTCAAGACGGGCTGCCTCGCGGAGCGATACCGGAATGGTATCAAAAAAGCCCTTTAATATCAGGAATCCAAGTCCGGAACCGGCAGAATAAATAAACACAAGTCCGGCAAGAGAATCCGTAAGTCCTAACATTTTTAACACAAAGTAGACAGCAATCATGGAAAGTACACCAGGGAACATTCCAAGGATGATGGAAAAGCTCATCAACTTTTTTCTTCCTTTAAATCTCATACAGCTGAACGCATAAGATACCATCAGTACAAACAGAAAAGAAACGATGCAGGAAAAAAACGCTACAATAAACGTATTGCTAAACCACGCCGGGAAGTTCGCTGCTGTATCCGTATGGAAGAACAACTGGTTGTAGTTTGCAAGCGTCCAGTGCTTTGGGAAGAAATTTTTTCCACTTACACCTTTTACCGTTGAAAGCGAAGTCACAAACAGCCATACGATCGGAACTAACCAGATGAATGCAAGGAACGCAAGAACAACATGTCTTATAATAATATTCCAGGTTTTCTTTTTCATTATTGATACACCTCCTCTTTATCTCCACTGATCATTCGACTGTAGCTTAGCAGTGTAAGAAGTGCGCAGATAACGAACGAAATAATACCGATAACAGATGCCATCTTGTAGTTCGAGTTATCATTTGTCAGAGTAAACAGCCATGTAATAAGAAGGTCTGTCTCCTTTGCCTTGGAATTGGCAAATGCCATATTAGCCGTAGCCGTACCGCTTGTAAGCAGGTAGATAACATTAAAGTTATTGATGTTGGCGATCACACTCTGCACCAGTGACGGTCCACAGATAAACAGCACATATGGCATAGTGATCTTCCAGAAGATCTGCCACTTATTTGCGCCGTCAATACGTGCACTCTCCAACTGATCGGTCGGAATATTCATCAGGATACCGGTTGCAGTCAGCATCTGGTAAGGAACACCGACCCAGATATTGATCAAAATGATCATCACATGTGACCATCCCGGCTTTGACAGGAATGGTATATAATTTGTTGCGATCACACCCGCATCCTTAAGGAATCCGGTCAGTCCAAGTGATGAGCACCATGAATTCACGATACCGTTATTACTAAACATCTTGCTGACAAGAAGTAATGTTACGAACTGTGGGATTGCAATCGTAACTACGAACAGTGAACGCCACACCTTCTTGAAATATGTATTCTCATGATTGATGAGCTTTGCAAGAAGAATACCGCCAATGAAGGTTGTAAACGTTGCGGTAACGGCCCAGATCATGGTCCATGCAAGAATTCTTATAAAAACATAAGAGAATGTGATCGTTGTACCACCACCTGCAAACATCGTCTTGAAATTGTTAAGTCCAACCCATGTAAACAGGTAGTTTGGCGGCATATGATTTTCATCATAATTGGTAAATGCCACACATGACATAAATACGATCGGGATGACATTCATCAAAATGACACCGATGCTTGGCAGAGTAAGTAATGTCACATAAAACTTTCCATTGACGAGTTCTTTTAAATCCTCACGGAATGTATTAATATGCTCTCCCTGCTCCTTCATAAGCTGAAGACGATATACTGCCTTCATATTGCTTATATATAAAAATATAAATGCAATGATCACGATAATTCCAACGATTCCGTAAAGAAGGATCAGCAAAGAATTATCATAATCATTTACAGTGTTTTTCATTGTCAACGGATCAAACTTCGACTCGTACTGTACCGTACCGAGCGTATTTAAATCCTTGATATAATTAATTGAGAACATTCCTGTAAATAACAGTACCACGATCTCTAACAGAGTCATCATAATTCCTTTGACAATCTGTTTCCGTCCCCAATATCCAGCACCCATCACAAGAAGAGACAGCTTACACCAGATATCACCCTTTGTCACGGCTGTGCCGAAATCGACAAAGTACTTTTTAAAAGCGTTTAAAATTTTTTTCATAGAATCACTCCCATGCGTGTACGAGAAATTCTCTCTTCATAAAAAATATCCACATGCCCCACTCCGCAGAGCATGTGGATATATGAGTTGAAAAGGTTTTGTATCAGTGTTTGATGAATCGATTTCTATTATTCAGATACCGGCTGAGTAATTCCGGCTACAGCATCGTCAAGTACCTTCTGGATATCCTTGGCACCATCTACAAGGTTCTGTCCAAGAGACTCTGCCGGTGTCCAGAAGTTGTTTCCTACAACCTGCTGATCTGCGAACTCAGACTGAGCAGCAAGTGCTGCAAGTGCCGGGCTGTCGATCTGCTGAGCTGCTACCAGGTTAGCCGGTCCTTCCGCTGTTGCCTGACCGATTGCAAGCTGGCTATCCTCACTGGTTAAGTACTCAGCAAGGAGCATTGACCATCCAATGTTCTTAGAGTGAGAGTTAACACCTACCAACTTATATCCAGCGTAAGATCCCATCTGTGTAGCTGTACCATTCACATCAAATGTAGGAAGCTTGCAAGCTGCATATCCGTCACCATAAGCTTCTTCAAATGTAGTAGCGTTCCATGTACCGGATACATATGCACCAAGCTCTCCATCTGCTAACATAGCAAGAGCATCATCATTCTTAGCTGCTGTAAAGCTCTTAGCAGAAGTAATCTTCTCAACGCTCTCTGCTACTGCTACACCAGTCTCGTTATTCCAATCACATGAGTTAGATCCATCATCATTCAATGAAAGGTTACATCCTGCACCTGCGAAGAATCCATATACATACCAGCCATTGGCAACATCCAAACCAACCTTTGTTCCAATCTCCTCAGCCTTAGCGGTAAGAGCTTCCCATGAAGCTACATCCTCTTCTGAGAACTTGCTTGAATCGTAATATAAGAAATATCCGTTTGAAGCAGTAAGTGGATAAGCATAAAGCTTTCCGTCTACAGTAGCT
Source organism: uncultured Agathobacter sp. (assembly GCA_934316545.1). GTDB lineage: Bacteria > Bacillota > Clostridia > Lachnospirales > Lachnospiraceae > Roseburia. The sequence goes on along the minus strand of CAKRDT010000016.1, from coordinate 30,235 downwards.
GCATTAACAGTTGCCTCTGAGTTTGTCTCAGCAGGATTGTATGTATAAGTTGCTGCAACCTCCTGAAGTGCTCCTGCATTCACAAGATCCTTTACCTGATCGTCTGCGAATACGAATACATCAGCTGCTGCATCGATGTCCTCAAGTACCTTATCTTTGGCATCTGCCTCAGATACTCCTCCGATCTTGATATTAAAGTTTACATCAGAGTACTGCTCCTTGAACTTATCTGTAAGTTCTGTCATAATCTTCTGGTAATTTTCCTGCTCTGAGCACCAGAGTGTAATGTTTACATCTCCCTCTGTTGATGCGATGAGGTTTGCGATTGCATCCTCTGAAGCACTTGTGTCTGCCTCTGTTGCAGGTGCCTGAGTATCTGGCTTGTCAGCAGCTCCCTCATCTGTCTTTGCTCCGCCACATGCTGTCATTGAAACTAACATGCTGGCTGCAAGCAGTGCGCTTAATACTTTCTTTTTCATTATTTTTTCCTCCCTATCTCTTTTCTCGAACTTTAATTTTTCTGATTGCAACTGCGCAATCGGTTGTTCGATGCTATAAGTATAATCTACCTTGCCTTTTGTGTCAATGTACACTTTTTATAATTACCTTGTGTTATTTTTGTCCATTTTTGCCAATTCTTACCCCGTTTTGCTCATCTTTTCCTGTTTTTTTATGCACAAAAAGGTGTTGCGCAATCGATAAACCTTGCTATTTTGCGGGGTTTTCCGAGTCATCGTTTTCACGTGCATATTTATGCACAAATTTTAATCCGAAATTCTATTCAACGTGAAATCATCCATCGTTCCCCATGCACCGGCATTACATTCCATGCGCACGCCGATCGTCAATGTATCTCCATCCGCAATCTCAATCCCCCGAATTGCAGGCTGCTTCCAATCCGCCCATGTTGTCACCATAAAGGATGCCGGATCAACTTCTTTTCCGTTAACAGAAGCGTACAATTCCATTTTTGAATCATCCGACACATCTCCGCCCTGTGCATATGCGGACAACTCATAGGTGCCGGCTTTCAAGTCCGTAATCGTCTGCTCGATAGAGAAATCCATATCCGTCTCACCCGACCAGAAATGAAATGCCACATCACCAGCGTGTGCATCATCGGCTTTCACCTGGAAATCCGTCGGATTCGTATCTCCCGCATAGGTTACCTTCCACATCGAATAATCTGCATCCTCAAAACTCGGATTGCTGACATAATTGATCATAACCACGTCAATATTTGCGTTTACTTTCGTACCATCCTCAAGCGTTCCTTCCACCGTATACTTTCCGCCCGCTGTATTGTCAATGGCTACGACCGCATCCTGATCCCAGGTTACCGGAACCTCTATGTTTGCGGAGCGGTCATTATATACGACTTCAACCTTTTCCGGCAGCTTGATTTCTTCGCCCACACCAAACTCCAGATTGACATCCGGGACGAAATCAACGGCAAGCGGAATGGCATTTCCATCTTTTAAATACTTAAATACATTGAGTGATGCCAGTGGATGGCCGGTAAAATCAAACATTGCCTGATTATCCCAGGAGCTTCCGCCATAGTAGAGCCCTGCATCATCCGGATCGTAAGCTGCGGAATAGCTGCTTGCCCAGCCGCTTCCGTATTTTTCCCAAAGACCGGAATTGTCTGCATCCCTGCTTCCTACCGGAATCCACGTTCCTTCCCAGTAGAACACGCCGATCACACCGACTTCATTCGCATCCGCACAGATATCGCGGATCATGGTCGCCTGACTCTGTACGGTTGCCGCATATCCGTCGACCGCACCTTCGATACCATCAAAGCTGTTGCTGAAACCGTCGCCGTCCTCGGTTGTGTATGCGTAAGAGGTCTCAGCAATCATAACTCTCTTACCGTATTTATCCATAATGTTTCTTGCAACGTTCTGCATATTCTCATTGGTTCCGTCCCAGAACGGATAGTAGGACAAGCCAAACACATCATAGTCTACATTGTATTGCTTCAGATTCGCAGCCATGGTATCAACCTGATCATTGTCCGTAATGTTTGTATAATGCACTGCTACCTGAATGTCTTTGTTATAGTTTTCTGCACTTTCACGTACTGCTTTGCTTCCTGCTGTCAGAAGTTTCATAACCGATGCCACATCGGTCTCGCCCGACATTCCGTTGTTGATCTCGTTCCCAACCTGTACCATGCCGACATCGACCCCGGCATCAAGAATCTTCTTTAAGCTGTCCCGGGTAAATGCGTACAATGCATCCGCCTTTTCATCTGCATTCATGCCCTCCCACGATTTCGGTGCATGCTGCTTCTTGGGATCTGCCCAGAAATCCGAATAATGGAAATCAATGCTGACCTTCATACCGTACTCGGTTGCCCGCTTTCCCAGTTCCACAGCCGTTGCAACATCATTGTTTCCACCACCGTATCCGTTTCCGTTCTCATCGTACGGATCATTCCATACACGGAGACGAATGTAATTGACGCCACTTTCGGCAAGTGTCTTAAACACATCCTGTTCCTTACCGTCGAATCCGTAATACTTTGCGCCGCTTTTTTCGATGGAAAGCACAGCGGAAGCATCCATACCGCGGATAAAATCATCCGATATTCCCTCCACCGGCTGTACAAACACATCTGCCGGATCCATGATCCACCGGCTCTCTGTAGCATCCTGTGCATCCGCTACGCGTTCTGTTCCAACACTCTGCGTATCCGCATTCCTGCTGCCGCATCCCCCAAGCACCGAAATGCACATTGCCGCACTCAGGCATAATGCCATACGCTTCATCCTTGTCTTTTTCATCCCTCTTAAACTTCTCCTTCCTCATATCTGCGCAGTTATTTGCGCAAACGGTTGCCCGGATTTCTTTTCAAGTCTAAAAGATATGCAATTTTCTGTCAATGGACACAATTTATCATTCTCCGAAATGATTTTCGTAAAACATTCCCAAAATAATCCAAGTCAATTCTTAAAAAGGTCAAGAAAAAAAGGCACATTTCATGCTTTTATACATAAAATGTGCCATCTATCATTCTATTCTTTTATCTATTTGGTTGATTCCTTCAGTACAACTTCATACGGAAGAAGGGTTCTTGTCTCCACCTGAATGCCTTCAATCAGATCCAGAAGCGTCTTGCACGCTACCATGCCCAATTCCTTCGAATTAAATTCCAGAGAGGTAATGGATGGGACATTGTTATCCAGCACCATGCTGTTATAAAAAGATGCCACCCGAATATCCTTCGGAACACTGATATGCTTCTCCCGAAGCTTTTTAAGCACCCGGCTGCAGATTGCATCATCCATACACAGAATGCAGTCCGCCTTACGTTCCAATACTTCTTCAACGGTTCTGTCAATGACAACATTATTATCCAGATTCAGATACAAAAGGGTCGGGTCGATCAGCTTATGCATCTTCTCATACGCCTCGCGGAATCCCCGAAGGCGGTTTTGGGTTACCACATGGTTTTCATCGCCTCCGATCAAAGCAATGCGCTTCATTCCTTTCATAAGAATGATCGATGTCAATTCTTTACACGCACTCTTATGGTTGTGATCAACCTGAATCACATTCTCATAAACAGACGATCCTATGGTCACAAACGGAATCGATTTCGCCTGAAGATACTCAACCGGCTTATCTTCCATAAAAGTCCTCATCAGGATGACCCCGTCCACTTTGTGGTTCATGACAATTCTCTCCAAAGAGGTGATATCGTCATTCTTACAAATAGACAGCAGAATATCATATTCCATAATTCCTGCAATCTCCTGGATTCCAAGAAGACATTCCTGAAAAAAGGACAGGTCAACGACCGCATAGTCCGCCGGCATAACGACACACAGATTGTAGGTTTTCGATTGCGCCAGTCCCTTTGCAATTACATTCGGTTTATAATCATGCTCCTCTATGTATTTTAAAACGCGATCTCTCGTCGCAATACCGATCCTTCCCTTTCCGGAAATTGCGCGGGATACCGTTGTCTTCGACACCCCAAGCGCCTCCGCAACATCCGCAATTGTCAGATTTTTGTTTTCATCATTCCCCATAACGTGTCTCACTTCCCCAGCATCTGCATCCTGCACTTTCCATCCGAAAAGTGGCATAATTCAGGCTCCCCGCCCCTGTGATACTTTATTTTGATTCGCTGTTGTTTCTCAACTGCGCATCCTTGCGCAACTTCATTATCATACCATTGATACCGAAAATCAAGTATCTTTATTTACAATTTTGTACATGAATGGTATAATTGTTTTGCGCAAACGGTTGCGTTATTTCTATGATATAGAAATTTACCACATTTGTCAATCCATCCGGATGTTTTTGTGCATAATTACCAATTAGAAAACACATATGATTTTGAGGGGAGAATTCATTTTATGAAGACAGATCATCTATTATTCGGAGCTGCTTACTACTCGGAATATCTGCCATACGACCGCGTGGAGAAGGATATGGAAATGATGGCAAAAGCCGGAATGAACACGATCCGTATTGCAGAGTCTACCTGGAGCACGATCGAGCCACAGGACGGCGTCTTTGATTTCACACATTTGGATAAAATGCTGAATGCAGCTGCAAAGTTTGGCATCTCGGTCATCGTCGGTACTCCGACCTACGCGATTCCAACCTGGCTTGCAAAAAAATACCCGGATATCCTTGCAATGACCAATAACGGGCAGAATATTTATGGTGCGAGACAGAACATGGATATCACGCACGCCGGATACCGTTTTCACTGTGAACGTATCATCCGCACAATCATGAAGCATATCAAAGATGTCCCGCATATCATCGGATTTCAGCTCGACAACGAGACAAAGAGTTACGGCACTGCCGGTCCGCGTGCTCAGGCAATGTTCGTCGATTATCTAAAGCAGAAATATCCGGACATCGATGAATTCAACCATGAATTCGGCTTTGACTACTGGAGCAACCGCATCAATACATGGGAAGATTTCCCGGATGTACGCGGTACGATCAACCAGAGTTTCGCTGCGGAATACGCCAAGTTCCAGCGTCTTCTTGTAACCGATTTTTTAAAGTGGCAGGCGGATATCGTTTCGGAATACAAGCGTGATGACCAGTTTATCACACAGAATTTCGATTATGAATGGACGGATCACTCGATCGGCTATCAGCCGGAAGTGAACCAATACGAGGCTGCGGATGCGACGACCGTTGCCGGATGTGATATTTATCATCCGTCGCAGTCGCTTCTTACCGGCGAGGAAATTACTTTCTGCGGTAACATTTCCCGCAGCTTAAAAAAAGGCAATTACCTTATCCTCGAAACACAGGCACAGGGCAATATTGCCTGGCTTCCTTATCCGGGTCAGCTTCGCCTGCAGGCATACAGCCATATTGCAAACGGTGCGAACAGCATCATGTATTGGCATTGGCATTCGATCCACAATGCAATCGAGAGTTATTGGAAAGGCGTGCTTTCCCATGATTTCTCGGAAAATGCGACTTACCGCGAGGCATGCACGATCGGTGCCGATTGGAAACGCATCGGTTCGCACATTCAAAACCTGCAGAAGCACAATCGTGTGGCGATCCTGCTTGATAATAACTCACTGACCGGACTGCGCCTTTTCCCGATCGGAGAGCTTGGCGAACACAGTTACAACGCAGTGGCACGTTGGATCGGCGATACACTCTACCGCATGAACATTGAGTACGATATGATTTCTTCTGCAGAACGCGATTTTACTGCATACGACTGCGTGATCGCGCCGGCACTCTACAGTGCCTCGGAGGAACTGCTTACTGCACTAAATGATTATGTGCAGGATGGCGGACATCTGATCTCTACGTTCCGCAGCGCTTTTGCCGATGAGCAGATTAAGATTTATGCGGATACGCAGCCTCATGTTCTGCATGAATGCCTCGGTATCCACTATGACCAGTACACATATCCGGAAGATGTGAAGATTACTCTCGCAGATGGTACAACGAGTGCCTGCAAATACTGGATGGACATGGTCAGCTGCGATACTGCAAAGCCTCTGTGCTTCTATGAGCATCCGGCATGGAACCGCTACGCTGCTGCAACGGTAAATACCTATGGAAAAGGCTCTGCGCTGTATCTTGCTACAATGTTCGATCAGGCTGCTCTCACGAAGATTCTTCGTGATTTCTTTGCGGATGCAGATCCTTCGATCCTTGCCAACAGTGACTGCCATTTCCCTGTAATCATCAAGGAAGGTACGAACGATTTCCGTAAGAAGGTTCGCTTCTATTTCAACTACTCCGGCGAGGAGCAGACAGTTGTATGCAAAGGATTGTCCGGCACAGAGCTACTGTCCGGAGATAAAGTCTCAGATGGGGATACGATCCAGCTGAACGCATGGGGATTCGTAATTATCGAAGCCTAATAACAATCTATTCATGTACATAAAACAAGCGGTCAATCATTCGATTGACCGCTTTTACTCGTTCCTAAAATAATTTGTATAGTTGTCCCAGCTCATCAATAACATAGAACTGCTGCTCCCCGGCATCAAAGCAGCCGGAAACACTCTCCAACGGAATTTCCCCTTGAACGCTCCAGTTCGCCCCCGCATCCTCCGTGGTCAGAAGCAGGAATCTCACATCATCTCCAACCACTTTCAACACCAGCATTCCTTCGCTCTTATTTTGTGGATCAAACGCAGGCACAAAACCATCCATATAACGAACTCCTTCCGGCAGTTCCATAACCTCTGCCTTTTTCCATTGGTCTGTACCGCTCTCTTTCTCATACAGATAGGCATTCTCACCGTGGGAAGCGACTGCAATATAGCACGTTCCTTCGGCAAAAGAAATTCCCTGCGGATAACCGCTAAGCCTGGAAAGATCGTCAGCTGGTGAAAAACTTTCCCCTGCATTCTCGGTGTAAAACAAACGCTTCGTCATCTGTCCCGCTGCCGGCGAAGAACAGTACAATAAATAACCATGATCCTTATCCGAGAAGCTGATGTAAGCGCTTCCGCTGCCATCGAAAGCGTCTCCCGGCGATGTAACCTCCGTCTGCTTCCAATTGTCCCTTCCATCCGTGGTATAGTCTACGAGCAATCTGCCATCCTCCGAAATATATGCCACGTACGCACTCTGACGATCCACGGTACAGAGATCCGCCTGGCCATCATTCAGGCTGCTCACACTCTCAAGCTGTCGGGCTACAGAGAAATTCTCTATTCCGGAAGCGGTAAACAGGATTTCGTCTTCGGTGCTCAGCGCCCAGCCCTCGTTTGTACTGCACATCGCCACTTTACGCAACGAATAAGAGAGATCTACCGTAGAAATGGTCAGCTTCTTATAAGTATCGTCAGCCTTATCCATCCCACTCGCTTCCTCAGTTGCCAATTGATTGCTCTGCGTTTTCTTTGTATTCTGATTCTTCGGATTCGATACCAGGCATAATATAAGAATCGCAACCGCCAGAATAATCACAAATAGTACCCAACGTCTGGTTTTCCTGAACTTTGCCAGATTTTGCACACGGCTCTTCGTGTCTCCCTCTCCAAACGCCAACGGAATTCCTCGAACCACGCGATGCCCCGTAGCCAGCGCCAATAAAGACTGCGCATAATCCGCCCGGATGTTCTCACCCATTTTCCGGATTACCGCCTCATCGCAGCTCATCTCCATATCCTTACCAGAAATAATAAACGCTACCCACACAAGTGGATTGAACCAGTGAATGCTCAATGCCAAAAATGCCAGAACTCTGATCACCGGATCCAGCCTCCTGATATGGCAACGTTCATGGAAAATGATATATTCCTGCTCCTTCTCACTCAGGCAATCCGGCAGATAAATTCTTGGTCGAAACACACCCATTACAAACGGCGATATGTGTCCTTCTGTGATATAAATGTTGTCTCTCACCCGCACTGAAACCGATACTTTCTGGCGTATTTTTATCATGGAAACGATGCTATAGAAAAGCATGATGCACACTCCAAGCACCCACACATATTTTCCGAATGTAACACATCGCGTCTGCCATGAAAGTTTCGCATCCGTGTCTGTTCTGCCACTACCTGACACTGCTTGTATATCCGATTTTCTCAAATCAGAAGCAATACTGGAAAAATTCTCCCCGCCAGACTCCTCCGGCACAGAAACGGTATCGGTTGCCATCTCATACTGATAAGAGACCGGTTTCACATCCGGAACCAGACTATAGGCAGATTCAAAGGAATATGGGCAGAGCAGCCGGAACAATACCACGCTCCACAACGCATATGAAATATACTTTGGAAAACGCTTCAAGAAAATACGCACGATCAATACAATCCCGATAATAATCGCTGCTGTAAAGCTCATATCCATCACTTTCAGAAATATCTGTTCCAACATAATATCACTCCCTCATCGAATCAATGATCATCTGTATCTCGTCAATCTCTTTGTCAGAAAGTTTATTTTTTCTCCCAAACGCAGTCAAAAATGCCGGCAGTGAACCGCCGAATGTCTCTTCCACGTACTGATCACTGTGTCTGGCATAAAATTCTTCCCTTGAAACCAACGACGTAACCGTTCCATTCTGATTCTGAAAAAGTCCTCTCTCGCACAACCTTTTGAGCACCGTAAATGATGTTGTCTTCTTCCATTCAAATTCCTTATTTCCCAGCTTTGCCAGATCTCCAGACGAAATCGGTTCATTCACCCATATGATATCTGCAAATTTTGCTTCCGCCGTACCCATTCTCATCTCAGCCATATGTTTTTCCTTTCGTTCTACTCATTGTAGTATAGCTTTATACTACAATGAGTAGAACGAAAAGTCAACGGACTTCTTTGCAAACGAAAAAAGTCTGAAACAGACACTTATTGTGTCATTTCAGACTTTTCGTAACATTCCATAATTTTTCATAAAAAACGATTGAAATTCAATTATTTTTCTGCAAAAAGCTTCTGCTTTCGTTCGATCATCTCATCAATCCTGCTAATATACTGTGCAACATCCTTGACATTTTCACATCGCTCGATCCGGTGTGTACCATCCGGATTCGCCTCCTGCCAGACACGCTTCGTACTGCTTCCCGCTCCACAGGCGATGATCGTCTGGCGTTCTTCCATGATCAGCACATTGTATACGCCCGCCTTGCCAGGCTTGGCATATCCGACGTTCTCCATATTGCCCGCCATACCCTTCTGGCGATACAGATAATATGGTGACAAGCCCATCTTCTTACAGTAATCCGCACACAGATCCATATGCTCCTGTGTGTTGACCATCTGCATACTCTCGTAACGATCCTTGAAGATATTCAGGCGCGCCGCACGCTTGATGGCAAGCGAATGGATCGTGATATTGTCCGGATCCAGTTCCTTTAACACTTCCATCGTGTGACGCACATCATCGATATCCTCTTCCGGCAGTCCCATAATGAGATCCATATTGATGTTGTCAAAACCAAGACTTCTGGCTAATTTAAAGCTTTCGATCGTCTGATCAACCGTATGATGACGTCCGATAATATCCAGTGTCTCCTGCTTCATCGTCTGCGGATTGATGGAAATACGGCTGATTCCATTATTACGCAGCACCTGAAGTTTCTCCTTTGTAATGGAATCCGGTCGTCCTGCCTCTACGGTAAATTCAATGCAATGGCTAAGATCAAAGCTGCAACGGATCTTGCGGATCAGACGATCAAGCTGATACGGCTCCAGCGTCGTCGGTGTACCTCCGCCGATATAGATGGAGTTGAGCTTCCTGTGATAATTCTTCGCTGCCACATAATCGAGTTCCCTCTCCAAAGCGTCCAGATACGCATCCACCTGATTTCTCCATGAAGCCAGAGGATACGACGTAAACGAGCAATACAGGCAGGTACTCGGGCAGAACGGAATACCAATATAGAGGCTGTATCCCTTCTTATAATCCAGCCTGGAGAGCAGTGCACGCTCACGCTCCGCAATTGCAATAGAGAGGTCAATCTTCTCATCCGATGCAAGATACGTCTTCTTCATATAGGAGGCAACCTCTTCCTTGCTTTTGCCCTCATCGAGAAGCTGCATCGGAATCTTTGTCGGGCGGATTCCCGTGAGTGTTCCCCACGGAAGACTTCTGCCGGTTTCTTCTTCCAGTAAACGGTACAGATGCTCCTTTAAGGCATTTTTCGTCTCCGCGCGATCTGAAAAATCCACCTTAAAGGTACGAAGTCCCGGTCCTTCCAACGCCGCCTCGTCTGCCGATTCAAGAATGGCATTTTCGTCTGCCACGTTCGGCGTAGTGCCCAGCAGACAAAGTGGCATGCCATCCCATGCAATCGAGATCCTGTCATCCGCATAATCTATCGTAAAATGTGAAATCTGTTTCCTATCCGCATCGTCATCTGCCCGGTGCGACCGATGACCAGATTTCCTGTTTGTCTCATCCTCATTCCCCGCTGCAACAGAGTGGTTCGTGCATGCTACATTCTTCTCGTCGGCATGTGCCTCCGCGGTATAGTAGATCTCGACGTCCTCCTTCGGGAAAAATGCTTTCAGCAGCGAGTGAATATCATATTCAAATTCCGTTCGGTTTAAATTTACAGTTATCATAGGTATGGGTTATACATCCTCTCATGTTCAATGCTTGTAATATCGTTGTGTCCCGGATAGACCATCGTCCGATCCGGCAGTTTCATCAGCTTGTCCTTGACTGCACGCACAAGCTGCGAAGAACTTCCTCCCTTGAAATCCGTGCGGCCGATTGATCCGCAAAACAGGGAATCTCCGGTAAACACCACATCCTCATATGGAAAATAGTAGCAGCAGCCCCCCGGTGTATGTCCAGGCGTATGGAGCACCCGGATATGAAATCCCGCCAGGTCGATCTCCTGCTCATCCTTCAAGAATTTATCCGCGTGAAATACCAGCTCCCTGCCCATCATGTAGCTCACATTCATTTCCGGGTCCTCAAGCGTCGCCTTGTCGTCCTCATAAATATAAATTGGGATATCAAATTCCTGTGCCAGTTCCTCCGCACCGGTCGCATGGTCAAAATGTCCATGCGTCAAAAGAATGGCAACCGGTGTGCATCCTTCCTGACGGATGCGCTCCGCAAGCTGCTTTGCGCTTGCGCCCGGATCGATCACAAGAAGTTCATGGGTTTCCTCATTGATTGCAAAATAACAGTTGGTCTGCACCGGGCCTACCACATAGTGATTGATTTTAAGCTTTGACATAACGATTCCTTACCTTTCTATCAGCAAATCGAGTAGGTTACCCTACTCGATTCCATAAGTTCCACTTAACCCGTGGTTCTCTCAATATCCATTACACTTTCGATCTGACGAATCTTCTCTACGATTTTTGTAATCTGGTCGCGTCCTTTTGTTTGGAAAGCGACCTCAATGGTTGCAATACCCTGCTTGCTGGTCTTGGAATGAATTCCGGAAATATTGATATCTGCCTCGGTAAATACGCGCGTGATATCTACAAGAAGTCCGGCACGGTCATGTGCAAAAATCTTGATTTCCGCATGATACTCGCCAAACGCTTCCCGTTCCGCACCGGCCTGCCACTCCGCCTCAATGAGACGCGCCCGCTCAATGTCCGACAGATGAAGAATATTCACACAATCTGTACGATGGATCGATACCCCCCGGCCTCTTGTAACAAATCCTACAATTTCATCGCCCGGCACCGGTGAACAGCATTTGCTGAAATGCACGGCAACATCATAAAGACCTTTGACCACAATGCCGCTTTTGGAATGTTGCAAAGCCTCTGCCGGCTTATTCTCAGCAACGCTGTCGAGCACATCCTGATCCGTCACAAGAACCGGATGATCCTTCTGATATTCATCATACATACGGTTGACAATCTGGCTTTCCTTTAAGCCGCCATGTCCAACCGTGGCCAGACAGGAATTCCAATCATGGAAACCATATTTGCGGATGATCTTCTCCTGATATTCCGGCTTATTGATTTCACCGAAATTGATACCTTTGGATTTGGCATATGCGGTAATCAGGTCCTTGCCATGCTGAATATTTTCTTCTTTTAATTCACTTCGGAACCACTGGTTGATCTTGTTCTTTGCCTGCGTACTCTTGACAATATTCAGCCAGTCGCGGCTCGGGCCTCTCGAATTCTGCGAAGTAATGACCTCAATGCGATCTCCGTTCTGAATCACATAATCGATCGGCACAAGTTTACCGTTCACCTTGGCACCGACCATCTTATTGCCGACCGCCGAGTGAACGCTGTACGCAAAATCAATCGGTGTCGATCCGTTCGGAAGATTCTTGACATCTCCGGACGGAGTAAAACAAAATACCGTATCGGAAAAGAGATCTAAGTCGCTTTTCAGCAGCGTCATGAACTCTTTGTTATCCGACATATCCTGCTGCCACTCAAGAATCTGCTTGAGCCAGCTTAATTTTTCTTCCTCTGTAACCGTCGTTGAGGTTGCACATCCATTGTTTGCTTCCTTGTATTTCCAGTGGGCAGCGATACCATACTCCGCAGTACGATGCATCTCAAAAGTCCTGATCTGGATTTCAAACGGCTGTCCGCTCGGTCCGATCAGCGTCGTATGCAGCGACTGGTACATGTTCGGCTTCGGCATCGCGATATAATCCTTGAACCGTCCCGGAATCGGTTTATACTTTTCATGCATGATTCCAAGTGCCGCGTAACAATCCTTGATGGAGTCCACAATAATCCGGATAGCGAACAGATCATAGATCTGATCGATCGTCTTGTCCTGATTCTTCATCTTCTTATAAATAGAGAAGAAATGTTTTGCACGTCCCGAAATCTCTGCCTTGATACCGGCCTTCTCAATCTCCGCACGCACTTCTTCCACAAGACTTTGCACATATTCATCCCGCACATTCTTGCGCAAAGCGACTTTCTCCACCAGATCATAGTAAGCCTCCGGCTCCAGATACTTCAGCGACAGATCATCCAGCTCAATCTTAATCTTGCTGATACCAAGACGTTGTGCGATCGGACAATAAATCTCCTGCGTCTCACGCGCGATACGGATCTGCGCCTCGCGCGACTGATACTTAAGCGTCCGCATATTGTGCAGACGATCCGCAAGCTTGATCATGATAACACGGATATCCTTTGCCATCGCGAGAAACATCTTTCGAAGATTCTCGGCCTGCATCTCAAGGCGGTCCGCATTCTTATCTTTCGGATTCTTGATATTGTCCGTCAGATGCAGATGCTGCAGCTTGGTCACACCATCAACAAGTAAAAGAACTTCCTCGCCGAACTCCTCTTTCATCTGCTCATTCGTCATCACGGTATCTTCCAATACATCGTGAAGAAGTCCGGCAGCGATCGTCTCTTTATCCAGCTCAAGTTCCGCCAGAATGATTGCAACACAAAGCGGATGAATGATATAAGCCTCGCCGGATTTACGCACCTGCCCCTCATGTGCCTGATACGCAACCTTATACGCCTTCTCGATCAGAGAGATATCGGTCGAAGGATGGTACTTCCTGATACTCGCGATCAGGTCTTTGTACAGATCCTCCGGTTTTGCAAATTCTTTTGTTGTCTTAATCGTTCCGGGACCCGAATGAAATTCCTGTTCGATTCGTTCCAGTTCTTCTGTAGAAATGTCTGCCATCTGCTCACCCGCTTACTATGAATGCTTTTTTGTATAATACTAAATTATATTTTATTTTTTTATGTATTGCAAGATTTTGTGCAAGGTTCTTGACTTTTTCTTGGATTTACATATTACCTTTTATCCGATTTTCTGTGCCCACACGCATCTGCTTATATGCAAATGTAAAAATTGTATCTGATTCCTGTATTCCGTTTCGCTAATTACAATTGAAATACATATCTTCGCGTCATATTTCCGGACACATCCGTATCTTCCAGATAGGTAAATCCCAGTTTTTCAAGAAGTGCGATTGACGCAACATTGTCCGCCTCTGTCAAAGCATTCAGCCGTTCAAAATCGGTATGTTCCGCAGCATACTCCATAATTGCCGAACATACCTCATACGCAATCCCCTGTCGCTGCCACCTCGGATCAATGACATAGCCCATCTCCAGTTCCACACCGTCTTCATACTCGCGGTTCTCAAGTCCCGCACGACCGATAATGCGTGGCCGGCTTTTTTCTGCATGATCCGTTTCCACCTCCGTCTGCTCATCCGGACATTGCTGCCGCTTCGCTTCGTTCCTGTTTCCAATCGTCTGTCCGGATTCAGCACGATCCAAACAATAACGCTGCCTCTCTGTGACGATCCACATACCATATTCAAAATATCCGTACATATTCTCAATATAGCACCGCTGATACTCTTCTTCCTCCTCACGCGGAAGCAGCGGTTCAATATATCCCGGAACTTTTTTCCCATTCTCAATCCGGTAAGAAACGCCCGGCTGATCATAGAGTTCCACCAGACCATCCATATCATCCATCGTAAATTCCCGCAGGATCCAGCGATCCGTCCGGGCGATCTCCCACGGAAGATGATGTTCTCTCTCATACACTCTTTCCAAAAAAAGCGCATCCACTTCCTCGAAGCCTTCCACTATCATTCTGACACTGCTGAAAGAATTTGCATTCTTTGCGATATCATGTTTCATACATGACCGATTGTCATACCCAAGCGTTGCCAGCCCCAGCATCTGCGCCGCGCGTAGGCTTTCCTCTGTCGCTGCGATATATAACAGATTCTGCGGATCAACGCTCTTTTGTATCATTGTATCTTTGATCAGGTCAGCATATTCCGAACTTTTCGCTTTGGAATTTATTTGTACCGATGATTTCTCTTGCTTATGTGATATGGATTGCATTTTGGGTATTTCACAGTACATATATCGGTCCCGCACCTCTTTTTTCAGCAATTCCGGCGACCATTCGCCCTCCCGGTACACAATTGTAGTCAAGTGAAGCCTCTCTGTGGGCATATTCTGTTGTTTTTGCTTCATATACCCTTTTTCTCCTTTGCTCGAGGGTATATACAAACATTTTTGATCCATATACCCTTATTTTTCTCTACATTTGGGTATATTCATGCATTTTCGTCCCATATACCCTTTTTCTCTCTAATCCGTGGGTATTTTCAGGCTTTTCCGCTCCTCATACCCTTTTTTTCTCTGATCCGTGGGTATTTTCAGGCTTTTCCGCTCCTCATACCCTTTTTTTCTCTGGTTCGTGGGTATTTTCAGGCTTTTCCGCTCCTCATACCCTTTTTCTCTTTGGTCCATGGGTATTTTCAGGCTTTTCGGCCTCGTATACCCTTTTCCACTTTGATTCGCGGGTACATGCACATTTTTTGTCGCCTTTACCCTCTTTATGCCCATATTATCTTTGAAAAAAGGCAGATCCCGAAGAATCTGCCTTCTATCATTCTTTTTCTATACCGTCTCCGGCTCTGGATATTCCTCGTCGAATGTCTCAACAACAACTGTCTCCATCACCTGATCCTCAAGCGGGCGGTCACTGTAATCAGTTGCAACCTCTGCGATTGCATTGACTACATCCTGACCCTCGATGATCTTGCCGAATGCAGCGTATGCGCCGTCAAGATGCGGAGCATCCTTGTGCATGATAAAGAACTGGCTTCCTGCGGAATCCGGCATCATGGAACGTGCCATAGAAAGAACTCCCGCAGTATGCTTTAAGTCATTCTGCACACCATTCTGTGCGAACTCTCCTTTGATTCCGTATCCAGGTCCACCCATTCCGGTACCTTCCGGATCGCCGCCCTGGATCATAAATCCGTTGATGACACGGTGGAAGATCAGTCCGTTATAAAAGCCTTTGTTTACAAGGCTGATAAAGTTATTTACCGTGTTGGGTGCGACTTCCGGATAAAGTTCTGCTTTCATCACTTTTCCGTCAGCCATCGTAAATGTAACAATTGGGTTTGCCATAATATCTTTCCTCTGCTTTCTTTTTATTATTTCTGTGCGTTATTCTTAAAATATGTAGTATCATTTTTTCATTAGAATATCCACAATTCAATTACTTTTATTATCAAGGATTTTCAACCTCAATACAACCGCTTTTTACAGATTTTTCTGCTTTTCAATCAACAAAACATATTCTGCTTTTATAATTAACACCTACATTATAACAATTCCTCAAAAAATAATCAGCAAATTTTTGAAGCTTTTACATCTCGCGAATTTAGTTTTGTCTCATTTTTATAGCTATATGTTCCTTGCAAATAACTTTTATGCTTAGTAAAATTGTATATATAATTATCAATATAGTTCTGCTATATTGATTATAAGGAGGATTAATATAATGTTTAATTTTGTTCAAAATTTTAAAAATGCTTCTCTAAAATCATTTCGTGTTGACCTGCCGGATGAATATGCTTTCCCGGCATCCTATCCGGGCGCAAAAGACTATCCGACACCACCGGATAACGCTGTGATCGATGCATTAATGAAATACAGCGAATCCACACATGAGGCAATTGAATTTATCAGTACCGATA
Source organism: uncultured Agathobacter sp. (assembly GCA_934316545.1). Classification (GTDB taxonomy): domain Bacteria; phylum Bacillota; class Clostridia; order Lachnospirales; family Lachnospiraceae; genus Roseburia. The sequence continues at coordinate 13,829 of CAKRDT010000016.1, read as the reverse complement.
CACCGATACGATTTTCCCTGATTACAAAGAATGGACCTGAAATCTATCAGGCAAATATTGTAAAAGGCACTCATCATCCACGCAATCTCGGTTACTACATCTCCTGTGTTCAAATATAGAACAAAAGCTCCGTCGACCACCAAAGTCAACGGAACTTTCCTCTTTTATTTCTTTGCGCTAAGCGCTTCCACGATCTGCGGGAACTGCATAAAATGCGACGCTTTCACGAGGATCGTATCGCCCTCTTTGACGAAAGCCAAAAGTTCCGGAAGAAGCTTCTCCACCGTCTCGTAATAGTAGATCTGGCAGTTCACATTGCCTGTTGCCGCCGCACGCGCATACTCTGCCGCAAGCTTTCCCGCGCAGAAAAGCACGTCGATGCCGGACTGTCCGACTGCCTCGCCGACGCCATAATGGAGTGCAGCTTCATTCTCGCCGAGTTCGCCCATGTCACCGAGCACCGCGATCCTGCGTCCTGCCGTATTGGCAAGTACCTCGATCGATGCTTTCATGGAAACCGGATTCGCGTTGTAACAATCATCGATCACTGTCATTCCGGCGGTATGGATCACGTTCGTTCTGCCGGAGATCGTCTGCGCACTTGCAATGCCCTGCTGGATTTCCGGAAGTGTTAAACCAAGCTGCAGACCGACTGCCGTGCCCGCCAAAGCATTATACACATTATGCTCGCCCGGAATCGGAATATGTGCCATAAAGTCGCCCTCCGGCGTGTAAATGTGCGCCTGCATTCCGTCCAGTCCGAGGTTCTTCACATCGGTCGCATAAATGCTTTTTTCTGCCATCGGTTCCCGATCTGCCGAAAGAAGCGCCTCCCTGCCCATGCCATAGAAAATCGCCGGCTTTCCGTCAACCACTTTCCTTGTGCAAAGCTTATCGTCATCACCGTTTAAGATCACGGTTCCGTCCGGCTGCATGTGCTCGAAGCACTCCGTCTTCGCCTTTAAGATACCGTCTCGCGTTCCGAGATTCTCCAAATGGCACAAACCGATATTCGTGATCACGCAGATATCCGGCTGCGCCATAGTGGACAGACGATGCATCTCACCGAAATCCGAGATTCCCATCTCAAGTACCGCAACCTGATGCTTGGCGCGGATATTAAAAATCGTCAGCGGCAATCCGATCTCATTGTTGAAATTGCCCGCGGTCTTGAGCACCGAATATTTCTGCGACAATACCGAAGCGATCATCTCCTTCGTGCTCGTCTTGCCGACACTTCCCGTGATTCCGACCACTTTGATATCCAGCTGCCTGCGATAGAAGGCGGCAATCTTTTTCATTGCCTCCGTTGTGGAATCCACAAGGATATACGGTCCTGCCGGATGATCCAGCGCAGCTTCCGAGAGTACGGCGAGTGCGCCTTTTTCAAACACATCCGGAATAAAACAATGGCCGTCCACACGCTCGCCCTTGATCGGAATGAACAGATAGCCTTTCTCAATCTGGCGGCTGTCCGTTACCGCACCGGTGATCACTTTTTCCAAATCCGCTGCCTCGCCGACATAGGTACCGTCACACGCCTTGGCGATGTTTTCCAAAGTCATATTCGGCATACCATTTTCCAGTTCATTCTTATAATAACATCCAAACATCCTTAGCCCTCATATTTCTTCATAGAGATATCGATCAGCTTCTCACACAATTCGTTGAAGTTTACACCCACAACAGCAGCTTCCTGCGGAAGCAGGCTGGTCGGAGTCATGCCCGGAAGCGTGTTTGCCTCAAGACAGAACATGTTGCCGTCCTTGTCGAGAAGGAAGTCGGAACGGGAATAGGTATCGAGTCCGATCACTTTTGCCACTTCTTCTGCATAGTGGCACATTTTTGCGGAAACCTCCTCCGGAAGTTCTGCCGGACAGGTCTCTACCGCGCTGCCTGCTTTATATTTATTTTTATAATCATAGAATCCCTGAATCGGAGCGATCTCGATGACCGGAAGTGCCTTGCCTTCAATGACTCCGACGGAAAACTCGCGTCCCTCGACGAACTCCTCGATGACAAGCTCATCTTCCCAACGGAACGCCTCATCAAGCGCAGCCTTAAATTCCGCTGCATCTCTTACGATCGTGACACCGATACTCGATCCGCCACAGCATGGCTTTACCACACACGGAAGGTGGAGATTTAACTTCGTCACATCGTCCTCGCGCGTCTCTCTTGTCATGGCGATGCCCATCGGAGTCGGAATGCCGGCTTCCACAAAAAGCTTCTTTGCCATACCTTTGTTCATCGCAATCGCGCTGCTTAAATAATCGCTGCCGGTATATCTTACCCCGAGCAGATCAAACGCTGCCTGCAGCTTACCGTTCTCTCCGTTCTCTCCGTGAAGCGCCATAAATACGATGTCCGCCATCTGGCACATGCGGATCACATTCGGTCCGAAAAAGCATGGGGACTGATCCTTTCTTGACGCCTTGACAGCAGCAAGATCCGGCGCTACCTCCGGAATATCGGAAACCTTCACGCTGATTTCATCCGCGCGGTCAAAAATTCCGTCCAAATCCACTTCCTGCTCATCATATCCCATAAACACATCAAGAAGAATCACTCTGTGTCCGTTCTCCTTTAATGCTGCTGCAACCATGCTTCCCGTCTTGAATGACACATCACGCTCCGTGCTGAGTCCTCCGGCTAATACTACGATATCCATTCTTTGCATCTCCTCTATCTTATTACCTGCATACGTTAAAGACTTTTCCTGTACCGTATCTGTGTACATTTCAATCACACTGTCTTTCAATATTCTATTATAACGACTCCTCTCACAGAAACACAAGAGAAAGAATTTGTTTGCGCACTATTTTTGATGTTTGCAGCACGAATTGTAAACTGTGAAAGTACGCGTTGTGGGCTTTTGGGGTTGTCGCGGCAGTCGCCGGATTCTCTGGCAGGCACGGACTTTAACCGTTGCTTCGCAAAAAAAAGGAAGCCGTCAGTTCTCCGGCTTCCACACACAATTGTGAATCTGCATTACCTTCTCATTTGTATTTTCATAAAAACCCTTTACGCTCCCATGTCGCGATCCGATTCGATCTGGCTGATCAATACCGCTATCATGGAAAAAAGCGATCTGCCACCATAATTCTTTTCCGTCAGACAGCTTCCATATTCATACAACGCCTCTTTTAGCTGCTCTATCTCCGACATATCAATCTCAAAAAGTAAATGTCGAAGTATCAAAAGTCGTTTATCTCCCCATACATAGAACCAATTGGAAATTTCATCGAAAAAATTTTCATCAGAAATCATTGTTTGAAAATGCTTTTGTAATGTATTACATTTTAAATTGTCCATTTCCCTCCTTTGCCTCATCACAATTGTGTGGATACGACTCCCCACCTCGTCTCTCTGTTTTCCAAGATATCGCATTTGCATTCAAAGTGCAAGACGCGTTTCGCGTATAGTAAATGCATAATTTTGTCCCACAAAATTTATGCAAAAATAACGATACATACCGTCCTATACTGCCTCTTTACTCCAAACAGAAAAAGCCGCAGACCCTAAAGTCTGCGGCATCCTACATCGTCTTATTCTCTTAGCACTCCGGCTCAATCAATCCGTATGTATTTCCTTTTCGCTTGTATACGACATTCACTTCATCCGTCTCGGCATTGCGGAATACGAAGAAATCATGTCCTGTCAGTTCCATCTGAATGCAGGCATCTTCCGGATACATCGGTTTCATACCAAATCTCTTGGTACGAACAATCTTGACTTCCTCATCCTCATCGGCATCTGCCTCAATGAAATCTGCATTAAAACTCTCTGCAACATTCATTTTCTTAGAAGCAAGTTTCGTGCGATATTTCCTGAGCTGACGCTCAATTACTTCTTCTACTAAATCAATGGAAACATACATATCGTTGCTAACCTGTTCCGAACGAATGACATGTCCCTTAATTGGAATCGTTACCTCAATTTTCTGGCGTTCCTTCTCCACGCTCAATGTAACAAATACATCGGTATCCGCCGTAAAGAATTTCTCAAGTTTAGAAAGGCGCTCCTCCACAGCAGCCTTAAGTCCCTCTGTAAGTTCAATATTTCTTCCGGTAATTGTGATTCTCATGCTGTCCAACCCCTTTGCTGTGTATTTGATACGTCTTATGTTGTATCATGTGCTTATTATATCATAATTAACAAAAAAAGCAACGAGTTTTCAGAAATTTTATGCATCTTTAATATCTTTTTATAACTATTCAGAACACTTACCAAAAAAGCTGCCACCCATCGGTATGTGGGCAGCAGCTTCCGATACTTAGATTTCCAGTTCTTCAAGTTCCTGTGACAATTTCTCCCAGTTGTCCATGCCCTCCATGATTTCTTCTTCTAATGCATCGATTTCTCCCTGAATCTCCGTCAGTTTCGAATAACTGGACTGGTACTCCGGGCGAAGCAGTTCCGCTTTCAGATCTTCCAGCTTTGCCTCCTTGGCCTCTAACTCCTCTTCCGCTTTCTTTACTTTCTTTTCCAGCTTCGAGCGTTCCTTGCCCGGATTGTAATACGCTTTCTTTCCGGCCGGCTCTCCTGCTGCCGGAGTATTCTTTGCGTTACCGCCGTTTTGGCTGATCAGTCCGCCGAGAGCTGCCGGAGACTTCCTGTATCCGTTGTCCTCCTCCGCCTCGCGGTCTAACTTTTCCTGATACTCTTCGTATCCAAACTGATAGAGATGCGTCGTTCCGTCCTCAAACACAAGCAGACGATCCGCTACTTTCTTCACAAAGTATCGGTCATGCGATACAAAAATCAACGTTCCGGTAAAATCCTTTAACATACTCTCCAATGTCTCTTTGCCGACGATATCCATATGGTTCGTTGGCTCATCGAGAACCAGCACGTTCGGGCGTCTCTTTAAAATCTTACAAAGCGCCAGCCGCACCTTTTCTCCTCCGGAGAGCATATCAATATTTTTAAAAACATCGTCCCCGCTGAACAGGAATGCCCCAAGGGAATTACGAACTTCCGTCTCCATTAGGTTCGGAAACTCATCCCAATAATCATCAAGCACCGTCTTATTACTGGAATACATCGCCATCTGCTGATCAAAATACCCGATCTGCACATTCGTACCGAACCGGTACTCACCGGAAAGTGCCGGAAGGCGATTTACCAGAGTTTTAAGAAGCGTAGATTTTCCCAAACCATTGCCACCCAGAATGCCCAGCTTTTCGCCTTTTTTCAGTTCAAAACTGACGGTAGAAAGCGGATGATCGTATCCGATCGCAAGGTTCGATACCGTAAGCACATCGTTTCCGGTCTCGGTCTGCGGCTGAAAATTTGCATGGAACGTCTTCGTATCAAAGCGGTCTGGTGCCTCAAGCTTCACCATATGCTCGATTGCCTTCTCCTTGGAATGTGCCATCGATACCTTTGTCGGCTTATTCTTGAAACGGTCCACCATGCGCTGCAGGCGGGCAATTTCCTTCTGCTGCGCGTTATAATCCTTCATGAGCTTGCGGTAATTTTCCTTCTTGCGCTCCATGAAGTTTGTGTAGTTTCCCGGGTAGCGTGTCGCCGTACCATACTCGATCTCATAGACCACATCGACGATATTGTCGAGGAACATTCGGTCATGAGATACAACCACGACAGCCTTCGGATAACTTTTGAGATAGCTCTCAAGCCACTCAATGGTTGTAATATCAAGGTGGTTCGTCGGCTCGTCAAGTAGCAGGATATCCGGCTTGCTTAAAAGCAGCTTGATGAAGGCAATCTTCGTCTGCTGCCCTCCGGAAAACTCCGAGAGCGGCTTTTTCCGCTCCTCCTCCGAGAATCCGAACTTACGGATCAGGACATCGTATTCCTTCTCAAAGTAATAACCGCCGTCCTCCTTGAACTTTTCCTCCATCGCAGTGTAGCGTGCCACCTGCTCCTCGGAATAATCCGTCTCCAGCGCAGCAGCAGCCGCTTCGAGTTCGCGTTTGCGCTGCTCCATCGGCGCAAACACTTTCCGCACTTCCTGCTCCAGTGTGATGGAAGGATCATCGAAAGCGATCTGACGCAGATAGCCGATCTGCGGGTTGCCTGCCTTTGCGATAAAGACGTCCGTATCGCTTTCGCCTTTGTCCAGATCAACCTCTCCGTTGATCAGCTTAAGCAGAGTCGTCTTGCCGCATCCGTTACGACCGACCACCGCGATCTTCTCCGTATTTCTTATTTCAAAATTGATATCGTGCAGGATGACGTCGTCCGCAAATGCGACGGCTCCATGACTAATCTGATATAACATGATTTCTCCTTGATGATTGTATTTGAATTCAGGCCGTACCTTAACGCTTTGCTTCGCGCGAGCCAATCGTTTTTTCGCCGGATCGATTCAAATGATTACTGAAAGGCTTCTTCCTGAGAAGCGAGGTAATTGACGAACTGCTCCGCCGTACGTCCGGAGATACCCCCGTGGGAAAGTTCCCACTTGTTGGCCTCTGCCTTCAGGCGCTCGTCATCCATCGTAACACCGGCGCGTCTCGCCAGATTGATGACGATGTCGAAGTATTCCTTCTGCGACGGCTTGGAGTAATTGATCGTGACACCGAAACGGTTAACGAGAGAAAGCTTCTCCTCCACCGTGTCGGAATGGTGACGATCGTTGGAATTATCCTGATCGTTGCGGTCGTTCCAGCTCTCCTTGATCAGATGTCTGCGGTTCGAGGTCGCATAGATCAGGATGTTCTCCGGCTTGGTCTCCACACCACCCTCGATGACAGCCTTTAAGAACTTGTACTCGATTTCAAATTCCTCGAATGAGAGATCATCCATGTAAATAATAAACTTGTAATTACGATTTTTGATCTCTGCAATAATCGTAGAGAGGTACTTAAACTGATGCTTGTAGATCTCGATCATGCGCAGACCGTCTTTATAATACTGGTTGACGATCGCCTTAATGCTGGTCGATTTACCGGTTCCACTATCGCCAAAAAGCAATACGTTATTGGCTTTCTTTCCCTGCACGAATGCCTCGGTGTTGTCCACCAGCTTCTTCTTCTGGATCTCGTATCCGACAAGATCATCGAGCATAACGGTATCCATGTTGTTGATCGCACGGAACTCGATGCCGCCCTCCGGTTTCTCATCAATACGGAATGCTTTGTTGAGTCCGAACATGCCCACACCGTAATCTTTGTAGAAGCCGGTGATGCCGTCAAAGAATTCCTTCTCATCCTTCGCCGCTTCCAGCGTCTTGCTGAGCGCGCGCACCTTCTCGCTCACATTCTTATTGTACATGAGATCCTTCTTATGGATCGCTTTATAATCGGAGATCTGACTGAAGCAGCTGATACCAAGATCTCTTTCGATCGGTTCGAAATCATAATCAAACAGTTCCTTGAAAATGCGGAAATCATTCTGTACCAGCGCATTCACGCTGCCCTCGCTCGCGCCGACCTTCTCACAGGTCATGCTGAACGGATTCTCGCTCATTATCAAAAAGAAGGTCAGGTAATTGTGCCACAGATTATCGTCAAATCCGTAATCGGTCGCCACCTTAAGGATGCGCTTCACCTGCACATTGATATCTCTGACGAGGCCGGTCTTGTTGTACTCGCCCGTCTCGTATTTTCCGAAAATCTCTCCCATCTGATAGAGGATACAATCCTCATCCAAGTCTCCATACATCAGTAATTGTGAAATTTCCTGATACATTTTATCGCCTCTTTCTTCCTATGTATTCTCTATTTCCGCACGCCTTCGGTCAAAAAGGCGCACAGAACCACTCATCTTTGCTATCTTTTCGATTATGCCACACAAATTTCAGATATGCAAGTTTGATACCATCCTCATCTGCATGATAACGTCAAAAGTGCTCCGCGGTAACTTTCCGCGAAGCACTTTGTGCTATAACCATTATTTCTGCTACTCGACTATACTGAATACAAATTTCTGCGTACTGCTTCCTGACTTTGGTGCAAACTTCAAATGTGCACCGCTCACAGCAACTCCGTCCTGAATGTCCAGATACATTCCGACTCCGTTTTTAATACATACATTTCCGTCATCATTATATTCAATCGTTAGCTTCTGACAGTCATACCCATTGCCAGCCTGATACACCTGTCCTGTTGTTCCGGTCAGTCTGTGTGAACTGTAATCATTGTACAACACTGAAAAACCATTGACGTTATAGAAGAGAAATACCTGATTGCTGCCACCGTTTTTAGTGTACAATCCGATTTCTGCTCCGCTTAACCTTTCTTTTCCGAACACATCCAGACAAACTTTTGTATTGTCTGCCGGCGAAACGGCATACCTTATGCCCGGCATCACAGATGCACAGATTTGTACTCTTGCTGGTAATTCCATTTGTGTTCCTGTTTCTATTTCTTATTTTCTATCCTTAATTTTAAGTCTCACTTTCAATTAAAGTAAATACAAATTTCTGCGTACTGCTATCCGATTTTGGTGCAAAGCACAAATGAGCATTGCTGACTGCCTTTCCACCCTTAATGTCAAGATACAGACCCTCTCCATTTTGAATACATACAGTTCCGTCATCATTGTATTCGATCGTCATCTTTTCACGTTCATACCATATTCTGTCCTGATATACCTTGTCGCGTGATCCGGACATTGTCTTTTGTGAGGATAAGCTGTTGATCGTTGTGAAACCATTAACATAATATATAAGGAATTTTTGATTCTTACTTCCCTTCTTAGAATATAATCCTATCTCAGCTCCGACGTCATTTTTTGCTTCAAAGACATCCAGACAAACAGTCGGATTATTTACCGGTGAAATTGTATAGGTAACTTCACTATAACGCCAATCATCGCCCCCGACCAGATAGTTCTTCTTCTGGAGCATCCTGTATGACCGGTAGAAATTACATAACGCCGTTTCTCTGGAAACACCGCACCCTTCATCCGTTGAATCTGAGCTATAGGTATTCATATAGTCGTACACCTTTGAATTCTTTGTGATTTTGAGCAGCCTTTTTACCAATTGATTATACTGATTATTTGTCAGCATTTTATCCGGCCGGAATTTCTTATTGGAAGTACTTTTCACAATTCCAAGCTGATGTGCCATAATAACATAAGGATCCTTTGTATCCGTATACGGAGATTTCTTGCTCTGCTTCGGCAGCGCATGACCGGTTGCCTTATACCAGTTGACCGCAAGTCTGCAGAATTCCTTCTTCCTCAAGTCTTTGTCATAATCTTTCAAAATTCCTTTATAAGTCAGTTTTGCTTTCTTTGCCTGCTTTACATCCTGTTGCCTTCGCAATTCAAGACCTGCCAGATCACCATCCGCATAATTGAGACAATCCTTTTTTATATATCCGACGCTGTAATTCCCCCATAAAATTTCAGCCCACTCCGAGTTATAGTTCTCGTTGATCACCTGTATCCCTGCTCCAACCGCAGCGAATCCGATGCAATTCTTGTCTGTTGCTTTCGGCTTTGCATAAATAAAGTAATAATGAAGGGGATCCATGACATCGCCTACCAAAGCGGTCTTTTTTACCTTTATCCCATTTTTTTTGCTTCTTTTTGTATACGTTGCATGCGCGGTTCCACGTGCAGTCTCTGCCAATCCCTCTATTCTTTTTGCTTCTACGGCCCAATTTCTGCCCTCATAGTACACCTGATAAACGTACTTGCCCGAACAAATATGGAAGTCTTCCTCTATATAAACGGTCGCGCCTTCCGGTGCTTCCACTACCGTATTAAGAAATTTTGTGCCTCCCTTTCCGACCTTTCCGAAGCATTTAATATCTCCCGACCGTTTCAAATCTACCAGATCCATGGTAAAACCTGATTTCACGGTAACTGCCTGCACATTCTCCGGCAGAATGGTCACAGCCATCACAAGCACCAGCATCAGACAGATTGCGGTTCGTAAAGATTGCTTTTTATTCTTTTCTCTCATATTTCTCCCTCTCTTAATTATATTTTTCCACTGTTGGATCAAATACAAAGTTCTGCGTACTGCTGCCGGACTTTGGTGCATAGATCAAATGCGCACCGTTTACTGCCTGTCCTCCCTTGATATCCAGATACAGTCCCTCTCCGTTTCTGATGCAGACTGTTCCGTCATCATTATATTCGAACGCGATCTTCTGGCATTCATATCCATTGACATCCTGGTACACCTTCCTCGTTGTTCCGGTCAGTCTTTTATGGGAATTGTTGTTATAGAGAATGTTAAATCCGTTGGACTGATACAGATAGAATACCTGCTTCTGATCGTCTTTTTTATCGCATAATCCTATCTCTGTTCCGCTTAACAGTCCGGTTGTTCCCCAGACGCCCAGACAAACATTCGGATTATCTGCCGGTGAAATTACATAATGTACGCCAATGTCCAGATAATCTGTCTTCTTGGTCAACGCGTATGCACGATGAAATGCATGGATTGCCACGTCACGTCTTACATTATTTGTCATTCCGGCTATGCCTACACTTGCAGGTTCGCCTGCAATCTGCACAAGTTTTTTCATTTGCGAATTAAATGAATCGATCGACAGTTCTTTCTTCGGATAGAACTTCTTGTTTGAAGTACTTTTTATGATTCCAAGCTGATGCGCCATGATCACATATGGATCCTTCGTATCGGTATACGGAGACTTCTTTCTCTGTTTTGGCAGCTTATGACCGGTTGCCTTATACCAGTTCACTGCGAGTCTGCAGAATTCTGCCTTCGTTAAATCCTCTGAATAGTTTTTTAGGATTCCGCTATAAGTAAGTTTCTCTTTTTTCGCCAATTTTATAGCCTGCTGGTGTGAACGTTCTGCACCGGCCAGATAGGAATCGGCGGAATTGATATACTTTCTTTGAATATATCCAAATATATTGTGACCGTTTGGTGTATGCCATAAAATTTTTGCCCATTTCGAGTTGTATTTTTCCTTAAAGATTTCGATCGTCTCTCCCGCCGCAACGGCACCACGGCAATTCTGTATCTTTGCGGACGGCTTGGCATAGATATAGAAATAATGATAGGGATCTGTGATGTTTCCTACTACGGCGGATCCCTCCGCTTTCTCACGATCTTGACTGCTATAATGATCCGGCGCTGCTGTATCTTTCAGATCCGCAACATATTTACTGTCCATGTTAAATGCCCTTCCATTATAGAACACTCTGTAAATATGCATGCTCGAACAGGTAAACCTGTCATCCGCAACATAGATTGTTGTCCCCTCCGGAATGCTTATTTTACTTGTATCCATAAAACGAGCCCCTGCAGTAGCCTTTCCGTATGCGGCAAGCGGCATAGGCGATGCCAGATCCGTCAGATCCAAAGTAAATCCCGGTGTCGATGTCGCTGCCTGCACATTCTCCGGCAGAATGGTTACGATCATCGCAAGCACCAGCATCAGACAGATTGCGGTTCGTAAAGATTCCTTTTTGATAATATTCTTCATATATTCATTCCTCCCTTTGTCTACAAGGCATCAGCCAGACATTGTTAATTATAGTGAATCACAAACTTCTGCGTGCTGCTGTCCGACTTCGGCGCAAACTTCAAATGAGAATGCAGCACCGCACCCTTGATCAGATCAAGATATAATCCATCCTTATTCTTAAAACTTACGGTTCCGTCATCATTTGTCTCAATGGTCAGCTTCTGGTTGTCAAAGCCCACGAAATCCTGATATACATCCCTTGTCGAACTGCAGATGGTATAATTTCCGTAGCATCCGCGAAGACGCCAGAAACCGTTGTTGCAATTCATGTAGAAGTTCTGTTCCCTTCCACCGCTGCGCTTTTCCAGATACAGGTTTTCGCCCTGGGTTCCCCAGATATCAAAATAGAGATCCTTATTATCAGCCGGACTGACCGTAAACTCCAGACCGGAAATCAGATAATCCTTCGTTACCACCTGATATGCACGGTAAAACTGGGAGATTGCCGAATCTCTTGTAACCTTCTCGTTGTCCCAAGTGCCCACGGATGCTGCCTTATATACTGTATTTCCGGCTTTCGTTTTATTCACCATTTTTTTCAACAGTGCATTGTACTGTTCGGGGGTAATCACCTTATTGGTAACTTTCTTACTCGATGCAAACGTCTTCTTTCCGGTTGCTTTGCACCATAATGCCGCCAGCTTATAAAACTCTTTCTCCGTCAGTCCCTTGTCATAGTTTTTCAAAATGCCGCTATAGGTCAGCTTTGCCTTCTTTGCAAGCTTGATATTCATCATGCAGCCTCTGCCGGCACCGGCAAGATAGGAATCCGCATACGAAACATTTTCTTTTTTGATATAGCAGATACGATTCTGCCACTTAATCTGTGTCCACTCTGAATTATAATCTTTCTTTAAGATTTCGAGTGTATCTCCGACAGCAAGAACACCATAGCAGTTTACCGGCTGTTCCTCCGGCTTGGAATAAATATAGAACCAGTTATTCTGCTCCGAAAGATCTCCTACAATGGTTTTCTTTACCACTTTCTTCTCGACCGCACTCTTCGGCTGATTGACAGCTACCAGATGTTTCTCATTGATGTACTTCTTATTTACATGCATCAGTCGCCCCTTATAGATGACACCATAATACGTCTTTCCGGAACAGGTATAATTCCAGTCTCGAATATAGATAGTATCTCCAGCGTACAGTTTTTCCTGATTAAAAGCATAACTGGTTGCAAGAAACGATCCATCCTTTTCCATTGTGTATACCATCTTAATCGGCGTTCCCGAGCCATTGATATCCGCAAAATCCAGATTGTCGACCCATGCAGTACTGGAGTAGCCGGTCACCGCCTGCACCGGCTCTGCACATGTCGCAACCATCATGACTGCCGCAAGCAGCGCACAGATCCATCGTCCCGTTTTATTTATCCTATTCATAAGCAATTCCTCCCTTTTGACTTACGATTTATTACAGTAATTATATCAAATGGAGATCCTTTTTGACTTTCAGCGACACGAATTACACTTTTTTCGACATGAACGATGATGTTGCGACAAAAATCCCCGACATTCCTGCCGGGGATTTTACTTGTATTTCTTTGTATTTATCGTTCACTTTTTAATGAAGAAAACCAAACGAGCTGACAATTGCAGCTTCCTTTGCCTTTCCCTGACATACCTGGAAGAAACAGATAATCTTAACAACCAAAAGAATGATTGCACATACAGCACCTGCAATCGGAACAATGACCGTCCAGCATAAGAGTGCCGATACAATACCTACCAGAATCGAGCATACAGTAAGCTTCAAAGCCTCACGCACATGAAACATAATGTAATTTGAATCTTTTGCAGCAAGCAATGCGACAATAATCCCTATCGTGCCAAGCAGATATGGCAGCATCGCAAACACCTTATGATCCGAGATATCCTTTGGTGTAAACTCCGCGGTATGATCCTTTGGATCCACATATGGTGCACCATATGGTGGCATTCCGTTCCCCATATAATTCTGCTGGTATCCCTGCTGATTCATTTGCGGATTTCCCTGCGCATTAAACTGCTGATTTCCCTGCGTATAATTCTGATTGTTGTCACCCTCAGGCTGTGTATCATTCTGCTGATTATTTGCGCCCATGGCTGCACCGCACTTGGTACAGAATGTGCTGCCATCTGCCACTTCACTTCCACATTTTGGACAAATCATATTTTATCCCTCCTAAAACTATGTAATTTCTTTATTTTTTATTGTAATGATTCACCCTCACAGTGTCAATAAACTTACTCTTTATTTTCCTTAACATTCCTTTAAAGTTCCTTTAAGGTTCGCATAGTACACTAAGTCTAAGCGATTGCGAAACTCCTGTGGCGGCGTGCTTCGGCTGGGCTGACCCGGTGGCGGGCTTCTACGCTGACACTAGTTATCCCAAATCAAGAATTTGCTGAAAATGTCCGC
>CAKRDT010000015.1 GCA_934316545.1 uncultured Agathobacter sp. | reverse complement strand
GGTCATAGAAAAAGCATTCGGCAAAAGCAATACGAAGAACTGAATGAATATCTGGAACGTTTAAAATCCTATGCATATCACATCGAGACCTGCGGAGAAGAAAGAAACAGTTATTCGAAAACAGACCATGATGCATATCCGAAATATCCGGTTGCTGATGCCGGATACGGTTCTTACAATAATTATCTTTATTGCGAAGAACACGGCATGGAAAAATACACTGATCATGGCAAAATCGAATTTGCAAGTCGTTCATGCTGAAATAAGTGTAATTCGCGCATATAAAGTCGCAAAGAGTCGAAAGCGTAGTATCATTTTTATAAATAAGGAGGTATTGCTTATGAAGATATGGAAGAAATTGGGTTGTGGACTTGTTATGTTTGGATTGCTGCTTGTGGCCTGTCTGCTGACCGTACTGCTGCTACCGGGCGGAAGTATGAAGACGGAGGCGGCTACCCAGGATGATATATGGGTTTGTGGGGAGCAGGTGACCAGTGAGAATCTGTCTGGAAACGGTTGGAGTTATGAGCCGGAGACGAATACACTTACGTTAAATAACTTTAATAGGAGTTACATGCCAACAGAAAGTGATGCTGCAATCTATTCGCGTCAGAAACTCAACCTGTTTTTGAAGAATACGAACAAAGTCGAGAACAATTCTCAAGATCGTAAACAACAGATGGGAATTTTGGTGCAAGGAACACTTACCATCAGCGGAGAAGGAAGCTTGGAAGTTCAGGGAGAAAGTGATGCTAGTTGCTATGGAATCGATGTTAGTGGAAAACTGGTTATAAACGGCGGCAGTATTGTAGCAATCGGAAAAAATAGCGGGGCTGGCGCAGGAATCTCTGCAACTGGAGATATCACAATCAATGGGGGTTCGGTGAGTGCCACAGGAAATAAAGGAATTTTTTGTGGAGGCACATATGAGCAGAACGGTGGGGACGTGATGACCATCTCAAACAGCGATAACACGTATGGAACCGGACTCTATGCGAAGAAGGCTATCACGATCACAAGTGGTAAGCTTAGAGCCATAGGAAGTCAAAATGAAAACTCTAAAAAGAACTGTGGAATTGAGTGTGATGGCATATATACCCAGACAGATGGGAAAGTGGAGGCTACCTCAAATAATCTGTATGCGGGTAGCGATGGCGAAAAAATTGGTCTGAAAGCTGCAGGTATAAAGTTTGAAGGAGATACATTAACGCTTGAGGGAAATACAAGAGCATATAAGATTACGGGAAGAAGTGATAGTGAACAGACAAACGAGAAGAACATTACGTGGACAAAAGCGAGTGTACTGAAAGCGAGTGATTTTACCATTACCCAACCGGACGGGATCTATAACGGAAAGGAACAGGAATTCACGGTAACACCGAAAGCAGGAATTAACTGCGGTGCGGTGACGGTGAAATATTATAGGTATAATAAGAATAACGGTACTTATGCATCAATGTATAGTAGAAAACCGACAGCGCTGGGAGATTATAAGTTTGAGCTCAATGTGACCGGAAGTTCGTCTTATGCAGCAACAACGCTCCAAGATGAGAGCTGGAAATTCACGATCGGGTATGGTACCTTGACAGACGATCTGTACACCATGGAGGGCCTTGTAGAAAGCAATGGGAAAAAATGGGCGAAGGGAAACGTGCTTGTCAGCGCGGCAGATGGATATCAGCTTACAAATGTAGAAAATAAGAATTATAAGGATGCCCTGAATTTCTCATCGGGGAATTATGATATTTGGATAAAGAATAAATCGACTGAAAAAGTATATACAGGAACGATAAATCTGGATTTTACACTGGATCAGGAAGGACCGGTTATCAATGGACTCGAAAATGAAAAGACATATTATAACCAGGATGTAACATTTAATGTAACAGATGAAGGAAGCGGAGTCGAAAAGGTAACAGCTACACAGAAAAATTCAAATGTAACGAAGGATCTTACTGCTGAATCTGCTGACACTTACAGACTGGCAGAAATAAATGGCTGGTATACAATCAGTGTCTACGATAAGCTAGGGAACAGCAGATCCATCGAGGTATGTGTAGTCAGCTGCGAGCATAATTCCAATTATTTTGGAACTGTGAGTTATGATTGGAAGAAAGATGCGACAGGCAGAATCATCAGCTGTACCGCAAGTACAATTTGTAGTTCTTGTAAACAAGAAGTAAAAGAGACAGTTACCGTTGATGATGGTATAACAGAAACTATCGTGCAGAAGCAGTCCTGCACTAAGCCGGAGCTTATTACCTATACAGCGAAATTTGAGAGGGATGGATTTCAGAATCAAGTAAAGGAGAGGGTAGAAACAGCTCCCGCAAGTCATAAGCTGCAAAAAGTAAATGCGAAAGCCGCTACCTGTACGGACGAGGGTAATATAGCGTATTACAAGTGCAGCGAATGTGGGCTTTGCTTTAAAAACAGTGATGGAACAGAGCCGCTCACGGAAGATGCAACGAAGATTGCAAAAAAATATCATGAAGGTGCTGAGCCGGTAGTCTATACCTGGAATGAGAAGCATACCACCTGTACTGCAGTCATCAAATGCAAAAATTGTGGTAAAGTGATAGACGAAGCAAAGGGTATCATAAGTTCTGAGACAACAAAGGAAGCCAACTGTACGGAAGAAGGAGAAATAACCTATACCGCAGCCTTTTCGAAGGGCAGTGCATATGTAAACCAGACGGAAAAGGTGACGGTAGCTGCCTTAGGTCATGTGGAGCCGGAGGATGACGGCGACTGTACTACAGCGGTAATTTGTGAAAGATGTAAAGCTGTAATTAAAGATGCAAAAGTGCACAACTGGAGTGATTCCTGGACGAAAGATGCTTCCGGTCACTGGCATGCGTGCCAGAATGATGGCTGTACCAAGAAAGAAGACAAAGCGGCTCATACACCGAATATACCGGTGCCGACGGATGATACAGATCAGAAATGTACCGTCTGTGGATATATCATCGCGCCTAAGAAAAGCCATGAACATACGCTTCAAAAAATAGAAGCGACGGAAGCTACCTGTACCACAGAAGGAAATCAAGAATATTATAAGTGTGAAACATGCGGACATTTCTTTGCAGATGAAGCGGCAACAACGGAAGTTATGGAAGGCGATATGATCATTCCGGCCAGCGGACATGACTATGCCGATCTAGTCTATACCTGGAGTGAGGATTATACCACCTGTACCGCAGTACAAAAGTGCAATAACTGTGATACAGTAAATGCAACAGAAAAAGTGAACAGTACTTCAAGTGTAACTCAGTCCCAGTCCTGCACAGCACCGGAGCTTACCACCTATACAGCGACATTTACCAGTGAGACATTTGCAGTGCAGAAAAAGAAAGTACAGACCAAGGAAGCTGCCGGACACATGCCGGGCGACTGGATCGTGGACAGACCATCGACGGTCACAGAAGAAGGCAGCAGACATAAGGAGTGCAGTGTATGCAAAGCTATCGTTGTGACAGAAATCATCGAGAAGCTCCCATACATTTCAAGTGATACCACGAAGCCGGATAGCAGTAATGAAGAGACGGTTACCAATAGAACCGAAACAAATGCGGCAGGTAAGAGTGTCTCTGTGACAACAACCGTCAGAAAAGATGCATCTGGTAAGGTGATCAGTACCGTTCAAACGAAAGAAATTGTCGATGCGGCAAAGGATACATCTGTTACAGTTACTTCGGTTACTGATGGTGAGGGAAAAACATCTATGAAAGCGGAAGTTGTCAAGACCGGTACAAAGTCTGCTGCAGGAACGAAGGGAACGATTTCTTCCGATGTGGTTGCACAGATTACAGAGGCGGCTGGAACGACCGATGTTGTAATCACACAGAAGGTTGTGGATCAGAACGGAAAGACAGCATATGCCGTAAGTGTAAATGCAAAGGATCTGACTTCCGGTGAGAAGTTCATCGTAGTGAAATACAATAAGAAGACCGGAAAGTACACACTTTGTAATAAGAAGATTTACAAAGTAATCGATGCAGGAGTGAGTCTGACAATTAAGGATTCGGGTTCTTATCAGCTCATCAGTGAGGCAGATGCGGCCAAGCTTGTGAAGGAGATTCTTGCAACGGTGAAACCTGCGAAGAAATCCAAAACGGTAAAGGAAGGAAATGCAGCAAGCTTCGCATGGAGCAAGGAACTTGATATCGCGAATGTTTCCAAGATTACTTATTCCTCTACCGATAATTCGATTGCGAAGATTGGCAAGAATGGTAAGATTACTGCAAAGAAGGCTGGTAAAGTTACACTGAAAGCAACCGTGACACTTAAGAACGGCAAGAAGAAGGTTGTCAGCATGAAGTTTAGTGTTCGCTCAAAGTAACCGGCGAAATAGAACAATTACTGTAGACAAAGCGCTCCGAGAAATCATGTTTCTCGAAGCGCTTGTTTTTTACCTGTTGAGATCATATAGTTACTGCATATTTTCGGCAATATGTCGTGCGACATATACCCCGGAAGCAGAAGCGTGGGAAAGAGAATGTGTCACACCGCTTCCGTCACCGATGATATAGAGTCCATCGTATTTGCTCTGTAAGTGCTCGTCGATCTCTACTTCCATGTTGTAGAATTTGACTTCTACGCCATAGAGCAGCGTGTCATCGTTGGCCGTACCCGGAGCAATTTTATCGAGGGCATAGATCATCTCGATGATTCCGTCTAAGATACGTTTCGGAAGAACAAGGCTTAAGTCGCCTGGGGTTGCCGCAAGGGTAGGAGTAACAAGTCCTTCCTCGATACGCTTGGTGTTGCTCCGCCGTCCGCGAACCAGATCGCCGAAGCGCTGGACAATGACGCCGCCGCCTAACATGTTGGAGAGACGGGCGATACTTTCACCGTAGCCGTTGCTGTCCTTGAACGGCTCAGAAAAATGCTTGGCAACCAGGAGCGCAAAGTTCGTATTTTCGGTACGGAGATCCGCGCTCTCGTAGCTATGTCCGTTTACCGTTACGATTCCGTTTGTATTTTCATTTACGACGATTCCGTATGGATTCATACAGAAGGTTCGCACATTATCCTCAAATTTTTCGGTGCGGTATACGATCTTGCTCTCATACAGTTCATCGGTAAGATGAGAGAAGATGACAGCAGGCAGCTCCACACGCACTCCGATATCCACGCGGTTGGACTTGGTCGGGATGTCCAGATCGCCGCAAACCGTCTCCATCCACTTGCTTCCGCTGCGTCCGACAGAGATCACACATTTCTTACAGTCGTAAGATTCGTCCTTTGCATAAACACGGTATCCGTCTTCAAGGACTTCGATTTTCTCAATTGGTGTATCGAAGAAGAAATCCATGTGATCCTTCATTTCGTTGTACAGATTCTCAAGAACCACATAGTTGATGTCGGTTCCTAAGTGGCGCACCGAAGCATCCAGAAGCTTCAATTTATTCTGCAGGCAGACTTTTTTTAAAGCGGTACCGGCAGTAGAGTACATCTTTGTCCCTTCACCGCCGTGCGTCATGTTGATATGGTCCACATATTCCATGAGATCAAACGCCTGCTTACGTCCGATATATTCATATAAAGTTCCGCCAAAATCATTGGTAATATTGTATTTTCCGTCGGAAAAAGCGCCTGCTCCACCAAATCCATTCATGATGGCACAAGTCTTACATTTGATACAGCTTTTCACTTTGTCACCATCGATCGGACAGTGGCGTTTCTCAAGAGAATGTCCTGCATCAAATACGGCAATCCTGAGATCGCTTTTTTTCTGCATCAGCTCGTATGCCGAAAAGATACCGCCCGGTCCGGCACCGATAATAATCACATCATACATGGTATTACCTCCCTAATTAACATTATTTGTTACTATATGAGTCGTTTCGCATCATAAACCGATTAATTATAGCACAAACTTATATTATTGAAAAGTAAAACTTATAAAAACATGTAACTTGCAGAAATATCTATCTGCGGCATCCGAAAAGTCTGACGCAGCTAGGTTTCGGAGTAAGGATTTACATGAACCATAACATGTTTCACCTTGGAAAAATGGAACTCGATATGGTCATGGACGCGTTCTGCAATCTCATGGGCTTCGGTGAGGGTACAATTTGGATCGCATGCAATCTCCACATCCACATAGATCTTGTTGCCAAATTCGCGAGTGCGAAGTTCATCGACACGAAGGACTCCGTCTTCTGCCTTAATGCAGTCGCGGATCATCTCCTCGTCACTGGCATCGCAAGCGTGATCAACCATCTTGTCAACGGCATCGTGGAAGATATCGTATGCGGCTTTCACAATAAAGAAGCAGATCACAAGACTGGCAACGGAATCAGCGATTGGAAAACCGAGTCTTGCACCGGCGATACCGATGAGAGCACCGATGGAAGAGAGTGCATCCGAACGATGATGCCATGCATCAGCCATCAAGGCTGCAGAGTCAATCCTCTGAGCATTTACTTTTGTGTACCAGAACATTGCTTCTTTGCACAGGATCGAAACAAGCGCGGCTACAAGTGCAAGAATTCCGGGTACCGCAAGGTGCTTATAGTCTCCGGCAAGAATGGTCCGTACTGCAGAGATACCAATCGATAGACCGGTGATACAGAGGATCGTTGCCAGGATGATGGCGGCAACACATTCCAGACGTTCATGACCGTATGGATGTTCCTTATCGGATTCTTTGCTTGATACATGAATACCGATGATGACGACGATGCTGCTGAATACATCCGAAGCGGAGTGTACGGCATCTGAGATCATGGCACCGGAATTTGCAACAACTCCGGCGACAAATTTAAAAGCTGATAAAACGAGATTACCAATGATGCTGACCGAGGTTACCCGGTTGGCTGTCTTCTGAAAATCCTGTTCCATAATAGTTCCCCCTTTTGCTTGAACATAAGCGAAATCTGTTTTGCTGCATTTATGAAATGACAGTTCGACCAAAACGTTTTGGTTGAACTGTCATCTGTGCAACATTTTTGTACATATTCCAGCAACCATTTTTATCGGAATATGTATTTTATTCATGCCATATATCATACACCATTCTATGCAAAAAAAGCAATAAAATTGCACCTTGCACCATAATAAGTGCAAATTAGTAAACGCTTACGCAGCTTAGCAGGATAAATAGAAAAACATCAATGACTAATTGAAGTTACATGGCACAAAAATGCAAAACATAAAACTAATAAAAGTTAGTATTTGATAAGAACGTGTATGTGTAACTGATATGGATTAGAGATATAGAAGTTTTAGACGATAACACTAATCATGGTTAGCAAAAATATAAATAAGTGGTTGACAACTAATGCTGGTTAGCGTATACTAACGAACGTAAGAACCGAGAAACTTTATCAGAAAGAAGGTCAATATGATGCCGCTTACAATGTCACCAAAGGGACAGGAAGTAAAAATTGTACGAATCGGAGGCAAGGATGAAGTGAAGAGACACTTGGAGGAACTTGGATTCGTGACAGGTGGGCTTGTTACTGTCGTATCAGAAGCTGCCGGAAATATGATTGTGAATGTGAAGGGCGCTCGTATTGCGATTGGGCGAGAGATGGCAAATCATATTTTTATCTAACAGACAGAGTGACTATTTGAGCTCCGGCAACGAGCAGGCACGATGTATCGTGCGGTTTTGTGAATGATATGGTGGAGTTCATATATATAAAACAAATTAAGAAAAGAGGAGTAAGATCATGACTTTAAGAGAAGCCAAAATTGGTCAGACCGTCACGGTGAAAAAACTCACAGGTGAGGGTGCTGTCAAGAGAAGAATCATGGACATGGGTATTACCAAGGGCGTGGAAGTATACATCCGCAAGGTTGCACCACTTGGCGATCCGGTCGAAGTAACCGTAAGAGGGTACGAGCTTTCGCTCCGTAAGGCGGACGCAGAAATGATCGAGGTACAGTAGTTGAACCAGAGAATAACATATAAAGGAGAATGACAATGGCAATTAAAATTGCACTCGCAGGTAACCCAAACTGCGGTAAAACAACGCTTTTTAATGCCTTGACCGGTGCAAACCAGTTTGTTGGTAACTGGCCAGGTGTAACAGTCGAGAAGAAGGAAGGAAAGCTCAAGGGTCACAAAGATGTTGTGATCATGGACCTTCCGGGTATCTATTCTTTATCTCCATACACATTGGAGGAAGTCGTAGCAAGAAATTATCTCATCGGTGAGAAACCGGATGCAATCATCAACATCATCGACGGAACCAATATCGAGCGTAACTTATATCTGTCAACCCAGATCATCGAGCTTGGTATCCCGGTTGTTATGGCTGTCAATATGATGGATCTTGTCGCAAAAAATGGTGACAAGATCAACATTAAAGCTTTGGGCGATGCATTAGGATGCGAAGTCGTTGAGATTTCCGCATTAAAGGGAACCGGTGTCAAGAAGGCAGCTGAGAAGGCAGTAGCAGCCGCTCAGCAGAAGAAGGCCGTTGACCGTGTTCACGCTTTTGCTCAGGATGTGGAAGATACGATCGCCATCGTTGAGGATAAGCTTGGAAGTTCCGTTCCTGAGACGCAGAAGCGATTCTTTGCGATCAAGCTTCTTGAGAAAGATTCTAAGATCTCTGAGCAGCTTACAACAATTCCTGATGTCAGCGCAGAAGTGAAGGCTTTAGAGGATAAGTTTGATGACGATACCGAGAGTATCATCACAAACGAGCGTTATACATACATTACATCCATCATCGGAAAATGCGTCCAGAAAGCTGCAGGCAGCGAGAAGTTAACGGTATCCGACAAGATTGACCGTATCGTTACAAACCGAATCTTGGCACTGCCGATCTTTGCTCTTGTTATGTTTATTGTATATTATGTTTCCGTCACGACCGTGGGTGGTTTCTTAACAGACTGGACGAACGATACTCTCTTCGGAGAGTGGATCATCCCTGGTGCACAGTCATTCTTTGAGAATATCGGATGTGCAGACTGGTTAACAGGACTGATCGTTGATGGTATTATCTCCGGTGTCGGTGCCGTACTTGGTTTCGTACCGCAGATGCTTGTATTATTCATCTTCCTCGCTTTCTTAGAGGGATGTGGATACATGGCACGAGTTGCCTTCATCATGGACCGTATTTTCCGTAAGTTCGGTTTATCAGGAAAATCATTCATTCCTATGCTGATCGGTACAGGATGTGGTGTTCCGGGAATTATGGCGAGCCGTACGATCGAGAACGAGCGTGACCGCCGTATGACAATCATGACAACGACCTTTATCCCATGTGGAGCTAAGATCCCGATCATCGGATTGATCGCCGGTGCATTCTTCGGAAATGCAGGATGGGTTGCATGGTCCGCTTACTTTGTTGGTATCGCGGCAATCATCTGTTCCGGTATTATCTTAAAGAAGACAAAGATGTTCTCAGGAGATCCGGCACCATTCGTAATGGAGCTTCCGGCATACCATCTTCCAACCGTAGGAAGCGTTCTCCGCAGCATGTGGGAGCGTGGATGGTCCTTCATCAAGAAGGCAGGAACCATCATCCTTTTATCAACAATCGTTGTATGGTTCACAACTTACTTCGGAGTTGTAGACGGAACATTCCGTATGCTTTCCGAGGAGGAAATCGATTACAGTATCCTTGCTGCTATCGGAAAATGCATTTCATGGATCTTCATTCCACTCGGATGGGGAGACTGGAAGTCAGCAGTGGCAGCTGTTACAGGTTTAGTTGCAAAAGAGAACGTAGTAGGTACATTCGGTATCCTGTTCCACTTTGGTGAAGTCGGAGAGACCGGCGAAGAAATCTGGGGAACTCTGGCAGCAAATATGTCAGCAATCGCAGCTTACTCTTACCTGGTATTCAACCTTCTCTGTGCACCTTGCTTCGCAGCAATGGGAGCAATCAAGCGTGAGATGAACAGTGCGAAGTGGTTCTGGTTCGCAATCGGATACCAGTGTGGTCTGGCTTACTTAGTAGGCTTATGTATCTTCCAGATCGGTGGACTGTTCACAGGCGCAGCAACATTCGGTTTCTGGACCATCGTTGCGATAGCAATCATCATTGGATTCATCTATATGCTTTTCCGTCCATACAAGGAGAGCGAGACACTTAATGTAAATATTAAGATGGCAAAAGCAAAATAAGTATCAGAGTTATGTAAGGAGGCGGCTATGTCAGCAGAACAACTGGAACAGAAACAGATCATCATAAATCGGCTGAAAGAAGATGGCTGTCGTATTACCAAGCAACGACTCATGCTTCTTGACATCATCCTTGAGGATGAGTGCAGCAGCTGTAAAGAGATCTATTATCGGGCAACGAAGAAGGATCCGACGATCGGAACCGCTACGGTGTACCGAATGATCAATACGCTGGAGGAAATCGGCGCGATCAGCCGAAAGAATATGTACAAGATCAGCGTATAAGCTCTGTCAAAAGAATAAGTAGAATAAAGCCGGTCCATGCAGTAAAAAATACTGTATGGGCTGGCTTTTTTTGCTGTATAGGTAATAGTAATTACTTTGAAATTGCCTATACAGCAAAAGCAAAATAAAAAAATGAGTAAATGAGAATATGTTATCAAATAAGATATTGACTTTTATCTAACAATTAGTTATATTTAATTTACGTTAGAGATAACTAACCAAACACATAAGGAGAATGATATGTGCCAGGAAATTTATCACATGATGAGAATGATGAATCAGGATGGACTCGAATTTCAGCTTGCCTTACAGTGTGCCCCACTCATTACTGGAATTAAGATTTCGAATCTGCTTATGGTTTGTGGCAGGCGCGAGGACGCCGTGAGGAATCTTCTGGAAGGTTCTGATCTATACTGCTTTTGTGTGATGAGTTCGCCAAAGAAGACCGCCTTCCTTCTGTATCGCAAAGCAGAACTGGAAATGTATCTTGGAAACCGGGATGTCAGACAGCTGCTGAAAAGACTTGGATACAAGGATTTTTCTTTGGAATATGTATTACCGATGTTTCGCAAACGTTACGAGGCGCATATGAACCAGGGGATGCAGTTCCCGCATGAGATGGGGCTGCTCCTTGGATATCCGATTGAAGATGTGGTTGGTTTCATGGAACATTCCGGCAAAGAGTATCTGTATTCCGGATATTGGAAAGTGTACGAGAATGTTCCGGCTAAGAAGCAGATCTTCGTGCGATACGATGAGGCGCGCGAAACGCTGATCCGGCTTCTGGCCAATGATATCGGAATCCGGTTGATCTATGAGATTTATAAGAAGAACTCGTCAAATCAGTATGGAGAAATGATCGCAAGAGTTTCTTAAGACGTGTGAATGGTCATGTCGGTTTGAAGCCGATGAAGATATATAAGAAAAGATATTATGCGTGATCACAAATATGTGAGTCGCGTTATCAAATAGGAGGAAGAAAGAATGAGTAAAGTAAGTGTGGTATATTGGTCACAGTCAGGAAATACACAGGCCATGGCAGAGGCGGTCGGGAAAGGTGCCGCAGATGCCGGCGCAGAGGTATCGGTTGTCTATGTGGGAGATGCTTCGGTCAATGACCTTAAGGAATGTAAGGCTTTTGCACTCGGTTGTCCGGCGATGGGTGCAGAGGTGCTTGAAGAGTCGGAAATGGAACCGTTTGTAGCAGATGTCGAAGGTATCTGCGGTGGCAAAACAGTTGGCCTGTTTGGTTCTTATGGATGGGGCGATGGACAGTGGATGCGCGATTGGGAAGATCGTATGAGAGGTGCCGGAGCAACAATTTCCGGTGGTGAAGGTGTCATCTGTCAGGAGACACCGGATGCAGATGCAATCGCAGCGTGCGAAGCACTTGGCAAGGCACTTGCCACAGTATAGTAAGTCTGGTATTGATTGCAAGACGAACTCTACACAAAACGAATTCTCTACACAATAGAATATGGAATCGTTTCTTTGAGAAATGTATAAAATAGGTAGAACCGACGCGAGTCGTTTTCTATATAAAATCTCCGCAAAGGAAACTTTGCTCCTAGTGTAAATCCGGACCACCGCAAACGCGGTGGTCCGCTCTCTTTTATGCTCGGAATCGTTGCAGATGCGTTCTTCTTACAAACCGGGTCATGTGGCAAATGCCGCAATGCCTGATATTATAGGAATTTCTTGAGAATCTGCAGGACACCGGATTCCCAATAAGGGGCACAGGTGTATTTTGCAGCCTTGATCACTTCCGGGCGCGCGTTGGCTACGGCGTAGCTTGTTCCTGCATGCTCAAGCATTTCAATATCGTTTAAATTATCCCCAAAGACACATACCTCATCCTCTGAAACTCCGAACTGTTCCATAAGATAAGAGATGGCGGTCCACTTGCTGACACCGAGTGCATTGCAATCCACCCATTCTTTGCCGGCGGCTGCAATCTGCGCCTGCTGTTTCCAATAGGGAATGAATTCCTGTGCGCAGAGTTCTTCACACTCGCTCGGATGATAGACGGTGAATTTGATCACATCTTCCTTCTGAATCGACAGCACATCGCTTGTCTCGCGCATATCGAAGCCGTAGGAATCGCGGAGCCAGTGGAACATCCCGCTTCCGGCATCTTCTGCGAAACCATAGTCCGGTGTCCCAACAAAATAGTCGCAGCTTGGCAGAGTATCGCGAACCATACGGCACATGCCTTTCCATAATTTTTCATCCATAGGATATGTTTTTAAAATCTCTTTTGGGGTGCGTACGACCGTTCCTCCATCCGAGATGTAATAAAGCTTATCCGCAATCGGTGCAAAAAGTTTGCGCTCGCTGACAAACTGCCTGCCGGAGCAGACAACAAAGAGGATGCCCCGGTCCACAAGCTTGTTGATTACTGTCATATATTCAGGATTGATCATAAGTGTTCCGTCTTTGACAAGAGTTCCGTCAATATCGGATGCTATCAGTTTTATCATTTGGATGCCTTTCTGTTTTGGTTTTTTCCACTATTGTAAAATAAGCTTGCTATAGCGTCAAGATAGGATTGGCTGATGAAAGTATGGTAAGTCGAACCGGGAAGAGAGATCTTGTACGAAGAATCCAAAATCCGTGATCATAAAACGGAAAATGACGAAAAACAATGGAAAAGTCACGGAATGTATGTTCAAAAAACCCAAAAAGAGTGATATGATTTCATGTGTAAAACAGAAAAACGAGGAAACGAATTTGATTACGATTTACTGTGCGCTGTATATGGAGGCGCAATATCTGATACAGCATTATGAATTGAAAAAGGCATCCGTCAGCCGGCATTTTCAGGTGTTTGCCAGCGAAGAAAAAGGGGTTCGCCTTGTGATCACAGGTGTGGGCAGGACGAATGCAGCGGTTGCTGTGGCGGAGATTTCTATGATCTATCCTCCTGCGCAGGAGGATATTATGCTAAATTACGGAAGCTGTGCGGGTGAAAACCGGGATATGGTCACGGATGGGAAACATGGCAGTGGAGCGTTTGCGGCATTGGGAAGCATGATTATGGTCAATAAACTGACGGATGTGGAGAGCGGGCGCACATTTTATCCGGATATGATCTACCGGCACCCGTTTTTTGAGGGGGAAGTGGAAACTTCCGTGCATGTGTATCCATTGGAAGATGACAGGGGGCTGCAAAAGGAGCAGACCTCTGAGCAATTGATCGTGCATGACATGGAAGCTGCAGCTTTCTATGAAGCGGGAAATTTCTTTTACGGACCGCATCAGATGATGTTTCTTAAGGTCGTTACGGATCATGGAATGCCTGTAAATGAAACGATGGACACAATTGACCGGGAAGCATTTGCGCAGATCATGCAGGGGGCGGGGGCGAAAGCCGCGGAATTCTTAGACGGTCTTCTGGCGATGACGCGGCAGGAAGAAGCACAAATGCAAGAGAATATCAAAGAACATGTGGATCGTCTTGCAGAAGAACTGCATTGTTCGGTTGCTATGCGCGTGGAACTGACACAACTTCTTACCTATTGGAGACTGACGGGGGTGGATGCCGGGGCTGTGATGGATGAATATTATGCCAGGGGAATGCTGCCTTGTAAGGATAAGCGTGCGGGAAGGAGATTGCTCGATGAGTTGCAAAACAAGTGGTTATAACAATGCTTTTTCCCATATCTATGTGGAGCAGGGAGTGCGGGAGCATGCGCGGACGAAGCAGATTTTATCGCACTTTCCGCAGGCGCAGGTGGTCGGGATCGCGCATTACAAGGATGTGTTTAATCGGCGCGGGCAGCAGTACGAAGCGCAGCACCGGTCGCAGAGCCTGATTCTTGCAGCAAAGACGGATCATTTCTTCTACGAGGGTGCAAAGCCATGCCAGAATTTTGGCAATTCCAATTTTTATTATTGCTCGACGATGATGAATTGTATTTATGATTGCAGCTATTGTTATCTGAAGGGAATGTATCCGTCGGGAAATCTGGTTGTGTTTGTCAATCTTGAGGATTACTTTGCCAGGCTGGATGCCTTGCTTGAGACACAGTCTATGTATGTGTGTGTGTCATATGACGCGGATCTGCTGGCACTTGAAGCGTGGATGGGGTATGCATATGCATGGGCGGAATATGCGGCGAAGCATTCCGGTTTAAAGCTGGAAATCCGGACGAAAAGTGCGCGAAAAGGAATGTGGGAGGAACTTCCGGTTCTTCCGAATGTGGTGTATGCATTTACGGTATCGCCACAGAAACTCATCGCGGCAAGTGAGCATAATACGCCTTCGGAACAGGCGAGGATTGACTGTGCGGTGGAGGGAATCCGACGGGGATTTCCTGTACGATTCTGTCTGGATCCGATCCTGTACCTGCCGGGATGGGAAAATTTGTACCGTGAGCTGTTTGTCCATATGGATCAGGCTTTCGCTAAAGCACATTGCAGTTGGGAGCAGCTGGATGCAGTCAGCGTTGGCGGATTTCGTATTTCAAAGGAGTATATGAAGAAAATACGCCGGGTGGAGCCGGACTCTCCGATTGTACAGTTTCCGTATGTCAATGTGGAGGGTGTATACCAATATCCTCCGGAACTGCTTAATAAAATGGAAAACTATGTTTTGAGCGAACTGCATAAGCGTATGCCGCCGGAGCGTGTATACCGGGATGTTGAGGCGTAAAGCCGGCAGATAAATAAAGTTGAAAAGAGTTGAGTGTATGGAAGGTAAGAAGGTAAAAAAATTGCATAACGGGGAACAAGGCGTTTATGCGGCAATTGTGACCGGTGCCAGTTCGGGAATCGGTCTGGCGATTGCGGACGCATTGTGTGAGCTTGGCTATCAGGTCTATGGATTTGGCAGAAATTTTGAGCGGGAGGAAGCGCTGGCACTGCAACAAAAGAATACAAACTTTCAGCCGATCGTGTGCGATCTGCTTGACACGGCGCGGATGTGTGATGAGGTGAATGCAATCCGGAAAAAAGATACCGTCAGGATTCTTGTAAATGCAGCAGGGGTTGGGCATTACGGACTTCATGAGGAATTGTCCGTCAGGCAGATCCAGACGCTTGTGCGTACCAATCTGGAGGTACCGATGCTTTTGACCAATCGATTGCTCCGGACATTAAAGGAGAACCATGGATACATTATCAATGTATCGTCTGTTACAGCGAAGAAGACAAATCCGCATGGCTGCGCATATGGAGCGGTTAAGGCCGGGCTTACAGGTTTCGGTAAAAGTCTGTTTGAGGAAGCAAGAAAATATGGCGTGAAAGTGACGAATCTTCACCCGGACATGACGGATACGAATCTCTACCGGGATGCCGATTTCACATGCAGCGATGCAGCCGGCTGCTCGTTGTGGAGCACAGATGTGGCAGCTGCCGTGCGCTATCTGTTAGACCAAAGGGAGGGGGTTGTGGTGCCGGATATCACCATATGTCCGCAGTATCACAGAATTGCACGAAAGGGACACCGTGAGCAATAAACAAGCGGGGAGAAGAGAAAAACGGTTACACGATTCTCTCTTCTCCCCGTCTGGCAAAATCCGTATTTACTTCATTGCATTTTTACGTGCGATGGAGGCTCTCTTACGAAGCGTCGGATCAAGAATTCTTTTACGGATACGAAGACTTTCCGGAGTGACCTCAAGAAGCTCGTCTGTATCGATGAAATCAAGTGCCTGCTCAAGGCTTAACTTACGTGGCGGAACAAGCGTTAAAGCTTCATCGGCAGAAGAAGAACGGGTATTGGTCAGATGCTTCTTCTTACATACGTTAAGCTCGATATCCTCTGCTTTGGCACTCTGTCCGATGACCATACCGGAGTAAACCTTCTCGCCAGGTCCGATGAAGAGTGTACCACGCTCCTGTGCGGAGAAGAGACCGTAAGTCACGGATTCACCTGTCTCGAACGCAATCAGGGATCCGGTCGAACGGTATGCGATCTCACCGCGGAACGGCTCGTAGCCGTCAAAGATCGTATTGATAATTCCGTTACCCTTGGTATCGGTCATGAATTCGCCACGATATCCGATCAGTCCACGGGATGGAATCTTAAACTCAAGTCTTGTATAGCCGCCGGCGATGGAACCCATATTCTGAAGCTCACCTTTACGCTGCTGCAGTTTCGAGATGACGGCACCGGTAAACTCGTCCGGAACATCGACATAAGCCAGCTCCATAGGCTCAAGTTTTTTGCCGTTCTCATCGTAGTGGTAGAGCACCTCTGCTTTGCTGACAGCGAATTCGTAACCCTCGCGGCGCATATTCTCAATCAATACGGATAGGTGAAGCTCTCCACGTCCGGATACTTTTAAGCTGTCCGGGCTGTCCGTTTCCTCGACACGAAGCGACACGTCGGTGTTCAGCTCACGGAAAAGGCGGTCACGAATGTGGCGGGAAGTCACGTATTTACCTTCCTGTCCGGCAAGCGGGCTGTCATTCACGATAAAATTCATAGAAATCGTAGGCTCGGAAATCTTCTGGAACGGAATCGCCTGTGGATTCTCCGGCGAGCAGATCGTATCTCCGATGTGGATATCTGCGATACCGGATACCGCTACGATCGATCCGATTTTGGCTTCCGCAACGTCTACTTTATTTAATCCGTCGAACTCATATAATTTGCTGATACGGACTTTTTCTAATTTGTCCGGATCATGGTGGTTGACAACGACAGCCTCCTGATTGACCTTAAGACTTCCGTTGTCGACTTTACCGATGCCGATACGTCCGACATACTCATTGTAATCGATCGTACTGATCAGTACCTGTGTAGGAGCGTCCGGGTCACCGGTAGGAGCCGGAATATAGTTTACGATTGTTTCAAAGAGAGGAGTCATATCCTTCTTTTCATCGTCGAGATTGTACATTGCATATCCATCTCTTGCGGATGCATAGATGAACGGACAGTCAAGCTGCTCGTCAGAAGCATCCAGATCCATAAACAACTCTAATACTTCATCAATCACCTCTGCAGGTCTTGCCTCCGGGCGGTCAATCTTGTTGATGCAGACGATAACCGGAAGATTTAAGGCGAGTGCCTTCATTAATACGAATTTTGTCTGTGGCATGGTTCCTTCGAACGCATCAACCACGAGAACGACACCGTTTACCATCTTAAGAACTCGTTCAACCTCGCCACCGAAGTCTGCGTGACCGGGAGTATCAATAATGTTGATCTTGGTATTTTTATAAAATACAGCAGTGTTTTTGGAAAGAATTGTGATTCCACGCTCACGCTCGATATCGTTGGAGTCCATGACACGTTCCTGTACTTCCTGATTCTCGCGGAATACACCGCTTTGCTTTAACAACTCGTCCACGAGTGTCGTCTTACCGTGATCGACATGGGCGATAATTGCAATATTACGAATATCATCTCTTGTTGTAATCATATTTTACCTTCTTTTTATGAAATTAATTGTGTGTCGACAATTTTTACTGAGAAATATAATGCGTTACATTATTATAGAAAGAACGCGTAAATGTCAGCATGTCACATTATAGCACACATGCGCAGTTTGGCAAGGTTTTTTCAAGGTTTTAAGAGTTTTGCATATTTTTTCAATTCCCTTATCGACATGCTTTGATGATTTCTAACAACACCAAAATGGTAAAACGGAGTCCGAACAAATATTTCCACAAAAGGAAGGGAGCAGATTCATGGCAGATAAAATGTTTGAAAACAATCAGGTAACTATTATGGGGGAAATCGTATCGGATTTCGTGTTTAGCCACGAAGTGTATGGAGAAGGCTTCTATATGGTAGAAGTATCCGTTAACCGCTTATCCAATTTCGTAGATTACATACCGGTTATGGTGTCGGAACGCCTGGTGGATGTGGGCGAAAGCCTGCAAGGAAAAAATGTGTTTGTGACAGGACAGTTCCGCTCGTTTAATCGACACGAGGAGCACAAGAACCGATTGGTATTGTCTGTGTTTGCAAGAGAATTTGAATTGGTCGGGGAGGTGCAGGAGCAGGAAGAAATCGCAACAAACGAAATTTTTCTTGACGGATTTATATGCAAGGAGTCGGTTTATCGCAAGACGCCACTTGGAAGGGAAATCGCGGATCTGCTTGTCGCGGTCAATCGCTCATACGGGAAATCGGATTATATTCCATGTATCTGTTGGGGAAGAAACGCACGTTTTGCCGCGAGCTTTGAAGTGGGGGCACATGTGCAGATCTGGGGCAGAATCCAAAGCAGAGAGTATGTGAAAAAGCTTAGTGAGACGGAGGTTGAGCAACGCGTCGCTTACGAGGTTTCAGTGAGCAAGATTGAGTTCATCGAGTAGTCCCTGGCGGCAGACTTGATTATTTGACCGGATTGTGGTATGTTACATAGGATTCTTTGTATCATGTTTTGAGAGAATTGGGATGGACCGGTTCTTAAGGAGGCAGTTATGAGTGAAGGTGTAATACAGATTTACTATGGAGAAGGTCATGGTAAATCAACAGCTGCAATTGGTAATGCGATTCATTTTGCCAGTGAAGGCAAAAGTGTGATTATCATTCAGTTTTTAAAAGGCAGGAATGAGAACGAACTGGCTTTTTTAAATCGATTGGAACCTGAAATTAAGGTGTTCCGTTTCGCAAAGTCGGATGAATGTTTTGACGAGCTGCCGGAAAACGAAAAGCAGGAAGAAATCATGAATCTGCGCAATGGATTTAATTACGGCAAGAAGGTCATAACAACGGAAGCGTGTGATATGCTGGTGCTTGACGAAGTGCTTGGCATTATGGACGAGAAAGTGATTGCACCGGAAGAACTTAAGGAATTATTTGAAAGTAAACCGGATGATATGACTCTGGTGTGCACGGGGCGTGTGCTGGACGACAGTATTCGTGAGTGCGCGGATGAAATTTATAATATTGCACCGGAAAAATAAGCATTGACGAATAAAGTGTCACATGCTATTATCAAAAATAGAACATATATATGGAACATCCGGCCATGAAAGTTCGCTTCGCGAAGGCCGGACGCTACAAGTTAACTTCTGGAAGAAGTTAACTCATGTGATAGAGGTCGCGTGAATCAAGAGTATTCTGCAGGATGTGGCAGGCACAGGGGAATGCAGAAAGAAAGGGATGAACGCCGAAGAGGACGGAAGCTGCGAACCGTTTTCTGGGCATGAGGTTAAGAGCCGCATGACTGTCAACTGTAACTGTGCTGCACGGTTACCTGGTGAGTTGGAGAGCTATCAAATCTATGATATACGATTTTCTTTGTAGATTGACCAGCTCATTTTGAGCTGGTTTTTTGAATCATAGGAAATTTATGTTAGAACACGTTTACATAACGAAAGGAGAACAAAGTGGCTATATTTAAGGGAGCCGGTGTTGCTATCGTAACACCGATGAAGGACAATCAGGATGTAAATTATGACAAATTAGAGGAAATGATCAATGAGCAGATCGCAGCAGGAACAGACGCGATCGTGATCGCCGGAACGACCGGAGAGAGCTCAACACTTACAATGGAAGAGCATCGTGATGTGATCAAGGCAGCTGTTGAGTTCACGAAGCATCGTATTCCGGTGGTTGCCGGAACCGGTTCGAACTGTACCCGCACAGCAATTCAGCTGTCACAGGAAGCGGAAGAGGTCGGTGTGGACGGACTGTTGGTCGTAACTCCTTATTATAATAAGGCTACGCAGCAGGGACTCGTCGGACATTATTCACAGATCGCGGACAATACGAAGTGCCCGATCATCATGTATAATGTACCCGGAAGAACCGGATGCAATCTTCTTCCGGAAACAGTAGCAGAATTGTTTAAGACAAAAGAAAATATTGTTGGTTTAAAGGAAGCAACAGGCAATCTGGCACAGGCTTCCCAGACGATGTATCTGACCGACGGCAGGATTGATATGTATTCCGGAGAGGATGGACTTGTTGTTCCTCTTATGTCGATCGGTGCAATCGGTGTCATCTCTGTATGGAGTAATGTGGCACCTGCAAAGGTTCATCAGATGTGTGACAGCTTCTTTAAGGGTGACATTGAGACTGCAAGACGGATCCAGAGAGAAGGACTCCCGCTTGTTGATGCGTTATTCTCGGAAGTAAATCCGATTCCGGTTAAGAAAGCATTAAACCTGATGGGCAAGGAAGCAGGACCGCTTCGTTCCCCACTGTGTGAGATGGGAGAGGCAAATGCCGCAAAACTTGCAGAAGTCATGAAGGCATATGGAATTCTGTAAATGAAAGGGACTTTTCGAAAGTCGATAAACGGATGTGGGAGACTTTCGAACATGAAAAAGAAAAGAAAGGACAAAAGATAGAGATGACAAGAGCGATTATGAATGGCTGCAACGGTAAAATGGGACAGTGCATTACCGGTATCTGTGCACAGGATCCGGACATCGAGATCGTAGCAGGAATCGACACCTATGACGGAATCAAGAACGATTATCCGGTATTCACAAGCCTGGCGGAATGCGATGTTAAGGCTGATGTAATTATTGATTTTTCCAATGCGAAGGCTGTGGATGCACTGATCGATCATTGTGTGGAGAAGCAGATTCCTGTTGTGCTTTGTACAACAGGCTTGTCAGAAGAACAGCTTACGAAAGTAGAGAAGGCATACGAAAAAGTGGCAATTTTAAAATCTGCGAATATGTCCCTCGGCATCAATACATTGATGGAATTGTTAAAGAAAGCGGCAATGGTATTTGCACCGGCGGGCTTTGATATGGAGATTGTTGAGAAGCATCATAACCAGAAACTGGATGCGCCGAGCGGTACGGCACTTGCGTTGGCGGATTCGATGAACGAAGCATTGGACGATGCGTATACTTACAAGTATGACAGAAGCCAGGAGCGCAAGAAGAGAGATAAATATGAAATCGGAATCTCCGCCGTTCGAGGCGGAAATATTGTCGGTGAGCATGAAGTGATCTTTGCCGGACAGGATGAAGTCATTGAGTTCAAGCATACCGCATATTCCAAGGCGGTGTTTGCCAAAGGAGCGGTGGAAGCTGCAAAGTTCTTAAATGGAAAAAGCGCAGGACATTATGATATGGCAGATGTGATCGCTGCAAAATAATGAAGTGAGTAAGACAGAGATGGAATTCCGCAAAGGAATTTGTCTCTGTCTTTTGTCGTGTCTGGTTGACAGTATACGTTCCGGCACACTATAATGTGAGTAGAATTGCGATGTGATTCGCAGATAACAGGATTCACTTGGCAAACCAGTAAACAGAGGTGAATATGAACAGATTTGTTTCGAAAGTCTTTATAGGGATTGCCGCTACAATGCTTCTATCGACGGTGTCGGCTGAAGCCGTGGAAGCCGCAGCCATTCCGGCAGCATACCAATATGATGTGGCGGCATTGCAGCAGGAATATCCGGGAACGAGATCGCAGGGGATCTATAATACGTGCTGGGCGTTTTCGGTTGTGGGATTGGCTGAGTTTGATCTGATTCACGATGACAGGATCGCGGATAAGAATGTTGATTTCAGTGAATTGCAACTGGCTTATTATACCTATCATAATGAGGAGGATCCGCTTGGAGGAACGTATGCAGATTTACTTAAGACGAGCCAGTATCTGCAGAGCGGAGGAAATCTGAGCTTATGTACGAGGGCGCTGCTGCAGTGGCAGGGATTGATCCCAGAAGCCGACTTGCCCTACAGCGAGGCTGCGACCCTGAAACGATTGGATTCTTCCTATGCGTTTCGTAAGGATGCCGCGCATCTTCAGAATGTTTATATTCTAAATATTCATAAACAGCCACAGGCATTAAAAAAAGAAATTATGACGCATGGCGCGGCAGGCATTTCGCTTTATACGGGGCAGAGACTTGGAATCTATGATACGACTGCTTTCTATGAGAAGACCAATGAAACGGTAGCCACTTTTTATTGTCCGACAGACAATGCTGCGGATCATGCGGTGAATGTTGTAGGATGGGATGATCATTTTCCGGCGGAGAATTTTAAAACCAGACCGGAAGGAGATGGTGCGTGGCTGGTGCGCAACAGCTGGTCGGATCAGACGGGGAATGATTACAAGAGTTATTTTTGGATTTCCTACTATGATAAAGGAATCGAGGAC
This sequence comes from uncultured Agathobacter sp., assembly GCA_934316545.1. Lineage (GTDB taxonomy): Bacteria > Bacillota > Clostridia > Lachnospirales > Lachnospiraceae > Roseburia. Next base: position 21,420 of record CAKRDT010000015.1, on the reverse strand, counting down.
GATGCATGGATTCTTGATTTTGAATCAGCAGATAATTATGACTTTAATTATCAGTATGATGGTTGTGCGCTGGTGGCGAAGACCTGGGCGACACCGGTCTGTGCAAATGTATTTAAGGTAAAAGGCGCTGCGAATGAGCAGCTGAAAGCCGTATCGTTTGCGTTAAATGAAGATGAAAATGTTCCGTATGTCATAAAGGTATACACGAATATCGTCAACCGTTCGAATCCGCGCAGCGGCATTCTGGCGGCAACCATAAGTGGGACAACCACATATGAGGGCAATTATACCATTCCGTTAAGGAAGGCAGTATCGCTTGCAAAGGGAACCTGTTATTCGGTTGTTGTGGAGCTGGGAGATGCCCAGGCCGGTATCGATATTGAGAGATCCGGGAGCAATCCACATTATCAAACGGTTGCATATATTGACTACAACCAAAGTTTTCTGTATCGATACGGTGCGTGGCAGGATCTGGCAGAAGCCGGAGCAATCTATCAGACAGGTAATCTTTGCGTGAAAGCTTTCACGGATAAGTCCGGCGCAAGTATTGCAAAGGTATCGAAAGTAAAAGTCGGCGGGATTACAAAGAACGCTGCAAAAGTGAGCTGGTCGAAAGTATCCGGTGCAAGTGGATACGAAGTGTATCGTGCTACGAGCAAGAATGGAACCTATAAGAAGATTAAGACGACAAAGACGACTTCGTTCCGGGATACAAAGCTTGCGTCAAAACACAAGTATTACTACAGAGTCCGGGCGTACAAAACAAACGGAAAGAATATCGTATCAGGAGCTTTGTCTGCAACGGTATCAGCTAAGATAAAATAAAATGCTTATTTAATAAAATAGAAAGGAAACGGATATATGGCTATATTGATTAAGGGTGGCCGCGTGATCAATCCGGCAGCGAAGATGGATGAAGTTGCCGATGTGAGAATTGAAGAGGATGAGATCGCTGCAATCGGGAAGAAATTAAAGGCAAAGAAAACGGATCGTACGATTGATGCTAAGGGATGCTATGTGATGCCGGGATTTATTGATATGCATGTGCATTTTCGCGATCCGGGATTTGAACAGAAGGAAGATATTTTCACAGGTATGGCAGCAGCCGCACATGGTGGATATACAACTGTGCTTACGATGCCGAACACGAAGCCGGTTGTGGATAATGCCAATGTGGTAGAGTATGTTCATACGAAGGCAGAAAGCGGACACTGTATCCATGTATTGCAGGTCGGAGCTGTGACCAAGGGACAAAAGGGACAGGAACTTGCCGACATCAGGGGGATGGTGGAAGCCGGAATCCCGGCGATCAGTGAGGATGGAAAGTCTGTCATGAATGCCGAGGTGTATCGTGAGGGAATGCTTGAGGCAGCAAAGTATGGGATTCCGGTATTGGCGCATTGTGAAGATATCAATATGGTTTGCGGCGGCGTCATGAATGCGGATGCGAAGGCAAAGGAACTTGATATGCCGGGAATCACGAATTCGGTCGAGGATGTCATTATTGCGAGAGATATCGTGCTTAGTAAAGAAACCGGTGCGCAGCTTCACCTATGCCATTGTTCAACGGAGGATTCTGTCAAGATGGTCAGGATCGCAAAAGAAGAGGGCTTGAAAGTCAGCGCGGAAGTCTGTCCGCATCATTTTACCCTGACTTCCGATGATATTAAGAAGTTTGTACCGCAGATTGAAAACGGAATTCTGATTCCGCATGAGACAGATGCTGATACCAACTACAAGATGAATCCGCCGCTTCGCACGAAGAAGGATGTCGAGGCCTTAAGAGAGGGACTGCGTGATGGAATCATGGATGTGATCTCTACGGATCATGCACCGCATACCTTTGATGATAAGAACACTTCTATGAAGAAGGCGCCGTTTGGAATCGTCGGACTTGAGACAGCCGCATGCCTGACTTATTCGGAATTGGTGCTCGGTGGATATCTGACGCCGATGCAGATGGCAGAGAAAATGAGTTATAATCCTGCGCGTATCATCGGAATCGACAAAGGTGATATTCAGCCGGGAAAGAAGGCAGATGTGGTGATTTTTGATCCGAACGAGATGTATAAGATTGATAAAAACACGTTTGCATCCAAGGGACGAAATACACCGTTCGACGGCAGAGAAGTGACCGGACGCGTAAAGATGACAATCTGTGACGGAAATATCGTATATGATATAAATAATTAAACTTATATTTAATAATAAGGAACAAAAAATGACAACAAATGTAATGGCGACTGAAAAATACAGGATATTGGTTGCCGGCATTTATAGAGAAAGGGAAGAATATGATTAACAAATTAACAGACAAGATCAAGAAAACAAATGCACCGATCGTGGTTGGGCTCGATCCAATGTTATCTTATGTGCCGGAGCATATTCAGAAAGCTGCGTTCGCAGAGTTCGGAGAGACACCGGCAGGTGCTGCGGAAGCAATCTGGCAGTATAATAAAGCAATCGTAGATGCAACCTATGATCTGATTCCGGCAGTAAAGCCACAGATTGCGATGTATGAACAGTTTGGGATCGAAGGCGTGAAAGCTTTTCAGAAAACCGTTGATTACTGTCACGAGAAGGATCTTGTGGTCATTGGCGATGTCAAGCGTGGCGATATCGGATCGACATCTGCAGCCTATGCAACCGGACATCTTGGAAAAGTACAGATCGGAAGCAAGAGCTATTCTACTTTTAATGAAGATTTTGCAACCGTAAATCCGTATCTTGGAACAGACGGAATCAAGCCGTTTGTTGATGTGTGCAAGGAAGAGAAGAAGGGAATCTTTATTCTGGTTAAGACTTCCAACCCATCCAGCGGAGAGTTTCAGGACCGCCTGATCGATGGTCGCCCTCTGTACGAGATCGTCGGTGAAAAGGTCGCCGAGTGGGGAGCTGACTGCATGGGTGATTCTTACAGTTATGTCGGAGCCGTTGTCGGAGCGACTTATCCGGAGCAGGGAAAGATCCTCCGTAAGATTATGCCGAAATCCTTTATCCTTGTGCCGGGCTACGGTGCACAGGGCGGACAGGGTAAGGATCTGGTTCACTTCTTCAATGAGGACGGACTTGGAGCAATCATCAATTCTTCCCGTGGAATTATCGCTGCCTATAAGCAGGATAAGTATAAAGAACAGGGAATTGCACCGGAAAACTTTGCGGATGCATCCAGACTTGCCGTGCAGGATATGATCGCAGATATCGCAGGAGCTCTTGCTGCCAAGTAATGTGAACGTTCCTTATTTATGAATGCGATAAGTTAAATTAAAATATAATAATGCTCCAATTGAGCTGCTTTTGGAGTATAATGATGGAGTAAAGTATGAGTGGAAAATTTCAGGAAAATGTGACGGTTGTATCACAAAAGCAGATTGCGGTCGGCATCTTTGATATGGTTTTACAGACGAAGGAAATCGCGGCAAATGCGAAGGCGGGACAGTTCGTGTCGGTATACAGTCATGATGCGAGCAAGCTTCTTCCGCGTCCGATCAGTTTGTGTGGCATTGACCGGGAGGCGGGAACACTTCGTCTGGTGTATCGCGTGACCGGAGAAGGAACCGGAACGGAAGAATTCTCGAAGCTTCAGGCGGGAGATACGATCAGGATTATGGGACCGCTTGGGAATGGATTCACTGTGGAGCCGGGCAGGAAAGCATTTTTGATCGGTGGAGGTATCGGAGTTCCTCCGATGCTGCAGCTGGCAAAGGAAATCAAGGCATCCGGTGTTGCAAAATTCCAGACAATTATGGGATATCGCAATGCAGAGACATTTCTTTTGGATGAGTTTCAGGAGCAGGGCGAGGCTTTTGCGGCTACAGAGGATGGAAGCGTTGGAACAAAGGGAAATGTCATCGATGCAATCCGTGCCTTGAATCTTACGGCGGATGTGATCTATGCATGTGGACCGACACCGATGCTTCGGGCTTTAAAGAATTATGCCGAGGAGCAGGGCATGGAGTGCTATGTGTCCATGGAGGAACGTATGGCGTGTGGAATCGGGGCATGCCTTGCGTGTGTCTGCAATTCTACGGAAAAGGACGCTCATTCGAATGTAAAGAATAAGCGTATCTGCAAAGAGGGTCCTGTATTCAATGCAAAGGAGGTAGAACTGTAATGAATATGTCAGTAAATATTGCCGGGGTCGAGTGGAAGAATCCGGTAACGGTTGCCTCCGGAACCTTTGGATCCGGTGCGGAGTACAGTGAGTTCACAGATTTGAATCAGCTTGGTGCGGTTACTACCAAAGGCGTTGCAAATGTTCCATGGAGCGGTAATCCGGCGCCGCGTGTTGCGGAAGTGTATGGGGGCATGCTCAATGCCGTCGGTTTGCAGAATCCGGGAATTGAACTGTTTTGTAAACGTGATATTCCGTTCTTAAAGCAATATGATACGAAGATCATTGTCAATGTCTGCGGGCATTCGACCGAGGAATATGTGGAAGTCGTAAAGAGACTTGCCGATGAACCGGTTGATATGTTGGAAATCAATATTTCCTGTCCGAATGTAAAGGAAGGCGGTATCGCTTTCGGTCAGGATCCAAAGGCTGTCGAGGCAATTACCAGCGAGATGAAGAAATATGCGAAGCAGCCGGTCATCATGAAGCTGAGTCCGAACGTGACGGATATTACCGAGATGGCACGCGCGGCAGAAGCCGGAGGAGCAGATGCATTATCTTTGATTAATACGATTACCGGCATGAAAATCGATGTGCATCGGCGCAAATTTGTTCTGGCAAATAAGACAGGCGGCATGTCCGGTCCTGCTGTGCATCCGGTAGCGGTGCGCATGGTGTATCAGACGGCACGGGCTGTAAATATTCCTATCATCGGAATGGGCGGAATTATGACGGCTGAGGATGCAATCGAAATGATTCTTGCAGGAGCGACTGCAATTTCGGTCGGTACAGCCAACTTTGTGAATCCAAAAGCAACGATGGAAATCGTGGATGGCATCGAAACGTATATGAAGCAGTATCATGTAGAGGATATTAATGAATTGATCGGTGCTGTGGAATAATAGAAGATACAGTAATTGTACAAAAAATAAAATTAGTAATTAATAATTTCGAGGCAACAGAAATAGCATTCACTTTAGGCGGTGGGATGCTATTTCTTTTTGTTGTTATGGTTATCTATGAATCATCTTTCTGAAGGTGTTTGTTTTCATTGAAAACAGGCTTGCGATATGCTAAGATTATTGAGAAATGGTGTTTTGCATAGAAATCAGGAGGATCTAGGAATTATGGAAGCTTACAAGAGTGAATTTATAGAGTTTATGGTAGAGAGCGATGTGCTCAAATTTGGCGATTTTACGTTAAAAAGCGGAAGAAAATCGCCTTTTTTTATGAATGCGGGAGCGTATGTGACCGGTTCCCAGCTGAAAAAGCTCGGCGAGTACTATGCTAAGGCAATCCACGATAATTACGGGGATGATTTCGATGTGCTGTTCGGACCGGCTTACAAGGGTATTCCGCTTGCTGTGGTTACGGCAATCGCATACAGTGAGTTGTATGGGAAGGAAGTCCGTTACTGCAGCGACCGTAAGGAGGCAAAGGATCACGGTGCAGACAAGGGAGGTTTCCTTGGAAGCAGTTTAAGAGACGGTGACCGTGTTGTTATGATCGAGGATGTAACCACATCCGGAAAGTCCATGGAAGAGACGGTTCCAAAGGTACGTGGAGCTGCCGATGTGACAATTGTAGGATTGATGGTCAGCTTAAATCGTATGGAAGTCGGTCAGGGCGGAAAGATGAGTGCATTGGACGAAATCCGCGAGAAATATGGATTTGAGGGCAAAGCGATCGTTAATATGGAGGAAGTGGTAGAACATCTGTATGATCATGAGTGTCAGGGCAGAGTGGTAATTGACGATACGATTAAGGCTGCAATCGACGAATATTACAAGCAGTATGGCTGCAATTAAGCGGCATAAAAGAATATTGGCGATATTGTATGTGCTGTATGTATGCCTGCTTTTTTATTTTCTGTTCTTTTCGGAAGGATTCGGGAGAATAGGAGCTTCGGCAGAATATCGTTATAATCTGCAACCGTTTCGGGAGATTATGCGATTCTACCGGTATCGTCATATTCTTGGTAATAAGGCATTTTTTATCAATGTATTTGGCAATGTGATCGCGTTCATGCCGATGGGATTTCTGCAACCGTTTCTTAGTGATAAACAGCTGCGCGGCGGTCTTATCGTATTGAACTGCTTCATTGTCAGCCTTCTTGTTGAGACAATTCAGCTTGTGTTTAAGATCGGCTGCTTTGATGTGGATGATCTCTTATTGAATACGCTGGGCGGTCTGCTCGGGGTAATTTTATATTATGTGTTTCAAACGTGGGTGAAACGGGAAGGATAGATAACAGATGAGGAATCGAAGAAGACACAGTTCCTACAAGTTTACAGAGAAGAAACATTCCAAAAGAGGGATGGCTGCAACCGGACTTGCTGCGGTTCTGTTGCTTATATATATTATTTTTGTCAATCTTGCCTTCCGGGCGGATGGAAATCTTTCGATGTATTACGGAAGCGTTGGTGTGATGGCGATACTTGTATCTGTTGCAGCAGCAGTGACCGCAGTTACCAGCCTGAGGGAAGAAGATTCGTTTAAACTTTTTCCGAGACTTGGTCTTGGATTATCAATATTGAGCATGGGGTGCTGGATCGGCACTTATGCGATGGGAGTGTATATTTTATGAGTTACGGCAAATTGTATGAAGAATCCAACGCGCTTGTGAAGGAGCGTTTGGAACTTGTGATGGAACGCATCCGTCAGATTGCAGAAGAGAAGGCCGCAAGTGTGGTAAAAGATTATCGCGTATATTTTACGCAGGCAGCGGAGTACCTTCTTGTTTTGGATGAAGTCGGAAGTAAGGCAGCGGAAGGTTCTTTGGCTGCTGTTTCCGGGGAGGAGGCGGCTGCGTTTAATGAACAGCTTTATTCGGATGTACAGATGCCGGGATATGAGACAAGTTATGCCAATCCTGCATATGCATGTGATCAATTGGGAAAGGAATACGGACAGATTCTTTCCATGATTATCGATCAGTTTCATAAGATCGCGCCGGAATGTGCACAGGGGAATTTACAGAACCTGTGTCTTTTTGCGGAATTGTTTGTAGAGATTTTCAATTGTTTTGAAGATGCGGAAGAATTAAATGAGAAGGAACTGAGAAATATCATTTACTCCTTTATGCATGATAATACGGAAGTGTTTGAGACCTTGCGGCTTCGCCGGATGGTCATGCCGGAATATGATTATGAGCGTTCCGTTGTAATGGATTCGGATCTGGCGGATCCGGCTTATTTGTATCGTTATGGAAGATGTGTCGGGAAGGATGAGATGGAGTCGGCGCGCTTTTTGAATACGATTTCTGAGGAAGAGATGCAGAGCATGGCGGATACATTTACGGAAGGATACCGTATTGGATTTGCGACCTGCAATAAGGATATTTCTTTGAAGCGTATGGCAGAGATCCGTTATCCGATCGGTTTTGAGCGGATGATCCGTCTGGCTGTAAAGAATTTTGAAAAAATCGGATTAAAAGCAACGCTCAGGCCATTTTCGATTTCTCTGAATAAGCAGTATGAGTATGATCATCGTGAGGACAGGGGTTTGTGGCTGGATAAGCCGTTTATTGAGCGCCGCCTTGAAGTGGAACGAACCGTTTGGGAAAAGTTAAAAGAAATAGCACCTGGATATGGAGGACCGGCGGTTATTGATATCTTCGGTACGGAGCCTTTTGCCCCGGAGCAAAAGGAACAAAATGTGAAATTTACGAACCGCCAGCAGGAGTTAAGCGTATATGAGCGCAGCCAGGTCAGTCAGCTGGTCAATCAGTATATTCACGGTGAGGAGCGCAGCTTTACGATCATTGCATATCCGGTACCGGCAATCGGGGAGAAATTCCGTGAAATCTTTGCGGAGACCGTTCGTATCAATACGCTCGATTATGTGCTGTATCGCGATATGCAGCAGCGTATGATTGATGTACTTGATACGGCAGACCGTGTGCATATTCAGGGAACAAACGGAAATAAGACGGATCTGTATGTGAAAATTTATCCGCTTGCGGATCCGGCGAAGGAGACCGCTTTTGAAAATTGCGTGGCAGATGTCAATATTCCGGTCGGTGAGGTGTTTACATCCCCTGTGTTAAAAGGCACGGAGGGAAAACTTCATGTCAGTCAGGTTTATTTGAATGAGTTAAATTATAAGAATCTTGAATTGGATTTTGCAGACGGATGTATTGCTTCCTATACTTGTACAAACTTTGACTCCGAGGAGGAAAACCGCAAGTATATCGAGGATAATGTATTATTCCATCACAAGACGCTTCCGATGGGAGAATTTGCAATCGGAACGAATACAACTGCCTATGTGATGGCGCGTAAATTTGATATCGCAGATAAGCTGCCGATCCTGATCGCAGAGAAGACCGGACCGCATTTTGCGGTGGGTGATACATGCTATACCTACGATGAGGACAATATCACATACAATCCGGACGGCAAGGCGATTGTTGCCCGCGATAATGAGATCTCGCTGCTTCGCAGGGAAGATGTATCAAAGGCATATTTTAACTGTCACACGGACATTACCATTCCTTACGATGAACTTGGAAGAATTACGGTGATCCGTAAGGATGGATCGACAGAAGATATTATTGTAAACGGACGTTTTGTTGTACCGGGAACGGAGAAGCTCAATGAGCCGCTCGATGAACTTGATGCACAGGCGTAACCGATAGATTTCAAGCATAAGCAGGAGGATAAGACAATGGCACAGGTAGGAATTGTAATGGGTAGTGACTCGGATATGCCGATCATGGCAAAGGCGGCAGACATTTTGGACAAGCTTGGGGTAAGTTATGAGATGACGATCATCTCTGCGCATCGTGAGCCTGATGTATTTTTTGAGTATGCAAAGAGTGCTGAGGCGAAGGGCTTTAAGGTAATTATCGCGGGTGCCGGTATGGCCGCTCATCTGCCGGGTATGTGCGCGGCGATTTTCCCGATGCCGGTGATCGGAATTCCTATGCATACAACTTCTCTCGGCGGAAGAGATTCCCTTTACAGTATTGTGCAGATGCCGACCGGAATTCCGGTTGCGACTGTAGCAATCAACGGTGGAGCAAATGCAGGAATTCTTGCGGCAAAGATTCTTGCTACAAGTGATGATGCATTACTTGCAAGATTAAAGGATTACTCTAAGAACTTAAAGGAACAGGTAGAGGCAAAGGACGCACGCCTTAAGGAAGTTGGATATAAGAACTACTAATTACTAATATTATGATATTCTATTGGAAAGTTTATCTGTTCAAAGATATACTATAAGGTATAGTAATATGTTTAAATACAGATATTAGGAGGAAAAATAAATGGATTACAAGAATTCCGGTGTTGACATCGAGGCTGGTTACAAGTCAGTTGAATTGATGAAGAAGTATGTGAAGGAAACCATGCGATCAGAAGTATTAGGCGGACTCGGCGGCTTCTCCGGCGCGTTCTCTCTGGCTGCGATCAAAAACATGGAGGAACCTGTTCTCCTGTCCGGAACGGACGGCTGCGGAACGAAAGTAAAGCTTGCTTTCCTGCTGGATAAGCATGATACAATCGGTATTGATTGCGTTGCTATGTGTGTAAATGATGTTGCATGTGCAGGTGGAGAACCATTATTTTTCCTTGATTATATTGCATGTGGCAAGAACTATCCGGAAAAGATCGCAACGATCGTAAGCGGTGTCGCAGAAGGCTGTAAGCAGTCCGGATGTGCACTGATCGGTGGTGAGACCGCGGAGCATCCGGGACTGATGCCGGAGGAAGAGTATGATCTGGCCGGATTTACCGTAGGTGTCGTAGATAAGAAAGATATCATTACCGGAGAGAATCTTAAGGCCGGAGATGTACTGATTGGCATGGCAAGTTCTGGTGTACATTCCAATGGCTTCTCTCTTGTCCGTAAAATCTTTAAGATGGATAAGGAAACGTTAAATACTTATGTGGACGAGCTTGGAAAGACGCTTGGTGAGGCACTGCTTGCACCTACAAGAATCTATGTCGGTGCTATGAAATCCATTAAGGATGCAGGCGTCCGTGTGAAGGCATGCAGCCACATTACCGGTGGTGGATTCTACGAGAATATCCCTCGTATGTTACCGGAAGGAAAGCATGCGGTCATCGAGAAAAACAGCTATCCGATCCCGCCAATCTTTACTTTGATGGCAAAGGAAGGAAACGTCGAGGAGCAGATGATGTACAATACATACAACATGGGACTCGGAATGATCGTTGCAGTGGATCCTGCGGATGTGGACAAGACCATGGAAGCCATCAAGGCAGCCGGTGATACTCCATACGTAGTCGGAAAGATCACAGATGGAGAGAAGGGTGTTACATTATGCTAAAGATTGCAGTATGTGTATCCGGCGGAGGAACAAACCTTCAGGCAATTATCGATGGAATCGAAAATCACACGATCACAAATGCTGAAATTAAAGTTGTGATCAGTAACAATAAGAATGCGTATGCTTTGGAACGTGCCACGCAGCACGGAATCGAGGCTGTCTGCATCAGCCCGAAGGACTATGAGTGCAGAGCTGCATTCAATGAGGATTTCCTTGCAAAACTGGATTCTTATAACGTGGATCTGGTGGTTCTGGCAGGCTTTCTTGTTGTGATTCCACCTCAGATGATTGTAAAGTACCGCAATCGTATCATCAACATTCATCCGTCACTGATTCCGTCTTTCTGCGGAACCGGTTATTACGGATTGAAGGTGCATGAAGGCGCACTCGCACGAGGCGTCAAGGTGACCGGTGCGACGGTGCATTTTGTGGATGAGGGAACGGACACGGGTCCGATTATCTTACAGAAGGCGGTGGCTGTCGAAGAGGGAGATACCCCGGAAATTTTACAGAGAAGAGTTATGGAACAGGCAGAGTGGATCATTATGCCACAGGCAATCAATCTGATTGCGAATGGGAAAGTGTCTGTGACCGATCATAAAGTAACCATTCATAAGTAGTGAGAAATGATTCAGCCACGGAATCGGGATGCTTGATGCAGAACGATTTGAGTGGCTGGTGTTTAATAACAGGAGGAGACAGATCATGAAAGTTCTTGTAGTTGGAAGCGGCGGACGTGAGCATGCAATCGTAACGAGTGTATCAAAAAGCCCGAAAGTGGACAAAATCTATTGTGCACCTGGTAATGCCGGTATCGCTGCATTGGCAGAGTGTGTGCCGATTCAGGCGATGGAGTTTGATAAACTCGTTGCATTTGCAAAAGCAAAAGAGATTGATTTTACAATCGTAGGAATGGATGATCCGCTCGTTGGCGGCATTGTCGATGTGTTTGAGGCGGAAGGGCTTAAGGTATTCGGTCCTCGTAAGAATGCAGCAATACTAGAGGGATCAAAGGCTTTTTCCAAGGATCTTATGAAGAAGTACCATATTCCTACAGCTGCTTATGAGAATTTCACGGATCCTCAGGAAGCACTCGCTTATCTTGAGACGGCTAAGATGCCAATCGTACTGAAAGCCGACGGACTTGCATTGGGCAAAGGCGTGCTCATCTGCAATACGCTTGCTGAGGCGCAAGAGGGTGTCCGCACAATTATGGAGGACAAGAAATTCGGTTCTGCCGGTAACACAATGGTTATCGAGGAGTTCATGACCGGACGCGAAGTGTCCGTTCTCTCTTTTGTAGACGGAAAGACGATCAAGATCATGTCTTCCGCACAGGATCACAAGCGTGCAAAGGATGGAGATCAGGGACTCAATACCGGTGGTATGGGAAACTTCTCACCGAGTCCTTTCTATACAAAGGAAGTGGATGATTTCTGCAAGAAGTACATTTATCAGGCGACGGTTGATGCGATGGCGGCAGAAGGAAGACCGTTTACCGGTGTGATCTTCTTTGGACTGATGCTGACGGAGGATGGTCCGAAGGTTCTTGAATACAACGCAAGATTCGGAGATCCGGAGGCACAGGTTGTGCTTCCTCGTATGAAGAACGACATCATTGATGTCATGGAGGCGTGTGTGGACGGAAAGCTGGACGCGATTGATTTACAGTTTGAGGATAATGCGGCAGTCTGCGTTGTACTGGCATCCGACGGATATCCGGTTGCCTACGAGAAAGGATTCCCAATCAGCGGATTTGAGAATTTCGAGGGCAAAGACGATTATTACTGTTTCCATGCAGGTACCGCGTTTGACAAGGACGGACGTATCGTGACAAACGGTGGACGTGTACTTGGAATTACCGCGACCGGTAAGAATTTAAAGGAAGCCAGAGCCAAGGCATACGAGGCCACCGAGTGGATTACTTTCGAAAATAAGTATATGAGACATGACATCGGAAAGGCGATTGATGAAGCATGAAAAAAGGCATAATTTTTGATATGGATGGTACATTGTGGGATTCTGCTGCGGGGGTGGCAGAATCCTGGAATGAAGCGATGCGGAGAATCGGATATGATCGTACGCCGCTGACGGCCAAAGATATTCAGTCTGTTATGGGTAAGACCATGGAGGAGATAGCAGATATTTTATTTCCTAATCCGGATAAAGAACTTCAGGAAAAAGTATCAAATTTATGTTACCAATTAGAAAATGACTACTTGCGCAAACATGGTGGAGTGTTGTATTCTAATATAAGAGAAACAATGGAACGTTTGAAGGCAACGTACCATTTGTACATTGTAAGTAATTGTCAGTCTGGATATATTGAGGCTTTTTTGGATTATTATCATTTTCATGATCTGATTGAGGATTTTGCCTGTTATGGGGATAATGATAAACCCAAAGGAGTCAATATCGCATTATTGTATGAACGCAACGGACTTGATGATGCTGTCTATGTTGGTGACATACAGGGTGATTATGATGAAAGCATGAAGGCGGGAGTGAAGTTTATTCATGCTGCTTATGGTTTTGGAACGATTCGTGAGAAGGTTCCGGAAATTCATAAGTTTGAAGATCTTGTTGAAGCAGTGGACAAGGTATTCGAGGGTTAAGAGAAAATATGGGAAAGCAAAAACAAAAGAGTAAGGCGCCTGAGCAGATGAACGAAAAGTGTTATCTGCTTAAAGTCGTTACGGAGCAAAACCGGGAACGTATCTTAGATTATGATGTGGATAAGGATACGGTTAAAATCTATTGTATCGTGGATGGTCAGTTCAAAACTTTGCATGAGGTTCCTGACTATATAAAAGGGGATGGATTCGGCAAGTATTTTATTGATCCGGAGGACATTGATAATTATCGCAAGGCACTGGAAGTCTGTCTTACCGAGCCGTGCAGCCAGCTCGTGGATGTGCGTTACCATGACAAGGGAGCGCAGGATGAATGGTATCGGGCTTATTTAAACAGTTTGACAGATGACAAAGGTGAAATCGTCCGTATTGTCGGCCGGCTGATGTCGGTTCAAAAGGACAAAATGGCAAACGAGAAGATTCGGCGCAGAGCGGAAATTGATGCACTTACGAATGTGTATAATCATAAAGCGTTTGAGGAAAAATGTGAAAAAGAACTCGCAAAAGGAAAAGCAAACGCGATTTTTCTGATGATGGATGTTGATGATTTTAAGCTGATCAATGATACACAGGGACATAATGTTGGAGATCTTGTTCTGAGCCAGACCGGTGCAATCCTGAATGAGGCTGTCAACGGACGTGGACTTGCAGGACGATTGGGCGGCGATGAGTTTGCAGCGTTTGTGTGGAATCTTGGAAGCATTGAACAGATGCATGAATTCGTTGCTAAGCTGCGGGATAATTTAAAGACCATTATTTTTGATATGGAATATTCTGCTTCCATCGGTGTCGGGGTATTGGATTCAGATCGCCCGCTTACGTTTAAAGATATGTACTTTGAAGCGGATCAGGCGGTGTATGCGGCCAAGCATCATGGTAAGAATCAGATTATTTTTTACAATGACATGGAGCAGAAGGTCTCGGACGAAGAGACAGAAGCCATGATCGAGAATCCGTCTGAGATGGCACAGGATGCAGACGAGCGGGCGATCCTGACGCAGTTGAAAGAATGTCTGGATTATTTTGGCATTGAGTCTTTTGAGGATGCGATGATGCACGTAAAACAGGCTCTTTGTGTGTTTTATGATGCAGACGTGGTCACGATTGTGGAACGTTATGAAAATGAAAGCTGTATCGCTTCCGAATATCATAAAGAGAGTGCGGATATGATGGCGAAGCTGATTGCAGGAGAAATTGAGAAGAGTCAGGCGGAGGCTTTCGCGGAACTTCTCGGAGAGCAGGAAGATATTTTTGTGCATAATCTCAAGAGTATCAGGGAGTCGAATCCGAAGCTTTATGCGCATTTTGCAGACAAGAGAATCTGGTCGGTGATGCTTGCCCGGCTTTTTGATGGCAATAGATCGATTGGCATGATTCAGGTCATTAATCCGCGCAAGCATATTGAGGATTCTGCTTTGATTCATATGCTCGGTGAATATTTAAGTGTTCGTCTGCTATTGAACCGGGCACAGTAATTTTGTAATGTATCGAAGAATGAGGGCCTCTGCACAATGTTGTGCAGGGGCTCTTATAAAATTGGCGCTATGCCCAAGTGTTGGGGTGTGATTTGAAAATTAATAAAGTCATAATAGAATCGTAATTGAATGTGAAAACAAAAAGAAATCAGATCTGATACAGTAATGGTGTCAGGTCTGATTCTTTTTTTGTGAACAGAGATATGGACAGGGAAGGAATAGGCCAAAACTGACGTAGCGCTTATGGAATAGAGGGAGAAGATTAGAATGGATGAATATGCACAGAGAAGGAGAATACAGCAGAGACGAAAAATACGTCGGAGAAGAAAACGCATCCGTGCGGTACTTCGGCTCATTTGTATGACAGTCGTGCTGGTTGCACTTATTGTGTTTGCCAAGCAGATTTCAAAATTGAATTTGGGAGGTCTGACCTGGGCAGGAAAGTCGTCGGGAATACCGACAGGATATGTGAATGAAGCGGATACGTCGCCGGATGTGCCGGTATTTCGAGAGGGAGATGCACTAAGGGAACAGATCCACAAGCTGGCGAAAAAGGATAGCGATTATCAGGAAATCTATGATCATTATGATGAATATCCGGAGAGCTTGATGCTCGCTTTATCGAACAATTCGGAGATGCTTGATTTCGTGAAAGGATATCTTAGCACGGAGCATGTGGCAAGTGGAGGCTTGACGAGAGAAGAATGCAAGGCGGACATTCCGCTTCTGATCCAGTGGGACAAGCGCTGGGGCTATGCGACGTATGGCAACAGCGATGTGGCAATCTCCGGATGTGCACCGACGTGCCTGTCGATGGTGGCCGTAGGATTGACCGGAAACACAGAGGCAACTCCGGCAGCGGTGGCAGAATATGCCGAAGAGGCAGGTTATTATCAGAAAGGAACCGGCACATCCTGGTCGATTATGACGGAGGGATGCGAACATTATGGCATTCACGGACAGGAACTCAGCCTGGACCGCAATGTGATCATGAAACATCTTGATGCAGGCGAGCCAATCATCTGCAGCATGCGTTCGGGCAACTTTACGACTGCCGGACACTTTATCGTGCTTGTCAAAGAGGTTGACGGAAAGATCATGGTGAACGATCCAAACAGTAAGAGCCGGAGTAAGATATTGTGGGATTATGATACGTTAGAGGGACAGATTAAGAATTTATGGGGGTTCACAAAATAAGATGGTGTTCTAAAACGGACGATACCGGATGATTAAGTGACGATAGAAAATTAACAGCAAGTTTTTGTAGCCGACGGACTTTGAACGATACCGACTTTCTCTCAGCTTTTTCTGCGAGTTAACTCCTGCAACGATTTTGGATAGTTTTTGATCTCATGAAACATGAATGCAATTATCCGAAACAATGGAACGCAGGAGCAGTCGCAGAAAAGAACTTCGATAAAGTGTACCGTCCAAAATCCTGTTGGTTGAATACGTTTGCTGCTAATTTTCTTTTTTATATTTTGGCATCCGGTATCTGTGGATTGGAAATATCATATCTGATGCACGTCAAAATTTGCCTCATAGTAGATAATAAAAATTGACGCGCGGTGTTATTTTACAAGCCAATGTAAAATTTCGCCGCGCGTGATTTGTTTTATACAAATTATTATCGAACAAGCGGAATAAGGATGGGGTGTCCCGCAGGCGGGACAATCTCTAACAAATTTTGCTAAGCGGGGCGCTACACGCAAATATTCTCCACTACATCCCCAATACTATCTGAAGATAACATGCTACATATATTTTTTGACTTAAGTTGTACTTGACCATAACAATTTTGGGTATGCAGCAGACTTTTTCAGACCTATATCCTGTCGCATACTTCAATTTGGGTATACAGCGGGATTTTCCTGTCAGTATACCCTTTCTAGTCTTTTGATTTGGGTATACAGCGAGTTTTTCCCGTCAGTATACCCTTTTGCATCTTTTAATTTGGGTATACAGCGAGTTTTTTCCGTCAGTATACCCTTTTGCATCTTTTAATTTGGGTATACAGCGAGTTTTTTTCGTCAGTATACCCTTTCTTGTCTTTTAATTTGGGTATAACAGTAGAATTTTCGCTGCCTATACCATTTTCACTGTAGTTCGATACTTTTTTGTATTTGAGGAAATGTCATGACCTACAGGAGAAAAATGAAATCCCGATCATAGAGAAAATGGAAACAGCATGATTAGGAGATTCTGTTTGTTCAGAAGAATTAATTTATATAATATAAATCACGCGCGGCGAAATCTTACATTTACTTGTAAAATAACACCGCGCGTCATTTTTCCTTATTTACTATGAGGCAAATTTTTGTTGTGCATCAGATAGCATTTTTTAATACACAGATACCGGATGCCAAAATATAAAAAAAGAAAATTAGCAGTAGTATTCTAAATGTTCAGGACTTTGGATGATTTCAATGACCAACCTTTTCATGCTACAGGTATCGGAGCCATACTTATTTTTGCAGGACAAATTTGCAACTGCTTCACCGTTCCATGACCTATGGCTAATTGCGCCTATCTCAGCCAACTATCCAAAATCGCTGGTGAAGTTGACTTGCAAATTTTCCTGAACAAAATAATCGTATGGTTCGATGCCGTAACTCTGAAAAAACATCCGGTCATTGAAATCGTTCAAAGTCCGTCGGCTTTAAGTAAGTTGCTGCTAATTTTCGAATCTTATCTTATGAATCCAATATCGTCCGTTTTAGAAAACCTATCTGATTACGACAACCCCAAATTTGCCGTCCGATTGATAACGAGCAGATCTCCGGCTTCTAACCGTACATTCCCATTTGGAATAATAATCTGATTGTTGCGTTGGATCATTATGACAAGTTCATTACGTTTTTTTGGAATCTCAGACAGTAGTTTACCCGTGTATTTACTCTCAGCATCGAGATGAATTTCTACAAGAGTGACTCCTTCCACAAAATCAGGTGTCGTAGCGCTAAGAATGAGAATATCCCCTTCAAGAAGTCGTGTTCTGCCGTCCGGAATGATGTTTATGCCGTCTCTCTTGAGGAGAACGATGAGTGTTTGCGGTGGCAGAGTCAGATCCTTGAGCGACTGCCCGCACCAATTGTGGCTGGCGGGAATTGTCAGCTGAATAAATTGAATCGGAACCTCGTCGGAGTAGTCGTTGAAGGTTTTCATGACATCGGATTTCTGGTCGATCATGTTCAGCTTTCGGGCTACAAAAGGAAGGAGAGAACCCTGCAGTAAGATAGAAAACAAAACAATCATGAAGACAATATGAAAGATATCGTTTTTTGTCTCAACTGCCATGGTTGCCATAATTGCAAATACGATGGAAGCGGCACCACGCAGACCGGCCCAGGATACGAGAAGCTGCTGGGAGAGTTTACTTTTAAAAGGAGTCAGCACAGTGGCAACAGCAACGGGACGCGCGATAAACGTCAGCCACACAGCAATAAGCAGCGCCGGGACGACAACATGCGGGAGCTGTGACGGGAAAGCGAGAAGACCGAGTAAAAAGAAGATCAGCATCTGCATCAGTCCGGTCAGACCATCAAAAAAATTCACGAGATTTCGTTTGTTGGGAATCTCGGTATTGCCGAGTACGATGCCAACAATATAGGCACTAAGAAATCCATTGCCTCCGACAAGGGATGGAAGCGAGTAAGATAACAGCGCGATACCGACAACGAAGATGGTATCAAATCCTGCAACCGTAAATTTTATGCGACCGAGAATCCAGATGGATATCGCGGCGATCAGTGCACCAAATGCAAGTCCGAATAGGATCTGCTGTGTGATCAGAAGTCCAATCTGTCTGCCGCTTGCGTTGCCCCGGGCGATTGCGATAAACGTGGCGGTCAACATATATGAACACGGATCATTACTACCGCTTTCTACTTCAAGAAGAGACGCGGTATTGTATTTTAAGTTTAGTTTTCTGGAACGCAAAACAGAAAAGACGGATGCGGCATCGGTGGAACCGATCAATGCACCAATCAGAAGACTCTCTGTCCAATCGATATGCAGGGCAAAATGGCAGAATGCGCCGGTCAGACCGGAAGTGATCACAACGCCAACGGTAGATAAAAGGATGGATTTGACGGCTACGGATTTCGCCTGATTCCAATTGGTGCCGAATCCTCCGTAGAACATAATAAAAATGAGTGCAATGGAACAAATCTGCTCCGCAAAAGAATAGTTATCAAACGGAATTTTTAAGATGCCATCGGAACCGAATATCATGCCGAGTACAATGAAAAACAATAGAGCAGGAATTCCAAGTCGATTTGATACGCGGCTCAAAAAGACACAGGCAAAGATTACAATGGTTACAATGATAAGATAATTCGTCATGTGAGCCCTCCATTCGTATAAATTTCGTATTTATAGAATAACGGATGGACAGGGCAGGCGTCAAATATGATTTTGTATTTTATGTAAGAAATATCGGAGAAAGAGACCGGTTGTGCATGTGATGCAAAGATTCACACCTCAACACTTGAACATAAAGCCGGATAAAAAATCTCCGCTGCAATGCATGCAGCGGAGACTTTAGCACTATGTATTTGGAAAACGTAAATTGTGCTTACAACTAGTTAGCAGCTTCGGCTTTCTTACCAAAGAGTTTCTTTAAGCAGCTGAAGGCTACCAGTACACCAAGTACCATCAGCAGGATGGCTACGATAAACTGAAGTCCGTCTACAAGAAGTGTAGCCTGACCGTTTACAATGTTTGTAACCAGTGCAATCGTCTTCTGCACCAAAGCCGTGAATGTTACAGCAAGCATGACAAACATTGGTGCATACAGTGTCCAGCCGGTTCTTCCTGTTGTTTTTAAGAATACAGATAAAGCGATCAGTACAAGTGCTGCAAGTAACTGGTTTGCAGAACCGAACAGAGGCCATACATTGGTGTAGCCGCCAAGTGTCAGTAAGTATCCGAAGAACAGAGTGATAACCGTTGCAAAATACTTATTTGTCAGAACACGCTGCCAAGCAGGCATTTTTTCAGGATCGGTTGTATCACCATAGAACAACTCCTGGAAAGACATACGTCCGATACGTGCGACAGAGTCAAGTGAGGTAAGTGCAAGAGCAGATACACACATTGTCATGAATACCGTAGCTACATGGTTTGGAACGCCAAGCTTCTCTAAGAATCCGGCAACACCGCTTGAGAAGATTGAGAATGGAGTTCCGTCCGGTTTTGTACCATTGACAGCAACCGCACCAACAACAACTAATGCTACGACACCAAGTAATGACTCAACAACCATTGCGCCGTAACCTACCATCGGCATATCTTTCTCGTTGCTGATGGTCTTGGATGATGTGCCGGAAGAAACCAGTGAGTGGAATCCGGATACGGCACCACAGGCGATCGTTACAAACAGTGTAGGGAAGAGGTAACTCTTGGCACCGGCAGCATCGACAACGGAGAATCCGTTGAATGCGTTCAGCTGCATAGAAGGATGTGCAACGAGTACACCGACAACTGCACCGATGATCATGCCGAGGAGCATGAATGTTGTCATATAATCACGAGGCTGCATAAGAAGCCACATTGGCATAACGGATGCAAGGAACAGGTAAGCCATGATGATGTAGATCCATGCATTCTTTGTTGCGTAGATCGGAAGTTTCATACCGATTGCAAACATAACAACGAGAAGTGCGATGGCAACTACGGCACGGACAACTTCGTTCATCTTGCCGACTTTCTTCTGGATCAGACCGAAGATAACTGCGACTACGATAAAAAGCATAGAGATGGAAGCTGCTGCTGAGTTTGCATAGCTTGTAATATCTGTCATGCCTTCAACGCCTTTTCCTACGAAAGTTCCTGCAACCATGTCGGTAAATGCTGCGATAACAAGAAGTGTGAATAACCAGCAGAATAACATAAATAATTTACGTCCGGTTCTGCCGATGTACTTCTCAATGATCATACCCATGGATTTACCTTCATTCTTAACGGATGCATATAAAGCACCGAAGTCCTGTACAGCACCGAAGAACAGACCACCGATGATCAGCCAGAGCAGTACCGGTACCCATCCGAATACAGATGCAAGAATTGGACCGGTGACAGGTCCCGCACCGGCGATGGATGAGAACTGATGTGAGAATACTGTAAATTTGGAAGATGGTACATAATCCTGTCCATCCTCATGTGTGTAAGCTGGTGTCTTTGCGTTTGGATCGATGCCCCATTTCTTTGCAAGCCATTTTCCGTAGAACAGATAGCCGGCACCGAGTGCAACGATTCCGATTAATACGATAACTAAACCATTCATTGTAGTTTCCGCCAATTGGCGGCTCCCTTCTTAAAATTTCAAAGAGTTGCATAAAAACCAAAAGCCTTCGTTTTTATAACGAACGTTTCCGTTGCTATAAAGACGAAGGCTTTTGCTTCCGCGTTACCACTTTATTTGCCGCATACTGCGACCTCTCTGTCTCATCTCAACCTGTCATCAATAACTAGATATGAAACGCAGTGATTCATGCCGGGATGAAATAAGCTTCCTGATAACGGTGGAAAGCCGGTAGCACCTAGTGTCCGAATGGAATTCAGTGCACTGCTCGCAGAGGATGGTCTATCAAAGGGATACACCGTCTTACACCTACCGGCGGCTCTCTGTAGTACGACATCTGATAGATCGTATTCTGTTCTATGCATTTGCTCTTTGTTACAAAAGAAAATAGCACTGTGATAAATAATTGTCAATAGCTTTGCTATGCAAAATGGTTATGGTTTATATAAATAGGCAAATGAAAACCGGAGACTTTTCGACACTATTTGACAAGATGAAAATTGGAAATCGATATAATGGATGTTAAGCGATTGCGAAACTCCTGTGGCGGCGTGCTCCGGCTGGGCTGACCCGGTGGCGGGCTTCTACGCTGAACACGA
>CAKRDT010000014.1 GCA_934316545.1 uncultured Agathobacter sp. | reverse complement strand
TCGGACATAAAAATTGAGCCCAGCAGAGATTTTCGCAAATTCAATGATTTTGTCTAAAATCGTGTTCAGCGTAGAAACCCGCCACCGGGTCAGCCCAGCCGGAGCATGCCGCCACAGGAGTTTCGCAATCGCTTAATGTTACAAATTTTTCATACTCATATGCTCTTTAAGCAATTCTTTCAACAACGTCTCCGGCGTCCAAAATATGTTGTCCGGCGTAACGACTGCTTTCAACCCGATTGCCGGGACCTCCTGTTTTTTATATTCCGCCAGGAATCGATCAACCTGTGCGGAATTCATACCGGAAAATACCAGCATCTCTGCCGGGAAATCCGGACCGCTATACACTGTCTTGTCCCGCGAAAAGCCCTGCACTTTTGCCAATGCACCAAGCTTTTGGCTGTAATCTTTACACGGTACGGTAACCACGGTTGCACCGGCTGCGGTTGCTGCTGCGCTTACCGCAGCTTCTTTATTCTGATCCAATCCAAACATTAAAATAAATTGAGCCATAATACGATCATCCTTTACTGCTTTTTCTCGTATTATAGCACAATTTTTTACGGTATCCCTATAAGCTTTCTTTCATGAACATTACTCTCTTTATGAAAATTACTTTTTTCTGTATTTCAACGGAGATAATCCATACATATTCTTGAAACTTCGGATAAAATAACTGACATTCGGATACCCACTCTGCAAAGCAACCTCCGTAATCGGCAGCTGCGACTCCTGCAAAAGCTGTCTTGCATGCTCCAGCCGCAGATGATTCACATACTGTGACAATGTAATGTGAAAATGTTCCTTAAAGTAACGCGAAACATATTTTTCCGACAAATGAAATTGTGCGCCGAACTCCTTCAAAGAAATCTCATTCGCATAATTTTCCTGAATATAGGAAATCATCTCTTTTTCCGTTGCATTTCTTCCGCTTGTGTCGTTTGCGATAATAAAATGGTTCTTCCACATCCGCTGAATGAATTCACAAAGTATCGCTTTGGTTTCCATCTGTATGGAAAGGGAATCCACTTCTTGCTCCTTTGTCTTTTGTTCCAGTATCCTGACGGGTTTTCTTTTGTCTTCTTCTCCGGCATACAGCATAAGCAGACGCTCACCCAGATCTTCCATTCTTTTGCCGACTTGTGTACAAAAAATCATGCGTCCGCTTTTCAGAGGTGCCATAATCATCTGTTCCCACAAGTCATTGGTCTGAAATGACACAAATTCCAACGGGAATAAAAAGGTGCAATAATCCACATCTCCTGTATGTGATCCCATAAAATGCAGATTCCCCGGCGACACAACAAACGCATCCCCGGGATTTCCAATATAATTTTCGCCTGAAATAGTTACATTTAAAGGTCCCTTCTTCACAAAAATAATCTCAAGTTCATCATGCCAGTGCACCGGAATCTGAAATGCATGCGGCACATTCTGTATACGATACAAACTAAACGGATTATCCGGCGTCCCATGTGGCCTATTTTCCTTTAATTCAAAGTACATTCCCTGCTCCTATTCAACAACAAGCCGCTTCATCTTCCACTTTCCGGTCTTCCAGCGAAGCACCATCCCGACCGCGCGCACGCATTCATCACTTGCCATCGCAATATAAGCACCTACCGCAAGCAATCCGAGATGAATTCCAAAGAAATAGGTTCCTCCGACGGCACACAGATACATAAATATCGCCCCCATGATAACCGGAAATACCGCATCGCCGCTCGTCTTTAATGCCTGACCGTAGACAAGATTCGTCACACGCCCCACTTCGAGAAACACATCGACAGCAAGCAGCTTAACAACAAGGCTGATCATCTGCGGATCATCCGTGAAAATGCACACGATATAATGTCCAAGCAACGCAAATGTCACCGAAAAGCATGTCGCGGTAATCACGCCATAGATTGCCGCCTTGCGCGTTCCTTTCGCACATTCTTCATATTCTTTGGCACCGATCCGCCATCCGGTCATGATCGCATTCGCCTGTGCCAATGCCGCACCGATACAATACGAGAAATTGGCGATCTGCACCGCATAGGAGCGCGCAGTCACATTCATGCCATCCGTATCCATCTGATTCATAAAACGGACAACCAGTGTCATAGCAATATTATAAAGCGCAGTCTCACAGGCGGACGGAAATCCGATTTTGATGATCTGTCCCAAAATTTTGCGTGACGACATTCTCTCCGGACTGTTCTTCGCCTTGATCAACACGGCTCCCATCGTCGCAACCATGATCAGATTTACCACACGTGAGATCACCGTCGCTGTTGCCACGCC
The DNA here is from genome assembly GCA_934316545.1 of uncultured Agathobacter sp. Classification (GTDB taxonomy): domain Bacteria; phylum Bacillota; class Clostridia; order Lachnospirales; family Lachnospiraceae; genus Roseburia. The sequence goes on along the minus strand of CAKRDT010000014.1, from coordinate 43,599 downwards.
CATAACGCCCCAGTTTAGGACAAACAGAAATACTGCGTTCAAGATAAAATTGATCACATTTCCTACAATCGATGCAAACAACGATTGCTTTGTATATCCGAACACACGCAGATAACTTGCAAAAATCGGAATGAGGGCATTCAAAAAACATGCACCGCCGACAATTCGAAGGTAGGTCTCTGCCGGTTCAAGTAATGCCGGCGCAATACTTACAACTTTAAGTATCGTTCCTGAAAAGATTGCCAAAAATGCCGACATCAGTATTCCAACCACTGCATTAAAAATAAGGCCCAACTGTCTTGCCTGATATGCAATTCCCGGCTTTCCCGCACCGATATTCTGCGTCATGACCGCTATCATACCGGATGAAATCACACCGAACATAATGATAAATACACTAATATACGTATTGGCAGTACCTACCGCTCCAACCGCCTGATCACTTACCGATGACAGCATCAATGTATCGACCATTCCGGATAGCATATAGAAAAGTGTCTCAAAACAGATTGGGACAAAAAGTTGTGTCAGATTTTTTCTTTCAACGGCCATATAGATTCTCCTTACATACTAGAATAACATGTATATCAATAATACGCTATGAGAATCCATAATTCTTGTAATATTTCATGCAGAAATTGCACTTTTTCTACTTTATATTATTTTTGGCATATGTTCCTTTACCTTGCATCCACGGAAACTTTTCAGCAGGTAGGCACAATAGCCAACGGTTCCTACAACAAAAATCGGCATCGTGATACTGTGGAAATTGTCGTACAGACAAAACGTATAAAATATGGCATACAGAATCGTTGGAAGCCACATGCTGCGGCACATTATCCTACTTTTTAATTTCAAATTTAAATTTATTATTGCTCCAGACATCATCTGTGAAATGGATTTCCACTTTTCCATCAGCAAAAAACTCTCTGTGCTGCAGGTAAATGAACTGCTGGATGAAATGAAAGAAGAATTGCTTTTTAACTGATTCCAATCTCCGTAAGCCGCTTCTGGTGTTCCCGATACTTAGGATCATACTGCCCCACTATGTTCCAGAAACGTGCAGAATGATTCATCTCCAACCGGTGCGCCAGTTCATGCACGACCACATAATCCATCAGTTCCTGCGGCAGATAGTGGAGTCTGTAATTAAAATTGAGGTTTCCCTTACTGCTGCAGCTTCCCCAGCGTCCCTTTTGATTTCTTATTGTCACACGATGATAGCTGACTCCCATCTGTGGTGCATACAACTGAAGCCTTTCCATAAAATGTGCCTGTATCTCTCTTCGCATAGCTGCTGTCAATGACTCGTACGCAGGGATTTCATACGCCGCACTCCGGCTTTTCTTCGCTTCGATGCGCTTCTGTAACTTCTCCCACGCTCCGGCAATCCAGTCCGCATGTGCGTCCAAAAAACGAACGATCTCACGCTTTGTCGCACGGCGTGGCGCGCGGCAAACGATCCGACCGTCCGGATACACCTGTAAGGCAATCGTCCGGCGATTGGAGCGGATCAGTTCGATCGCATAGTCATATTCCGTTGTTTTCACATGTATGGTCTCCGGCATCATGACACTTCCTTTGCTTCTTGCTGTGTCTCATTCTACCATTCGCGCGGAACGGTGGCAATAAGATGACACCAAGTACAACACAAACCACTTCCAAAAGCAGATCCTCGATACGCGTCTGATACCATTTCTCGCAGGTATCGTCGATGGTTGTCTTTCGCATCATCCGGTTCTGCCGGATCTCCTGCTGCAACCGCTTCCAGTTCTGCTTCCATCCGTCGAAGTCGGACCACTTGCCGGGGATCAGTTCTGTATAGCGTGTGACATCAAGCAGATTATCCGAACGGATCACACGCCCGGTCAGCGCATATTCGGACAGAAACTGATTTCCGCTTTCTGTGTCCGCAACGCCTAACGTCAGGCGGTTAAACTTCATCTGCTTATGCACACTTTCATTTCCACGGATCTGCACATAAACACCTGTTGCCGGAATCATAACAATGCCACGGATCGTATACACATTTGCATCCACACAAATCGTTTGTCCCACTACATCCGTACTTCCGAACAACTGCCATGCCGTATCTTTTGCCACCAGACATCCGGCAGCATCATCCGCATCGAGTACCGGCGCTACAGGAAGCACAGATTCCGATGAACCGTACAAAGAAACCACATGCGTCTGCACACTTCTTCCAAGATCCGGGTCGGTGACCGTCTGATCGGTCTGCTCCTTCCATGCGGTAAAACCGAACGCTTTGCCGTCATCCTCCGCCGCTGCATCCGAAACTTTATCCCACAGATTCCCCACATCCTCCACAGAAAGTTCCTCCGCCATACAGATTGTTACATTCTGCCACAGGGAATCCGCTTTTTCCCCTGCCTTAAACGATTGCACACCAAAGAAGCCAGCAGCAAAAAGGCAGAGTAAAACCATTGTCAGCCTTACGGCTTTTGCCCGGCTCACATCGCACCTGCTTCCTTCAGACGCACTTTCTCGCCGTTGGCAAGCATTGTATCCGATTCCACGATCACACTGTCATCCTCGGAAAGCGAACCATCCGATAATGCTGCGTACTCGCCGTTTTTTTCCACGATCGACACATTCACTTTCCTTGCGACGGTCTCCTCACCGAGCACCGTATCCTCTTTCTCCAGAACATAGACAAAATACTTGCTCTGCTCCGCGTGGATTGCAGTAAGAGGCAGCGTTGTCGCGTACTTCTCCGAGGTCTGTTCAATCTCCATGCTGGCATGTGTTCCGATTGAAATCGTCTTCTTCGGAACATACACGGTCACACGCACGCTTGAATCCTCATTCGGCTCCGTGGAAAGCACCGTCATATCCTCATAACTCTTATCGTTGACTTTCAATGTGACAGCATCACCCACGACCACATACTTTGCATCCTCCTTCGAGATCTCTGTCGTAAAACGCGCGCCCTCCGACAGATCCGCCAAAAGAAACGCCGCCGTCTCTGTCGTCCGGTCACCTGCCGTCAGTAAAATCTTGCTGACTGTCACATCGGTCTGTGCCACGATCTTTCCTTCTTGTTCCTTTGTCTTCTGAAGCTGCGCCAACGCGCGCTGCTTTTCGGCGATACTGACATTGTTGATTTCCACCGAGTGATCAACAGCATCCGTTTCCCCGGCATCTTCGATGGCTCGTTTGGCAGATTTCTTCTGCTGCGTCTGCTGACTCTTCGCATCCTCTAACGTTTTTCTGGCATCCTCCACCAGCGAGTCATCCGCACTGTCCTCATCCTCACCGTTTTGATAATTTTCCAGTTTCTGTTCGGCTTCCTGCCAGAGCTCCTTTGCCTTGCGAACAAGCTTCTCATTTTTGCTGATCGTCTCATCGTAGTCTTCCTGTGCGCGCGAAAGCGTCTGTTTCCGCTCACTCTCCTGTGCCGCAGCCTCATTCTTCTTTGCCTGCTGCTGTAACTTTGCAGCCGCAAGATCATCCTTTAACTCCTGCACATAATCATACTGATCCTGCCACTCGCTCATGTAAGTATCCGGATCTTCCAGTTTTTTGAGCGCAAGCGCATCCAACTTTCTCTGTTCCGAATCGATCTTGCGCTGCTTCTGATTGATTTCGATCTGCGTGATCGAATCACTGTAATCTGCGGCAGGCGTTTTAGACGCATCCTCAAGCGCACGCTTTGCCTGCTGCACCTGACTCTTTTGCGTCTCCACCGCATCCTCATAGGCTTTCTTTGCCTCTTCTACGCTGTTTTGCAGATCTTCGAATGTCTTCTTTTCATTTTTCTTTGTCTGTTTTTTTGCTGTCTTAATATTCTCTTTTGCTTTGCTGACCGCATCCTTATTTGACTGCACGGTATCCTCATAATCTTCCTTCGCACGCGAAAGCGCCTTATCCTGCTCGCGGTCACGCTTCGCTTCGGCGGACTTTAATGCATCGTTTTGCAGTTGCAGCACCTCGATCTCATCGGAGAGCATTTGGATCTGCTCATCGATGCTGTCCGTATCAAGCACGGCAAGCGTCTGCCCCTTTTTGACCTCCTGTCCCTCGGTTACTTTCACCTTCGCAACCAGAATATCCGCCACGGTATAGACCGGAAGATCCGACTGCCTTGTCACGGTTCCGTCGCCGATCACCTTGTGAACGATCGCGCGTGACTTCGGACTCTCCACCTGCACCTGCGCAACCGTAAAGGATGACGCCGCGCGTGAGATGACCGTCATAAAAAGCATGACCGCCATCAGCGCCGCAAACACCTTTGTCAGTTTTCCCATCTTCTTTTCCTCTTTTCATTGAAGTCTAAAATCAATTATCCTTTGACAGCGGCTGCCGTAATTCCCTGTTCCAGATATTTCTGTCCCATTCCAAACACGCACAACGCCGGCAGCAATGCCACAAACGAACAGGCTAACGCAAAGCCCATCTGTCCCTCCTTAATCTCCGGGAGATACATCGACAACGGCCAAAGCCGCTTCGTCTGCAAAAATACAAGCGGCTGCTCGATCATGCTGAAACATTCCAGAAACTGAATTACAAGCGCCGAGAGGATTCCCGCGGAGCCGAGCGGCACCCCGACGAAAAAGAAGATCTTCCATTCGCCCGCGCCGTCCATGCGTGCCGCCTCCAAAAGTTCTTCCGGTATCCCGCAGAAAAAGCGGTACATCAGAAAGACCGTAAATGTCGAAAACGCACCGGGTGCAATGATCGCCCATAAAGTATCCATCATATGAAGTCGGCTTAAGACCAGATACTCGGAGAGCATCGTCACCTGAAACGGAAGCATCATCAGAATAATATAGAGCAGATAAAAAACGCCTTTTCCCGGAACCCGGTAGCGCGCCAGCCCCCATGCGGACGGCATTCCAAACACCAGCTGCCCGAGCAGGATTCCACCCGTGATCTTCATGGTATTCCAGAACATCTGAAAGAATTCCGGGGAATCAAAAACGAGTTCCACAACACTTTTCAAGGTCGGATAAAGCGGAAAAAGCCGCCACGATGCATAGCCTTTTGTCCCGTTTAGGATTGGTACCAGATACTGCGTGATCTCCGGCTCTCCCATCAGGCTTCCGCAGAAAAGGAACAGAAGCGGCGCTACCGTAAGTGTCCCGAACAGGATCAGCACAAGTACAATTCCAAGTATTTTTAACTGTCTCATCCTTCTGTCTCCCATAAACGTTGTAAAATTAACACGAACCCACCGATCACTCCTGCGAGAAGCACACTCGCCGCCGCCATCTTATCAACCGACAGGCTTAGAAACCAGTTATTAAAAAGGTGTTGCAGGAGATAAATATCCTCCTGCGGATAATTTCCCGCAACCAGATATGCCTCCCGGAACACCTTAAACGAATTCAAAAAAGAAAGGACCACAATGGTAAAAATCATCGGTCGGATCAACGGCAGCGTAATCTTGAAAAACTGAACACTTTTCTTCGCACCGTCCATCTCCGCCGCCTCGTACACGCTCTGCGGAACGGACGCAAGCCCCGCCAGCCAGAGGATCATCGTATAGCCGAGATTCTTCCATATATAGCTGAACACAAGTACCGCAAACGATGCGCCGGTGTTCATCCAGTCCACCGCATGCAGTCCGCACAGATGCAGTATTCCGTTTACAAATCCGCTCCGATCAAACATCAGCTTCCACAACAGAACCACGGATGCCGCCGGAATCGCAAGCGGAAGCAGATAAGCCGCCTTGATGGCACCGATGAGTGCGTTTACCGATTCCCCGCCTGACCTCTGCTGCCCTCTTCTGTGAAATTGCTTCAGATCTGTCCACAATTCATTGACGAAAAAAGCCAGAACCAGTGACAAAACAAGCAGAAGCGGCAGGCAGACGAGCACAAACCGTACTGTGTTTTTTGCGGCAAGCCGGAAGGCATCGTTTTCTACCACCATTTTATAATTTTGCAGTCCACAGAAGCTTCCGCTTGCCATCTGCACGAATGAACGCCGGATCACATCCACAAACGGGATCAGATAAAAGACGGCAACGCCGCATAATCCCGGAAGCAGAAACGATATGCCCACCAGACGCTTTCGATGCTTTCTGCTACTCCGCAACATAGAGCTGTACTTTCTGACGGATCGCCGCTACCGTATCCTCGATTGACTGATTTCCCTGCAGATATTTTGCGCCCTCATCCAGCACAAGATCCTTCACTACGCGGTCATCCCAAACCGGTACATCAAGACTTTCCATCAGTGTGGTCAGTTCCTGCTGCTGCGCATTGCTGATCTTTTTTAACTGATATTCGGAGTAAGTTCCGTCCGCGGTCGATGATCCGATACTCGATTCATGAGTGTTTTCACACTCCGCGTCAAAAGCGCTTCGATTGACGGAAAATCCGTCATTCATCTGCTTTTGTCCATTTGCGGAGATCGCCATCTCGATAAACTTCTGTGCGTAAGTGTTGTCCGAGGCGGACTGTGCAAGTCCGAGGCGGATAAACGGCACAAATGCCTTGTGATCCTGCGTATCAAACAGTGCAAAGCTGCCGCCGTATGCGCCCTCCATTCCATAGAGGTCCTGCGCATCATTAACCCCCACCAGAGAGCCAAATGCGATCTGCCCCATCATCATCAAACGGAAATTCACGGTTTCAGCGCACATTCCGATAAGGCTTCCCTCCTGCATTCCACTGGCAAAATCAACCTCGATGCGTTCCTTCTCCTGATAGCCGTCGGCATCATACAGAGCCTTTGCCGCCTCAAGACAGTCCTTTAACTTCTCCTGATCGATGCCACTCGTCGTCCGCCAGGAGGCACTGTCCGCATTATAAAACTCATTCAATATCGTTTTCGGTCCGAAAAAGCCGAACACTTTTCCATCCCCGGATTTTACGGTATCGATATACGCCTTGAAATCCTGTATGCTGCCGCTGTGATCAAGCATGGATGAATCGCCCTCTGCCACCGTAAAGTAGAAACGCGTCGGCACCTGATAGATCTTGTTGTCACTGGTGTAGGCATCCATAATATTGGTAAAAAGCCCTTCACTTTCGTTCGCCTGCTCCACATAATTGCTGATATCGCACAAAGCGCCTTTTTCCACATAGCTGTCTGCCGGAAGTCCGTCAAGCACAAGGACATCCGGACCTTTTCCCGCGAGCACTTCGGTATTTAAAGATTTGATCGCATCGTCCGCAGTCACACCGTCCGAACCCGACATGCCGATAATCTTCTTAACGAACACATCCGGATATTCCTTCTGATAAGCGGTGATCAGCTGCTGGAGCGCATTGCTGTCCTCGAGCGCATAGACACGGATCTGGTTTTCCGGAACCGTTGATATCGTTGCGTCATAGGTATAGCGGTAACAATGCGGCTGTCCATTCGAATCCGACGCGATCACAATGTAATTCTTGTCGTCAAAGCGATGGAATCCCTGTATCGCCACACTGCTGTCACTCAGACTCGTGAGTGAGTTGTCCATGAGCTGCTCGGTCGTGCTTCCGCCGATCTTGTGGTAAAACATTCCGTCATGATTCAGATAATAGAACTCCTGCTCGGTATCATCCGCCGCGAAAGCGATCGAGCTGCTGCCCTCGCTGTAGGACGCATTCACATCTTTTAGATTTTTCTGCAGCTCTGTATCATTTTTCATGCTCTCCGATATCTTGCCGCTGTCTGTTTCCGCAAAAAGGATTCCGGAATCTGTGAGCATACCGAACCGGTTTCCAATCGGAAGAAGTCCCTCTACCTGATCGGTAATCTGCTGTGAAAATCGAGACATCTTGCCGCTCGCCGAATCAACCTCATAGAGCACGCCGTTCAAGTCCGTAGCAAGGAGTGTTCCATTTGCATAGACTGCAGAAGTGACGAAATTGCCGATCTCATCATCCGGACTGTCTCCCTCATAATCCGGTATCTGAAGCTGCACCTGGGAGACTTCCCCCTCCGCTGTCACCATCGATAAAATCACTTTCTTTTCGTTCGGATTTCCAAACACTGCTACGCTGCCGTCCTCTCCGTTTACCGCAGACACATAACAATCCGTATCTTTTACCTCGACACTGTCCCATGTCTCGCCCTGATCCTTCGAGTGACCGAGGATCATCGCTGTTCCATCCTGCGGATATCCAAACAGCGTAAGTTCGCCGTCCCTGCTTTTTCCCGTAGAACTGATCATCGATATATTATCCGGCAGCGAGACCTCGTTCTCCACAAACCTTCCTTTCGCATTGCCGCTCTGTGTGCCGTTTTGCGTTTCGCTGATGACCTGTTGGCTGCTGCAACCGCTCATAAGTCCGGTTGCCAGCACACAGGCAGTCATAAACAGTGATAATTTCTTTCTTATTTTAAATTTCACGATTTCCATCTCCTTAAACATTTTTACTATGCCTCAAGTGTAACAGAAGTGTCTTTAATCTTTCTTTAAAGGTGTCTTTAATTTTTCAAGTAATTTTAAGATTTCTTAAAGACAAATCTGCTATACTGATTAACATAGGAAAGGGAAATCAAATGAAGATTTTATTGATAGAGGATGATAAAAATTTGTGTGAAATGCTGCGCTTTCAATTAGAGAGCGAGCATCACGAGGTGGAGGTCTGCATGGACGGGCGCGACGGACTCGATCTGTTCCTGCAGGATGCCTACGATCTGGTGCTGCTCGATCGGATGCTCCCGACCATGAACGGACTTCTGGTCTTGCAGAAAGCGCGCAAAGCCGGAATCTCTACACCGGTCATTATGATCACCGCACTCGGCGAACTCTACGACCGCGTCGAAGGACTCGACTGCGGTGCGGACGACTATCTGGTAAAGCCGTTTGCTTACGAAGAACTCTCCGCACGCATCCGTTCCATCGGCAGACGCAATCATGTCTATGATGACAACGACCGTTTTTCCTATGCCGACATCTCCTACGACAGCCGCCTGCGCGAACTGTGTGGACCAAGCGGCAGTCTCCAGTTATCCGGACGTGAGGGACGGCTGCTCGAGATCTTCTTGCAAAATCCGCAGACCGTGCTAAAGCGGCTCGTGCTGCTCTCCCGCGTGTGGGGAAGTGATGCCCCGGTGGAGGAAAGCAACCTCGATACCTATATTCATTTTGTGCGCAAACGTCTGCAACAGGTCGGCAGCCACACAACCATCGAAACCGTGCGCGGCATCGGTTACCGCCTCACCAGATAAAAGGAGTTATCACTTTTCACATGTTTAAAAAATTACATCGACAATTAACCTTTTTCTGCTCCGTTATCACCGGAGCAATTCTGATCGCACTCAGCATCACCTGTCTGTTCCTCGCCGGCAAAGCGATCGAGCAGACCGGATATTCCGCTTTTCAGAAAGAACTCGTCTCCGTGACTGCCAGTCTGCAGAGTCAGGATTACATCTCCTACCAATGGCTCGGGCAGATGCAGCAACAGCACCATTTCACGATTTATCTCTACGACAAAGGCGAAGAACTTTACTACAACCGTCTGCAGGATGACAACTGGAATGCGCTTCGCGACCGTGTGATCGCCAAAGCCGGAGATGACTGTTTTACCATGCACAACGGACAGAATATTTATCACCGGGAATTTACCTACAAAGATAAAGAACAGGGAACCTACTACACTTCGGTCGGTTATCTGATGAAAGACAGCGGACAGCTCAGCTTTGTGATCCTCTATGACACGCTGCACCAGAGCACGCAGATCAGGAGGTTTGCGATCGGTGTGTTGTGTGCTGATGTGGTGACACTTGCTCTGCTCATACTTTTTTCATGGCTTTTTACGGGGCGCATGGTCCGTCCTCTTGCGATTGCACAAAAAAAACAGCAGCAATTTGTTGCTGCCGCTTCACACGAACTTCGCTCACCGCTGACTGTCATGATGTCGGGGCTTGAGACGGTCGAAAAAGCTGACTCCGAACAGACCCGCAGGCATTTTCTCTCGCTGATCCGCGAAGAAGGACTTCGCATGCAGCACCTAATCTCCGACATGCTGTTGCTTGCCAACGCGGATGCCAACCGCATCGTCCTTCATGAAGAGTCCGTCTCCCCTGACGATCTGCTGCTCGGTGTCTATGAAAAATACGAATCTCTCGCCGCCTCAAAAGGGATTGGCTTACAGTTTCTCCTTCCGGATGCTGCCTGTCAAAACCGTACGATGGACGCGGAGCGTATCACGCAGGTTTTATCGATTCTGATGGACAACGCGTTATCCTACACACCGCATGGCGGCAGGATTCTTCTTTTGTTCCGGCAGAGTGATACCTCCACGAGTTTTATTGTCGCAGACGACGGTCCGTCAATCCCGGATGCCGAGAAGGAGCATATTTTTGAACGGTTCTACCGCGCGGAAAGCTCCCACACCGATCACGCCCACTTCGGACTCGGACTCTGCACGGCGCAGGAGATCATGCGCGCCCATCACGGCAGGATCACCGTTTCTGATCCGTCGGACTGCACTTTCCTTCCGGATACATTTGCCACAACGCAGGGTGTTGTCTTTATCGCTACTTTATAAAGACTGCTGCCCCATGCGTTTTTCTTCACGCTTCATATGATGCACATAGACAATGAAAATTGCAACTCCCGTGAAGAGCCACGATGCAACGTACACATTCATCAGCTCTAGCACCATTAAAATTTACAGGCAACGTTTTAACATAAATTTGTACAATCATTTATTTACTTTCAAAATGTAATATGCTAGTATTTAGTCAACACTTCTAACTGCGGAGGAAACTCTATGTTCCAAATTATATACTCTAAGAAAGCAAAAAATTTTTAGAAAAACAAAATCGATCAACTCAATTACGGATTCTATCCGCAATCGCAAAGCTTCCGCAGGATGGTGATATAAAGAAATTACAAGGGCAGAATGGATATCGGTTGCGTATCGGCAATTTTCGTGTATTATTTGATATCAATGGTGTTATTATAGATATTATTGATATTGGTAATCGTGGACAGATATATAAAGGAGTGTGATTATAGATGTCAAATGTAAAAGAAAGAATCATGGGCGCAGTAACTATTATGAGTGATCAGGAAGCCGAAAAAGTCTGGAATATGATTCAGGGTGTATACAAGCTCTATAATGCAGAAGAGGTTTCTCCAGAACCTGATGAAATTTCTGCTTTTCATGCCTATCAATCAGGTGATCCGGAATATCAACCATCTTATTCACAAGATGATCTTATAAAAGAACTTGGATTATAATCTCATTTTTAAGCGAGTGCATAGGCACTCGCTTATTTCATCTACGGCATCACAACATGTGGCAGAATTCCGGTCAGATGCGCGATCGTCACTCCGTAATTTGTCATCGAAATCTGCTGCTTTTTCGCACGTTCAATGCGTGACAGCACATATTTCCGGTTGAACATACACGCTCCGCATTGAATGATGAGATCATATCCACTTAAGTCTTCCGGGAAATCCGTTCCACTTACATGATCCACCGTAATCCCCTCTCCAAAACGTTTCTTTAACATGCGTGGAATCTTCACACGCCCGATATCCTCCTGGAGAGGTGCATGCGTGCAACATTCCGCAATCAAAACATGCGATTGCTCTGTCAGCGAATCAATCTGCTTCGCCCCCTCTACATAATAAGGCAAATCACCCTTATAGGCTGCAAAAAGCACGGAAAATGAAGTCAGCATACTTTCTTTCGGCTTATTCTCATACACATAGGAAAACACCTGGGAATCCGTGATGATCAGTTTCGGTGGCTGTACCAACTGTTTTAATGCCGCCACAAACTTATCTGTAGTAACACTCATGATCACACATTTCTTATCGAGGAGCTCTCTTGTTGTCTGCACCTGTGGCAGGATCAGTCTTCCTTTCGGGGCCTGAATGTCCTGCGGCATAACAAGCATGACAAGATCATCCTCTCCGACCAGATTTCCCGTGATCAGGCGATTGCCAAAATTCTCCGGCACCTTTCGCGCTAAGGCTTCCTTAATCTGATCGATGCCTTCACGCTTTACCGCACTTACAATGAGCGGCTGCTCGTTTGTCTCTTTTATAAGAAATTCCTGTAACGCTTTTGCGTCCCCAAGATCCGCCTTGTTGATAATCAGAAGCACCGGGGTATTTTTCTCTTTAAAAAACTGATACCATTTCAGTTCCTGCGCGAAGTATTTTTTTAACAATTCCATATTGTTTAATTCCGATTTATTCTCTTCGCGGTTTGCTGTCATATCAGAAACAGACGAATCCACTTCCGCAGAAAACACCATAACCGCAATATCCGTCTTCTCCGCAGCAAGTCTCGTCTTCTCCACACGCTTTGCACCAAGCTCGCTCTCATCATCAAAGCCAGCCGTATCAATAATTGTGCACGCTCCGAGTGGATGGATCTCCATCGCTTTGTACACCGGATCCGTCGTCGTTCCGGCGACATCCGAAGCAATCGACACTTCCTGCCCGGTAAATGCGTTGATGAGCGATGACTTTCCACTGTTTGTTTTTCCAAATACACCAATGTGTAATCGATTCGCCGACGGTGTATCATTTAAAGTTGTTCCCATGCCATTTCTCCTCCCATATACGTAGAGCAGCAAGTCTCCCTGCTGCTCTATGTATTCATCAAATTCACGTCTACCTGGAATCTGTCAGTCCTTAAGACATCATCACATCTCTCCGAAACTAAAACCGGAAATCTCTCTTTCCTTCTGAAATATCATGAATATGCTCATAGGTGGTCTGTTTTACCTTCGGGTTCGTAATCTTCTCGATTTCGCGGTCGATCAGTTCCATACCAATCTTCTTCGTCTCCTCGCTCGCATAATCCTCAAGATACTCTTTGAGCGTCATTAAAGCGTTCGGATGGCAGCAATTTAAGATCTGCATACTCTTACACAGCGCCATAAAACGGTCTCCCGTTCTGCCCTCGCGGTAGCATGCGGTACAGAAGGATGGAATATAGCCCATTTTCATCAGCCAGTTGACCACCTCATCGAGCGTTCTCTGATCGCTGACATCAAACTGCTCGGAAGTCGCCTCTGCTTCCTTTTCTGCCTCCGGATCCGCATATCCGCCGACACTGGTCTTGGATGCACCGCTGATCTGTGATACGCCGAGCGGAAGAACCTTCTCGCGGACAGCCTGACTCTCGCGGGTTGAGATGATCATTCCGGTATAAGGCACGGAAATACGGATGAGCGCACAAATCTTCGCAAATGTATCATCGCTGATTCCGTTGTCAAATGCGCTCGGATCGATGTCATCCGCTTTTTTCACACGGGGAACACTGATCGTATGCGGTCCGACACCGTGTACCGCCTCAAGATGCTCCGCATGCATAAGAAGTCCGGCGAACTCGTAACGATAGCCCTCAAGTCCGAACAGTACGCCAAGTCCGACATCATCGATGCCGCCCTCCATCGCGCGGTCCATCGCCTCGGTGTGGTACGCATAATCATGCTTTGGTCCAGTTGGATGCAGCTGCTCATAGCCCTCCTTGTTATAGGTCTCCTGGAACAGAATGTAGGTTCCGATTCCTGCATCCTTCAACTTGCGGTAATTCTCAACGGTGGTTGCTGCAATATTGACATTAACGCGGCGGATCGCGCCGTTTTTATGCTTGATACTATAAATGGTATTGATGCACTCTAAAATATATTCAATCGGGTTATTGACCGGATCCTCGCCTGCCTCGATGGCCAGACGCTTATGTCCCATATCCTGCAAAGCGGTAACTTCCTTCACAATCTCTTCCTGTGTCAGTTTCTTTCTTGCGATATGCTTATTTTTCAGATGATACGGGCAGTATACGCATCCGTTGACACAATAGTTGGACAGATACAGTGGTGCAAACAACACGATACGGTTTCCGTAATAATCCTTTTTGATCTGCTGCGCCAGCTCATAGACCTCATTCATTTTCTCCTCATTCTCACATGCCAGAAGTACGGAAGCCTCGCGGTGGGTCAGACCTTTGCGTTCCTTTGCCTTGGCGATGATGGCATCCACCATCTCCATATTGTCCTTGTTGGCATCTGCAAATGCCAGTGTTTCCTTGATTTCCTCATCAGAGATAAACTCCTCTGCCTTCAGTGATTTTACGTTGTACATAATCTCCTCCCAGTGTATTTGCTCTATATTTTCAGTGAAATATCAACCTGCATAGTCGCCGCGCGACACCACAACCTGATACCCGACACTCTCCATACGGCGCGACATGCAGTGTCTGCATTCCGCCGCCTCATCCCCGGTACAGATCTTGTTGTCATATAACCGGTACTTCTCACGCACCGCAACCGGCGACAGATTCGGCATCACAACATTGGCACCCGCCTGAATGCCTTTCTCTCTGCCTAGCGGATGAATCGTACCAAGCGCCGTGGTCGACGGAAGCAGTACATGCGGGTGGATCAGCCTTATGATGGACAAAAGCCGAAGGGTCTGATCCAGCGTTCCTGCCTTCTTTTCGCCAAAAGGCGTATCCTTCTGCGGAATAAACGGTCCGATCCCGACCATATGCGGCTGTAGTTCCTTGATAAACTGTAAATCCTCATACAAAGTATCCACCGTCTGCTCCGGCGAGCCGACCATGAATCCGCAGCCAACCTGATAACCGATCTCTTTCAGCTCCCACAGACACTGCTTTCTGTGCGAAAGCGACATCTCTTTCGGGTGCAGACTCCGGTAATGCGCTTCATCCGCCGTCTCGTGCCGCAGCAGATAACGGTCCGCGCCCGCATCGAAAAATGCTTGATAACTTGACTTTTCTTTTTCTCCGATGGAAAGTGTCACCGCGCAATCCGGATAACGCTTTTTGATGGATATTACAAGATCGCAGATGCGCTCATCGGTAAAATAAGCGTCCTCGCCGCCCTGCAGCACAAACGTCCGAAAACCCAGCCCATACCCATTGTCGCAGCAGGATAAAATTTCTTCCTTCGTCAGCCGGTAGCGATCCGCTTTCGCATTGCTCCTTCGGATTCCGCAGTACAGACAGTTATTTTTGCAGTAATTGCTAAACTCGATCAAGCCCCGGATAAACACCTGCCTGCCGTACACCGCATCCGCAACCTCACGCGCAGACGTCCTCAGATACGCAAGCGCTTCCCTATCTTCCGTTGTCAGTAAAAGTTCCAGCTCCTCGCGGCTGATATTCTGTTGTTCTCTGACCCGATCAATGATTTGATGTAACATTTGAATATACCGTCTTGGCGCTCACGCCATCCAATCTTCCTATTTTTCCGGATAAGGCATTGATCTTATCCTGTGGTGCATCGACCGCCACGCTGATAATGTTCACTCCCTGCGCACGATACGGGATTCCCATCCGTCCAACCACGCAATCCCTGTACTCATGCAACAGATGATTGAGGGGCTCCGCAGCTTCTTCGTTTTCCACAATAATTCCAATTAAAGCAATTCTTGTCTCCATAGATTTCTTGTCTCCTTATCTGCAAAATAAAGTGTGCGCGAATTCCCTATAATAAAAAAGCTGCACCCTTACAGGTACAGCCATACTTACTCATTTTGACATAAACATTCTATGCTTCGCAGCGCCTGCCAAGCATATCCCCATGTCTTCCTATCTCGTGCCATACCTTTCACCTCAACCAATCGTTTTGGTGTCAGAGTCATCTTTTTTGTAGATTTCGGTTTTCACATCGTGCATCTCACAAAATGAAAAGCGAATATCGATACTATTATTTAAACATACGGCACAGACTATGACAAGTTTTTATTTGTATACAATCTGATATGTAACTACATTTGTATCACCCTTAACGCATCTTATGTATATTTTTTCGCTACTTACATCCAAATGCAAGACATTATGTATGAAATATTGTATGATTAGCTCACCAAAAAGAAAGGAGGATTTCACATGAAAGTAAGTATTGAACTTTCCCCTGAATATAGCGAACCATATGCCATCATATATGCGGATAAAATCACTGACAGCATCCAGCATACCCTTGATATATTCGGTTCAAATGAAAGCCCAATTACAGCTTTACAAAACGAAAATGATATTATCATTTTACAACCAAAAGAAATATACATGGTACGGGTAGAAAACAAAGATACTATTATTTATGGCAAAGAACACAGCTACCGTTCCCGAAAAAGACTATATGAAATGCAACAGCAGCTTGGTGCCGGATTTATGCAAATTTCAAAATCAACTTTGATCAATCTGTCCTATATGAGCAATGTCGAGGCTGGTTTTAGCGGCACTCTTCTTTTGAAACTAAAAAACGGATGCAAGGATTACGTATCAAGGAAATATTTACCTGAGTTTAAAAAATATCTAGGATTATAGGAGGACAAAAATGAGAGAAACTATGAAAAATTTGATTAAAAACACGATAACCAGCATTGGTATCGCATTAACAATTTTCTGCATCACCGGAATGGTATTTGACATCGCCTATGGCGGTAATTTCAGTTTAGATCATTACCAATTTTCCAAAATGGTTATCGGCTGTCTAATTGTAGGTCTGGGTTTTGGACTTCCGACCATGATTTATCACAAAGACAATCTTCCAATGCCTTTTAAAGTGATTATTCACATGGGAATAGGCTGTGTTATTTATACAATTGTCGCATATACTGTCGGATGGATAGGAGGAACAAGTTCTATCCTTCACGGGATTATTGCAGCCATATTTCAAATAGCTTTAGCATTTATAATCTGGGGAGGATTCATGCTTTACTATCGCAATGATGCAAAAAAAATGAACAAAAAAATCAAGGAATTATAGAACTTGTTCGCATTGTGGTTGTACATTAGGTATAGTTATTAATTGAATTAAGTACTTGATTCTCCATCAAAATCGTATTAGTATTTTGAATATCTATGGAACACCTATCACATACGATTTATCTTTTATAGAGCAGAAGACCTCATCCGGCGAGTCGGCTTGGGTAGTTCAAGAAAGGAAACAATTATGATGGATATCCGAATTAGAACAGCAACAACTGAAGATGCAGAAGAACTACTTGAGATTTACGCTTATTATATAAAGAATACAGCCGTTACTTTTGAATATGAAGTTCCATCTCTAGAAGAATTTCAAGAGCGGATCCGACATATTTTAGAGCACTATCCATACCTCGTCGCAGAATCCGATGGTGAGATTATTGGATATTCTTACGCCGGAAGATTTCATCCAAGAGCTGCCTTTGCATGGGATGTAGAAATGACTGTATATTTAAAACATGAAATTCGAAGAACCGGCGTAGGGCGAAAACTGTATACTTTGATGGAAAAAATTTTGCAGAAACAAGGGATTGTAAATACGATTTCGTTAATAGTAAAGCCTATCGATGTGTATTCTGATTACAATAGTGTTCAGTTCCATGAGAAAATGGGATATACATATGCCGGGGAACTGAGAAACTGTGGATATAAATTTAACAAATGGTATACATTGATTTATATGGATAAACAGATTGGAACAATACAGGAAATCATGTTACCGATTCATGATTTTGACGAAGTCAGAAAATCATTTGGATTATAATTATATTTTTTGTTATTGATATCCCTTGTTTCCCGACTCTGTTCCGTCAGCAAGACCGTTTGATAAAGCGACAGACAACGACTGAAAAAGGACAGCACCTATTGGTACTGTCCTCCATGATTTTCACTTCACCAAATCATCAAAAATATCCCGTTTCATATCATAATCCCTTCGAGCAATTACAAAATTCATAGGAACTTTGTACTTATAATAACATTTTTCATAGGAATCATGCAATTGTTCGCTCATTGGATTCAATCGTATATCTTCCGCTGTCAAAGTCCACACGCAGTCTTGCGAACGCCTCACCGAGTTCCCAACCGATGGTAAGTAAAGCACCTTCACAATAAACCTCAACTTTGGCATCCTCCGAAAAAACACTCCATGTGTTCCGCATCCGGATCAACTCCAGCTGCTTTCTTACAATATCCTTCTGAAGACCGGAAACAATATCCTCATTCGATAAATTGGTGCGATTGATTTCTTTATGACCGGATTCTCCGGCACGCAGCACTGCTTCATGATCATTTTTTCCGGCAAACAGATCCAGATACCAGATCTGCGGCTTGCCCGGCATAAACATCTGGATTGCCCGTGCCAGCAACAGCTTGGCATCATCCTCTCCGAGCGCACTGTAATACGTGGCATTTACCTGATAATAAATGTTCTTCTGTCCATGAAGATTCTTTACCATTCCGCCCCTTGATACGATCAGCCGGATCAATTCCTGTATATCCTCTTCCGGCAGGATTCCTTTCAGATCCAGAAGCGGGATTCCATCATGACATCCCAGCATATTGACCGTAGCAATCTTTTTTTCCACGATTTCCTTTGCCCATGCGGCAAGATAAGCTCCCCGCTTGTGCTCAATCGCGTCAATGATGAGTCCCGGCAGGAAAAAATCATAGGCCGGATATCCCTTTTTTGCAAGAGTATCGTATATTTTTTCTTCATACGCAGCATGGATTTCCGGCAAAAGCGTAAGGCCCGACGGCTGCGCAAGATTCTTGATCTGCTGAAGAAAATCCCAGGTCTCCGGATCGTTCAAAAAATTCTTTTTCCCAGGTGTTTTCGGTGCGTATGCAAACGCATCAAGCCGCACAATGGAAGCACCGTAAGAAGCAATTTTACCCAATGTATCGCAATAAAAATCCCAGACCTTCTGCGACTTGATATTTAAATCCATCTGTCCCAGATACTCTCTGCCATGTACCTCCTGATAAAAAGTATTCCAATACGGTACTTTTTCCCCATCCGGAAACTCTACCATAAGAATCGGCAGTCCCGGCTTTCGGAAAAACATCTTTTTCAGGTATTCTTCATCCGGCTGAATATACCCTTCTTCCGTCATCTTTCCATAGCCATCCCAAAACTGATTCCAGTTGATGAAAAAATTACGATATTCTGACTGTTCGCCTTTTGCCACAAGATCCTTAAATTGCGGTGATTGCGCAGATGCATGATTTAAAATAAAATCCAGCTTCAGATCGATTCCAAGTTTTCTCAACCGTTCCAGATCATCGCGCGACGCCAGCTCTTCGTTAAGTTCATAGTCGATCACAGAAAATCCCCTGTCCAGATCCGAATGGTACAGACTCGGCAGAATATAGAAAGAAGAAAATACGTCCTTCATTTCCTCTTTTTCCAACAAATTTACAATATCTCCAAGTGTTCCGCCCAGACTGTCCGGATATGCATTGAGCATCGGTTTATTGTTCATAGACTTTTTTATCCTTTCCGACAATCAGTTTCGCACGATTGCGCTGCCGCTTTAATTTCTCACCCTCAAGTTCCACGACCATATTGATAAACGGGCTTGCCGCATTGGCATCCCTGTTTCTGCGGATGCGTCTTTCTCTCGTTTCTTCCGGTGAACTTTCAAGAAAAACCGGTAGATCCACACCTTCTAGGTATTCACTTCCGCCATGTGTCCATTCGACAATAAGGACCCGGATTCCTTCAAAGGATGTCTCTTCCGAAAATATTTCCCCGTCTTCCCTGCCCATATGGCGAAGTGTAATTGTGTTTTTTCCGGCATGAAAATCCGCAAGCACCTCATTGATACGGTCAAAATCAATTTCCTGCGGAGTTCCCAGATAGTCCCGCAGTCCGTCTTCACCGGACTCCTCAAAAATGCGCAGGCGCTCCTCATCATTGCGCTTCGGAATGCGATGCGGATAATCATCTCCTCCCAGCAGGAAGCAGCCGATTCCATCATTTAACAAATATTGCTGCAACGCACCGGCAATCGTTGTCTTCCCGGATCCGGAGCCGCCGAACAGGCTGATGACCAGCCGCTCATCTTCCTGCTTGTCTTCACACCATGCTCCCACTTTCTCATACAAATGTAACGCCTCCGTCAATTCGACAAACGAGAACTGGTAAGCCTCATATTCGTGTGTGAAGAAAGGCAATACGATTCCTGTATGCATAAGCGCCGCACCGGAATATTGCTTTCCGCTGTATTCTTCCAGATAGACAGCCTCCGGCTTTAAGCCACGCAGACGCACATAGACGGCTGCCTGATTTGCTTCCGCCATCAGCCGGACAACGCTGACCAGCGCACGATCCTGTTCCTTTGAAACCGACATCCATGCGGCGATCTCATCATGGAGTGGATCGGACAGACGCCAGTAGGTACCTTCGTTGATCAGACGCTCATATTTCTTATAAGATGCAATCTGCTCCCGGATCTGCTGCTTTTCTTCATCCGATAACAAAGCCGGATTCAGCTCATATCCAAAGGTTCCCGCCATCGCAGTCACGCCGCGGGTATGAAAGCTTGTAACCCTGCCGGTCTGATGATTCGGCACTGCAGACACATGCGCCCCCATCGCAGAGACCGGATAAAAGAAAGAAGTACCATACTGTATTCTTGTGCGATTGATCGCATCCGTATTATCACTGCACCAGATCTGTGGCGAATAATAAAGCATTCCTGCATCAAATCTTCCGCCGCCGCCGCTGCAGCCCTCCAGAAGCATATCCGGATAACGGCTCGTCAGGCGTTCCATAAAATCGTACACACCAAGGACATAATCATAGGTAAGATTTCCCGCATACACATCTGCCATGCTCCGGTTCATGTCCCATTTGACATAATCAATCTCTCCCTGATCCAGCACTGCACAAATCTGCTCAAACACCTGATCCCGCACTTCTTTTCTGGAGAAATCGAGAAGCAACTGATTTCTTGAACGGATCGGCTTTCTTCCCGGAATCTGAATTGCCCAGTCCGGATGCGCACGGTAGAGATCACTGTCCTCATTTACCATCTCCGGCTCGATCCAGATTCCGAATTTCACTCCCTGCTCATGCACACGCCGGATCAGTTCTGACAGACTGCCGCCAAGTTTTTTTTCATTGACATACCAATCTCCCAGCGAGGAATTATCATCATCACGTTTTCCAAACCAGCCATCATCCATGACAACCATATCAATGCCCAGAGAAGCGGCTTCTTTTGCCAGATCAACAATCGTCTCCCCGGTAAAATCAAAGTATGCGGCTTCCCAGCTGTTGATCAGTACCGGACGGCTCATGTGCACATACTTGCTGCGGCACACATGATTACGGATGCAATTATGATACTGCTGCGACAAGGCAGACAGACCGTTTTGTGAATACGATAAGATCACTTCCGGAACTGTAAAGGTATCGCCGGCTGCAAGCGGATAAGAAAACAGTTCATCGTTTAAGCCCATAAGAAGGCGCGTCTGATTGTACTGATCCCGCTCTGCCTCACAGGAAAAGTTTCCACTGTATACCATGAGCATTCCGTAACAGTTTCCAGCCTCTTCCGTCGTTCCCTGCTCTGCCAGAATGACCGCCGGATTATACTGGTGACTGGAAGTGCCTCTTCGGCTTCCGAAAGCGATCGTTCCGTGACCAAGAGCTGTGCGTTCCAGATTCCGCTCAAAAGCATGCTTTCCATAGAAGCGGATCACATCATAATTACCGCTTACAAAATCCAGACATGCCGCTGCTGCTTTCTCAATCGTAACCGTCTCTGTCCCTATGTTTCGGATCACAGCACTTCTTGTGATCACATCAACTTCTTCGAGTACCCCATACAACAGATGCACTTCAATTCCCGCATTCTCATCGGCAAGAACAATCTCAAGCGTCTCAGCTTCATGTTCCCCTGCCCATACTGCCGGAAGCCCCTGTAAAGCATATTTGCCTTTTCGGATCTCATATCGCTGATAATGCAGGTCAACGCTTTCGATACCCTCGGCATTCTTTATGTTCAACGCAATATTGCGGTAATCGCCGGTTCCAAGCGTTGGAAATTCCTGCGGAAGCGCGTCCAGTGAATAGGTACGGTCCGCACCTGCGGCATACGGATTTCCCGAAAATCCGCGGTCCGCGTAAGTCAGCACATATTCCATGGAACTATTATTTTTCGCTCCATAATACAAATGAAGCAGATAACCAAGCGAATCCACCTGCATCTGATAGGTGCTGTGCTTTGTGTTTAATGTAAAAATTCTTTTATTCGGATTGTATATCATTGCCATATCATAACCTCTTTTTATTTATCCTTTAACCGCACCATTTGCCACACCGTTTAAAATCTGCTTC
This sequence comes from uncultured Agathobacter sp., assembly GCA_934316545.1. Lineage (GTDB taxonomy): Bacteria > Bacillota > Clostridia > Lachnospirales > Lachnospiraceae > Roseburia. The sequence goes on along the minus strand of CAKRDT010000014.1, from coordinate 21,582 downwards.
TGACAGATCACGTAGAAGATCAGAATCGGAATCAATGCCAGAATATAAGAAGCAAACGCCAGGTTATAGTTTGTTCCAAACTGTGTCTGGAAATTCAGCTGTGCGAGTGGCAGCGTATTCTGTCCGGTTCCTGACATGATCACAAGCGGAGTCATGACATCATTCCAGGTGCCGAGCGCTGTCAGTATCGCAACGGTCGCATGCATCGGTTTCATCATCGGAAATACGACCCTCCAATACGTTGTCCAGGTGCTTGCACCGTCGATATCCGCAGCTTCTTCCAGCGCTACCGGAATATTCTTCAGATATCCACTATAGAGCAGCACATTCATCGGCATATAAAATACAAGATAAAGGATGATAACACCCGCACGGTTTCCAAGCCCCATATGCGCCGTCTGTTTTACAAGCGGCATCATCAGAATTGAAAATGGCACAAACATACCACTTACGATATACAGATAAATAAATCGAAAACTCTTCTTTCTCGCCATCCCCCGTCCGATCACATATCCTGCGATGGAATGAATCAGAATTGCCAAAGCGATCGTCACCAATGTAATCAAAAGACTGTTGCCCAGAGAATGCCAGAAATCCGTCACTTCCATTGCCTGACGGAAGTTATCCAGACTCCATTGTTTCGGAAAAGCAAGCGCCCCTGCCACATCATTGGTCATATCACTCGGCTGTTTGAATGCAATGATCACAGCCATATACAGTGGGAAAAACACCGTAACCGTTCCAAGGATCAAAACAATTGTAAGTACCCAGTTGGTTTTCTTTTTCATTTCCATTATAACTGTTCCTCCTTCTTATTCATAACGATCATCTGAAACAGAGAGATTGCCACGATCACAACAAAGAAAATAACCGCATTCGCACTCTGGAATCCAAACTGTCCGCCATCCATACCATTTCTGTAGATCAGATAAGAAATGGATTCTGTACTCTGCGCCGGTCCTCCCTTGGTCAAGGACATAATCTGGTCAAATACCATAAGGAAATTCTTGGTACTAAGCACTAAATTGATCGTAACAAAAGGCATCACAAGCGGAAATGTCACCTTCCAGAACTGCTTCCAGCTGCTTGCACCATCAAGCATGCTTGCCTCGTACACTTCCTCCGGAACCGTCTGCAGACCGGAGATATAAATAATCGTATTCATCGCGACCGCCTGCCATACACCAACGATCAGCACGCCGATCCATGCATATTTCTCACTGGCAAGGATACTGTTCTGCAGGAAACCAATGTGAAAAACATTTCCCACAGCCGGAAGAATATAAGTAAAAATGAAACTGAAAATATAGCCGATAACAAGTCCGCCTAAAATATTTGGCACAAAGTAGATTCCGCGGAGTGCGCTCTTGCAGCGGATACTGCTGTTGAGTCCCACTGCCATCATAAGGCTGAGCACATTGACAAGAATGGTGCCGGCCAATGCATATTTAAATGTAAACAGATAGCTTTTTCCAACCCGCGCATCGGTAAACAGATCCATATAATTCCGGAAACCGACGTAATCATACGAACCATAGCCTTTATAATTTGTAAAGCTATAAATCACACCTTTGATCATCGGCAGTGTATTAAACGCAAAGAACAAAATCACAACGGGTATCACGACTGCCCAGAATGTTTTATCCCTGTTTGACATTTTTCTTTTCATTGTGCATCCTCCTGTTTATTCTGATAATCCTGTACTTTTCGGATCAGATCCCGATTGTAGCGCTTCCAGTCCGAATCGAATTTTTTCAAAAACTTATCCTGTGCATTGTCGCTTGTATCAAGCAGGAATGTCTGGATCATAGCATCCACGCTCATCTCACTCGGATAATGATGATCCTGATAATCCGACATCCGGTTATTCTCGATATAGTCTTTCATATCTTCAAGTGTTTCCGGAATCGCAAAGTTTCCTTCCTTACAGGCAATTCCTCCCTGATCATCCAGATAAATCTGAATCGTCTCATCGTCATACAGATATTTTAATACCTCATATGCCGCTTCTTTGTTTTTGCAGGCCTTCATTACCGAGAACTGCAGATCAATTCCGGAATTGAGAACATTGTCCGTCTCTTTCTCATTTGCCGGGAATGTAAAGGAACCGATATTCATATCCGGATTCACCGATTTAATCTGTGGTATCGCATAACTTCCGATCGGATACATCGCAGATTCTCCGCGTGCAAAAGCGGTGCATGCATCGTTATAGCCATACGCATATGGATTTTTTTCCGCATAATCCAATATCGCACGCATTTTTTCAGCAACCGGTCCGTAAGTTTCTGTAAAGGTCGTATTTCCCATATTTACCTGATTGCAGGTATCTGAATCCGTAAGTCCGACAGCCAGGGCATTCCACGGAGCCAGACAGGTCCATGTGTCCTTAAATCCCAGATACAGCGGAAGTGTTCCACTCTCCCCGATTGTGTCGCACAAGGCAGTAAACTCACTCCATGTTGCCGGTACTTTCCATCCGTTCTCTTCAAAGAGATCTTTGTTGTAAAGAATGCCGGCCGCGTTTGCAACATATGGAAGTGCATATACTCCTTCTTTTGGTATAAACTCCAATTCCTTATCCATATCAAGATACGCCTGCTTCACGGTTTTCACGTCATCCAGATCCGAAATATCTTCAAACAGATCTGCATCCAGAAAATTGGAATAATTGATATCTCCACCGATTGCGATAATATCCGGATAGTCTTCACGGATGAAACGTGTTTTCAAAATTGTCATAGCTTCATTTGGAGATGATATCGTCAAATGAATGTCTTCATGTGTTTCATTGAATCTCTTCTCAATTTCTTCAAACGCAGCAACCGCTTCCGGCTTGTAAGAAACCACTTCAATTTCTGTCTTACCGCTTGAACCTTTGTCACTTCCGCATCCTGTAACACCAGTCACGCCGATTCCCAATACCAGTGCAAGCGCCACACTGCGACAAATACTCTTTTTTGCCATATCTTCTTCATCCTCTCTCCGCTTTGTTTTGGTTCCTTTTGATAAATCAATTATAACATACCCTTTTGCATACAAAAATAGCATCATTTTCATTGTTTTATGTCAAAATGCGATATTCTGTGGTATAATCATCACAGATGTCGCATTATGGTATATAAGGAGATTGCTATGGACAAAACTTTTTTTCATATTTTTCCAAATGAGAATTTCATTGATCTGTGCATGTATCAATTCGGATATGAACAATGTGAGGCGGGTCACTCCTTTGGTCCGGCTACACGTAACCATTACTTATTTCACTATGTTCTCTCCGGAACGGGAACTTTGTTGGCAGATGATGCCAAAGGACATACCAGAACCTATTCCATAAAAAGCGGACAGGGCTTTATGATTTTTCCCGGACAGATCAATACTTATATCGCAGACTCCCAGCTGCCATGGGAATATATGTGGATTGAATTTGATGGATTGCGCGTCAAAGAAACGCTCGCCATGACGGATCTGTGCAAGGATTCTCCCGTTTATCATTCCCACTCAAAGGAATTACGGGAAAATCTCGCCAATGAAATGCTCTATATCATCCAGCATTCAACAGAGTCACCGTATCATATGATCGGCCATCTGTATCTGTTTTTGGATGATCTGCTGCAGTCTGCCAAATCGACCAGCCTTGCTCCAAGTGGCAGAATGAGTGAATACTATATCAAAGAAGCGATCAATTACATTGAACAAAACTTTCAGAACAATATCTCTATCGAGGATATTGCAGCTGTCTGTGGCATCAACCGAAGCTATTTCGGAAAAATTTTCCGCAGCATTGTCGGTCAGTCTCCTCAGGAGTTTCTGATCAATTATCGTATGATCAAGGCTACCGAATTATTAAAGCTGACCTCCCTATCCATCGCAGATATCGGATCTGCGGTTGGATATGAAAATCAGCTTCATTTTTCGCGTGCCTTTAAAAATGTCTATGGAGTGTCACCGAGAGACTGGCGGAACCAGCACCGATAACTCTTAAATTAGTGATGGAACAGACGGATTCCGGTAAAGCTCATGACCATTCCATACTTGTTGCAGGTATCGATCACATTGTCATCACGGACAGATCCGCCCGGCTCGGCAATGTATTTTACACCGCTCTTGTGTGCGCGCTCGATATTGTCTCCGAATGGGAAGAACGCATCCGAACCAAGTGCAACATCCGTATTCTTGTCAAGCCATGCGCGCTTCTCCTCAGCGGTAAAGACATCCGGCTTTACCTTGAAGATATTCTGCCATGCGCCGTCCGCAAGGACATCCATATAATCCTCACCCATGTACAGATCGATCGCATTGTCACGATCCGCACGTTTGATTCCGTCAACGAACTGTAAACCAAGCACCTGTGGAGACTGACGCAGCCACCAATTATCTGCCTTCGATCCGGCAAGGCGTGTACAATGGATTCTCGACTGCTGTCCTGCACCGATACCGATTGCCTGTCCGCCCTTTACATAACATACGGAATTGGACTGTGTATACTTTAATGTGATCATCGCGATGGCAAGATCAATCTTTGCCTGCTCGGTCAGTTCCTTGTTCTCCGTCACGATATTATCAAAGAAATGCTCATCGATATGTAACTCATTTCTTCCCTGCTCGAAAGTAATTCCGAATACATCCTTGCGCTCGATCGGAGCCGGCTCGTAGTTCGGATCGATCTCGATCACACAATAATTGCCTTTTTTCTTCTGCTTTAAAATTTCAAGTGCCTCATCCGTATAGCCCGGAGCGATCACACCATCCGATACCTCTCTTTTGATAACCAAAGCGGTTGCTGCGTCGCACACATCCGAAAGAGAAATGAAATCGCCGAAGGAAGACATACGATCCGCACCTCTTGCACGAATGTAGGCATTTGCAAGCGGAGTAAACTCCACATCCATGTCATCAACCCAGTAAATCTTCTTCTCAACCTCAGACAGAGGAAGTCCGACAGCCGCACCGGCCGGTGAAACATGCTTGAACGAAGTTGCTGCCGGAAGTCCGGTTGCTTTCTTTAACTCACGAACAAGCTGCCATCCATTGAACGCATCAAGGAAGTTGATGTATCCGGCTCTGCCGCTCAATACTTTGATTGGAAGCTCTCCATCCTGCATAAAAATTCTGGAAGGCTTCTGATTTGGGTTACATCCGTATTTTAATTCATATTCCTGCATGATTCTTCTCCTTCATATATCCTGTGTTTCACTTATTTCATGGTCTTCGATTTCAAGACACCTCTGTGCCCATATCTGATTCCGCGTTTATTTATTTTTATTCATGATTCTTGACTCATATTTTCCGGTCTCAATATCAATAAAACGTACAAAAAGCGATACCTTATTCTCTTCGTTTAAGTTCTCCCATACCATGTTGGTAAAGCTATCGATGTCTCCGTCGATCTCTACCCATGTAGGCTCACCCTCAAAACTTGGAAGCGGATTGCCATCTCCCATATAAGTGTGGATGAAATGTCCCTCACCGGCTACCGGATCGGAATATGCAAAGGTGTAACGGTTGCAGGCATCCGGATTACCATTGTTGCTTTTTAAAATCGACATTGCATAATTGAACTCACCATTGTCAATGTGCATGATTCCTGAAATACGAGGCGTATAATTCGGAGCATCCGGCTCAAACTCTCTGGTGCGGAGTGCCTGCTCAAAGGTCTGCTGCTTATCCATCAGATCATAGATCGTATCGGTCTGGTCACCGTTTGTCACGATCGTCTTGTTGCCAAGTACACGAACCGGTGCATAAATGATCAGGCTCGGATCCTCCAGCTTGCTTGGATCGAATGCCTGTGTACGGATTCCCTCTCCGTCCTCTACAAAGATCCGGTTACGGCTGTTCTCACTGCGTCCCATAATAAAATACGCAGTCACTGCCTTCTTACCATCCCCCGTGCGTCCGATCACGATTCCTCTTCCCGGATAAGTTGTTGCGCTAAGTTCCTTGCTAAGAGCTACTTTTTGCATTTGAATTCTCCTTTCAAACCTCGAAACATTTATTTCCTATCGTCCATCCGAAACTCTGAATGACGCTTACATTAAAAAAGAGCCTACTCGTCCAGACAAACGAATTTGCCCAGACGGTCGACTCTTATTTGTTATACTCCACGTGGTTCATCCACTTTATCCGTCAGTCATATAACTAACATCATTTAATCATGGAAACGCTGCCTTGTCAAGATATCTTATTCCTGAATTATAACACGATCCTGACCATAATGTCTGATCATTGACTCCCGATCCATGATCAGCACATAAAATACTTTTCCATACTGCAGACTCTCTACGATCCTTCCATGATCCATCACCGGAATCGATTTATCTCCTTTTCGCATCAGATGAAAGCTCACATAGTCATTGAGGTGACCGTCTCCGGCATTAATCTGTCTCCATATATCCTGCTCTACCGATTCCTGCTCATCTTCTTCAATCAGATTCCGGAACCTGCGCCCGGTAAATGTAAAGAATTCATCCAGATTTTTGCAGCCTGTAAGACGAAGCATTTCCTTATTTGCCATAAGCAATTCATCATCGTCCGGGTCAGCCCTATAGATTAAGAATGCCCCCGGAAGATGCTCCGTGATGTCCTTAAGCGCAAATCCAAGCTGTGTACGCACGTCACCAAATCCCGGTTCGTAAGCCATACAGCCATTCTTACCGTGAAGCTTCACCTCATATAAAGCAGCATCCGCACACTTTATCAGACATTTCCTGTCCCTGGCATGCTTAGGATACTCCGCATATCCAAGAGAAATGCAAAATGTGATTTTTTTATCTTTGTAGCTGATCTCCTGTGGTGTTTTTACAAAAGCGTCAAGCCTTTCCCCTACGGATTCACAGGTTTCATTCAGTAGTAAAGCGCAGAACTCATCCCCACCGGTTCTTCCAAGAACCACATTGCCCTTAAAACACTCCCTCATCGAATCAGCCAGCCGGCGTATTGCCTGATCTCCCAGATCATGACCGTATATATCATTAAGGAATTTAAAATCATCAATATCCAATTCCACAACCACACAGTTTTGATCCGGATATTTAGCAAGCAGCCCATCCACTGTCTTATCAAAACCGTTTCTGTTAAAAATGCCGGTCAAAGCATCCGTCAGTGCCATCTTCTTCAGATTTGATCTCTTTTCCTCTAAAATCAGAAGAGTCAGAATCAGCCCGGTCAGCAAAACTAAAATTACAACGCCACCACTCACCACCAACAGAACTGTGCGGCTTCTATGCCAGCCACTCTTTGGCTCTATCAGAAGCCTCCATCTGTTTTCTCCGATCGAAAACTGATACATCATAGGATCTTCCAGCTCATTCCCGGAACAATATACCTTCTGATAAACAGCTTTCCATGGGGAGACCTCTTTCTCCAGACAATAATCATATCCAAATCCTTCTAATGCATCCAGTGAATCTGCAAAAATGTCCGGTACAACAATGACCACATTGACAAATCCCCAGAACTGACGCTTTCCGTCTTTTTCAATGAATACCGGATTTTCAATCACAAGCCCTTCTCCACCCTGTTTCAGTTTAAATGGTCCCTGCATGATCGGCACACCATGATCTCTTGCATATTCAGCATAGGGTCTGCGTTCCTCATCATGCAGGATATCAATCTTTCCCAATTCATTATCCTTCTCCGGATAACTATTCGTCACCACTCCATCCGGAGCCAGCCGTATACTCCGAACAAAATCTGTCATCAGATTCTCAGCGATCTCCTCGAAATTATCGAATTCACCATTTCCACTGATCACAACCTGCTCCAAAGCCTCCGCTATATACAGACCATGATCTAATCCATCTTCCACGCTGCGGGCATAGGCCTCCGCGTTAAGCCGTCCGTTCTCCAATCTATCCATATACATCGCTTTATACAGATAATATGCCGCTGCTCCAAGCAGGATGCCGCCTATTATAAAAACGATCAAAGTAATCCCTATAATTTTTCCTGATATATTGAATTTCTTCTTCGTCATTATTGTGTATTCCTAATTTTTAAATGAATGGATCGGTGCCGGAATACGTCCTTTGCGGTTAATGAAATCTGCGCAGGAATACGGATTTACCGGCATAACCGGTGCGTATCCAAACAATCCGCCGAATTCAACCTTATCACCGACGCCTTTTCCGATTGCAGGGATCAGACGCGCGGCAGTGGTCTTCTGGTTGACCATACCGAGTGCCATCTCGTCCGCGATCATACCGGAGATCGTAGTTGCCTTGGTGTCTCCTGGGATTGCGATCATATCAAGGCCTACGGAACATACGCAGGTCATTGCCTCTAACTTTTCAAGCGTGATCGCATTGGCTTCCACCGCATTGATCATTCCCTGATCCTCGCTGACAGGAATGAATGCGCCGCTGAGTCCTCCGACATAAGAGGAAGCCATAACACCACCCTTTTTGACCTGATCGTTTAACATCGCAAGTGCGGCGGTCGTTCCCGGTGCACCCGCATACTCAAGACCACACTCGCAGAGAATATCCGCAACACTATCACCGATTGCCGGTGTCGGAGCAAGAGAGAGATCAATGATTCCAAACGGAATTCCAAGCTTCTTTGATGCTTCCTGCGCCACAAGCTGTCCGACACGTGTTACCTTGAATGCCGTCTTCTTGATCGTCTCGCAGAGCACCTCAAAGCTCTCGCCGCGTACTTTCTCCAAAGCCGTCTTTACCACACCCGGTCCGCTGACGCCGACATTGATGACCGCATCTGCTTCGGTTACACCGTGGAATGCGCCAGCCATAAACGGATTATCATCCGGTGCATTACAGAATACAACAAGCTTCATACAATCTGCGGAGTCATTATCTTTTGAAATCTCCGCCGTCTGCAGGATAATTTCTCCCATAAGGCGAACCGCATCCATATTGATTCCGGTCTTGGTCGATGCAAGGTTTACGGAACTGCAGACTCTCTCGGTATTGTGCAGCGCCTCTGGAATCGAACGGATCAGAAGTTCATCTGCCTTTGTCATTCCCTTTGAAACAAGTGCGGAATATCCTCCGATCAGGTTGACTCCGACCGCCTTTGCCGCACGGTCCAGTGTCTGTGCGATCGTCACAAAATCTTCGGAGGTCTTGCACGCAGCGCCGCCGACCAAAGCGATTGGCGTGACCGAAATCCTCTTATTGACGATCGGAATACAATAATTATTCTCGATACTCTGGCCAACCGCTACCAGATCCCTGGCAACCGTTGTAATTTTATTATAAATATTCTCATTCACACGATCCAGATCCGAATCAATGCAATCCAAAAGACTGATTCCGAGTGTAATGGTACGGACATCGAGATTCTCCTTCTCGATCATCTCATTGGTTTCTATTACTTCTCCAATATTTATCATGATTTACTCCTTCTTATTGCATGACACCTTTTTAGATTCTGTGCATTTTCTCAAAAATTTCCTCGCGCTGGCATTTGATTGTTACACCGATCTCCTCACCAAGCTTGTCCATCTCGTTTGAGATATCCGCAAAAGACTTCTTTGCCCCACTCATATCGGTAATCATCATCATATTAAAGAATCCGGATACGATCGTCTGTGAAATATCAAGAATATTTACGCCATTGTCTGCCAGATAAGTGCAGACCTTTGCGATAATACCTACAGTGTCCTTACCAACGACGGTAATAATTGTCTTGTCAATCGTCTTTTCCATTGTACTATTCTCCTTTTTACTCTGCCCGAAGAATCGGCGATACACTGTCTCGTTTGGCTACAAGCATCGGGAAATCACTCGCATTATACGGATTTTCTCCCATATCCACTTCCTGCCTTACCGACTCATATGCCAGTTCCTCGTAATTATTTTCCTTGCTCAGATGGCCCAGTATCACTGTGCCGAATTTATCATGAAGAAGTTCGCCAAGCAATTGTCCGCTCCGCTCATTCGACAGATGTCCCCTGTCTCCCATAATCCTTCGCTTCAAAGGATACGGATACACACCGACCTCCAGCATATGGATATCATGGTTCGCTTCCAAAAGCAGGATATCCAGATTCTGCAGCTGCGAAACGATTGCCTCATCATAGGTGCCAAGATCCGTCACAACCGCAACTTTACGATCGCCTTTTTCAATGCGATATGCAACTGGATCCGCCGCATCGTGCGAAATAGAGATGGGTGTAATATGTAAATCTCCGATTTCAAATGCCTCTTTGGGCTGAATCACATGAAAAAGGCTTTCATCGATCCTGCCAACGGAGGAAGTCTGTTTGATTGCATGAATCGTATCTTCCGTTGCATACATCGGAAGACCGTATCTTCTTGCCATCACTCCCAGTCCCGCAATATGGTCAATATGCTCATGCGTGATCAGAATCCCCTGCATATCCCGGCTTGTAAGATCGATTGCATTCAGTCCGTTTTCTATGCGTTTGCCGCTGATCCCCGCATCGATCAGCACATGACAATCATCGGATCCCACACAGATACAATTGCCACTGCTCCCACTGGCAATACTACATAATTCTAACATCTTAATTCTCTTTCCAGTATAAATCAATACGATCCCCGTCATGAAGAGGCTGCGAAAATTCCGCTTCTTCACCGTTGATCAATGTAGCGATCGCCCGTCCTCTTCCGGCTGTCAGATCAAACGTAATGCGATCAAAGATATCAACAAAAATATAGGATTCTTTTCCCATAAGTTCAACGGCTTCGCCATTGACCGTAACCACGATATCGGTCTGATTGTCCGTACTCTCCGGCTGCTCCTGCTGCATCATTGCAGCCGGATCATCCGTTGCGCCGCCAGACACCGGCGTTTCCTCGCCTACGGTAGCATTATACCGATTCTCACTCTCCGGTGCAACCCCAAAGGAAAGAACCGTCCAGTCGATCGAAAAATTATCATACACAAGTGTTTCAAAATCAGCGACACGGTTGTTGACCAAGATATCATGATCATGGTCTACTTCCACATCCATAAACTCCGCAACCTGACCTACGGTATAGTAGTTTCGGGTTTCAATCTCATCGCCTTCTTTAATTTCATACGAAGCCGGTTCCAGGCTTCCGTTTACCTGTACAAATTTCGGGCAGACAATGACTTTGCCATTTACAATGACCGAAATGCTGGACTCGTGATATTCCTCCAGCTGTCCGACCGTATACACCGCATCCTCTCCGGCGGTGGAAGGTTCGATCGTAATCTCACAATTCGGTACAAGCGGCGTGTTAATATTGGCCGGCTCTCCGTTTAATGTCACGATTGCAGGCTCTCCCGCCTCGCCGCGGGCAATCCGTGCCGCACCGTTTACCGTAAAATTGATCGGCGTGCCGCGTTTCGGGAATAACTGATCATTCGGAAATCCCGCCTGAAGTGCCGCATCCACGATCGTCAGGCGATTGTTGTCGTACAGTTTCAAACGCTCCCCGTTAAAGCGGACCATAATAAAATTATTCTTCTGTTCGTAATAATTCAGGCAGATACCGATCGGCGTAACAAGAAGCGGATCCTTCTTGATATCCTCCTGCTCAAAATTGACTTCTTTTAAGACTTCCTCGCCGCGCAAAGCAACACGCTCCGCAGGAAGATCGAGTTTTCCGGCAAGTGCCTCGGTAAATCCGTGGATCTTGCCGCCGCCTCCGACAACAAAACAGGCGCTGACGGTTTTATCCCCGTTAAGCTCCTTAATCTTAGCAGCAACTTCTGTGGTAATCTTTTCGACCGTCGGTTGTACAAGCTCCCATATCTCCTCTGCCGGAATGGTATGAGAAATGCTCATGATATCCTCATAGGTCACTTCCCGATCCGTTGTGGACGCAAGCTTCATCGCCTCCGCAGTCTTGAAGTCGACCAGAAAATGCTGCACGATCAGTTCCGTCAATTCATCTCCGGCATACGGAATCATGCCATATGCAATAATGCTTCCCTCTTTTGTAATCGAGATATCCGAAGTTCCAGCCCCCACATCGACCAAAGCGATATTGAGCATTCTGAAATTCTCAGGGATGGCTACATTGATTGCCGCAATTGGCTCAAGTGTCATATTCGCAACCGTAAGTCCTGCTTGTCCGACTGCCGAATACAAGCCGTCCACAACATCCTCCGGAAGAAACGTCACGATGATATCCTCCCCGATTTTGTTTGCCTTATGCCCCTCAATGCTGATAAACAGATCATCATTGAGATAATATTTCATAACCGAATATCCGACACAATAAAACTTGTATCTGGTATCATTCTGTTCCTTTAATTTGTCCTGTGCACTCTCGATTCCGAGCAGATTGAGCGTGTGTATGTCTTCCGCAGAAACCACGGTTTCTTCGGCATACTCATACTCCACATGCGTGGTAACCGTCTTGAGTACTCGTCCTGCCGCAGCGATACAGACCTCGGAAAGAGGCTCGCCGATCTGCTCCTCAAGTTCGTCTTTCACCGCTGAAATCGTTCGCGCCACGCGTCCGATATCATGGATCTGTCCATCCAGCATTGCACGTGTCTCATGCTGCCGGACACACTGCGCGACTACATTAAATTCATCATCCCCTGTAAGATATCCCACGGTACCTACAATATTACGCGTTCCGATATCCAGACCAAACACTTTATTCATATGCTCTCTCCCTTAAAGCTTCATCGATCTGTGCGAAAGTTTCCTCCGGCACCCCATTGTTGTCGATGACAACCGCACAATGCCTGCGATACGCTTTCTCACTCAACTGACTGGCAAAAATCTGATCCACCTTTGCATCCGAGTAGCCTCTGGATGCCTTTAATCGAGTTCTGCGATTTTCCCTGCTGGTATCAATATACCAAAGTTCATCACAAATTTCATCATAATGTTCTTCAATCAGTAAAGCCGCTTCCAAAACCAGAAGTTTTAGCACGCCCGCGCCACGCTCTGCATCCAGCTGCTGCTTTACATATTCCTTGACTGCCGGATGCACGATCGCGTTCAACCTTTCCCGCTTTGTTTCGTCCGCAAAAATAACGGCCGCAAGCTTCGGGCGGTCAAAATGCCCATCCTCACAATAGATTTCTTCGTTGCCGAAGCATTCGTATAACTTCTTATAACACTCCGTCCCCGGCTCCATGAGATCATGCGCGATCTCATCTGCAAGCATGACCCGCACCCCGGGCTTTGACGCAAGATAATCCAATATTTTCGATTTTCCGGCTCCGACTCCGCCGGTAATCCCTATGAACTTCATATGTTCATTCTCCTTAATGCGCATCGTACCATGTATAACCACACTCTGTGCCGACGGCAAGTTCCACCTTAAGATCCGCAGCACCCCGCATTTCTTCCTCAAGCAGGGTGATCACAGCTTCTTTTTCTTCTTCCACGGTCTCAATCAACAATTCATCGTGTACCTGAAGGATCAGCCGCGACTTATAACCATCCCTGATCAGTCGATCATGCACACAAATCATCGCAATCTTGATAATATCCGCCGCAGTCCCCTGAATCGGTGCGTTCATTGCCACACGTTCACCGAACTGCCGCTGCATAAAGTTGCTCGATGACAGCTCCGGAATCGGTCGGATTCTTCCGAACAGAGTTCTTGTAAATCCGCATTCCTTCGCCTGGGCAACCGTCCGGTCCAAAAATTCCTTGATCTTTGGATACGTTGCAAAATAACTGTCAATAAATCCCTGCGCTTCCTTCTGCGGAATATTTAAATCCTGACTTAAGCCGAAAGCACTGATTCCATATACGATTCCAAAGTTGACCGCCTTGGCATTGCGTCTCTGCAGCTCCGTCACATCATCAAACGGAACTCCAAATACCTTCGATGCAGTGCTTCTATGGATATCCTGATTCTCGCGGAATGCTTCGATCAGCCCTTCATCTCCCGATATATGTGCCAGAAGGCGAAGCTCGATCTGGGAATAATCCGAATCCACGAACAAATCCCCTTCCAATGGATGAAAGACTTTGCGGATCAGCTTTCCAAGCTCCATACGGATCGGAATATTCTGCAGATTCGGATCCGTACTGCTGAGACGTCCCGTTGCCGTAATCGTCTGGTTAAAACTGGTGTGGATCTTTCCCGTTTCGTCAATAAAGTTTGCAAGTCCGTCCGCATAGGTGGACTTCAATTTAGATAACTTGCGGTACTCTAAGATATCTGCCACGATCGGATAATCCGGTGCAAGCTTATCCAGCACATCCGCGGCTGTGGAATATCCGGTCTTGGTCTTCTTTCCGTTCGGCAGCTCCAGCTTCTCAAAAAGGATAACGCCAAGCTGCTTCGGAGAATTGATATTAAACGGTTCGCCGGCCTCCTCATAAATCTTTTGCTCATACTCTTCAATCGAACCGGCAAGCTGCGTTCCGTATTCTTTTAAGGCATCTGCATCAATACTGATGCCTTCCCGCTCCATATCCGATAAAACAAACACCAGCGACATCTCAATCTTTGTAAAAAGCGCTTCCATCTCATGCTGCTGCAACGCTTCTTTTAGCACCGGGTAAGATTTCCATGCAACATATGCCTCATAACAGGCATAATCCATCACTTTTTCTTCCTTTTCCGGCAGGACTGCACCAGCCTCACTCTTGCCGAGATAATCACTTTTCGTCGGCACCATAAGTCCCAGATAATCCTTCGCCACATCATCATACGGATACTCGCCCTTTAGCGGATTTAACAGATATGCGGCCACCGTCCGGTCAAAAAAGCGCTTGCGAAACGCAAGATAATCCTCCCACGCCCCCGCCTGTGCCTCATCTGGGAAAAACTTAAGATCCGGCTTTAAATCCGCTGCAATCAGTGTACTCGTTCTCTTGTGGATCAGCTGATCCACAAGTTCATCCGAAGTCAGTTTTTCTCCTGTCACAAACAGACAGATATCTTCCTCGGAAAAAGCCACCGCCATCGCAGCAAACGCATTCTTAGGTGCTTCTGCAAACAGACACATCTGTCCGTCCTGCTCCTGCTTTCCGCCTTTTGCGGATGCATAAGGCACTATATAATACCCGATCGGATCATTTCCGGCTTTCTTCCAGATCTTATCCGACTCCACTTTATCCTTTACGATCTTAAAATGCTCCTGGGCCTGATTCTTCGGCGCATCCACTTCGAACCGGCCGAGCAGATTCTTAAACTCCAGACGCTTACATAGCAGATACGCATCCTCTGTATAGAGATCCTGTATACGATCCAGCTTCGCTTCCGCGAAATCATATGCGATCGGTACATTCGTAATAATTGTTGCCAGTTCCTTGCTGAGTACTGCCTGATCCCAGAACTCCACAATATTCTTGGAAGCGCGCGGCGGCTTGACATTGGCAGCATCCTCATGCACCGCCTCAATGCTTCCGTACTTCTCAATGAGTGCGGTCGCCGTCTTCTCGCCGATGCCCGGAACGCCCGGAATATTATCGGCCGTATCGCCCATGAGCGCCTTGACATCGATAAATTCCTTTGGTGTCACCAGATAACGTGCCTTCACATCAGCAGCAAGATAATCTTCGATTTCCGTTCCTATCTTTTTGGTCTTTGGGATTCGGATCCTGACATGTTCCGTTGCGAGCTGCAACAGATCACGATCACCGGATACGACCGAGACATCCATACCTTCCCGTTCGCCCATTCCGGCAATCGTTCCTAAGATGTCATCTGCCTCGTAACCTTCCAGTTCCACAATGCGCACCCCCATCGCACGCAGCATCTCTTTCATGAGAGGTACCTGTTGGCGCAAGGCATCGTCCATCGGGGAGCGGGTTCCTTTGTAAGCATCAAACATTTTATGACGAAAAGTTGGTGCATGGACGTCAAATGCCACAGTCAGATAATCCGGCTTCTCCTCCTCAAGAATCTTAAAAAGAATATTAAGGAAGCCGTATACCGCATTCGTATGCAGTCCCTCCGAATTTGTCAGATCCGGCAATCCAAAGAAAGCGCGGTTTAATATACTGTGTCCGTCAATCAACACCAACTTTTTATTCATTGATAACTCCTTTAAACAGATCCTTCGTCCGGGATCCGTAACCTTTATTCTGCGCTAGATTGCGCGGGTTGCCTGCTTCAGCCAGGCGAGTTCTTCTCCTTCAAGGAAAGGTGATACGACACGATACACATTCTCATGGTACGAATTCAGGCGATTCTTCTCGGTCGAGGTCATCTGGTCCGGATCGATCGCATCCAGATCAATCGGCACATAAGTAATATTCTCAAAATACATGAACTGTCCGAACTCATTCTTCTCACCCTTGCGACATACCAATTCGTTTTCCGTTCGGATACCGTATTTGCCCTCAATGTAGATTCCCGGCTCATCCGTCGTGATCATGCCTTCCTCAAACACACACTCCTTGGAAATGGCGCTATTCTGCCAACGGAAGCTGTTCGGTCCTTCATGTACATTCAATACATAACCCACACCATGTCCGGTTCCGTGCTTGTAATCCATTCCGGCTTCCCAAAGCGGCTCTCTTGCAACAATGTCAATATTCCTTCCGGTACATCCGTGCAGGAAACGTACATTGGCAAGGTTCATATTCGAGCGGCATACACGTGTAAAGTCTGCCTTCATCTCATCCGTTACCGGTCCGAGCGCAAAGGTTCTTGTAATATCGGTAGTACCTTCCAGATAGTGTCCACCGGAATCTACCAGAAGAAGCCCTTCCGGCTTCAATGCAACGTCCGATTCCGGTGTTGCCGCATAATGCACAATTGCACCATGATCTGCATAACCGCAGATCGTATCGAAGCTGAGATCCAGAAATCCTTCCTGCCGGGCACGAAGCTCGGCCAGATAATCCGATGCAGAGATTTCCGTCATAGGTATCTTACCCACATTCTTCTTCAGCCAATACATGAATTTACACATTGCAACCGCATCTTTTACGTGTGCGTTTCTTGTATTGTCCACTTCCACCTGGTTTTTGACCGCTTTCAGCGGAGTCGTCGGATCGACATCGTCAATGATCTGATTCGAATCTGCGATATTGTTGCAGATCCGATAGTTCACAACGGAGCGGTTCATCAGAATCGTCTCATTTGCTAAAGTCTTTACATAATCGTAAAACGAATCATACGGCTTCGTCTGAATTCCATTTTCATCCAGATACCTGCGAAGCTTCTCATCCACGATCTCTTCCTGCAGAAACCAGATGCAGGAGTCCTTCGTCATCGCCAGATAAGATAATACGACCGGAACATAACTGATATCATTGCCTCTCACGTTGAGAAGCCACGCAATATCATACAGGGAAGACATCAGATGCACCGTTGCACCTTTTGTATCCATCTCTGCTCTTACCGCAGCCATTTTATCTGCCGTACTTCTTCCACTGTACTGCTCATCAAGGATCCACGCCTTCTCACAGGACATCGCCGGACGGTCCTCCCAGATGAGATCGATCAGATCCTCATCCACATAGAGGCTTCCATGCTTCTCATCCGCAATCTTCTTGAACTCTTCGCCCCAGTGTCCATTGATCACGCGTCCGTCAAAGCCGATACAGCCGCCTTCCTTCAGTGTGCTTTTTATGTATTCGTTTATGGTCGGCACACCGTCCTCGCCCATGCGATACAGCGTCACGGTTGTCCCTTCCAGCTGCTTTGCCGCCTGGACAAAATATCTGCCGTCCGTCCACAGTCCCGCCTCCATCAGCGTAATGACAGCCGTGCCGGCGGAACCGGTAAATCCGGTAATAAACGTTCTTGCTTTAAAATGTGTTCCGACATACTCTGACTCATGAAAATCGGCTGTCGGCACAACATAGATTGCAATATTTCTTTTCTTCATTTCCTCGCGAAGTGCAGCGAGTCTCTCCTGAATCATTCCTGATCCTCCTTCATTTCAAAAAACTTTGTATCCAGCTCCGGGTAGGAACGTTTCAATGAGATCGGTTTCCCCGAACGGTTCAGAAAACAATGGCTGCTCCGACCGGTGGTGCGAAGCTCTCCTGTTTCTTTGTCTGTCATAACATATTCCACTTCCATCTTGATTCCGTTGTATTTGACAAGCTTTGTCTGAATCACAACCGTATCATCAAAATGAACCATACTATGATATTCAACCGAAATGGACAGCACCGGACTGATGATCTCCATTTCTTCCATCTCTTTATAATTCAGCCCGATCTGCTCCATCAGATCCATACGGGCTTCTTCCATCCACTTTACATAATTACTATGGTGGATAATTCCCATCTGATCCGTCTCATAATACTTCGCACGATGCTCATATGGGCGGATTTTCATTTCTGTAAATGGTCTTGTCACTTCAATTTCCTGTTTCATCATCCAATACCTCCCTATTTCTTGAACGAACCAAGCGAAAGGCTTGCTTATCTATTATGCCACAAAACATGTCAAAATTCAATCAGCCCTGCATCTCTTTGTAGACTTCCATATAATCACTTTCATCTGCAAAAAGCACGTATCTTCCGTCAACATATCCCATATATCCGCTGTCTACTACATATCCTTTCATACTGTCCGCTTCCTTTCATTCAATCCCGGTTCTAAAATGATTTTTCGTCGAATACCATTTCTAAGATGATCCTTTGAATGTATTATCGCGGATGTATTGTCCCATAATACGGACAAAAGGCTCCGGATTATCCAAATCCGGAGCCTTCACCTTTTCTTACAAAATTTTCAATTAATCTTCTTTTTCACGTTCCTCGTTCTCTGCAAGAAGCATTTTGCGGACTTTCTTGCTTGCGACAACGTTGTATTTTTTTGCATACGCCTCGAAGTTTGCCAGATATTCGTCATTCTTCATATGGCGCACACTCTTGATATACTGATGCGTATCAAAATCGGATGTCTCCGTCTCGATCATAGCTACCGCAACATTGGAACAGTGTGCAGCAATACGCTCAAGATTTGTCAACAGATCATTGAATGCAAAGCCCTGTTTCATCTCACACTTGCCTTCACGAAGTCTTGTTACGTGACGGTTCTTGAGATCGTTACAGAGAATTCCAATCAGTTCGCGCAGCGGCTCTACTTTGACAGCTTTCGCAAGATCATCCTCACAGAATGCACTGACCGTCAGATCCACAAGCTCATGTACTGCCGACTCTAATACATCCAGTTCATTCTGCGCAGACTCAGAAAACGAAATCTTCTTCTCTGCCAATTCATTGGCAACCTTTGAAATATTCACTGCATGATCGCCCAATCGCTCAAAATCACTGATCGTATGCAGGAATTTGGATACCTGCTGCGTCTGCGATGTTGACATCTCCTGTCCGGTCAGCTGCATCAGATAAGTGCCAAGCTTATCCTCGTACTTATCGATCAGGTTCTCCTTCTCCTGTACTTTATTGTACTTGTCCTGCGAATAATTCGTAAGCAGGTTCAGTGCGCGGTAAATATTTTTGCGTGCCTTCTTTGCCATACCGTTCATCGCCGTGTGGCTCTGTCCGATTGCAAGAGCCGGATACGCGAGGAAACGCTCCTCAAGCAGATCGAAATCGGCCTGCTCCTCAAGATCTTCCGGACTGTCTTTTACAAGACGGAACACCAGCTTCTCAATCTGTGAGATAAACGGAATCAGAAGCAGGATCGTTGCCATACGGAATACCGTATTCATTAATGCGATCGTTACCGGTCTCATTGTCATATCCATAAATGGAAAATGTACAAACGCATTCACACTGTAAAATGCAATCGACCAGAATATCATGCCAAACAGGTCATTCAACAGATAAATCAGCGCGGTACGCTTACCGTTCTTGTTCGTTCCGATGGACGAAAGAAGAACCGGGCACGCAGCTCCGACGCCGATACCCATCGTAATCGGAAGCGCGGCCGCAAAGCTGATGCTTCCGGTCATGGACAATGCCTGCAGAATACCGACCGAAGCCGATGCACTCTGCAATACCGCCGTAAAAGCAATACCGACAAGAATTCCGAGGAACGGATTCGTAAACATGGTCAGCATGTTCACAAAATGCTCATTTTCCTTCAGCGGAGATACCGCGCCGCTCATCGTCTGCATGCCAACCATCAGGATTGCAAAACCAAGCATAATGTCTCCGACATTCTTGTACGTTGATTTCTTAAAAAACATCTTAAACACGATACCAACGATCGCTACCACAGCCGAAATCGTTGCCGTGGACAAAAGCTGGGCGATTCCGCTTGATCCGTCAATATACGACAGACACAAAATCCATCCCGTAATACTGGTACCGATATTGGCACCCATGATGATTCCGATTGCCTGCGCAACTTTCATCATACCGGAATTTACAAATCCGACTACCATAACAGTCGTCGCGGAAGACGACTGGATGATTGCCGTAACGACAGTTCCCAAAAGAAGTCCCTTGATCGGGGTGTTCGTCAGCTTATATAATACAAGCTCGAGTTTGTTTCCTGCCACTCTCTTCAGTCCGTCACCCATCAGGGACATACCGAAAAGAAACAAAGCAACACCGCTTAAAAGCGACAGGATAATTGTAATGCCACTCATATTCTAACTATTCCTTTTCTCCTAGTGCTCTACATGTTCCGATTCATTATAAAACACTTTACCGTAGTTTTACAATCACTTTACCCAAATTTTATAAATTCCTTACATTCATTTTTCATCCGGTTTTAACCAAACAAAGATTTGATTGCTTCGATGATCTTTGCAAAAAAGTCCGATATCGCCTGTCCGATGCTCTGTAATCCGCCGCTTGAAATGCTGTCCTGCAGCTTATCCGCCCATTCGGATGCCTGATTGGCGATACTGTCCCAGTTGAGATCGAGGTCTTTTAATTTATCAAGAAGATTCGCAATCTTCTCTTTATCCGCATCGGACAGATTCAGATTGTGCTCCTTAGCTGCCTCCTCGATCGCTGCCTGAATTTTCTCCGGAGTATCCAGATCTCCGCTTGCGATCTTTCCCTTCAGATCGGCGATCATAGACTCAATCTCTTCCGGATCTCCATCGATGCTCTCTTCCAGTTCACCGGTTGTAACAAGCTCATCCATAGCCGCATCCACGACAGACTCATCCAGCGACTCCCCGGTCATCTCTTCGTATGCTTCAAAGGTTCCGACGAGTGCAGCTGTGCCCGAGAGTGCAAACGGACCCGCAACAATCACATTCGCATCCTCAATTCCCGCTGTTGCCAATGCATTTTTGTACATTCCGGAAGTACAGTAATTGATATTGTAAGTCGATACCTTTACCCCGCTTCCTTTCTCCGTCTTTGAGATCAGCACAGAAGAGAGTGATTTGGTTCCGATCTGTTTACTCGGAATGTATGCATCCAGATATTTGTGTTCCTCTTCATTGTTAACATACACCACATCATATTGGTCGAAATCTGCCACATCAATGCCCATATAAGAAAGCACCGTATGCTGCTGGTCTGCAGTCAGATCCGCTCCCAATGCCAGATAGGGCTTGTCGCTCTCCGTAATGACGACATCATCTCCCTGCTCCATCACTTCCGTCGCATATGCATTCTGAGGCATCGCCACCGATCCTGCCAGCGTTACCGCAGCAAGTGCCGATACCAATATTCTTTTTCCTGTCTTATTCATTCTTTCTTTTCTCCTTTCTACACCTGCCATAATAGGCGATTGCGAAACTCCTGTGGCGGCGTGTTCCGGCTGGGCTGACCCGGTGGCGGGCTTCTACGCTGACACTAGTTAT
>CAKRDT010000013.1 GCA_934316545.1 uncultured Agathobacter sp. | reverse complement strand
AGTGTCAGCGTAGAAGCCCGCCACCGGGTCAGCCCAGCCGGAGCACGCCGCCACAGGAGTTTCGCAATCGCTTATTTGCAAGAGATATCATACTCCAACATGTTTCATAATGCAAATATCATCATACAGTAAGAGAAAAAGACCTCATTTCTGAGGTCTTTTTCTTATAGATCCGAATACAGATCTTCCTTATAAACTCCTTTTTCCAGCATCTCGCGGAAGCTCTCCTTAACTGCGGCGACATCTTCCTTGTAGGTCATTCCATACCAGGTATCATTCGTGCGCAGCACCTTGACCGACATTTTACCCTCAGCGAGCAGTTCCCCGATGTAAATCGGGATCAGGTACTCGGACTTCAGCGGGTTAACCGGAACTTCCTTCTCAAAGAATTCCTTGAATCCGTCTTCCAATGTCTTGATGAAATCCTGTGTCAATCCCCACATATTCATGGACACAAGGGAATCCATATCTAAGGTTCGACCTTCTGCTTCTGCGCCGGCAGCAGTCTTAACAATATTCTTCGTCTCCTCGACTCCCGTAAGATTGTTCTCGTTGTCCATCTTGCAGACACCACGCGTTACCGCACCATTGTCCGACAATGTATTCTTCAGCACAAAGCCTGCCATACAAGCCTTGCCGCCCTGGACCAGATACTCGTGTACCGCACGGAAACCTTCCTTGCCATAATAGTCATCTGCATTAATTACGATAAAAGGCGTATGGATTAGTTCCTTTGCAGCAAGTACTGCCTGTCCGGTTCCCCAAGGCTTCGTTCGGCCTTCCGGAAGCTCGCCCGGAATATCATTCATATCCTGAAATGCATAATCCACTGTCACATCATACTTCGCACAGATGGATGCAATACGGTTTCCGATTACTTCCTTGAACTCTGTCTCAATGTCCTTGCGAATAATAAAGATCACATGATTAAATCCTGCCTCGATCGCATCATGCACCGAGTAATCCATAATAATGTGATTCTGCGCATCCACAGGCTCCAGCTGTTTAATTCCCCCTCCGAAACGTGATCCGATTCCGGCTGCCATAATCAGTAGTGTTGTTTCCATATCTCTTCTCTCTTTCATTATCAGTTACGACTTACAGCGCAACGATTCTTTTCGTCCTATCAATTATTCATAAACCTGATACTTCCATTTTAAAGGAGAGTTGCTCTACTTGCAACTATCCTTTTACAAAATCGCAATCAATATCGAAAATTTCCAAAATTAGTCAAGGCTGAAAATCCAGCAAAAGTAAATTGATTTTATGGGCCGATAGGAGTAGATGGTAAAGGCCTTTTCTTTATATCTGATCGATTGCTTCAATCAATTCATTGACATCAAGATGTGTGTACACGCGCTCCGTCAGCGACATTGCGCCGGCGTGCCCGACGATTTTTTTTATGATCGTCTGGTCAATGTGGGCATCCGCCATCATGGAGATGGTGGTGTGCCGGCAGCAGTGTGGTGTGCGGTCAATATGGAGTCGATTTAACAAAGGTTTGAAGAAGTTGCTGTAATAATTGTGATACGTGAAGTGCTCGCTGTCCATCGTGTGGATCAGGTATTCGCAGGCGGAACAGTCGTTGTACCAGCGTTCGTAGAAAGGATATACTTTGGCGGCAATGGGAACTTTACGGATTCCGTTTGCAGTCTTGCTGTCCACAACGTCAAAGTAGCGTTCCATAAGGTGGACATTCTCTTTTTTCAGATCAAGAAGCTCGGAAACACGGACACCATTGTAGATCAGCATGAGTATGGTCTGATAGTAGGGATCCTCTTTGTATTTCCAAAGCAATGCGATCTCCTGAGGGGTGAAGCGTTCGCGCTCCGTCTTATTCGGATTGCGGTCCTTGTATTTGATAATGTTGACATATGCGGAATAATCTTTGACGACAATTTCATGTTTCATAGCATATTCATACAGCTGGTTATAAAGTACGCGCAGCTTCTTTAACGTCGGATAGTTTTTTCCGCAACGATCCACAACGCGCTGCAGGTCATCCAGACGCAGGTTGCGAAACGGGACATCTGCGATATCTTGGCAGATGGCATAGGCGGCACGATAGCCTTTGATATTGGAGTGGGAAGTGGTAGGAAATTTTTCTTGTGACCATCGCTCATAGATATCTGCAAAAGTCAGTTTGAGGGATGCGCCGTCGATTGGGTAGTCGTTGTAGCGTGCAAGGATCTGCAGTGCTTCGGCGCGTGTGGATGCGTAGCCGAGAATCTGATAGCGCTGTACGCGTTTTCCGGTTTGGTCATTGTAGTACCAGCCCGTTGTGATGCGGGCAGCGTAGGGTCTTCTTCGAGCGCCGGAGAGCTTGACAACTCCGCCGTAGCCGTTTGGTAATCTCATAATTATGTCCTCTTTCTCTTATGTTTCGTAGAGTAGTCTTATTGATAGTACTATATTCCGGGAAAAAATACTTGCTCGTTATTGACATTGACGGAGACGAAGCCGAGGGATATACTGTAGACTATATAGTAGAAAAGTAAACTTTTTGAGGAAAATTACGTGTATCACAAAGGCAAAAACACCTGGACAAAGCATCTGGATTTTATGATCTTGGACATCCTTTGCCTGGAGGTGTCATTCTTTCTGGCTTATGTTATCCGACACAGAAGCACAGAAATGTTTACAAACTTAATATATGAAAATCTTGCGATCGTGTTGTTCTTTGTGGATAGTGTTCTGCTTCTCGCACTCAATACCTTAAAGAATGTCTTGAAGCGTGGTTATCTGAAGGAATTTACAGCGACGGTCAAGCACGTCAGCCTGCTTGCACTTGTGTCGGTTCTGTATCTGTTCTCCGTAAAGGATGCGGGAGATTTCTCCCGAATGACGTTCTTTTTGATGGCCTTTTTGTATTTGTTTATCAGTTATGGAGTGCGCATTTTATGGAAAAGGCATATTCTATTGCGCATCAAACTGGGGCAGCAGAAGTCCATCCTGATCATTACCGATATGCAGCAGCTGCCTCGCGTGGAACGTGACATTCACAGTCATTCTTATGACATGTTTCAGGTGTCGGGAATTGCAATTCTTGATCTGCAGGAGAAGGCTGCCGATCATAACGGAAATTCCGGATCCATGGAGGGGGCGTCAGAGGAAAAAACGTTTGGCGGCACGAAGGATACGATCATTAAGGTTGGTGATTGCATCGGGGAGATTCCGATTGTCGCCGGTCATGATACGATGACGGAATATATCTGCCGTGAGTGGGTGGATGAGGCGTTTATTGACCTGTCAGCGCAGAATCCGCGCCTGGATGAATTGGTCAATCAGCTTATGGAGATGGGGGTAACGATCCACATTAAGCTGGCGGAGCGTCTGGCGCTCAACAATCAGAAGCAGTTTATTGAGAGCATGGGAAAATATACGGTTCTTACGACAAGTATGAATACAATCTCCGGGTTGCAGCTTTTTTGCAAGAGAGCGCTGGATATCATCGGTGGAGCGGTTGGCTGCATCCTGACCGGAATTCTGTTTCTGTTTGTTGCACCGGCAATCTATATCAAGTCGCCGGGGCCAATCATTTTCTCCCAGATCCGTATTGGCAGGAATGGAAAGAAATTCAAACTGTACAAGTTCCGGAGCATGTATCCGGATGCGGAGGCGCGTAAGCAGCAGCTGCTTGCGGATAACCGGGTGACAGACGGCAGGATGTTTAAACTGGATTATGATCCGCGGATTATCGGGTGCCGCAGGCTTTCCAACGGAACGGTTGAGAAGGGAATCGGCAATTGGATCCGTGACTGGTCCATTGATGAGTTTCCGCAGTTCTGGAATGTTTTAAAAGGTGATATGAGCCTTGTCGGTACAAGACCGCCGACAGAGGATGAGTGGGAGAAGTATGATCTGCATCACCGTGCCCGCCTTGCAATCAAACCCGGCATCACCGGGATGTGGCAGGTCAGTGGACGAAGTGATATTACCGAGTTTGAGCGGGTTGTAGAACTGGATCGGTATTATATAACGAACTGGAGCATGGGGCTGGATGTCAAGATTTTGGCGAAAACGTTGGTGGTGGTATTCCGGCGCGATGGATCCATGTGATTCATCGTATACCGGGAAGTCCCGGAGTAAACGGATGTTTGCCGCGCTCCGATGCGCCGCAAGAGTTTGGCAACCTCCCAGGTGAAAACTCCATAAAGAAAGGAGCAGGCGAGGAAACCTGCTCCTTCTTAGTTACTGAAAGTAATTGAGTAACTGAGTAGTTAATTAGATAATTGTTTAATAAAATTGAACTACATACTCATTTTGCGTACGTCACATGCTATCGCAATAACATTATTCAATATCTACATTATACAGTGAAAAATGAATTTTGCAATACCCAAATGAAAGATTCTTAACTTTTTTTGAAAATTTCTTTAAATCTATGTCAAGGAGATGAATTGCGGCTTCCTTTGATCAAAGACGGTGTAGTAGCGGAAACCGGCTGCCAGCAGGAGGCCGGGAACCTTTTCAAAGTCGTATGCCACGTGTTCCGGAGCGTGCGCATCGGCACCGATGGTGATGATCTCGCCGCCGAGCTCGCGGTAGCGTGCGAGAATTTCTTCCGTCGGATTCGGATGACCGAGTCCGTATTTGAAGCCGCCGGTGTTTAGTTCTATGCCGCGTCCCTGCGCGATCAGGGTGCGAAGAATCTCATCGATGATCTCAGCGTATCGCTTATAAGAATAATGCTGATTCCGGTTCGGACCATAGCGGACAACGTAGTCAATATGTCCGTAGACATCGAAATCAACGTCTGTATGAAGGTTCTCGAGGATGGATTCAAAATACTCTCGGTATGCGTCTTCTTCGGAGCGGCCTTCGTAGTATTTCGGATAGTACGGATCCGTTCCGTGTACCACATGGGAGGAGCCGATGACGAAGTCGAATGGGTAGCGCGCGGTCACGTCGCGGTTGGTTTTGGTAATCTGCGGCTGAAGCCCGATCTCGATGCCCCAGCGGATGGAAAAGTTACCCGCGTACTTTTCGCGTAACGCTTTGACTTCATTATAATATGCGTCAAAATCCAATAAGAATAAATCCGGTTCGTCCGGGTAATCATAATCAAAGTGATCGGTAAAACAGAGTCCGTCAAGGCCTTTGTTTATCGCAGATTTTATCATTTCTTCGACCGGAGCGTCACTGTCTCCGGAATGGTGCGTGTGCATATGGGTATCGTGCAGCATGCTGGTTCCTTTCTATCGTTCAGTAATGTAATCATTGCAGTTGAGTATCCGTGCAGACTGGCTGCATGGCTGGAAACATACGGGAATCTGCACGTTGGTATCAGTATAGTAAATGCAGAAGAATTTTGCAACGGAGAAAAACGCCATATTTACCAATCGGGACGCGTTAGAACATACGGAATGATAAATAATTAACAAAGTCATAAAAGGGACTTGAACTTTCGGAAATAATTGGGTAAAATAAAGGAAGCTTGGGACGCAAGTCCCATGAGACTATTTATTTACAATTCTAGGAGGAATTAAGAATGGCAGTAAGAGTAGCAATCAACGGATTCGGCCGTATCGGTCGTCTTGCTTTCAGACAGATGTTCGGAGCAGAGGGATACGAAGTAGTAGCAATCAACGACTTAACAAGCCCAAAGATGTTAGCACACTTATTAAAGTATGATAGCTCACAGGGTAAGTATGAGCATGCAGATGAGGTTTCTGCAAGCGAGGATTCTATCACAGTTTGTGGTAAGGAA
Organism: uncultured Agathobacter sp.; assembly: GCA_934316545.1. GTDB lineage: Bacteria > Bacillota > Clostridia > Lachnospirales > Lachnospiraceae > Roseburia. Next base: position 42,443 of record CAKRDT010000013.1, on the reverse strand, counting down.
ATCAAGATCTACGCTTTCCCAGATGCAAACAATTGCCCATGGGGAGAATTAAAGGTTGACGTTGTATTAGAGTGCTCTGGATTCTATACAAGCAAAGAGAAGGCTCAGGCTCATATCAATGCCGGAGCTCGTAAGGTAGTTATCTCTGCACCAGCAGGAAACGACCTTCCTACAATCGTTTACAATACAAACCATGAGACATTAAAGGCTTCTGATACAATCATTTCAGCAGCTTCTTGTACAACAAACTGCTTAGCTCCTATGGCTGATGCATTAAACAAGTTTGCTCCAATCCAGTCTGGTATCATGGTAACAATCCATGCTTACACTGGTGATCAGATGACTCTTGATGGACCACAGCGTAAGGGTGATCTCAGAAGATCTCGTGCAGCTGCAGTTAACATCGTTCCTAACTCAACAGGTGCTGCAAAGGCTATCGGTCTTGTAATCCCAGAGTTAAACGGAAAGTTAATCGGATCTGCTCAGCGTGTTCCAGTTCCAACTGGTTCTACAACAATCCTTACAGCAGTTGTTAAGAAGTCTGACGTAACTGTTGAGGGTATCAACGCAGCTATGAAGGCAGCAGCAAACGAGTCATTCGGATACAATGAGGACTTAATCGTATCTTCTGATATCGTTGGTATGAGATTTGGTTCATTATTCGATGCAACTCAGACAATGGTTAGCCCAATCGGTGATGACCTGTATGAGGTTCAGGTTGTTTCTTGGTATGATAACGAGAACAGCTACACATCTCAGATGGTTCGTACAATCAAGTACTTCTCTGAGTTAGCATAATCATCCTGTGATGATTACGTGCAGTCTGACTGCACACCCTATGCTTAGAATAACTAAGTTTAATGAAAGGGTCCGGCCTTTGGGCCGGATCCTTTTTCAATGTGGGTGATAAGTGTTACGGGCGGCTGCGGGACCTGTAGCGCTTTTGCTCCTTAATATGGCCGGATAAGGCAGAACGGAGAATAGAAACATGGCATTAAATAAGAAAACAGTTGATGATATCAACGCCAAGGGCAAGAGAGTCCTTGTAAGATGTGATTTTAACGTACCTCTTAAGGCTGGCGAGATCACAGATGATACTCGTATCAAAGCTGCTCTTCCTACAATTAAGAAGTTATTAAACGATGGTGGAAAGGTTATCCTTTGCTCTCATCTTGGAAAAGTTAAAAACGGACCAAACGAAGGCGAGTCACTTGCACCGGTTGCCAAGAGACTGGAGGAGCTTCTTGGACAGAAGGTTAACTTCGTTTCTGATTACAACGTAACAGGCGAGGCTGCTACAAAGGCCGTTGAGGAGATGAAGGAAGGCGAAGTGGTATTACTTCAGAATACTCGTTTCCGTGGTGCTGAGGAAACAAAGAACGGTGAGGAGTTCTCTAAGGAACTTGCTGATCTTGCTGACATCTATGTATGTGACGCTTTCGGTTCTTCCCACAGAGCTCACGCTTCTGTAGCCGGTGTTACAAAGTTCATCTCTGCAAAGGGTGGACAGAACGTTGTTGGTTACTTAATGGAGAAGGAGATCGCTTTCTTAGGAAATGCTGTTGAGAATCCTGTACGTCCATTCGTAGCAATCCTCGGTGGTGCTAAGGTAGCTGACAAGCTGAATGTAATCAACAACCTCCTTGAGAAGTGCGATACACTGATCATCGGTGGTGGTATGGCTTACACATTCATTAAGGCTCAGGGATATGAGATCGGTCTTTCTCTTTGCGATGATGAGAAGCTTGATTACTGTAAGGAAATGATGGCTAAGGCTGAGAAGATGGGCAAGAAGATCCTTCTTCCTGTTGATGCTGTTACAATTAAGGATTTCCCTAACCCAATCGACGGACCGGTTGAGACAGAGGTTTGTGATATTACTGCTATGCCTGCAGACCGTGAGGGATGCGATATCGGACCTAAGACAGCTGAGATGTTCGCGGATGCGGTTAAGACAGCGAAGACCGTTGTTTGGAACGGACCGATGGGTGTATTCGAGAACCCTACACTTGCAGCTGGTACTCTTGCAGTAGCTAAGGCTTTGGCAGAGACAGATGCTACAACAATCATCGGTGGTGGAGATTCCGCTGCTGCTGTAAACCAGATGGGTTATGCAGACAAGATGAGCCACATCTCTACCGGTGGTGGAGCTTCCCTTGAGTTCCTTGAGGGTAAGGAGCTTCCAGGCGTTATGGCCGCAGATGATAAGTAGTAGAATTGTGAAATAATTTACGGCTCCCATATATGTGGCGATAGCTTCGTTGCCCAGCACTTGAAGTACCTAGGTGCGTACGTCGGCGTGCTGGGCGCCTTGCTCTAGCCGCATATCCGGAAGCGTGGCATGTGAAAGAGTGCAAAGCAGATGAGAATTTGTGAGCGTGGCATGCGAAAGAGTGCAAAGCAGATGAGAATTTGTGAGCGCGGCATGCGAAAGAGTGCAAAGCAAATGAAGTTTGTGAGCGTGGCATGCAAGAGCATACTGAAAAAAGATGAGGAGATAAGATTATGGCAAGAAAGAAAATCGTAGCCGGCAACTGGAAGATGAATATGACTCCAAGCCAGGCTGTAAAGTTAGTTGAAGAGTTAAAGCCATTAGTAGTTTCTGACAGCGTAGAGGTTGTTTACTGTGTACCTGCAATCGACATCGTACCGGTTGTTGAGGCTGTTAAGGGAACAAACGTAGCGGTTGGCGCTGAGAATATGTACTTCGAGGAGAAGGGTGCTTACACCGGAGAAATCTCTGCTGAGATGCTGGTAGATGCCGGTGTTAAGTATGTTGTTCTCGGACATTCTGAGAGACGTGACTACTTCAAGGAAGATGATGTACTATTAAACAAGAAGGTTAAGAAGGCTTTCGAGGCTGGTCTTACACCAATTCTTTGCTGTGGAGAGACTTTAGAGCAGAGAGAGATGGGCGTAACGCTTGATTGGATTCGTCTTCAGATCAAGTCTGATCTGGCTGGTGTTCCGGCATCTGATGTTGCTAAGATGGTTATCGCTTACGAGCCGATCTGGGCAATCGGAACAGGAAAGACTGCTACTTCTGATCAGGCACAGGAAGTTTGTGGTGCTATCCGTGAGTGCATCAAAGAAGTTTATGATGAGGCTACTGCAGAGGCTGTTCGTATCCAGTACGGCGGATCTGTGAATGCCGGCAATGCCGCTGAGCTTTTTGCAAAGCCTGACATTGACGGTGGATTAGTTGGCGGAGCAAGCTTAAAGGCTGACTTCGGCAAGATTGTAAACTACTAGAATTGAGATTGTAATTCATAGGAGAGGCTATCCGTCTGTTGGATTTTCGCAGGCGAATAGCCTTTTTACAAGAGAAGAAGTATAAAAGTCAGTATGAAGAAAAAACGTTTGGTGCATGCGGCCATTTTATTGATATTTCTGGTTGTGCTTGTCGGAATCGGTTATAGTGAAAGGAATGATGGGTCGCAGGTGGTTATGGTGACTGATCCGGCGAAGGAACCGCCGATGTCTTCGAAAGCTGCGGCGCAGGAGCCGGTGACGGAAGCGGCTTTGTGCTCCGGGGAAGTTTCGACAGAAACAAGGAAGGATCAGGAGGCACCATCAGATTATGAAAATGAAACGAACTACGATGGGATCGTAGCGACAATAGAACGACTTCTTGCGGATGGTACGACGGAATTTTATGCACACTATCCGGTGGATGAGTCTTTTTTTCTGTGGCTGGAATCTCGTTTCGGCACGGGAACCGTTGAGGACATTGCTGCAAAAGTATCGGAAGGAAAAGGAAAACCGGAGCTCTGGTATCGGATGACCGGTTGCACGATGCATGTGCTTTGGTTGGAATATTGTAAGGCGTACAACTATCAGACCTACCGCTTGGAGCATGTTACCTGGAAGGATGCATCAGAGGATGGTCAGATAACCATTGATTTTGTAGGGGATATCAATTTTGATCCGACCTGGCATACGATGAAATATGCCCAAAGTGCAGGCGGGGCAGCATCGTGTATTTCGGATGATATTTTACAGGAGCTGCAGTCGGCAGATATCACAATGGTTAATAATGAATTCTGTTTTACGAAGGAGAAGCAGACACAGGAAGGCAAAGCATACAGTTTTAAGGCGGATCCGAAAAGCGTAGATCTGCTGGATCTTTTTGGCGCGGATATTGTGTCACTTGCCAATAACCACACATGTGATTACGGTGAGAAGGGACTTCTTGATACGATGGATACGCTTTCGGACAAAGGCATTGTATACAGTGGTGCCGGGCGTAATTTGTCGGAAGCGAGTGCAGTGCAGTATTTTGTGACGGGAGGCCGCAAGATTGCGTTTGTTTCTGCAACGGAAATTGAACGTTTTTATCATTTCACGAAGAAGGCAGGGAAAAAGACGCCGGGGGTTCTCAAGACGCAGCAGAGAGAAACGGTTCTTGCAGCAATAAAGGAAGCCCGTCGCAACAGTGATTACGTGATTATGTTTGTGCATTGGGGTGCGGAAGGCAAGATTAAGCAGGATGCCGATCAACGCGCTTTGGCACAGGAATATGCGGATGCGGGCGTGGATGCGATCATTGGTTCACATCCGCATCGACTGCAGGGCGTGGAATTTGTCAAAAATGTACCGGTTGTATACAGTCTGGGCAATTTCTGGTTCTCTACGGGAACACTTTATGCAACGGTTGGTCAGATTCGAATTGCGGCAGACGGAAAACTTACGTTACGCCTTTTTCCATGTGAGCAGCAAAGTATGGAAACACGCCTTCTTACAGAGAAGGAGGAGCGTAAGAGTTTTTATCAATATGTGGCGGATCTGTCGGATGGCGTACAGATCAATGAGGATGGTGTGTTTGATACATGGGATGAGTCGGCAGTCATTACGGTGCCGCCGGCATATCGTTCCGGCAGGCAATACGGTCAGCATTTTGATGATGCAGATCTTGAGCTTCGACTGATTGATGTCGTTGGAAATCTGCAGTAGAAAATTGTAATAGAAACTTGCATTTTTTGGCGAATTTAGTATTATAGTAACAGAAAAGTGCATAAAAGAAAGTGAGATAAGGATTATGAGTAAAAAACCTGTTGTATTAATGGTACTTGACGGTTATGGTCTGAGCGACCACACAGAGGGTAATGCAATCGCTTTGGCGAACACCCCTGTTATGGATAAATTAATGAAGGAATATCCTTTTGTAAAAGGCGCAGCTTCCGGACTTGCGGTAGGTCTTCCGGACGGACAGATGGGTAACTCTGAGGTTGGACACATGAATATCGGTGCCGGCCGCATTATCTATCAGGATCTGACAAGAATTACAAAAGCAATCGCAGATGGCGACTTTTTTGAAAATAAGGCATTGCTTGCAGCAATGGACAACTGTAAGAAGAATGATTCCGACCTGCATCTTTGGGGTCTGCTTTCTGACGGCGGTGTACATTCGCACATCGAGCATCTGTATGGACTCCTTGAGATGGCTAAAAAGCAGGGACTGACCAAGGTTTATGTTCATGCATTTTTGGATGGACGTGACACTCCGCCTGCTTCTGGTAAAGATTATATTCAGCAGCTTCAGGATAAAATGAATGAGATCGGTGTAGGACAGATCGCTTCTTTATCCGGACGTTACTATGCAATGGATCGTGATAACAACTGGGATCGTGTACAGAAGGCGTATGATTCCCTGACCAAGGGAGAGGGCGTGCTTGCAGAGGATGCTGTACAGGCTATGGCTGATTCTTATGCAAAGGATGTAACGGATGAGTTTGTTCTTCCTACTGTTATTGTGAAAGACGGCAAGCCGGTTTCCGTTGTAAAAGAGAATGATTCGGTTATCTTCTTTAACTTCCGTCCTGATCGTGCACGTGAGATTACTCGTGCATTCTGTGATGACAAGTTCACAGGCTTTGAGCGTCCGTTTATTAAAACAACCTATGTATGTTTCAAGGACTACGATGAGACTATCCCGAATAAAATCATTGCTTTCGAGAAGGAACATATCACCAATACATTTGGAGAGTACCTTGCAAAATGCGGTAAGAAGCAGCTTCGTCTCGCTGAGACAGAGAAGTACGCACATGTTACATTCTTCTTCAATGGCGGTGTTGAGGAGCCAAACGTAGATGAGGCCCGTCTGCTTGTTAATTCTCCGAAGGAGGTTGCAACTTATGACTTAAAGCCTGAGATGAGTGCTCCGGAAGTCGGAATGGATCTCGTTGAGGCAATCAAGTCTGATAAGTATGATGTGATCGTAATTAACTTTGCAAATCCGGACATGGTTGGTCATACCGGTGTAATCCCAGCAGCGGTTAAGGCTGTGGAGCGTGTGGACAGCCTCGTAGGTGATGCGGTACAGGTCATCAAGGATGTTGACGGTGTTCTCTTCATCTGTGCTGACCATGGTAACGCAGAGCAGATGATCGATTATGAGACAGGAAAGCCTCATACCGCTCATACAACCAACCCGGTTCCATTTATCCTTGTGAATGCTGATCCGAAGTACAAGCTTCGTGAGGGCGGATGTCTTGCAGATATTGCTCCGACATTACTGCAGATCATGGGACTCAAGCAGCCGGCTGAGATGACAGGAAAGTCACTTCTCGTCGAGTAATTGCAGGCAAATCCGGGTTTGCCGTGATCAGATGGGTTTTCTAAAACGGACGATACCGGATTCATAAGATTAGATTTGAAAATTAGCAGTAGTTATTCGTAAACTTACGGACTTTGAACGATTTCAATAACCTTTTTCCATTAAATCTTTACGGCATCAGACCATACGATTATTTTGTTCAGGAAAATTTGCAAATCAACTTCACCAGCGATTTTGGATAGTTGGCTGAGATAGGCGCAATTAACCATAGGTCATGGAACGGTGAAGCAGTTGCAAATTTGTCCTGCAAAAATAAGTATGGCTCCGATGCCTGTAGCATGAAAAGGTTGGTCATATTTAATCAGACTGATTGACTTTATGAATAAAATAATTGACGCGCGGTGTTATTTTACAAGTAAATGTAATATTTCGCCGCGCGTGATTTGTTTCATACAAATTTTTCTACCTCAGTTGTATTTTGAACAAGGAGTGTAATTTGTTGTGATGTTTTAGTTATTTTTTGGCAGATACATCACGCTATAATGATAGGCAAATCCACTTTTTCTACATAAATGGGATGTTTTCCAGCATGTTAGCATATTTACTTCACGCTACAGTTATAGGCAGAATCACTTTTTCTTTCAAAATGGTATGTTTTTAAGTATTTTAGCGTTTTACTTCACGCTGATTGTATAGACAGAATAGGATTTGACAATAAAATGGTATGAATTTGCAAATATTCAGTTTTTACATCACGTTAAGAATGTAGACAAGTAAACAGACTTCTCTATTCAGAAAATCAGTTTCAAAATATCCCGGCATATGGGGCACCCTCTTACAAATTTTGTCAAGTGGGGCACTATGTAATATTTCTTTTCACTGCGCCCACGACCAAATGACCCTGAGAGAAAAGTGGAAATCTGTTCAAGAAGAAGATCTGAAATCATATGACCGGCAGAAAAAATTGGAAATAGAATCAATTTTTCCCTATTTTGTCCCGCCTGTCGGGACACCTCCATCCTTATTCCGCTTGTTCGCTAACGCTACACATAAAATAAATCACGCGCGGCGAAATCTTACATTTACTTGTAAAATAACACCGCGCGTCAATTTTTATTATCTACTATGCAGCAAATTTTGGCGTGTGTAAATGATTATCCATTTTTAAGTTTCAATTTTTATCCGATTATTTTCCCCTTACTATGTAGCAAATTTTTGGCGTGCATCAGATAAGCATTTCTTAAATAAATAGATATCGGATTCAAAGAATAAAAAAGAAAATTAGCAGCAAACGTATTCAACCAACAGGATTTTGGACGATACACTTTATCGAAGATCTTTTCTGCGACTGCTCCTGCGTTCCATTGTTTCGGATAATTGCATGATTGTTTCATGTGATGAAAAACTATCCAAAATCGTTGCAGGAGTTATCTCGCAGAAAAAGCTGAGAGAAAGTCGGTATCGTTCAAAGTCCGTCAGCTATTGAACATTTACTGCTAATTTTCGAATCTTATCTTATGAATCCGGTATCGTCCGTTTTTGAACCTCTATCTGATCACGCCAACCCCGAATTTGATGCACTGTATAAGCAGACTGACATGGATATATAAGCATATCTAATGATAGATAAAATATACACAAAAACACTAATAAATAATGACTTTTTTTCTATGCCGGCAAGGTGCATTGCCTAAGCCAAATTCATTGACTTTCCAAAAGCCGCTGTATTATAATTTTGATAGTTAGTCAAAGAGACTTTTGACGCTGACAACAAAAATAATTCGAAAGCATAGGATGGAGGACATAAGAACATGCAGGAATTTAAACCGTTCAAAGAGGGTAAAGTAAGAGAAGTATATGATAACGGAGAGAGTCTGATTATCGTTGCAACTGACCGTATTTCAGCATTTGACAATATCTTGAAGAACAAGATTACAGACAAGGGGGCGATTCTCACCCAGATGTCCAAGTTCTGGTTTGATTTCACTAAGGATGTGGTTCCAAACCATATGCTTTCTGTTGATGTAAAAGATATGCCGGAGTTCTTCCAGCAGGAGCGTTTTGACGGAAACAGTATGATGTGCAAGAAGCTTGAGATGCTTCCAATCGAGTGTATCGTTCGTGGATACATTACAGGAAGCGGCTGGGCAAGTTACAAGGAGAATGGAACGGTCTGCGGCATCAAGCTTCCGGAAGGACTTGTTGAGTCTGACAAGCTGCCTGAGCCGATCTACACACCGAGTACAAAGGCTGATCTTGGTGATCATGATGAGAACATTTCCTTTGAGCAGTCGGTAGAAGTCCTTGAAAAAATCTATCCGGGAAAAGGATTGGATTATGCAACACAGATCAAGGATTGTACGATCGCATTATATAAGAAGTGTGCGGAGTATGCATTAAGCAAAGGCATCATTATCGCAGATACGAAGTTTGAGTTTGGTCTCGATGAGAATGGCAAGGTTGTTCTCGGAGATGAGATGCTGACACCGGACAGTTCAAGATTCTGGCCACTTGAGGGATACAAGCCGGGACAGGGACAGCCTTCTTTTGACAAGCAGTATGTAAGAGACTGGCTGAAGGCAAATCCGGACAATGATTTCCTGCTTCCGGAAGAAGTAGTGACAAAGACAGTTGATAAGTACAAGGAAGCTTATGAGCTTTTGACCGGAAAGCCTTTTACAAGATAAACCTACAGTTGGAGATTTAGAATGAATCAGAATAAATGTTTTGACAGCACATATGACGAAGATGTTTTGCACGAAGAGTGTGGTGTCTTCGGAATGTACGACTTTGATGGCAACGATGTGGCATCTTCCATCTATTACGGATTGTTTGCGTTGCAGCATCGTGGTCAGGAGAGCTGCGGTATCGCAGTCAGTGACACGAACGGACCGAAGGGAAAAGTAATCTCCTATAAGGGGATGGGTCTGGTTAATGAAGTGTTTACACCGGATCAGTTAGAGGAACTGAAAGGGGATATCGGTGTTGGACATGTGCGTTATTCCACAGCCGGATCCTCGACCAGAGAGAACGCGCAGCCACTGGTACTCAACTATGTGAAAGGTACTTTGGCATTGGCGCACAATGGTAATCTGATCAATGCGAATGAATTAAGACATGATCTTGAGTACACAGGTGCCATCTTCCAGACAACGATCGACTCTGAGGTGATCGCTTACCATATCGCGCGTGAGCGTTTGAAATCTGCCACTGCGGAGGAAGCCGTGCGCAGAGCATGTGAGAAGTTAAAAGGCGCTTATGCCTTAGTTGTATCAAGTCCGCGTAAGCTGATCGCTGCCAGAGATCCGTTCGGATTTAAGCCTCTTTGTATCGGTAAGCGGGACAATGCATACATCGTGACCTCCGAGACTTGTGCTCTGGATACGATCGGAGCGGAGTTTGTACGTGATGTGCGTCCGGGTGAGGTCGTAACCATTACAAAGGACAAAGGTATCGAGTCGGATCTGACGATGGCGCTTCCGAAGGAAAAAGAAGCGCGATGCATCTTTGAATATATTTATTTTGCAAGACCGGACAGCCACATTGATGGGAAAAGCGTATACGCAAGCCGGATACAGGCGGGACGCTTCCTTGCACAGGATTCACCGGTTGAGGCGGATCTCGTGACGGGGGTACCGGAATCCGGTAATGCAGCAGCGCTCGGATATTCGCTTGAGTCCGGCATCCCGTACGGTACTGCTTTCGTCAAGAATGGGTACGTTGGAAGAACGTTTATTAAGCCGAAGCAGAGCAGCAGGGAGTCGAGCGTACAGGTGAAGCTGAATGTGCTTCGCGAGGCAGTTGCCGGCAAACGCGTGATCATGATCGATGATTCGATCGTTCGTGGAACCACATCGGATCGTATCGTTCGTATGTTGCGAAATGCGGGTGCAACAGAGGTACATGTAAGGATCAGTTCGCCGCCATTCCTGTGGCCTTGTTACTTCGGAACCGATATTCCGGCAAGAGAGCAGCTGATCGCCTACAATCGTTCTATTGAGGATATCCGCAAGATCATCGGTGCGGATTCTCTTGGATATCTTGGAATTGACCGTCTCTCCGAGATGGTTGAGGGACTGCCGATCTGTAAGGGATGCTTTACAGGAGAGTACCCGATGGAACCGCCGAAAGGAGATATCCGCGGTGAATATTACGACAAGGAGATTGACCTGGAACGAAAGATGAGCCGCTCATAAAATTGTGATAACTGCGATGCACATTACGGTAGATCATATGGTGCATAGAATAATCAAATAGAGAGCCGTTTGATCCTGAATATGCGGGAGTGTTTTCAGCAAAACGGACAATGGTAAAGGAGAACGCAATGAGTACAGATAGATATACAAGTCCGCTTTCCGAGCGTTATGCGAGCAAGGAGATGCAGTACATTTTCTCACAGGATATGAAGTTTTCTACATGGAGAAAACTTTGGATCGCATTGGCTGAGACTGAGATGGAGCTTGGCTTATCCGAGAATGGTAAGCCGGTCATCACACAGGAGCAGATTGATGAGCTGAAAGCGCATGTTGATGATATCAATTACGATGTTGCCAAGGAGCGTGAGAAGCTGGTCCGCCACGATGTCATGAGCCACGTATATGCATATGGCCAGCAGTGCCCGAAGGCGGCCGGAATCATCCATCTTGGAGCAACTTCCTGTTACGTTGGCGACAATACTGATATTATCGTGATGAATGAGGCCTTAAAGCTTGTTCATAAGAAACTTGTCAGCGTGATCGCTGAGCTTGCCAATTTCGCAGAAAAGTACAAGGATCAGCCGACACTTGCTTTCACTCATTTCCAGCCGGCACAGCCGACAACCGTTGGTAAGAGAGCAACGCTTTGGACACAGGAATTCCTGATGGATCTGGAGGATCTGGAGTATGTACAGAGTACACTTAAGCTTCTCGGTTCTAAGGGAACAACCGGAACACAGGCCAGCTTCTTAGAGCTTTTTGACGGAGATCAGGAGACCATCGATAAGATTGATCCGATGATTGCTGAGAAGATGGGATTCAAGGCATGTTATCCGGTATCTGGACAGACTTACTCCAGAAAAGTCGATACAAGAGTATTAAATGTTTTGGCAGGCATTGCCGCCAGTGCGCACAAGATGTCAAATGATATCCGCCTTCTTCAGCATCTGAAGGAAGTGGAGGAGCCTTTTGAGAAGAACCAGATCGGATCTTCCGCTATGGCTTACAAACGTAATCCAATGAGAAGTGAGCGTATCGCTTCCCTGTCACGCTACGTGATGGTTGATGCTTTAAACCCGGCAATCACATCGGCTACACAGTGGTTTGAGAGAACCCTTGATGACTCCGCAAACAAGAGATTATCGGTACCGGAAGGATTTCTTGCAATCGACGGAATTCTTGATCTGTGCTTAAATGTTGTAGACGGACTCGTTGTATACCCGAAGGTAATCTACAAGCACTTTATGGCAGAGATTCCGTTTATGGCAACAGAGAACATTATGATGGATGCCGTAAAACAGGGTGGAAATCGTCAGGAACTTCATGAGAAGATCCGTCAGCTTTCCATGGAAGCCGGCAAGACCGTAAAGGAAGAAGGTAAGGATAACAATCTGGTTGACCTTATCGCAGCGGATCCGGCGTTTGGTCTGACGAAGGAACAGATTGAGGCTAATTTAAAGCCTGAGCTGTATGTTGGTCGTGCGCCTCGTCAGGTTGAGGTATTCCTTCGCGATGTGGTTCGCCCAATTCTTGATGCAAATAAAGAGGAACTTGGTGTGAAAGCGGAGATTAACGTGTAGAATCAGGCGATGGGAAAACGCGGGCAGTGCGTAATCGCATGAGCATAAGCGCTGGAACTTTGGATGATGAAATAAAAATGTATAAAATGAGCCTCCCTTGGTTATGTTACTAGCAAAAAGGGAGGCTTTTTATGTCATTAAAAGTTATCATTCTTGAAGTTCACGGGAGACAAATTTTAGATTCGAGAGGAAATCCTACGGTTGAGGTGGAAGTGACTGCGCAGCGTGAAGATAATGGGATCAAGTATACAGGACGTGAATCCGTGCCGTCCGGCGCAAGTACCGGAAGATTCGAGGCGATTGAGCTTCGGGACGGAGAGAAAGAGTATTTCGGGCTTGGCGTGCGGAACGTCGTGGAGCATATTAATAATCGGATCCAGCAGGAACTGATTGGGATGAATGTTCTTGACCAGGTACGTATTGATCGGAAACTGGTGGAATTGGATGGAACCGACAATAAGGGGAATCTTGGCGCGAATGCTTTGCTTGGAGTGTCACTTGCCTGCGCAAGATGCGCAGCAAATGCGATGAATGAACCGCTTTACCGTTATCTGGGAGGAACAAATGCGAAACGATGGCCGATGCCAACGATGAATGTGATCAATGGTGGTGTACATGCAAAGAATTCACTTGATTTTCAGGAATTTATGATTGTTCCGGTCGGAGCGGATTCTTTTTCGCAGGCACTTCGCATGGGGGCGGAGGTCTATCATTTTCTCAGGCAGATTCTGCATGAGGATGGTATGTTGACAGCAATCGGTGATGAAGGTGGTTTTGCGCCGGATTTTGCAAATGCAAAAGAAGTATTCTCTTACTTGTCGCGTGCGGTAGAGAAGGCAGGGTATATGGTGGGCAGTGATATCGCTTTTGCGATGGATGCAGCAGCATCTGAATTATACAGTGATGAGGATGGTATGTATCATTTCCCGGGCGAGACAAGAGCAAAAGAAGTTTTAAATATGCAAAAAAAGGCAGAAGCGGCGAAGATACCGGATTCGGCGGAAGCATCGAAACGGCAACAGGCAGGGAATACAGGTGAGGTTACAAGAAGTGCACAGGAGATGATTGCACTCTATGAGGAACTGATACAGGAATTTCCTCTGATCTCAATCGAAGACGGATTGGATGAAAATGATTGGGATGGATGGCAGGAGATGACGAAGCGACTTGGATCGGAAGTTTTGCTTGTCGGGGATGATCTGTTTGTGACGAATGTGAAGCGCATCCACTGTGGACTGGATCTTGGCGTGGCAAATGCGGTATTGGTTAAAGTGAATCAGATCGGAACGTTGACGGAGGCGATGGATGCAATTGAGCTGGCACAAAAAAGCGGCTACAAGGCTGTCATTTCGCACCGTTCCGGTGAGACAGAGGATTCGTTTATCGCCGATCTTGCAGTCGCAGTCAATGCAGGCTGGATCAAGACCGGCGCGCCATGCAGAGGCGAGCGGACAGCCAAATATAATCAGTTATTGAGAATCTTTGAGGAACTTTAAATTTCGCTTTCCCTTTCGAATTGATCGAATCTTACAATGAATCTTATAAAAAAAGTAAAAAGAAGTTGAAATGGTGCCGCGGATATGCTATACTCGATTAGTCGTGAGTTTAGAATTTAGGAGGTGGAAATCGTGACCGTTTTAAATACGATTTTAACTGTAGTATTTATTTTACTGAGTGTGATCATTACAGTAGTTATCTTAATGCAGGAAGGTAAGTCCGCAGGACTTGGTGCAATTGCCGGAGCAGCAGAGACTTATTGGGGTAAGAATAAGGGACGTTCTATGGAAGGAATGCTTGTGAAGCTTACAAGAGTAGCAGTCATCCTGTTCCTTGTACTTGCAATGGTGCTGAATTTAGGTATTTGGTAAGATTAAGATGAAGCTGTCGATGAGGATCGGCAGCTTTTTTAATTCATAGGAAATTCCTTCCTATGAATCAAAACACTCTGCGGGGATGCGCAGCCCGCGGAGATGAAGTTTATGCTGAGCATACCGCTCGCGCGTGACGAGCGCACACTTTATTTTTCAGAAGGACAAGAGAGGAGGGGAGAAGTATGTCGAATGCAAAATATGAACAGAGAAAGAAAATGATCTATGATTTCATGTGCGATAACATGTATGTTCCGATGAAGATCAAGGAGCTGGCGATCGTGCTCGGCGTCAAGAAGGAGCAGCGTCCGGAACTGGAAGCAATTCTTGCGGAACTGATGGCGGAAGGAAGGATCGAATGCTCGAAGCGTGGCAAATACAGTAAGTCCGAAGCTAAGAAGATGATCGGAACTTTTACAGCGCATCCGAAAGGATTCGGTTTCGTGTCGGTGGAAGGGGAAACGGAAGATATCTTTATTCCGGAGTCGCAGACGAACGGTGCGATGCACATGGATACGGTTGAGATCACGGTCTCTCCGGTGACGAGTGGCAGACGAAGAGAAGGTACGGTTGTTAAGATCCTTGAGCGCGGCATGAAGCAGGTGGTGTGTACTTACGAACAGAGTAAGACATTTGGATTTGCGGTGCCGGATAATCCCAAGTTCGGTTCGGATGTCTTTATTCCGCAGGAGCGCTCAAAGGGAGCGGTCAGCGGACACAAGGTGGTCGTTGAAGTGACGAGCTACGGGAAGAAAGACAAGAAGCCGGAAGGCAAGGTTATCGAAATCCTGGGACATATCAATGATCCGGGCGTAGACATCCTCTCGCTTGTCCGTGCGTATGGACTTCCTGTTGAGTTTGATGAGAAAGTGTTCAAGCAGGTCGAGAATGTGGCAAAGCCGGTATCGGATGCGGATATGGCGGGGCGCATGGATCTGCGCGACTGGCAGATGGTAACGATCGACGGCGAAGATGCAAAGGATCTCGACGATGCGGTATCGGTCACCATGGACGGTGACAATTATATCCTCGGTGTGCATATCGCGGATGTGTCAAATTATGTGCAGGAGCACAGTGCGTTAGATGTAGAAGCATTAAAACGCGGTACTTCCGTTTATCTGGTGGATCGTGTGATCCCGATGCTGCCGCATGCTTTGTCCAACGGAATCTGTTCTTTAAATCAGGGGGAGAACCGTCTGGCACTTAGTTGCATTATGACGATCAACCCGAAGGGCGAGGTCATTGATCACACGATTGCGGAGACGGTGATCTGTGTGGACCGCAGGATGAGTTATACGCAGGTGAAGAATATTCTGGAGGCGTATCACGGGCTGACGGAGAAGCCTGTGGAAAATCCATCGGAAGCATCGGCTGAAAATGCGGAAAAGGAGAAGCTTTGCGTGCAGCAGAAGGCGCTGCTTAAGGAGTATGAGGCGCTCGTGCCGATGTTTGTGCGGATGGAGAAGTTAGCCGGCATTTTACGGAAAAAGCGTATGAAGCGCGGTTCGATCGACTTTGACTTCCCGGAGACGAAGGTGATCCTTGACCCGGAGGGCAATCCGATCGATATCCGCCCCTATGACCGCAACGTGGCAACGAAGATCATCGAGGATTTTATGCTTGCCGCAAATGAGACGGTTGCTTCGGATTTTTATTGGCGGGAGCTTCCGTTCGTGTATCGAACGCATGAAAATCCGGACACGGAGAAGATCCAGAAGCTTTCCACGTTTATCAATAACTTTGGTTATTCGCTCCATACCGGTGCGGATGAAGTACATCCGAAGGAGTTGCAGAAACTTCTGCAGAAGATTGAAGGAACGCAGGAGGAGGCACTCATCAGCCGGCTGACGCTTCGTTCCATGAAGCAGGCGCGGTATACGGTTGACAATACTGGGCACTTTGGTCTGGCAGCCGATTGCTATTGTCACTTTACATCACCGATCCGACGGTATCCGGATCTGCAGATCCACCGCATTATCAAGGAGAGTCTGCGCGGCAGGCTGAATGAGAAGCAGATCGACCATTATGAGCATATTCTGCCGGAAGTGGCGAAACATTCGAGCGAGATGGAGCGCCGTGCGGATGAGGCGGAACGCGAGACGATCAAACTCAAGAAGGTACAGTATATGGAGCAGCACATCGGCGAGGAGTTCGAGGGTGTGATCTCCGGTGTGACAGAGTGGGGCTTCTTTGTGGAGTTGGAGAATACGGTGGAAGGACTTGTCCGCGTGACGGATCTGACCGATGATTTCTATCAGTATTACGAGGATACCTACGAACTGGTCGGAGAGGCAACGAACCGCAGATTTAAATTGGGACAGAAAGTGAAGATTCGCATTGAACACTGCGATCGGATCATGCGGACAATCGACTTTGTTCTTGCCGGGGAGGACGACGAAAAATAAAGGATTTTGTCGGATTTTCCGCACGGATAATTATTTCCATTTGTGTGTTGATTTTTTGGAAAAAATCATATATTCTATATGGTACAGATTGTGTATGAAACCGGAAAGGAGGATACCGGGATGGCGAAGGAAGCCAAGAAGTTAATAGCCAACAACAAGAAAGTTTATCACGATTATTTTCTCGAAGAGACTTTCGAAGCCGGTATCGCCTTGGCAGGTACGGAAGTGAAATCCATGCGCATGGGCAAATGCAGTATCAAGGAATCGTTCATCCATATTGAGAATGGAGAGGTGATCCTGTATGGTATGCATATCAGCCCGTATGAGAAGGGAAATATTTTTAACAAGGATCCCCTTCGTCCACGCAAGCTTCTGATGCACAAGAAGGAAATCCAGAAGATGCTGGGCAAGATTGCACAGAAGGGTTACACCATCGTTCCGGTGGAAGTCTATTTCAAGGGAAGTCTCGTGAAGGTTCAGGTCGCCTTGGCAAAAGGAAAGAAGCTGTATGATAAGCGTCAGGACATAGCCAAGAAGGATCAGAAGCGGGAGGCTGAGAGAGACTTTAAAGTAAGGAATCTGGGTTAGTAATGGTTTCGACGGGGCCCACAAGGTCCGGTGGACCTTGGCTTTGGGCGGACCGGAGCGAAGCGGAGACCGTGAAGCGCAGCTTCACGTACCCGCGGATAAAATGTAGGAGGTACGCAGTCAATCTTTCGCTACGCGAAAACTTGATGCGAAGCAATATTTTTGCTTCGCAAAAACATTGCAGGGGCTAGTAATGGTTTCGACGGGGTACGTGAAGCTGGAGAAGCGAGTCGTATGGCGATGCGTCAAATGGCCAAATTAAAATTAAACGCTGAAGATAATTTAGCATACGCTGCCTAGTTGCAGCAGTCTGACCTAGAGCACTCACACTTTAGGACCCAGGCTTCGACTATGTGAGAAACGACACATGCAAAGCTTTGCGCATGCGGGCGTATTATGAAGCTACTAAAACCGGAAGGATGTTTGTTTTCGATCGGCAGAGGGAATGTTAAACAACAAACTACACTCGTAGAAGGACAGGGGATTGTGCTTCGGACACGGGTTCGACTCCCGTCTAGTCCACTAATTTTCATAAGGAGGGACCCACCGAAGGTGGGAGGAATCCTTATGAAGCACGCAGACGCCTGCGGACGGAGTTCGCCTTTTCATGCGTCTGCTCCACTAATTAAGAAAATCCGGTGTTTATGCGGTTTCGGAAGAAAACGTTGAGGACACCGGATTTTCTTTTGCTTTTAGTATTTCTAATATGCTAAAATGTGAAAAAAAGAAATGGTAAGCGAAAGAATCATGTTAGGAAACAAACGAGGAAAATTATTAAATCAATATGTACCCAATTATGTGTTGTACGATCTTGAGACGACCGGCATCTCGTGTAACTATGACGAGGTGATCGAGATATCGGCGCTTAAGGTCAGGGACGGTGTGATCGTGGATGAATTTGACGAGCTGGTGAACCCGATGCGGCCGATTCCGTATGCAGCGAGTGCGGTCAATCACATTACCGATGAAATGGTAGCCGGCGCACCTGTATTTTCGGTAGTGCTGGAAGAATTTCTGGATTTTATCAGAGACGATGTCCTGGTCGGACATAATATTAACAGTTTTGATATGAAGTTTTTGTACCGGGACTGTGAACGGTATTTTGCGCAGACGCTGACCAATGATTTTGTCGATACGTTAAAGTTTGCGCGCCTTTGCCTGCCGGGCCGAAAGCATTATCGGCTGGGAGATCTTGCAGAAGTATACGGAATTCCTACGGAAGGTGCGCATCGTGCACTGAATGACTGCAAAATGAACCAGCAGGTGTTTGAGCGGCTGGCAAAAGAGAAAACAAGTGTGCCGGCAACAAACGAGAAGGAAATTCTTTGTCCGGAATGCGGGCTGCCACTGAAGAAGCGAAGCGGCAGATATGGGGAATTCTGGGGCTGCAGCGGATTCCCGCGTTGCAGATATACGAGAAACGTGTAGAAAGAAATTGCAATCTATGCTTTTTATGTTTATAATAATTTCTGATGAATAAAAATACAGGCTGATTGCATGAAAATGGAAGCGTGCAACAGTAAGAACGGAGGATAATATGGAAATCGTTTGTTTAGATTTGGAAGGTGTATTAGTACCGGAGATCTGGATCGCATTCGCAGAGGAGACGAAAATTCCGGAGTTGAAGCGTACAACCAGAGATGAGCCGGATTATGATAAGCTGATGAAGTACCGTATCGGTATCTTAAAGGAGCACGGACTTGGACTTAAGGAGATTCAGGATACGATTGCAAAGATTGATCCGATCCCGGGCGCCAAGGAGTTCTTAGACGAGCTTCGTGCGATGACACAGGTGATCATTATCAGTGATACATTCTCACAGTTTGCAGGACCTCTGATGAAGAAGCTTGGCTATCCGACAATCTTTTGTAACACACTTGAGGTTTCTGATGACGGAGAAATTACAGGATTTAAGATGCGCTGTGAGAAGTCGAAGTACACGACTGTGAAAGCGTTACAGTCGATCGGATATGATACGATCGCAAGCGGAGACAGCCACAATGACCTCGGAATGATCCAGGCAAGTAAGGCAGGATTCCTCTTCAAGAGTACCGATGCGATCAAGGCTGAGTATCCGAATATCCCGGCGTACGAGACTTACGATGAGTTGCTCGCTGCCATCAAGAAAGCAATCGAAGCTTAATCAATTGATCATAGGTAAATAGAAGTCCGCTTCAGCAGCTTTGACACAAAGACAAAGTTTGCTTAAGCGGATTTTTTAATGATAGGAAAATGGGGGTAGCGTTTTGAAAATGGTTAGCATATACTAACCATAAAGAAAAATACAAATGCAATATCTGCAGCGGAAAGGAGCAGCTTATGAGTATGAATCTGTTCTGGGGAATTTTAATTCCCTTCATGGGAACAACACTCGGCGCAGCGTGCGTCTTTTTTATGAAAAATTCGTTAGGTGATCAGGTGCAGCGCGCCTTGACCGGATTTGCGGCAGGCGTGATGGTGGCAGCATCGATATGGAGCCTTTTGATTCCGGCAATCGATCAGTCTGAGAACTTGGGAAAATGGTCATTTGTGCCGGCGACCGTGGGATTCTGGATCGGCATTCTGTTCCTGTTACTGCTTGACCACGTAATCCCGCATCTGCACCAGCACAGTGAGAAGGCCGAAGGACCGAAAAGCCATCTTGAGAGGATGACGATGATGGTACTTGCCGTTACTTTACATAATATTCCGGAAGGTATGGCGGTCGGTGTGGTTTATGCCGGATATTTGTCCGGGGAATCCAAAATTACAGCGATGGGAGCACTTGCATTATCTCTTGGCATCGCCATCCAGAATTTCCCGGAGGGCGCAATCATTTCACTGCCGCTTCGGGCAGAAGGTGCAAAGAAATCAAAAGCGTTTATGGGAGGCTTCCTTTCCGGTATCGTGGAACCGATCGGGGCGGTGCTTACAATTCTTGCTGCGGGGCTTCTTGTGCCGGTGCTGCCGTATCTTTTGAGCTTTGCAGCAGGCGCGATGCTCTATGTGGTGGTGGAGGAACTGATTCCGGAGATGTCGCAGGGAGAACATTCCGATATCGGAACCATATGCTTTGCCTTTGGATTTACGTTGATGATGATTCTTGATGTGGCGTTGGGATAATGTAGATTATGTATGAATTATCAGAAAAATATACAATATATTAACAATTTATAGACAGAAAAATAAAAATGTGAAAAAAGTTAAAAAACATGTTGACATATACGGAATTGCATGATATATTAAATACAACAAAAGAAGAGAGAACAAAACAAGATCACCAAGAAGAACGACAAGAGTCGCAGGGTGAAATTTAAAAAAGGAGGTACAGTCCAAAGGGAACATAAGCAAAGGCAAGAAGCAACCATAGTATCGGATTTGAATTCATGAAACCAGTGACAAGATAAAAGAAAACGGATAAGAATTTCGGATGGAATATTCATCGGATACGGAATCAATCCAAAAAGTCATTCGAGGTAAACGTACAGAAGACAAAGAAGAGAATTACAAAAGAAAGGATCAGTCCATTGGAAACTGAACAGATTTAGGCGTCATCGGAAGATTCGTACTTCAGATGGCGCCTATTAAATTGCTGTTTTTTCATATCATTAAAATTTGAAACAGATGGAATGTTAATTTGCAGGTTGGTCGTAGATGACATCGGATCGAATCTTGCTCAGAACACGCCCGAATTTGATCCATTTGGCTGTTTCAGAGGCCTTGCTTTCGTCGACATAGAGCGTGCGCCCGTATGAACCAATCGGTTCAAGACGGCATGGATGCCCCAGGTGGAAGCGGCGGATATAAGCGAGTCCGCTCTCCTTATGAAGGAAGACGCCGGTATCTCCATCCTGAATCGGACTGCGGTCAATCAGAAGGATGTCATTGACATTGTAGGTTGGATTTAAGTGATTGGTTGTGATGAGGATTGCACAATCGATTTTGTCATGAAAACGTCTGCGATAGGAGGCAACATTGACTTTGCCTAAAGAGCAGGAATCGTAGATCATGCCATCGTGCATACAGCCGCTTGGAATGATCAGTGTCGTATAATCCTGTTGGTCCTGACTGTCTGCGATGCTGTCTGCAAATTGTGTCTCAAAGTCAATGAAAGCATTGATGGTGCGAAGCTGTGGCCTGCTCAGACGCCGCATGGATGCGACAGTATCCGAGAGTGAATCTTCATATTTACAAAGCTCGAATGCGAATTTGCCGGTTAATTGGTACATCTGATAAAATGTATAGAAATCCAATTTTGTTGTTTCTACATTGATGATGCGTTTGTAGGTGGAAAGCGACATATCAAGCGCCTGTGCCATCTGTGCCTGGGAGTAACCTAAAATCATGCGTTCCCGTTCCACACTTTCCGCAAAATTTTCAATCAATTGTTCTCTTGTCATAAAGCTCCTCCGAAAAAATGGATCCCCTTGATTTTATTTTAAAAGACATTAGCCTCATAGACAATATATTTTTCCAAAAATGGTTCAAAAGTGGGCTACAGACGACAAATCCTCCCTGAAAATTACAAACAAAATGGACTCGATTTGAACAGAGAAAAACAATTATACTAAAAAAGTAAAAAATAATAGTCAAATTCAGTCAGGAAAAGATCGGAGATTTGGTGCTCCGGTTTTTTCTTTTTTCTTATTTTTTTTATTGATGTTTTACTTCCAAAAGCAGCAATGTATGATAAAATAAAACCAAATAAACATCTTAGACGAAGAGGTATCGGTGTGGAAAGAGAACGTTTACATTATTTAGAACAGCTGGCTGAATTATATCCGACGATCGGACGTGCATCGACGGAAATTATAAATTTGCAATCCATTTTGTATCTGCCGAAAGGAACAGAACATTTTTTGTCGGACATTCATGGTGAATACCGGGCTTTTTCCCATGTGCTCCGTAACGGTTCGGGTGCAGTAAGAAAAAAAATCGATGATGTATTCGGGCATACCTTAAGTACCGCAGATAAGATGTCCCTTGCAACGCTGATCTATTACCCGCAGAAGAAGATAGAACTCGTGAAGCAGCAGGAAGAGGATATGGAGAACTGGTATAAGATTACGCTGTACCGTTTGATTGAAGTCTGCAAAACGGTTTCATCCAAATACACCAGATCGAAGGTGCGTAAGGCTTTGCCGGAAGATTATGCCTATGTGATTGAGGAACTGATCACGGAGAAGCAGGAAGTGCTCAATAAAGAGGCTTATTATGAAGCGATTGTCAATACCATCGTGGAACTCGGGCAGACCGACAATTTCATTGTCGCTTTGGCGGAACTGATCCAGCGGCTTGTCATTGATCATCTGCATATTTTGGGCGATGTATATGACAGAGGCCCATCACCGGATCTGATTATGGACCGGCTGGAAAAGTACCATTCGTTTGATATTCAGTGGGGGAATCATGACATGGTCTGGATGGGGGCTGCGACAGGTCAGCTTGCATGTATTGCGTCGGTGATTCGAACCAGCATCCGTTATGGCAATTTGGACTTGATCGAGGACGGATACGGAATCAATATGGTTCCGCTTGCAACGTTTGCGATGGATGCGTACAGGGACGATCCGTGTGAACAGTTTGTGCTGAAAAACTCCACAGAGGAAGAACGCTCCCAGAAAGAGACGGAGATGAACCGCAAAATGCATAAGGCAATCGCAATCATCCGATTTAAGCTGGAAGGACAGCTGATTCATAAGTGGCCGCAATTTGGCATGGAGAACCGTTGCCTGTTACATCGCATTGATTATGAGAACAAGACGGTTGAAATCGATGGAGTGAAGTATCCGATGCTGGATACGAATTTTCCGACGGTTGATCCAGATCATCCGTATGAACTGACGCCGGAGGAGACGGAGGTTATGATGAGACTCCGCACATCGTTTATTCATTGCGAGAAGCTGCAGCGGCATGTGCGTCTTATGTTAAAACGTGGAAGCCTGTATAAGATTTATAATGGCAATCTGCTGTATCACGGATGCGTGCCGATGGATGAGGATGGATCTTTTGCCAAGGTGAATGTTTTTGGCAAGGAGTACAGTGGAAAGGCATTATATGATGTGCTGGAATCATATGTGCGTAAAGCCTTTTTTTCGCTTGATAAGCAGGAGCGGGAAAAAGGGCAGGATATGATGTGGTATATCTGGACGGCTCCGAACTCGCCTCTTTACGGGCGCAGTAAGATGGCTACGTTTGAGAGGTATTTTCTGGCTGACAAAAAGATGCACCATGAGAGTAAGAATGCATATTACCATCTGTTGGATAAGACTGAGACTGCAGACAAGATTCTGCATGAATTCGGCTTGAGGGATGGAAGAGTCCATATTATCAATGGGCATGTGCCGGTTGAGCGTATGGCGGGGGAAAGCCCGGTAAAATGTAATGGAAAACTGATTTTGATTGATGGAGGGTTTTCTAAGACCTACCGTAGAAAAACCGGCATTGCGGGATATACATTAACGTATAATTCCTATGGGCTGACGCTTTCGGCACATGAGCCATTTGATTTTTCGGATTCGGCGGTGCGGGATGAACTTGATATTGTTTCACACCAGGAAGCTGTTGAATATATGGATAAGAGAATTCTTGTCGGTGATACGGATTATGGTAAGCGTATGATGATCCGCATCGATGAGTTAAAAGAACTGATTGGCGCATATCAGTCAGGTGAGATAGCAGAAAGAGATGAGCATCACTAATAAAGGAAGAGATTATGTACAAAGTAGGAAACTACGAATTTGAAACCGAGGCGCAGGCCGATGTGGCACAGAAGGAATTAGAGGGAATACGCTATATTCGAAACCAGACGAATATGGATGATCCGGATATTGTGCTTCAATTATACAACAGCCTGATTTTAAAAGAGGTCTTTGTGACTCCGGTTGGTTTTGATTTTCTGCGGCAGTTGCAGGAATATTTAAGTACGATTCCGTATATCAAAAATGAAGACATACTTCCGATTCCGGTGTACCGGCCGGATTTTGTTGAGGAAGATGACCCTAAGCGGGAGCTGGAAATCAAAAAGGAAGCTGCGAGGCGCAACAGAAGGAAAGCGCGGGAATTTCGTGCCCGGAAAAAACGCAGGAATCGTGATTACCATGGTGCTTATCTGGTAAGCACATTTTTTGCAGTCGTGTTTGCATTGGTGATTGCCGGAATGTTTGCAATTACATATTTTAGTGATGACAATGTAAATATTATGAATTACGAGAATGCAATCATTGACAAATATGAGGATTGGCAGAAGTCATTGGATGAGCGTGAAAAGCAGCTTGATGAGCGCGAAGCGCAGTTGGATGAAAGAGAAAGCCAGTTACAGGAGGCAAAATAATATGGAGAAGTTAAAAATACTCGTAGTGGATGATGAGAGCAGAATGCGAAAGCTTGTCCGGGATTTTCTGGTTCGACAGGATTTTGATGTCCTTGAAGCCGGGGACGGTGAGGAGGCTCTTGATCTGTTTTATAAAGACAAATCCATTGCGCTTATCATACTGGATGTAATGATGCCGAAGATGAATGGCTGGGAAGTGTGCCGGGAGGTGCGGGAGACTTCAAAGGTCCCGATTATTATGCTGACTGCCAAAAGCGATGAGAGTGATGAACTGATGGGCTTTGATCTGGGGGTGGATGAGTATATTTCCAAGCCTTTTTCACCGAAAATTCTTGTTGCCCGTGTGGAGGCAATCTTAAGAAGAACGAATAAACTGGGGGAAGCATCCGAAATCAAGAAAGCCGGAGCGATTATGCTTGACAAGACTGCGCATGAAGTACGCATCGATGGAAAACCGGTCGATCTGAGCTTTAAGGAGTTTGAACTGCTGGATTATTTTTTGGACAATCAGGGGATTGCATTGTCAAGAGAACGGATTTTAAACAGTGTATGGAATTATGATTACTTTGGGGATGCACGAACCATTGATACACATGTAAAGAAGCTCCGGAGTAAGCTGGGAGAATACGGCGATTATATTAAGACCGTCTGGGGAATGGGCTACAAATTCGAGGTCTGATCTATGAATAAGAAAAAAGCAACGCTGTCCCATCAACTGATTCTGGTTATGGTCGGAATTGTTTTGGGAACAGTCATTGTGTGCTGGTTTTTGAATAACACATTTTTGGAAAAATATTATATCTACAACAAAGAAAAAGGTTTGTTAAGCTGCTTTAATAAAGTGACGCAGGAACTGAAACGATCGGGCGATGATACGGGCTCGTATGATATTGCGTTTGAACGCTTATGCTCGGACAACAATATCAATATGCTGATCACGAATGATGCGAGGGAACTTGTATGGACGTCATACAGTAATGCGCAGCGTTTCCAGATGCAGATGGACGATTGGGTCTATGGTGCGGATCGAAGTAAAATTCAGATTCTACATGCGGGCGAAAATTATACATTGGTGCGCCAGATCGATGAGCGGTTACAGACGGAGTACCTGGTGCTGCTCGGAGAACGCACCGATGGCGGCTATGTGTATATGAGAGCTGCCTTGGAAAGTATCCGTGAGAGTGCTCATATTACCAATCAGTTTTTTGCCATGATCAGTGTCGGTGCAATCGTGTTGAGCATCATTGTTATCATCTTTTTATCGCGCAGCATTTCGAGTCCGATTCGTTCCCTGTCAGAGATTTCTCACAAGATGTCGGATCTGGACTTTGAGGCGAAATATGTTCCGTCCAGATATGTCAGCAGGGAGATTGATGAGCTGGGTGTGTCGGTCAATGAACTGTCAGAAACGCTCGAGGAGACGATCAGCGAACTGAAGACGGCAAATGTCAGCCTTCAACAGGATATTGAAAAGAAGGAACAGATTGATGAGATGCGCAAGGAGTTTTTGTCAAATGTGTCGCATGAATTAAAAACACCGCTCGCTTTGATCCAGGGTTATTCCGAAGGCTTAAAAGAATGCATAAATGATGATGCACAGAGCAGGGATTTCTATTGTGATGTGATCATGGATGAAGCGGATAAAATGAACAAAATGGTCAAAAAGCTTCTGACGCTGAATCAGCTTGAATTTGGCAATGATACGGTGGAGATGGTACGTTTTGATATTACGGAACTGATCGATGGGGTTTTACAGTCTTCTTCCATTATGGCGGCGCAGAAGAAAGTGAATATTTCTTTCTTCCACGATGGACCGGTCTATGTATGGGGGGATGAATTTAAGGTAGAGGAAGTTATTACCAATTATTTGACAAATGCGATGAATCATGCGGACGGAGAGCGCAGAATCGAAATTCGTTTTACGTTTCACGATCATCTGGTTCGTACCAGTGTGTTTAATACAGGGCAACCGATTCCGGAGGCGGATCTGGATAAGATCTGGGTGAAATTCTACAAGGTGGACAAGGCGAGAACCAGAGAATACGGAGGAAGCGGTATCGGATTGTCCATTGTCAAAGCAATCATGGATTCTTTCCATCAGAGGTGTGGTGTCTTAAATCATGAAGATGGTGTGGAATTTTGGATGGAACTGGAGACACAGCGCTAAATTGTTCGAAAATTGTTGTATTGTTTGATAAATTGTGATACCATAAAACTGTTTTATAGGGCAAAAGTGACAAGAGGATAGATTGTGATATGAGGAAAGGAATGCGCCTGCTGGCGGTACTGTCGGCAACGGCTCTTCTGATCGGTGGTTGTGGAACTCCGATGTATGAACTGACGGAAGATGAGGAAACGCTGATTACGCAGTATGCGGCTTACGCGGTTGGAAAACACAATATTCGCCAGAAAGATGGCATGACAGGTGATAAGCCTCAGGAAGAAGATTCTGCAAAGAGTGAGCAACAAAGCACAGAAGATAAAACGGATCCGGCCAATCAGAATCCGGCACAGACCGGAGCTGATTCGAATGAGATGGATGCGGATATATTACAGTATCCGGCAATTTCGTTTTCGGATGCTTTGGAATGTGATGCCGCTCTTACGGTTTCGTATAAGGGCTGCAAGGTGGAGGATGCATATAAGGAAGGCGGTTATTTTTCCGTGAATGCAGATCCCGGGAATTCTCTTGTTGTATTGAAGTTTGTGATTGTAAATAATGGGAAGAAGTCAGTCAAATATGATACTTCTTCCATGAAAAATACGTTTTACGGAGTGTTTGATGGGAAAAACAGGATCGCGGAGAAGATGACGTTCAGCAATAAAGAACTCACTGCATCGACAAGAACGATCAAGCCCGGGAAAAAGGCAACAGCAGTGATGCTTTTTGAACTGTCGAAGGAGCAGGCAGCAGAAATGACAACCGAAACACTTCTTGTAGAGATTGACGGAACGACCTACCGGGTGGATATGCAAAAATAGTTCACTCATCAAAGTATAATATGTTATAATAAAACCAATATAAGAATTCGGGGAGGATATATATGGATACGAATATTCTGTTAGAGTCAGGAACAAATGAATTGGAGATCTTAGAGTTCACACTGGCAGACAATCATTACGGCATTAATGTGGCTAAGATCAGAGAAATCTTATCCTATCAGAAAGTGACTCCAGTGCCAAATGCGCACCCAAGTGTAGAGGGCATTTTTATGCCGAGAGATACGATGATTACGGTTATCAATCTCAAGCACTGCCTTGGCATTGAAGATGACGGACAGAAGGGTTTGTTCATTATAACAAACTTTAATAAATTAAATATTGCGTTCCATGTGGATCAGGTGATTGGTATTCATCGTGTTTCATGGAATGAGATTATCAAGCCGGATTCTACGATTAACGGACAAGATGGAAGCGTTTCTACCGGCGTGATCAAGATGAACGATAAGCTGGTTGTCATTCTTGATTTCGAGTCTATTGTTTCCAGCATCAGCCCGGAGACGGGACTGCGCGTACATGATATGGAAGAATTTCAGGGGCGCACAAGAAGCGATGCAACGATTTTGATTGCCGAAGATTCGGCTTTGCTGAGCAGTCTGATTACGGATTGCCTGAAGAAAGCGGGATACGTAAATCTGATTGTGACAACGAATGGGCAGGAAGCCTGGGATGAGCTTTCTAAGTTTAAGAAAGAGGGAAATCCGACCGAAAAAGTGGATTGTATCATTACGGATATTGAGATGCCGCAGATGGATGGACATCGTCTTACAAAACTGGTTAAGAGTGATGATAAACTTAAGGATATACCGCTTGTTATTTTCTCTTCGCTTGTAAACGAAGAGATGCGTCGTAAGGGAGAATCCCTTGGTGCGGATGCACAGTTGACCAAGCCGGAGATCGGAAGCCTTGTGGAAGCCATTGATGAACTGATTGCCAAGAAAAATCAATAATTATTTGTGGAGCAAGGGGGATGTGGTGTTTTCATCACATCCCTTAATCGGTTTTAACCGATATATTATTTTACTGGAGACTATTTATGAAAGATAACGCATCGGAAAATTATCTAGATCAATTACTAAATTCCGTGAACGGAGGTCATACAGACGCATCGGAAGCTTCGGAGCAGGAGCCTGTGAGCCGGGAGAAACAGTGGGAGAGAGAACTGTTCGGAGAACCGGAAAGTGATGCGCAGATAGCGGCCAAGAATGAAGAGGACTTTTTAAGAGAGTTTGAGGAAGAACTTTTAAAGGACGATATGATGTCGCCTTATACGGATCTGGATGCTGAGAACGACAAGGAAGTGGACCGTACCATCAATGATCTGATTGACCATATGGCGGATCAGCCAAAGGAAGATCGAAGCGAGCCGCTTGTTGATGAAAACGCTGAATTTGAAGGAGTGCTTCCGGGCGATGGAACAGGAGAAGATGAAGCAAAAGAAGAATCGTCCGGTGCGCTGCCGCCGGTGGAAGAGGATTTGTCACAGTCAATGGATGATGCGGTGGGAGCGTTTGACGATAGCCTGACATCGATTCCTGATGAATTGCAGCCGCCGATGGATGAAACTGAAAACCGCACGGAAGAAAATGCGGAATTGGATCTGTCAGGACTTGGAGACAGTGATCTGATGGATATGCTTTCGGATTCGGATGATTTATCGGAACTCGGAGATCTCTTGTCGAGTGCGAAGGAGGAACGACCGGTTGAGGAGGGCGATTCCATCGGTGATTTTGCACAGGCACAGATGGATGCACAGGAACAGGAAATTCAGAAGCTCGAGGAGCCGGACGAGGATAAGAACTCTAAGAAAAAAAAGAAGAAAAGAAATAAGAAATCGGCAAAGGACAAGGATGGAACGGGTGAAAAAACCGGATTTTTGGCGCGCCTTTTAAAACTTTTCTTTGGCGAAGAGGAAGCAAAGAAAGATGTTCTTGATGAGATAACGGATCAGACGGCGGGGATGTCGGATGAGAATAAAAAGATTCTTGAGGAACTCGAAGCTGCAGGAGAGCTTGAGGAAAAGAAGCCTAAGAAAGAAAAAAAGAAAAAGGAGAAGAAGAAAAAAGAACCGAAGCCTCCAAAACCAAAGAAGCAAAAGGCGCCAAAGGTCAAGAAGCCTAAGGAGAAGGACAATACGCCGCCGCTTCCGAAGGGACCCGTGATCGCAATTGTGATTATGGTGGCTTCTTTGTTTGGACTTATTATGATTGGTGTGAATCTTCTTGGATATCAGGCAAATATCAATATGGCCAAAGAAGAATATGGAAAAGGATCGTTTGTGGAAGCTTTTTCCGAGCTGCAGGGGCTGAAGATCCGCGAAAAAGATTCGGAATTTTATGAGCAGTTGCAGGTGCTTGCGGTTGTTTCTGAAAAATATCAGGATTATCTTGTGTTTGAAAACAATGGTAACCATGATATCGCGTTGGATAATCTGGTTTGTGCATATGGTCGATACAGTTTGAATAAACAGAAAGCCGAAGAAGCTAATTGCAATGTTGAGTATGAGCAGCTTGGCGGAAAAATTATTAAGTCGCTTTTGGAAGACTATGATATGACTGGTGAGGAAGCATTAAAAATGTATGGCGCCAAGAATCGTAAAGAGTATACTTTGCAGCTGCATGCCAAGCTGAAAACATTAGGACTAAAATAGGAGAGTTCATATGATTGCGATCATTGACTATAACGCAGGCAATCTCAAGAGTGTGGAGAAAGCATTAAACTATTTGGAGCAGGAATGCATGGTTACGAGAAATTTTCGTGAGATTGAGAAGGCGGACAAAATCATCCTTCCGGGGGTTGGCGCCTTCGGGGATGCGATGAGCCAGCTGAAAAAGTATGAGCTGGATAAGGTAATCCGCGAAGTGACACAGGAGCGGATTCCGTTTCTTGGAATCTGTCTTGGACTGCAGCTTCTGTTTGAGGGAAGCGATGAAAGTCAGGGAGTGGAAGGCCTTCATATTCTTGACGGATCCATCCGACGGATTCCGGATCAACCGGGACTTAAGATTCCTCATATAGGGTGGAATTCTTTGAATCTGCAGAACGACGGACGCCTTTTTGCGGGACTTGAGGAGCATCCGTATGTGTATTTTGTTCATTCTTATTATTTGCAGGCGAAGGATGAGCAGATTGTGAAAGCAACGACGGAGTACAGCACGGTGATCCATGCATCGGTGGAGAAAGACAACATTTTTGCATGCCAGTTTCATCCGGAAAAGAGTGGTGATGTGGGCCTTGCAATACTGAAAAACTTTGCACAGCTGGGAGGTCAGGCATAATGTTTACAAAAAGAATTATCCCATGCCTGGATGTTAATAACGGAAGAGTGGTAAAAGGGATTAATTTTATCAATCTGCGTGATGCGGGGGATCCGGTCGAGGTTGCGGCTGCATATGATAAAGCCGGGGCGGATGAGGTCGTTTTTCTTGATATTACCGCTTCGAGTGATAACCGTGGAACCGTTGTCGACATGGTACGCAAGGTTGCGGAAAAAGTGTTTATCCCGTTTACGGTGGGCGGAGGAATCCGTACCGTGGATGATTTTAAGGCACTGCTTCGTGAGGGGGCGGATAAGATTTCCATTAATTCGTCTGCAATCAATACGCCACGACTGATCAGCGATGCTGCAGATAAGTTTGGCAGCCAGTGCGTTGTTGTGGCCATTGATGCAAGAAGAAGAGAGGATGGAAGCGGTTGGAACGTGTATAAAAATGGCGGTCGTATTGATACCGGTCTGGATGCGGTTGAGTGGGCAATGAAAGCGAATCAGCTTGGCGCGGGAGAGATTCTTTTGACAAGCATGGATTGTGACGGAACAAAGGCCGGATATGATATTGAACTGACACGTAGGATTGCAGATAATGTGTCAATCCCGGTAATTGCATCCGGAGGCGCAGGTACGGAGGAGCATTTTTATGAAGCTTTGACGGAAGGACATGCCGATGCGGCACTCGCGGCATCTTTGTTTCATTATAAAGAATTAGAGATTATGGCTTTGAAAAACTATCTGGCAGATCGTGGAGTATCGGTCCGCAGATAGTAAAAGAGACTGATTGAAGGATGCCGGGAAACGGCAGAAGAATCGAGATTTCTCTGCGTATTATCATAATAAGAAGGAGTGTGATAGGCGATGGCGATGATATCAAACGATTGGCTGCCGGCATTGGATGATGAATTTCATAAAGGGTATTACAGAGACTTGTTTACGTTTGTAAAACAGGAATACAGTACGCAGGTAATCTATCCGCCGGCGGATGATATCTTTAATGCGCTTCATTTTACGCCTCTTAGTCAGGTGAAGGTACTGATTCTCGGTCAGGATCCCTACCACAATGAGCATCAGGCACACGGACTTTCTTTTTCGGTATTGCCTGACCAAAAGGATATCCCACCTTCCTTGCAGAATATTTACAAGGAGCTGCATGATGATCTGGGCTGCTCGATTCCGAATAATGGATATCTTAAGAAATGGGCAGATCAGGGAGTGCTTTTACTGAATACGGTTCTTACGGTACGGGCGCATCAGGCAAATTCTCATCAGGGAAAAGGCTGGGAGCAGTTTACCGATGCTATCATACAGGCTGTCAATGCACAGAATCGTCCGATTGTGTATATGCTTTGGGGGCGTCCTGCGCAGAGTAAAATTCCGATGCTTACCAATCCGAAGCATCTGATCCTGAAAGCTCCGCATCCGAGTCCTCTTTCTGCTTATAGGGGATTTTTTGGATGCAGACATTTTAGTCAGGCGAATGCATTCCTTGAAAAAAATGGAATGGAACCGATTGATTGGCAGATCGAGGACGTATAAGTGCTTGAAGAGACTGAAAAATATGCTATAATGAAAGCGTATTGATGCATCGCCAAAAATAATATAATTGGAAATATATTAAAAGAGGTTTATTTTTGAAAGTAAGTTTCGATATATAATATAGGATATGGTCACGGATTGACCGCTTTTTATCAAAGGAGTGATATAATGAGAGGCATTTCTTCTTACGATTCATCGTCAATCAGCACATTGTTTTCAAGTATGGGTTCGTCATCGTCGAACTCTAATTTCCATGGCATTAATTTGCAGGATTATGCGAGCATTAAAAGCGGATCTTACGGTAAGCTTATGAAGTCCTATTACAGTAAGCTGAATGCGGATGATACGAAGACTTCTTCGAAGGATAAAACGAATGCTTCGACATCCACTTCAAAGGATTCTTCAAAGACGCTTGCGAATATTGAGGGCGCAGCAGAGGAATTGACCGAAACTGCAAAGAGTCTTTATTCAAACAAGTCGGACTCGGTGTTTACCAAGAAAAACGGAAACTACGATGTGGATAAGATTTCGGATGCGGTTGGCAGCTTTGTTGAAGACTATAACAGCCTTTTGATAACAAGCGCAAAGTCTACGGCCGGCAGGATTGAAAGCTCGGTTGATTCTCTGAAAACTATGACAGTCGGCAGAAGCGGGGATTTAGAGGAATTGGGAATCAGTGTCGACAGTAAGACAGGAATCCTTTCCTTTGACAGTGGAAAGTTTAAGTCTGCGGATATGGATAAGGTGAAAAAAATGTTTAACGGAACCGGATCTTATGCGTATGGGGTTGCCACACGAGCATCCCTGATTGACTCTTATGCCCAGAATGAGGCGACCAAAGCGAATACATACAGTAAGAACGGAAAGTATTCTTACAATTATAATAGTGGAAATTTGTTTTATGATTCCTTTTAGGAGGTTATTTAAGACGAAAATAGAAATAATTATTGACAGTGGGAGAAATCTCTGATAATATAGGTTAAGTAGTCGATGAGCCGACGGACAATTTCATATGCGATAGTGGCGTAGTTGGTAACGCGCGACCTTGCCAAGGTCGAGACCGCGGGTTCGAGCCCCGTCTATCGCTTTATTCAAAAATAAGACATCCGAATGGATGTCTTATTTTTTTGAACGAGCCCCATCCGGGGCTCGAAGTTCGAGCGTCTCCGCTTCGTGTCTACACTTCGTTCCGGTCGTTTCAGAGCCGACATCCACCGGATGTCGTGAAACGGTCCGCGCAAAGCCGACGTTTGGGGCATCAAATGACAAAAAATTTGATTGACAGATGAAGGTAGCTACGTTATTCTATATTCACAAAACTCAAATCATTCATATTTGGTGTCGTGTCCGACATCGGTTACAAATCAAAGGAGTGCGATCATTCATGCGCTCGCAATACCATGAGTTTTAATTGAATATTGGGAATTGTTGGCGGCGTGAAAGTATATTGCGAAATACACGGCGTATGCTATAATATACACACAGAGCGGATCTGACTTTCCCTGTATATCGAAAATAAATTTTATATATGTGAGGAAAGTGAGGAAGAACTGTATGGTGAACAGAAAGTACAAAGACCGGTTGTTTTGTCTGTTGTTTGGAAATGAGGAGTACAAAGATAACATATTGTCTTTATATAACGCGTTATGCAATACCTCATACACAAATCCGGACGACATTCAGATCTACACGATCGATGATGTTATTTATATCAAGATGAAGAACGATGTTTCGATTCTTCTTGATAGTTTCCTATATCTTTGGGAGCAACAGAGTACATTCAATCCGAATATGCCGATAAGAGGCTTTATGTATTTTGGAAAGATGTACGACAGATACATTACAGAGAATCATCTCAATATTTATGGAAAGACTCTCATAAAGCTGCCAACTCCAAGATATACGGTATTGTATAACGGAATGGACGAACAACCGGATTTCATGCGATTAAAACTTTCAGATTCCTTTATCAATTTTGATTCAAGCGGAGACTTCGAATGGACAGCGAATATGATCAATCTTAATGATGGCAAGAATGATGAGTTGCTTAATCATTGTCAGCCGCTGAAGGAATATATGACGCTGATCAACGAAATCCGCAAGAATAGCGAAAACATGAAATTTGAAGAAGCCGTTGATACGGCAGTAACCTATTGTATCGAGCATGATGTTTTAAAGAAATTTTTGCTTAAGCACAGAGCGGAGGTGAAAGACGTGTGTATCACAGAGTATAACGAAAAATCATTTGTTGATGGAATACGTGCAGAAGGTCGTGAGGAAGGTCGCGCAGAAGGTCGCGCAAACGAGCGCCTCGAAGCAATTCAGAACATGATTGAAGTTAATGTTCCCAAGGAAGAAATCATCAAAAGATACTCCGTTGAGGAATATGATGCCGTCATGCAAAATTTATCATCAAAGTAACCCCAAGATTGCTTAAGCACAGAGCGGAGGTGAAAGACGTGTGTATTACAGAATATGATGAAAAAACATTTGTTGATGGAATACGTGCGGAAGGCCGCGCGGAAGGTCGCGCAGAAGGTCGTGCAAACGAGCGCCTCGAAGCAATTCAGAACATGCTTAAATATGGTGTTTCAAGAGAAAAAATACTTGAAGATTATTCTGAGGAAGAAATTCAAGCGGCTGAAAATGCCGTGCTGGCAAAAGCTTAGTCTGGCACTTGGCAGAAAGATAATATCTACAAAAGATCATCTCGTATGAGGTGATCTTTTTTTGCTATAATTTAAACTTTTCCCATTTTCTTCCTCCATATGAAATATGCTGATCATCTAAGAAAGCAGGTGATGGCATCGATCTGCGATATCCGGGATATCGGCAAGCGGCAGTATGTTGCTTACCCGGAGCTTGCATCCACGTTTTTCCACAGCACCACGGCCAAGAAACTTGGAAAAAAGAAATATCTCACAAAGATGTTTTCCGAGAATGGTGCAGAGGAAGGAGCTGTCTATCACGAGACATTCGAGGCAATGGCAGGTGTCATGCGGATTCGGTTGTTTTTTGATTTCGCGCGGATTCCTCTGGTCCGGTATGTTTATTGTGAATACGATAGACAAAGATGCCGATGATATATAAAACAATAATTGCTGCAATAAAAAGAATCGCCAAATGATATTTGGCACTGCTTAAGGCACTTCCGCTTAAGGCTGATAAGAAGATTGCCGGGAGGCGTCCGACTCCGCAGATGAAAATCCAATGCGACAATTTCATATCGGTCAGTCCTACGAGATAGGACAGAAGATCCTTAGGGGTTCCGGGTACGAGGAAGAACAAAAAGATGATGCTTTCCGAGCGTTTGGAACTCTTTAAAAATTTGACGGATTCTATTTTCTCTTTACTTACAAAAAGTTCTACGAACCGCAGTCCGAATTTCTTGACAAACAGGAAGATGATGACACTTGCGATGGTCATTGCGATATCACAGATGAAAGTTCCCTTTACGACACCGAAGGCGTAGCCTGCACCGATCTCAAACGGACCACCCGGGATGACGGCGAGCAGTACCTGAAGGATGTTCATTCCCATGAAGGCAAGTACTCCAAGAAATCCTTTTTCCTTGACCCATATCTGGAATTTCTGTGGCTCGGAGACAAACTGTACGAGAGGTCGTCCGATGTAATAGCCTAATATACAGATAAAGATGACTGCGAGGATCGCAAGGACCAATTGTGTGATCTGTCTTCGACTCCATTTTTTCATGCTGATACCTCCTGGAATAGGAACTCCTACACATTTATCGTTTGCAGTATATTCTGCGTTACACGATGAATTGCGACTATCTATCTTCAATATAGAATTCTTGACAATCGAAGTCAATTCAATTCATAAAATCCTAATAATTTTTCACAGGCGCTTCACATTTTACACAAATCTCTTATAATAGAAGGAGCACGCGCTGTGCCTGCCGGGGTATGGGGATAATTAAGATACAAACGGGCCGGCACATGCGAGGGACGAAACAATAGAGGAGATTTGTATGCAATTTTATTTAGCTCCGCTGGAAGGAATTACGGGATACATTGTGCGGAATGCCTTCGCGCATCACTTTCCGTATATTGATAAATATTTTACACCCTTTTTTCCGGCCGCAAAAAAGATGAATAAGAAGATCGTGCGGGATCTGATCCCGGAGAATAACCAGGGGATCACGCTCGTACCGCAGCTGATGCTTAACGATGCCGAGGATCTGCGGATGATGAGCGCGCAGTTGGAGCAGATGGGATTTACGACCGTGAATTTAAATTGTGGATGTCCGTCGGGGACGGTCGTATCCAAAAATCGTGGTGCCGGTATTCTCAAGGATCCGGATGAACTGGATCGTTTTCTGGAAAAGGCGTTTGACATCTGCCCACTTTCCATCTCGGTTAAGACGAGGATCGGTATGGAAAACGAGGACGAGTGGGAGAGACTTTGCGAGATCTACGCGAGATATCCGCTGGAAGAACTGATCGTGCATCCGCGTGTGCGAAGCGATTTCTACAGCAATACGCCGCGGCTTGATGCGTTTGCGCATGCGATAGAAAGAATCAGGGTGCCGCTCTGTTATAACGGTGATATCAATACGATTGAGGACTATGAGCGGATTCATTCGCTTTTCCCAACGGTGGACCGCATGATGATCGGAAGAGGACTTCTGGCAGATCCGGGACTGATCGGGGAGATCGAAGGTAAATCAAAGCCGACGAAGCAGCAGATCCGTGCGTTCCACGATGAGATCGTGCAGGGGTATACTGATATTTTCTCGGGCGATAAGGATGTCGTGGGACATATGAAAGAGTTGTGGTTTTATCTGATCCGGCTTTTTCCGGAGAAGGCAGACTGCTTAAAAAAGATCCAGAAATGTCACGATATGGTGGAATACCGACTCTTAGTACAACAAATATTATCATAGACTTTTTTTGCAAAGTTATGTAAAATAAAGGCTTAGAGAATTTGGTTTGCTTTTTGAGATAAAAAACGAT
This sequence comes from uncultured Agathobacter sp., assembly GCA_934316545.1. Taxonomy (GTDB): domain Bacteria; phylum Bacillota; class Clostridia; order Lachnospirales; family Lachnospiraceae; genus Roseburia. The sequence goes on along the minus strand of CAKRDT010000013.1, from coordinate 5,155 downwards.
CAATTTCGGAGGAACGAAAAAGAAGGCGAGGAGACAACGTGAGTTTAGCAGACAAGATTTTTGTTGACATGTGTAACGATATATTGGAGAACGGAACGAGCACCGAGGGCGAGAAGGTCCGCCCGCACTGGGAGGACGGAACGAGTGCTTATACGATCAAAAAGTTTGGTGTGGTCAATCGTTATGATCTGTCGAAGGAATTTCCGGCGATTACGCTTCGTAAGACTGCGATTAAGACCTGCACGGAGGAAATGCTTTGGATCTGGCAGCGCAAATCCAACAATATCCATGATTTAAAGAGTACCGTCTGGGACGAGTGGGCGGATGAGATCGGTTCGATCGGCAAGGCGTACGGTTATCAGCTTGCACAGAAGCATCAGTACAAGGAAGGCATGATGGATCAGGTGGATCGTGTGATCTATGATCTGAAAAACAATCCGTTCAGCCGCAGAATCCTCACCAATATCTATGTGCATCAGGATCTGCATGAGATGAACCTGTATCCTTGTGCATACAGTATGACGTTTAATGTGACGCAGAAGCCGGGGGATGATAAACTGACGCTCAATGCTATCTTAAATCAGCGCTCGCAGGATGTTTTGGCAGCAAACAACTGGAATGTGTGCCAATACGCGGTGCTTGTGCATATGCTCGCACAGGTGTGTGATATGAAGGTGGGCGAGCTGGTGCATGTGATTGCCGATGCGCACATTTATGACCGTCATGTGCCGGTGATCAAGGAACTGATTACAAGAGAGCAGCATCCGGCACCGAAGTTCTGGCTGAACCCTGAGATTAAGGATTTCTACCAGTTTACAACCGATGATATCAAGATTACGGACTATGTGACCGGTCCGCAGATTAAAAATATTCCAATTGCCATTTAGAATTTGCAGAAGGCAACTTTAAATGGGCGGATGTTCAAAGAAATGTTCCAAGGAGGAAGATTTATGAATCTTATTGCAGCAGTCGACCGCAACTGGGCGATCGGCAAGAATAATGAACTGTTAGTACGCATTCCGATGGATCAGAAGTTCTTTCGGGAGACCACCACGGGCAAGGTCGTCGTCATGGGGCGGAAGACCTTAGAGAGTTTTCCGAATGGTCTTCCGCTGAAGAACCGTACCAATATCGTGTTGACACATAATACGAATTATGCGGTCGGGGATGCCATCATCGTTCATTCACTGGACGAGTTGCATGAAGAACTGAAAAAATATAATAGCGAGGATATCTATATCATTGGCGGCGAGAAGATCTACGCACAGCTTCTCGACGAATGTGATGTCGCTCATATCACGAAGATTGATTATGCTTATGATGCGGATGCGTATTTCCCGAATCTGGATGAGAAGCCGGAATGGGAGATTACCGCAGACAGTGAGGAGCAGACCTATTTTGATCTGGAATTTTATTTCTATAAATACGAGAGAAGAAAGTAGTAATGAGCGATTTTTTATTTAGTATCAATGTAACACTTCCGATTTTTCTGGTCATGGTGATCGGATGGGTTCTCCATCAGATCGGAATGCTCGATGAGCATTTTGTCACGGTCGCAAATCGGTTTAACTTTAAAGTGACACTTCCGTTTATGCTTTTTCGCGATATTGCGAGTGTGGATATTTGGGAAGTATTTGATCTCAAGTTTGTGTTGTTCTGTGCGATCGTAAGTACGATCTGTTTCTGGAGCATCTGGGGACTGACGAAAGTATTCTTAAAGGATCAAAGCATGCGTGGCGCATTCGTTCAGGCTTCGTTTCGGAGCAGTGCAGCGGTCATGGGACTTGCTTTCATCAGCAATATCTATGGATCGTCCGCGATGGGGCCGCTTATGATCATCGGCGCGGTGCCGCTTTATAACATCTATTCGGTGATCGTACTGACATTCGAGGCAGAGGGAGAACTGGAAGAGGGCAAAGGCAAGATTAAAGAAGCTATCGTAAATATTGCGAAGAATCCGATTATTTTATCGATTTTTGCAGGTCTGATCGTAGCGCTTCTCGGAATTCAATTCCCGATGCTGGTAAACAAGACCATCAACATGGTAGCGCAGCTTGCTACGCCACTGGCACTGATCGTACTCGGTGCGGGATTTGAGGGAAGAAAGGCTTTGGCGAAGATTAAACCGACGCTTTGGGCGTCCGCCATCAAGTTGTTTTTCCAGCCACTCGTATTTCTGCCGGTTGCAGCGATGATGGGGTATTCCGGTGAGAAACTGATCGCAATCCTTATTATGCTTGCGTCTCCAACGACACCAAGCTGCTACATTATGGCCAAGAATATGAACAACGATGGAGTATTGACTGCCAGTGTCATCGTATCCACGACGCTTCTGGCGGCATTTACATTGACTTTTTGGATATTCCTGCTTCGGAGTTTTGGACTGATTTAGGAGGAGATAGATTATGGATATAACAGGAAGAAAATTATTCGTAAAAGCGCTTGAGGAAGAGGGCGTAGATACCATCTTTGGTTATCCGGGAGGTACGGTTACGGATTTGTTTGATGAATTATATAAAACGGATTTGATCGATCTGGTGCTGCCGCGCCATGAGCAGGCGCTCATTCACGAAGCAGAAGGCTATGCCAAGTCGACCGGAAAAGTCGGCGTATGCCTAGTGACCAGCGGTCCGGGCGCGACCAACACGATCACGGGACTTGCGGATGCACATTATGACAGTATTCCGCTTGTATGTTTTACCGGACAGGTACCGCTTGGCCTCATCGGAAATGATGCGTTTCAGGAGGTCGATATCGTTGGTATGACAAGAAGCATTACAAAGTATGCGGTAACCGTCCGTAACCGTGCGGAGCTGGGCAAGATCATTAAGATGGCTTTTTATATTGCCCGCACCGGTAAGCCCGGCCCGGTCCTTATCGATATCCCGAAGGACATCCAGACGGCAACAGGACCTGCGGAATATCCGAAGACGGTGGATATCCGCGGATACAAGCCGATCAACGGTGTACATGTCGGACAGTTAAAAAAAGCGTATAAGCTTCTGAAGTCGGCGAAGAAGCCGCTCATCCTTGCCGGAGGAGGAATCAATATCGCTTATGCCAACAAGGCACTGCAGGAATTCGCGGAGAAAGAAAATGTACCGGTCGTTACAACGATCATGGGAAAAGGTGCTATTCCTACGACACATCCGCTTTATATCGGCAACTGCGGTATGCATGGAAAGTATGCAGCGAATATGGCAGTCAGCCAGTGCGACGTGCTTTTTTCCATCGGAACGAGATTTAACGACCGGATTACCGGCGATTTAAATGAGTTTGCGCCGAACGCCAAGATTGTACATATCGATGTCGATACGGCATCCATCTCAAGAAATGTTGTTGTTGACGTTCCGGTCGTTGCAGACGCAGGCACGGCTCTGGAGAAACTCCTTGAGTGGGCAGAGCCGAAAAAAACGGACAAGTGGATGGAGCAGATTAAGGCTTGGGATGCCGAGAATCCGCTTGCGATGCGAAGAGACCGCGGCATCAGCCCGCAGATGATCATGGAGCAGATTAATGAAAAGTTCCCGCATAGTATCTATGTCACGGATGTTGGACAGCATCAGATGTGGGCAACACAGTATCTGGAACTTGATGAGGGCAGCCAGATTATTACATCCGGTGGACTCGGAACGATGGGCTTCGGTTTCCCAGCTGCGATCGGAGCGAAGATTGCAAACCGCGATAAAGAGGTTGTACTGATTACCGGAGACGGTGGATTCCAGATGAATATTCAGGAGATGGCGACGGCTGTCACACAGGGGACACCGATCACCATCTGCCTCCTGAACAACTATTACCTTGGTATGGTTCGTCAGATGCAGGAGCTGTTTTACGGAAAGCGCTACAGCGCAACATGTCTTCGTAAGCGTCCGGGATGTCCAAACGACTGTAAGGGACCAAACGATGCCTGCCCGAAGTATACGCCGGATTTTATAAAGCTTGCAGAAAGCTATGGCGCATATGGCATCCGCGTAGAAAGTGTGGAGGATATGGATGCGGCATTTGCCGAGGCAAAGAAACATAAGGATGCACCTACGGTCATCGAGTTTATGATCGCAACGGACGAGTTGGTACTTCCAATGGTCAAAAGCGGTAATCCGATGAGCGAAATGATTTTAAAGTAGGAGGGTGTGATGATGTCAGATATGAAAAATCGCTGGATAGCGTTATATGTAGAGAATCAGGTCGGTGTTCTTGCAAAAGTATCGGGACTTTTCTCCGGAAAATCCTACAATTTACAGTCGCTGACCGTAGGTACAACGGAAGATGAGACCATCTCCCGTATGACGATCTGTGTCACAAGTGATGATATTACATTTGAGCAGATCAAGAAGCAGTTAAACCGCATGGTCGAGGTCATTAAGGTGATCGATTTAACGGATGTGCCGCTTCATATGAAAGAGATCTTATATGCGAAAGTCATGGATGTGGACAGTGCACAGATCAGTGAAATCTTCCAGATTGCGCAGGTGTTCAAGGTCGATGTGGTTGACATCGGCAAGGACAGTGTGCTTTTGGAATGTATGCTGACCGAGCGACGTAATAATGAACTGATCGCGTTGCTCAAGAATAAGTATCATAGAATCTCGGTTGTGCGCGGAGGCGCGGTTGCGATTGAGACGATCAGTACCGGATGCCGCTAAAGTGTGAGGCAGATTCGGGTTTGCTGTGATCAGATTGGTTTTCTAAAACGGACGATACCGGATTCATAAGATCAGATCCGAAAATTAGCAGTAACTTGCTTAAAGCCGACGGACTTTGAACGATTTCAATGACCGGATGTTTTTTCAGAGTTACGACATCGGACGATACAGTTATTTTATCGAAAAAATAGGAAAATCAACTTCGGACTTGATTTCAGATAGACAGCAACAAGTTGTTTCATTTACGCTATTAGCGGACACAATGGAACGCCGAAGCAGTTTCCTATTTGTTTCGAAAAATAAGTATGGCTCCGATGCCTGTAGCATGAAAAGGTTGGTCATTGAAATGATTCAAAATCCTGTTACTATAGAAAACTACTGCTAATTTTCTTTTTTACATTTTTACTCCGGTATCTGTGTATTGAAATATCATATCTGATGCACGCCAAAAATTTGCCTCATAGTAGATAATAAAAATTGACGCGCGGTGTTATTTTACAAGTAAATGT
>CAKRDT010000012.1 GCA_934316545.1 uncultured Agathobacter sp. | reverse complement strand
CCGCGCGGCCATACTCCTCCCCTGCCCGACACATTTCCCCGCGCGTCACTTTCCTCTCACCACTTATCCTTACGACACAGATCCATCGGCTTACATACTCTATTTTCTTCCATCTTTTCACGATCCGTCTTAATTCTCCGCGCGGCCACACTCCTCCCCTGCCCGACACATTTCCCCGCGCGTCACTTTCCTCTCACCACTTATCCTTACGACATAAAATAAGCGATTGCATCTCTGCAATCGCTTATTTTAACTTTGCATCAACTTCTACTGAATCGCTTCAAGTGCCTCTTTTACATTGCGCACACCCACAAGCTCTATCCCCTTGACAGACTTTGCCAACTCCAGACAGACGCTCGGCAATATGCAGCGCCTGAATCCCAGCTTTGCTGCTTCTGCGACACGCTGTTCCGACATCGTAACGCCGCGAATTTCACCGCTGAGTCCCACTTCGCCGAAACAGATGGTCTTCTCATCGATGGTGAGGTCAAGCTTACTGGATATGATAGCAAGAACGATGCCCAAATCGATCGCCGGCTCATTCATACGGATTCCGCCTGCGATATTCACATAGGCATCACAGTCCGACAGCTGCATTCCAAGTCTTTTCTCAAGCACCGCAAGCAACAGGTTCACACGATTGAAATCTGTGCCGGTTGCGGTACGGCGCGGATTATTAAAGTAGCTGTGGCAGATGAGTGCCTGAATTTCAAGTAAAATTGGACGAGTTCCTTCCACCGAGCATGCCACCACAGATCCTGAAGCATCTGCCGGTTTTCCGCTTAACATATATTCGGAAGGATTCTCCACTTCTGCAAGTCCCTCCGCGCGCATCTCAAAGACGCCAATCTCATTCGTTGAACCGAAACGGTTTTTTACGCCGCGAAGAATGCGGTAACTCTCATGACGATCCCCCTCAAAATAAAGCACCGTGTCCACCATATGCTCCAGCACACGGGGACCCGCCACGACACCCTCCTTTGTCACATGCCCGACGATAAAAATGGAGATATCCATTCCTTTGGCAATCTGCATCAGGACAGAAGTCGCCTCCCGCACCTGCGACACACTTCCCGGTGCAGATCCGACACTCTCATTGTACATTGTCTGTACACTGTCGATCACGACAATCTGCGGCTTCTGTCGCTCAATGACTTCGCGGATCAGTTCCAGATTCGTCTCACAAAGAAGCTGCAGATGGTCGGTAAATGTGCCGATGCGCTCCGCGCGGATCTTAATCTGCTGAAGCGACTCTTCACCGGATACATATAAAACAGACTGTCCCTGCGCGGACAGATTGCGGCACACCTGAAGCAGGAGCGTCGACTTACCGATACCCGGGTCGCCTCCGACCAGCACAAGCGAGCCACGCACGATTCCACCACCGAGCACCCTGTCTAATTCTTTCATATTCGTACTGACGCGTTTTTCATCGGATGCCACAATCGAAGAAAGTGGAACAGGTTTTGCCTCAGAAGCCGGTTTCCTCTTGCCGGATCCGCTTAACGCTTTCCGGTCCACCAACTCCTCAACAAAAGTGTTCCACTCCTTGCATCCCGGACACTGTCCCATCCATTTGGCTGACTCATATCCGCAGTTCTGGCAAAAAAACGCGCTCGTTTTTGCTTTTGCCATAAATTATCTTTTCTCCACCTTGATCGCAACCTTATCTGCGCCCTCAAGCTCAACGCTCATGCTAAGCTTTCCGCCGAGATTCGTCTTCATAGTTCCTGCCGACTTTCCATCGATCGAGATTTCATATTCCGTCTCTTCTTCGAGTTCAAGAGTAATCTGCGCATCCTCTGGTCCTTCCACCGTAAATTCTACCGTGTTTTCTGTCTGATCAAAATCGGTTACCGCTGTACCCGGAACTGACTCGTATACAAACAGGCCGTTGCGCTCTAACTTCGTAATCTCCTTAAAGGTCTTAACCTTATACTTATCTCCGTTAAAATCGTAATTATCAAGCTTTGCCTTTGCACCTAACGTATAATCTCCAAAGCTGAGTGTACCATTGGCCTCGGTACGAATTAATTCACTGATTGCAGCCATCTTTCTCCTCCTGTATATGACTTTATAATTCATGCAATCCACCTCGGACGCATCGCTATGTACCATATTCTGATTGTCGAATCTCATACACCAGCGTTCATTTAAGTCGTAAATTTGATACTCAAATTATAACACTCTTGGTTGTCCGATACAATCATTTTTCCTATTGTATGATTCAAAAAATGCATACACAACAAAACAACGTTTCGCTGTGCATGCACTTTTTGTTCTGCAGGACAATCCGTCCGCATTTACTCCCGTTCCACAACAAGAGCCTTATTCTTCGTCGTCACGACCACATGGTCCCCTCCCCGGAGATTACCCGCGATCATTTCTTCCGCGAGACGATCCTCAATCTCATCCTGGATCTTACGTCTGAGAGGTCTTGCGCCATATTTTCTGTCATACGCCTTCTCCACGATATAGCTCTTGGCAGCATCGCGCACCACGAGTTCAATGGAGAGTTGTTCCTTGCAGCGCTTCTGCAGTTCGTTCGTCATAAGTGTTACAATCTGTTTCATATCGTCTTTATTGAGTGCACGGAATACAATCGTCTCATCAATCCGGTTTAAGAATTCCGGCTTGAAAAGGCGTTTTACTTCCTCCATGACATTATTCTTCATGCGCTCATGATCCTGCTTTTCGTCTTCATGTACACCGAAACCCAGCTTTTTCGGCTCAATGATCGACTGTGCGCCGGCATTACTCGTCATGATAATGATCGTGTTCTTAAAGTCCACCTTGCGCCCCTGCGAATCGGTGATATGCCCGTCATCGAGCACCTGAAGCAGAATGTTGAATACATCCGGATGTGCCTTTTCAATCTCATCAAACAGTACAACGGAAAACGGATTCCGACGCACTTTCTCTGATAACTGTCCACCATCCTCATGTCCGACATATCCCGGTGGCGATCCGATCATCTTAGAGACGCTGTGTTTCTCCATATATTCCGACATATCAACGCGGATCATCGCATCTTCGTTTCCGAACACGGCCTCCGCAAGAGCCTTCGATACTTCCGTCTTTCCGACACCGGTCGGTCCGAGGAACAGGAAGGAGCCAATCGGACGCTTTGGATCCTTGAGTCCTACGCGGCCTCTTCGCACCGCCTTAGCCACCGCAGAGACGGCTTCTTCCTGTCCGATCACACGCTTGTGAAGCGTCTCCTCAAGCTTCTGTAAGCGCGCAGCCTCATTCTCCGTCAACTTGCTGACCGGAATTTTTGTCCAGCCCGCAACCACTTCCGCGATCTCATTTTCTCCTACCACCGGCTTTCTTCGCTTATCTGCACGATGATTTTTCTTATTCAGTTTCTCCCAGTCTGCTTCAAGATCTTCCTTGACCGCTTTAAGGGTACGTGCACGCTCAATATCGCCGTCGCGGAGCGCCTCCTCTAAATCAAGTTCCGCCTGATGGATCTCCTGTTTTTTATGAATGGCCTCCTGTGGATCGCGCATGACACCGAGACGGCTTTTGGCAGCAGCCTCATCCATGAGATCGATCGCCTTGTCCGGAAGGAAACGATCATTGACGTAACGTGCAGACAACCGCACGGCTGCCTCCACACCCTGATCGGTAATCTCTACATTATGATGCTTCTCGTATAATCCACGGAGTCCCTTTAAGATTTCAACAGACTCTTCCTCCGTCGGTTCTCCCACCTGTACCGGCTGGAAGCGGCGTTCCAATGCAGCATCCTTTTCTATATATTTCCGGTATTCTTCAATGGTCGTAGCCCCGATGACCTGCACTTCTCCTCTTGCGAGCGCCGGCTTTAAGATGTTGGACGCATCCAGCGATCCTTCTGCGCCACCGGCTCCGATGATCGTGTGCAGCTCATCGATAAAAAGCATGACATTGCCGGCCGCCGCCACTTCATGAATCACCTTCTTGATTCGTTCCTCAAACTCGCCACGGTACTTGGACTTTGCCACAAGCCCGGACATATCGAGTGATACCAGACGCTTGCCCGCAACGATCTCCGGGACGGTACCGTTTACCAGATTCTGCGCGATACCTTCCACGATTGCGGTCTTTCCGACACCCGGCTCTCCGATCAGACAAGGGTTATTCTTGCCTCTGCGGCACAAAATCTGGAGCACACGCTCCGTCTCCTTCTTACGCCCGATAACCGGATCCAGCATTCCCGCACGCGCCAAAGCAGTCAGATCTCTTGAATACTGATCAAGTGTCGGCGTCAGCGAGGCACCGTTATCATTTTTTCCGCGTTGGATTTCGTCGCGGTATTGTGCCGGGTCTTCCCCCATTGCCCCCAGGATATCGACAAAAAGCTTCTGCGGGTTTGCTCCCATCGTATTGAGAAGACGGCACGCAGCGCAGTCCCCTTCCTTGATGATGGACAAAAGCAGGTGTTCCGTTCCGGTCTCTTCGCAGCCAAAACGCTCCGCAATCTCCGATGCACGCTCAAGTACAGCCTCCGTTCGCGGAGTCTCTCCGTCACGATCCATGACAGCAATCTCATCTCCCGGCGCAACCAGTTCATGAATCAGCTCAAGCAGCTTATCGAGTTCAATATTGTTTGCATTCAGCACTTCTGCAGCCACACCACTTCCTTCTCTGAGAAGTCCTGCCAAAATATGTTCCGTTCCGACATAATTACATTGCATCGACTTAGACAGACGATTGGCGTAACTGATTGCTTTCTTTGCCTTATCTGTATATGGTCTCACTATTTATTGCCTCCTAAAATGCGATTATAGATCGAGGAACTCTATATCCTCGTCCTCCTTTTCGTTTTTCTTTTTTCTTCCGAAAAGACCATGTCTTTCTTTCTTTTTCTTTGGCTTCTCCTCTTCTTCCTCCTCTTCGTCAAAGTCGTCATCTTCGTCATCATCAAGAGGATCCATCGACTCTTCGATTTCTTCCCGATAAGATTTCTTTCTGTGTGGCTTTGACATTTTCTCATTCTCCTGCGGCACTTCCGCAATCACTTCATCCGCATCCTCATCGGCAGCATCCTTCATCGTCTCTGAGAGTGCCTGTGCAAGTACATCCTCTAGATCAAGTGGATCCGTCTCCTTCACTGACTCTCTCATATCGTCTGCCGGTTTCACATCATCTTCCGGCTTCGCATCGTCTACCGGTTTCACATCATCAGCCGTCTTGAATGTGCTTCGATCATAGCGTTTATGCACACCCGGATGCTCATCTGACAGATTGGGTCCTTGCTCACGGTCAGCTACATCATTGCTTTCCTTTTCGGTCGAATCCGGATTCCAAAGCTCAACTGCCCCACGTTCACCAACTCTTGCAGGAACACGATCTTCGTCATCCTCATCGTCATCCTCATCATAATCTTCGTCTTCATCATCATCGTCATCCCCATGACGCCTCTTTACAATAAGTACAACGATCACGATCAAAAGAAGTGGAACCACAACCAGAAATGCATAAAACAACAGACGATTCTGGCTTTGAAGACTGTTAAGCTCTGTGTTGTCCTGTTCTGTCGAAGGTTCTTCCACTGTCGTATCTTCTTCCGGAGCCTCATCCTGATAACGCATATAGGTACGATCCTGTACATCATACCGATACCATCCGTATGTGCCATCCTGATTTACTGCATAAATCAGGCAGTTATCTTCAGAGTTTCCTTTCCTGTATACGTCCAGAATGCCTTTTCCTTCTATATTAATTGTCTCGGATGCATAACCGAGAGGAGCTGCATCCGTCAACTTTTCCGGTGTCGCAATAATATAACCGTACTCCGACTTCAGGCAGATAAATGTATGCGCCTCATAAGGAGACGCTTCGCTGATACGATACCACGCTCCGTTCTCCTTGTTTTCATCGACCAGATAGATCAGTCCCACATCCGTTCCGATCCGCTCATTTACCCAATAAGGATACGTTTTCTCCCAAAGCGTGATTTCCTCCTGCGCAAAGCCTTCCGGGATTTGTGTCTCATCGCCTTCCCCGGACGGATACAGCTTAACGCCACCCACTTCATAACACTGTTCCTGCGGCACATCCGTGCTGTCCGGATCCTGTTGATCCGGGGTATCCTCTTCATCGGTTGCACCGGCTTCTTTTCGCGTCACCTGAATCGTATAGGTTGCTGTAACACCGTTCTGGGCTTTCACAACAATCTGGATCTTGTTGGAACCAACGACAAGATTCTCTCCGCCTTTTACCGACTCAACGGTTGCGTTTGCATTGCTCGGCTTGGCAGATACAACAACAGAGGTCACATCGTTGGCAACTTCTGCGGTATAATTCGTTACATTATACTGAAAAGACGGGGAAAGTGTTCCGGAAGACAAAGTCAGCGATGCCAGGGAATTGTCTGCGGACTTTCTGGTATTGTCCTCCCCGGCGTTGTCATCTTCCTTCCCCGTACCTGTGTTGCCTTCGGAATTGTTGCTTTCCTCATTGGACTCGTTTTTCACACGAACCGACGCGCTGGCACCTCCAACCGTCACACGGTCGCCATCCTGATTGCCTGCAATCGGAGCCGATGCGGAAAACGTTGCATTTCCGGCTGCCTTTGCCTTAAATTTCATCGTTCCTGTTGTCTTCGTATGACTGCTTCCGTAGCTTCCGATCGTCATGGATACGGTTCCACCGTTGGCGTTTGCCGTATCGGATGCCGAAGAAAACGAAAACACACTGGAAGGATACGTCACATTAACCGTCGCAGACACACCCGCCGGAACGGTAATCGACACCGTCACGCTATCTCCGATTTTAACGGAAGACGCACTCACGCCCAATGAGAGACTGCTCGCCTGTGCCTGTGTGTCCGGAATCAGAATGCCCCCGATCATCAGTAGCGCTGCAAGAAACGAGACGAACAGCCTCCTTGCCCTGTCTTTATGTTTTGTCATCATGCTTTCTTTCATACCCTCTATGCCTTTCTTTTTCTATTGTTTGATTGTGGCAAGTCCAAGCGAATGACGATTTATATAGATCATATCAAGAACATTCGCACCATCGCCCGCGCGGTTTGCATCGCCCGCCTCAAGATATGCGCCCGTCAGCTTGGAAAGTCCGAGCACATGACGATTGACCTTGATCATGTCAAGAACGTTGATTTCTCCGTCTCCGTTGACATCTCCATAGATCACAATCGTATAAGAAGAAATCTTCTTTCCGCTGCCATCATACAGCTGAAGCTCATCCCCGGTTGCCGCTGCAGAGTTTTTGTCCTTGCCGTCGGCACCGACAAGCTTCATGGTTGCACCGGTTGCCTTAAGATTCTTTAACACCGTCGCCGGCTTCGTGCCCAGCTGAATACCGCTAATCCATTTGCTTCCGACGGTATAGGTCTTAGAAGTCACAACCTTGCTGGCCTCCTGCCCCTCCTGTCGTACAACGGTCAGTTTATAGGTTCTGGTCACGCCGCTTTGTGACTTGCATTTCACAGATACCGTATTGCTTCCGACTTTCAGACTGACGGTTCCGGTTCCGGCGACCGTGGAAGTCGATGCCACAGCAGCAGCCTTTACTTCGATGGATTCCACCTCATTGCCCACAACAATGGAATAGGAAGTCGTCGCACCGTTAAAGGCCGGTGTCAGCGTCTCTTTGGTAACCGAAAGTGTCTTTAAATAATTATTCGGATTGCCGGTTGCCGTAAAAGAAGCAGCCTGATCCGGCATCGAAGCATAGACCGGAATGCGGAATACAAACGCCTGCTGCTTATCGGTATAGCCCTGCCCCAGCTTTTTTCCTTCTGTGTAGGCAGCCGTCAGATTGCCCATGTACTGGTGACTATATAAACTATTCGTATTGACCACATTAAATTTCTGGAAATACAATGTGTCCTGCCCCACTGCAATATAATTTTTTGCCAGCAGCTGCGCGCCTCCGTCCAATGACTTATAGCGCGTATCCCATCCCTTGGACTTGGCATAAGCAAGTCCGTTTTGGATGACAAGCGTCGAACTGACTCCGGCTGCACCGAAGTTAAAATAATTGTAATACCCCTCGTAACCTTTGTAAGTTCCGGAGATCAGCGAACTCGTGCCTGCATTTCCCTGCTCCTGGCGCACCCGGGACGCAAGATGATACGGGCTTACTTTACGTTTTTTTCCGATCTCCATAAAGGCATCTGCATAGTTTAACGTTGTTTCATCTGCATCGACAACCTCTTTTGCCATAAACGTCCCTGCAAGAATAGCGGAAACGCCGGCCTTCGTCTGCGATTTATTGTAACTTAGGCTTTCAAACTGAAAGATGTCGGTATCATTTAAAAAATTCCGCGGATCCATATAGTACGCGATATAGGTAGGACTGGCCGCCACCCAGGAAGAGCCATCATAGATCGTCCATGTGTTTGTCGTCCAGTCGTATGCTCCCGCAGCCGTAGACTTCGTCGCATCATTGCCACTCTTTGGAACCAGATTGACACCGTTCTTACTCTCATTTTTGATCACATCATCCCACATCAAACCGGTGTTGACCGCTTCAAACTGCCAGTTCGGATATTTTTTATGTAGCGCACTCAGACCGTCAAGGTAACTAGCCGGAAATCCTGCCACCTTCATCTGTGCCTCAAACTGCGTATCCTTTGTATCCGCTACCGCATGAATGCAAGGCACTGACACAGCACTCGTGACGAGAAGTGCAAGACTTATGATCACGCTTTTCGCGCGCTTGACTTTGGTTTTTATTATCATATACTTATCGTTCTCCTAAAGGATGCTTTACCGCTTCCATTGTAAACTCATCGTGATAACAGGCTTTTGCCTTGGCATTATTATATAGAACTTTGTTTTATGCGTCAAATTCTTCTACATTTGTCTCTTTGACAATATAGTGCGGTCTGTGCTTGACCTCCATATAGGTCTTGGCGATATACTGCCCCATAATTCCCATACAAAAAAGCTGAATTCCACCAATAAATGTGATGATACATACAAGCGACGGCCATCCGGCAACCGGATCTCCAAATACAAGTGCCCGGATGACTTCTATGATAATAGCAGCAAACGACAGTATGGTAAGAATCAGCCCCAGATAGGATGAGATCCGGATCGGGGTATCCGAAAAATTGATGATTCCGTCAAAAGAATAACGAAGCAATTTCCAGAAGCTCCATTTCGTTTCCCCAGCTGCGCGCTCCACGTTCTCAAACTCCAGCCACTTTGTCTCATAACCAACCCACGCAAAGATTCCTTTTGAAAAACGATTATACTCGCTGACCGAAAGAATGGAATCAACCATTGCTCTGCTCATCAAACGATAATCGCGCGCTCCGTCCGCAATATCAATATGCGAAAGGCGGCGCATCACTTGATAAAAACATTTTGCAAAGAAGGAACGGATCGGAGGCTCTCCCTTACGGTCCACCCTGCGCGTTGCCACATTGTCACAGTCCCCCTCCTCAATCATCTCGATCATCTTCGGCAGGAGTGCCGGTGGATCCTGCAGATCCGCATCCATAAGAGCCACATAATCACCCCCCGCATTCTTAAGCCCCGCATACATCGCGGCCTCCTTGCCAAAGTTGCGTGAAAAGGACACATACCGGACTCTTTCATCCGCTTCTGCCAGTTGTCTTATTTTTGCAAGCGTGGCATCGCCCGAACCGTCATTGACAAACAGATATTCAAATTCATGCTCCGGCAACGTATCTGTTACACGGTTTAACTCCCGATACAGAATGCCGATTGTTTCCTGCTCATTATACATCGGTACCACAATACTGATCTTACTCATTTTCTGCCTCGTTTTCCTCTTTCCGATACTTATTTTCAGACTTTCTTTTCATTATTTTTTGTGCTGTAATCAGACTGATCGCAGCAAGAAGGATTGCTCCTGCGCTGATCGATGCTCCGATTTTCAATCCCGGCGTTGTATAATGTAGCCGGATTGTGTGCTTTCCCTCCGTCAGATGAACACCGATCAATGCCTTTTCCATCGTCTCGATTTTCGTCTCTTTTCCGTCCACATACAGTGTCCAGCCTTCATCCGCCGGTATCGAAAGTACCAGTCTTCCTTCTTCTTTCACATCGATCGTGCCTTCTACAGAACGATCCGTCATCGAGGTAAGTTCCATCGTCTGCCGGTTCAGCGTGTTGTAACACTGATCAACCATGTCCGTATTCAGCTGATATACGCTAAAATAGATGGTTTCCATATTGGTATTTGAAATATGGATCCGGTCCCCTGCTTTGCATTTCCCCAGGCCAAGCAGATAGCGGTGCGTTGTCTTGGAATAATTCATGTTCCACCCATCGCTGCGGTTCACATTCAGATTGTCCGAATTACAAGTCGTATAATCCGCATAATAATAACCATCCTCCGGTATATCAATCGATGTGTCACCAGCCACTTCCTCCGTCACACAGTCTATGTGGCTGATCAGATTCTCCCCGCAGCCCAATGCGGCCCCGAAAGCATTCAATGAACCCAGACGGTTGGATGCCGCATCAGCCCACTCACGGAGAGCATCTTCATCCATCATATACCCAAGCGGCAGACAATAATGATTGCGATACAGGTAATTGCCATTCTCGCTTCCGACAAGCGTCTTGAACGCATCGGCCTCCATCGGATTGTCGGAAAGCATATAGCGGACGGAAAACAGCGCAGAAGTCAGTGGCATCGCACCATTGTAACAGTAGAAATTCTTACCGCCCTCCATATACAGTTTTTGGAACAGGTGGCTGACATCCAGATTCATCAGTGATGAGAAAATTGTTGCCGGTGCATAATCATAGAGTGCCCCATCATTTTTCGTCTTACGCCCGGTATCTTCCACACGGTAGAAGGTATCCCCGCCCAGCTTCTCATTATCTTCCTTTGCCATCTCAAGCAGCACCGGATAGAATTCCTGTTTGTCGGTATAAGCCACGCGGCTGGTCGTGCCGAGTCCCGTGATCGCCATATTGACCGCAAGCTCCGCGATTGCAATCCAGAATGTGAAATAAAACAATGCCGTTTTCGTCTGTTTTCGCGTCAGTTTCATAAGAATCAGACAAATTCCGTACACGCTGATAAATAACGCGGTAATCAGTAAAGACATCGGATCCGTCACATCCTCATCCCCGAATATGCCGCTTACAAAAAGAAGTGCCATAGCCCCGACCGCAGCGATTACAATCTGCCAGAGCTTTGTTCCTTTGAATTTTCTGATTGTCTCAAATCCCATCACAAGGATCATAAATATATACAAAAAGGACTGCCTTCCAGGCAATGCCTGTGGAAAATGCATGCCATGCCAAATATAATCCAACTGCTTGTTTGCAAAACTCACGAGGAAAAAGCCAAGCATCAGAAGTCTCGGCAGCTTCTGTCGCATTTGAATTCTTCGATTGAATGCATACAAAAACACCAGAAGCAGACTGAATGCACCGGCATACAGATTCGGCCAGTGATCATTTCCGATATAGGAAGTCGTTGTTGCCGCACTTCTTCCAATTTCCGCAAGAATATTAAAATAAAATTCAATCTGTGTTGGAAATCCATCTTCCGCGGATCCCGATGCTCCAAGCGCAGCGATCTCCGGAAGCAACAGGATGGCCGAGCTGGCACCTGCCAGTAACGAATACCACGCGAAACGGATCAACGTTGTCAGACGATGCTCCCGTAACTGAAAGAAATACAGTCCAAATGCAAACACCAAAAAAATACAGATCATAATAGAAATGTAATAATTGGAGAAAATGCATAATGTAAGTGTCCCATAGTAAAGAAACGCTTTCTGCTCCTTCATCATCTTCTCTAATCCGACCATGATCAGCGGAAACAATGCGATACAATCCATCCACATGATGTCCCAGCTGTATGCTGCCACAAATCCGGACAATGCATATCCCGTCGAGAATACAAGTGCCGGAATCATCTGGTTATCGTGCATTCGTCCGTCTTTTCCAACGATGTGAAAATGATATTTCAGAAAAAGAAAGAACGTCAATCCGCTTGCCGCAATCTTAAGCAGAATCAAAGAGGTCATAAACTCAACGACCCACTGTTTCGGACAAAGCACGATCAGCCAGTTCAACGGACTCGCCAGATAGTAAGCATACAAAGACACAAAATCCGATCCAAGTCCAAGATTCCAGGAATACTGCATGCTTCCGCCCGTGCGCAGCTTGTTTAAAAATTCAGTAAAAAACGGACAGTACTGGTGATACATATCGACATGAAGGATACAATTGTCCCCAAACGGATACACGCCATTTCCAATACAGATGATCACGCAGATGACAAACGGTATGAAAAAAGCCATCACATAAGGGAAGGATTTCTTTTTTGTAAGTTCGTATAATTTCTGACCGATCGTATGAGACATTGCTACTCTTCCTTTTGCCTTTCTATTCATTGACTGACGATTACTTGGTTTCAAACAGATTAAAATACTGTAATTTCTGATACGTATCCAACAGATCTTCGTCTGCATTTGCAGCCTCGGTTCGTCCGGCTGCAGACATCACAGGGTATGAATCCTTTAATTCCAACAGAAAATTCTGATATGCATCCGTTGGAATTTGGGCTGCTTCAAGGACCTCTGCCGCCAGATAATTCAGACTCGTATTCTGGTTTGTCTGACTTTCCATATCATAATTTGCCCACACGAGATACGGAACCAGATAGCGGCTTCGAAGCTGCTCATCCGATGCGCTTTCGCCCGGAAGAAGCATCGAATCCACGATCTGCGACGCCACTGTGTCGCTCGGCTGATGATCGCCGAAAAATACGATGACCGTTTTCTCGTCCGCCTGTGCGAAATAGTCAACCAGCTTCTCCAGGGACTGATCCGTCAGGCGGATCAAAGACAGATACTGATCAAGCGGATCACTGTTATAACCGGCTGCCTTCACACTTTCCTTAAGATTGGCGTATTGATCCGTATATCCGCCATGATTTTGCATCGTCACATTGAAGATGAACGCAGGCTTTCCAGCTTCTTTGTTTTCGTATGTGTCAATAATATGCTGCATATCCGCATCATCACTGACATATTTTCTCACATAAGTCTTATTCTCATAATCCTCCAGAAAATCCAAATGTTCAAATCCAAGGAGCGGATAGACCTTCTCCCGATTCCATCCCGCAGCATAATACGGATGCTGCGCATAAGTCTCATAGCCAAGACTTGCTAGATAACTGGCCAGAGACGGCGTATTTCCTGTAATATACTGCTGATACGGAATGCTTCCGTCCGGCAGAAACGACATCGTGTTTCCAGTCAGGAACTCAAACTCGGAGTTGGCTGTATTTCCGCCACACACAGACACCTGCGCATATCCGGTAATGGTATTATCAGCCCCCTTCTGCATCTTATGCATAAAAGGCATGTAATCTTCATTCGTCTGCAGTTCTCCGTCCACGGACAGATCGGAGAAAGCCTCATCCATGATCACGATAATATTCGGAAGATCCTGCGTATCTTTATCTGTTGCATGATCCGCGGAAACCGATCCGCTTCCTTCCGGTGCATGACTGTCTGTATTTGTTTCATCATCCGGGAAAACATTCTCTGTACTTCCATATTCCGCGAGGATCTCCTGCGCCTCTTCCTTGCTGTACCCATCCGGTTTATCAACCACGACATATGCCAGATCCATTGCAAATGTCACCGCCATGCCATTCACCTTTGTCATATACGCCGGCGTAAAAAGAAACGGATACAGATAATGTTTCGTCTGAAACGTTTCCTGTTGCAACGTATTGACAAACAGGCATAGCGCCACACCACATAGTGCAGCAGATCCAAGCCGGATCGGCAGCCTGATGCGTGGCGCTTTGCGCAAAACGTGCACACCTGCCAGCAACACCAGAAACAGAACGGTCACAATGATCATTCTTGGTGTCGGAGTAAAATCATAATTCTGCGCAACGCTTGCTGCTGTCCGCACCGAAAGCAGATCCCACGGCACAAACGGCGTCGACCGAAATGCCATCACATAATGATTCGTAATTCCGAAAGCCAGTGCCAGTCCAAGTTCAATCCGAAGCGCTGCTGTCATCCTTCCGATCAGAAAATACAGCACCCATGCAAGCAATTCAAAGATCAATATATTAAACCACTGTGCTTCCTGCCTCACTTCCACCAGAGCATTGTGCTCAAACGCTTCCATCAGATAGAAACAAATCACCGGAACGATTGCAAACCCAACGATATACGCGATCCGTTTTTTCCACTCATTACTCTTTATTTCCACTTTTCTTTTACCTTCCAACATCACAAAATCGCAGCCATAAAAAAAGAACACAACTATGGCATCATCTCATAGGATTTTACCACACCTCTGTTCCTTTTTGAATGGATTTCACACTTTTTTCACTTCATCCTGCAAAGCACTCTGTTTACTCTAATAATTTGACAAAACCAGTCTATCTTTATACACACGATCCATGCGATCAATCACGCGTCTTGCCTGTCCGTATCTGCGCGGGTTAATTGTAATCACCCATACTTTATCCGCTCCCTTATATTCTTCCCTCTTAAAAAAAGGAATCCGTCTGCTGTTCTTCGTAAAAGGAATATGTTCCTCAAGAAGCGCCTCTGCCGTCTGACAGCTTACACGATCATTTGTCGTCCGGCACAATTCTACATCATTGTCTTTGTAGTTTCCCAATTTCATTGTCACGTTCGTTCTCCTCCATCTTATTCTTATTGTAGGCGTTTGCGAAACTCCTGTGGCGGCGTGCTCCGGCTGCGGCTGTCATCCGCCAATTTCACTTCGTTTTCCAGCTTCACTTCACTTCCACTTGTATCTGCTTGCCAAGTCCTCCGGCAACCTTCACAAGAAAGTCCAGACTCGGATTATAACGTCCGCTCTCCAGACGGGATATATTCGATTTTTTCGTCCCGACCAGTTCCGCAAGTGACGCCTGTGTCATCCCCTGCGACTTCCGCACATCACGAATCTGCTTCGCGACATCCCTGCTGGCATCACTTCTTAACTTTGTCTCTTCTTCGTTCTTTCGACTTCTTTGCTTCGCCACATTCCAATCGTTGCCACATTCCAGCTTCGATGCCCCACGAATGCCGCTCTCCTGCATCTTCATACCTTCGCCTTTCCATTACCCTGACTGCTTCTATGTTATCATATATGATAACTTTCGTCAACGATGAACGCCTGTTTGTTTCGTCGTTTGTTTCATCACACCACCGATTCAACTTTTGTGCATCAATAAGAATTTATACAGGATCAGAGAGTTTATAAATTAGAAGAAAGTTCTTCTTGCATTCTTTCCGCCCCTGTGTTAGTATAATATTTGTTCGTGCCGGCGTGTCGGAATGGCAGACGATGCAGACTCAAAATCTGTTGTGGGTAACCACGTGCGGGTTCAAGTCCCGCTGCCGGCATTAAAAAGAGATCTTCGAAATCGAAGATCTCTTTTTTGTTCGCACAAAACTTACTAAGCTATAAAATTTAGGGTTGGCGTGATCAGATTGACTTTCTAAAACAGACGATACCGGATAGAAAAAAGTAAAAAGGAAAATTAGCAGCAAACGTATTCAACCAACAGGGCTTTGCATGATTTCAATGACCAACCTTTTCATGTTACAGGCATCGGAGCCATACTTATTTTTGCAGGACAAATTTGCAACTGCTTCACCGTTCCATGACCTATGGCTAATTGCGCCTATCTCAGCCAACTATCCAAAATCGCTGGTGAAGTTGATTTGCAAATTTTCCTGATAAAAATAATCGTATGGTCTGATGCCGTAAAGATTTAATGGAAAAAGGTCATTAAAATCGTTCAAAGTCCGTCGGCTTAAAAAAACTTACTGCTAATTTTCTATTGTAAATTTATCATCCGGTATCGTCCGTTTTTGAACCCCAATCTGATCACGGCAACCCCGAATATTTCCTACCCTATGCCACGATGAAGCAGACTCGGATACACCACAAAGCTTACGGTTCCCACTGCAAGCGAAGCGCACATACAAAATACAGCACCCAATGCGAGTCCCTGTACTACCGCACCAACCGCAAAAGCAATCACGATCACCATAATGATAAATACGCGAAGCATCATCTGCAGCATGGATTTGACGACATCCATCGCACTCGACGGCAGGATTGCCTGCATCAGAAGGCCGAAGCATGAGAACATAAAATCCATGGAAACCAGCGTTGCAAGCCACAGAAGTGCCATCAAAGGATTGCCACGTAAAATTACGGTTGCGGCCACGATTCCGGGAAGAAGATCAAGGACACAGTCCACGCTTCCTGCCAATATTGCATACAGAACCTTCTTATATGGATCCTCCGGCACGAGAAACAGCCAATTGTGTGACGATTCAATTTCAATCGGATTGCCAAAGTTGCGGAAGAACAAAGTCAAAGCCATAATAAGTCCGATAATCGAAATTTCATGTAAATCTGATTTGTATACCATAAAGGCAGCTCCAAGCCCACCGATTGCAAGATACAAAAGAAGCGTATTGGTAAGAAAGCCCAATTTTGCAAAACGTCTTCTGTTCAGGATTGATTTATGCAGGAACACGGAAGCGCCCCATCCTTTCAATTCATATGCACTCTGTGCCTTACGCTCCAATTTCTTTGCGCGTTTCACCGATTGTTTTTTGTCTTTGTTAACATTTCTTCCCTCAAGCGCTGCTCTCGTCATATCATCGCGCTTTTGCGCTCCGGCAAGTGCATCCTCATAAAAGTCTGCTTTAATGTGCCAGATGCCCCAGACAAGAACGATCAAAAACACAAGATTAAGTACCATATATCCAAGGGAAACCGAAACATGTCCGCTCATTGCGCTCATGACCATTGCCTTATACCATCCAAAAACCGGAATATCATTTGACCAGTCCGCGCCATAGGTCAGGCGAAGCGTTGCTATGTAATCTTTTCCGGTTGCCAAATAAACTGCCCCCGTTGCACCGATGACAAGAATTCCCACTGCATAAACAAACGGAACCACATATTTTTTCAATTTCTCATAAGTTGCCGTCAGCGTATAGGTAAATACGGACATCAGTTTTGACATAAAAAGTAACATTCCCCACGCAAGAAAAATCGCAAAGATTGCAAAATTATCGAGTCCCAGAAGCAGCTTCATGCTCGGCACCTGAAAGATCAGATAGAAGGTAAAGAAAAGAAGTGCCAGTATCTGAAACGAAAGCCGAAACATCAGCACCGTCTGGGCTTTCAATGGAGCTGCAAACAACAGGTTTGCATCTGCCATAAGGAAAAAATCGCTTCCCTTTTTCGAGCCTCCATAGATTCCCCAAAGCACAACTACAAGAAGTAGTATCATCGTTGCTGCAGGAATACTCTCACGGATTGCCCCTGCATGTTGTTCTATGAAATCTTCTTCCATAACATCCGGCGTATCCTCGTTGTCCGCCTGTTCCTCCTGTGTCTGTTCCTCAACCAGTGAACCAATAAATCCGATGCTTCCACCAATGATTCCACCGATCAGGAAACTGCACAATATAACGACAACGACTTTACTTTTGAAAATCTTTTTCACCGTATTAATAAAAGTGTGCAGCGCATAATATCCCCAAAGTCTCATACTGCACCTCTTTTCTGATCCTGCAAATCACGCTCCTGTGATTTTTGGCTCTCACTTTGTGGATCACTCTCAGATTTTTCTTCTCGTCCACCCTCCGTAATCTCAAAGAAAATCTCTTCCAGACTCTTATCACTGTCCGTCAACGCATCCTTCTCAACAACGGCTGCGACGCGCCCCTTCATCATAATATAAGTCGTATCCCACAGTTCCTCGATGGAATCGATCATATGCGTGCTGACAAGAATGGACGCTCCCTGCCCCTTTAATTCCATAAAAAGTGCCTTCAATTCTTTGATTGCATGCGGATCAAGTCCAATCATCGGCTCATCAAAAAGAATCAGTTTCGGCTTCGGAAGCAGTCCGCAGCAGATACTCAGCTTCTGCTGCATTCCCTTCGACAATTCATCACCAAACTTCTTTTTCTTGTCATCCAGTTCAAAGCGGCGCAGCAATTCTTCTTTATATTCCTTATAATGGTCCAGCTTATAGGCACGCGCAACAAACTCCATGTGCTCATCCACCGTTAGGTTCGGATACAGGGACGGTATCTCCGGAATATATCCCATAATCCGCTTGGCCTCGATCGATTTGTTCACCAAACCGTCTACGGTAATGCTTCCCTGATATTTGAGAAAACCAATAATACTCTTGATAATGGTCGATTTTCCTGCGCCGTTTGGTCCGAGAAGCACTGCAATCCGTCCATCCTGAATCTGCAGCGAAATGTCCTCGTTTGCAATTACTTTGCCATATTTCTTCGTAACATGATTCACACTTAACATAACTTTCCTCCTGAAGATCGGCAGTTTTTGCTGCCTTTTGCATTTTCAGCAAATTTTTCACTCATAAACCTCTATCAGAATACCATATTTCCCTTTCTCAAACACATTCTGCATCTTAACGTTTCCTTAAAAACCATCATCGAATAAAGTATGTGCCGCAATTTTCTGTAAAGTAAAAAAGCGCCACTTCCAAACGAAGTGGCACTTCTGTCAAAACAATTTTCTGAACTTACTGCATACAAACGCAGCTGCACAGGCGCGTCTTTAACTTATCTGGTAATTTTCATATCGTCAAAGCAGTCGAAGGTTGCGAAATAATCTTCCGGTGTCTCTGCACGGCGGATCATCTGAACGCTTCCATCTTCCCTGAGTAATAACTCTGCGGAGCGAAGACGTCCGTTGTAGTTGTATCCCATAGAAAAGCCATGGGCTCCGGTATCATGAATAACCAGATAATCTCCCATATCAATCTTTGGAAGATTTCGGTCGACTGCAAACTTGTCACAGTTTTCACATAAGCTTCCTGTCACATCATATACATGATCGCAAGGCGCATTCTCCTTGCCGAGCACGGTAATGTGATGATACGCACCATAGATTGCCGGACGCATCAGATTGGCAGCACAGGCATCTACACCGATATACTCCTTATAAATATGCTTCTCATGGATTGCCTTGGTAACGAGGCAGCCGTATGGTCCGAGCATGAATCTTCCCATCTCGGAATAGATTGCAACGTCTCCCATGCCTGCAGGAACAAGTACGTCATCATAAGCCTTATGAACACCCTCTCCGATCACGCGGATATCATTCGGCTCCTTGTCCGGTGTATAAGGAATTCCAACACCTCCGGAGAGATTTACAAAACAGATATCGCATCCCGTCTGATCGCGCAGCTCGACAACCAGTTCAAAAAGCTGTCTCGCAAGCTTCGGATAATACTCATTGGTTACGGTATTGCTTGCCAAAAAAGCATGAATTCCGAAATGCTTCGCGCCTTTACTCTTTAAGATCTTGTACGCCTCAATTATCTGATCCTTGGTCATTCCGTATTTGGAATCACCCGGGTTGTCCATAATTCCGTTGCTTAATTCAAACACTCCGCCCGGATTGTAACGGCAGCTGATCGTCTCCGGAATATGTCCGATCGTCTGCTCAAGGAAATCAATGTGGGTAATATCATCCAGATTGATGATTGCTCCAAGCTCATCTGCATAGGCAAACTCTTCTGCCGGTGTATCATTGGATGAAAACATAATGTGTTTTCCATCGAATCCACAGGATTTCGCAAGCATCAGCTCCGTGTAGGAAGAACAGTCACATCCCATATCATAATCCTGCAAAATTTTAAGAATGTATGGATTCGGGGTGGCTTTCACTGCAAAATACTCACGGAAATTCGGATTCCATGCGAAGGCCTCCCGGACTGCCTTGGCATTCTCGCGGATTCCCTTCTCATCATATAAATGAAACGGTGTCGGGTATGTCTTAACGATTTCTTCCACCTGACTCTTTGTTACAAACGGTTTCTTTTCCATTCTTTTATTCTCCTTTATTCCGGAATGATTCTTCCGAAGATTTCACGCTCTTAAATCAAAAACTCAAAACTTCAACGCTTCATTACTCTGAAGTAATTCGCTTTGAAATCTATGCTACAACAATCATATTACAAATTCAAGCAATTTTCGCGCTTTTGCTTTAACTTTCTCATTCATTATGTTATGATATAGGCATGAGTGTTATAATTTTACCATATATTAACGAAGTAAACAAAACCGATACCGTAAGCACCGGTCCACAGACTTTAGATGTGCAGATGGATGTTGCGGTTGATTCTTTCCGCGACGTTTTGGCAGCAGCACAACGCACCCAGCAGGCTATGGCTGTGGATGCGCTGCTTTCTGCACAAAACTCCGGGAAAATTTCACCGGAAACGGTTCAAAAAATGCTGGGATTTAATCCGCAGCCGAATATTCCTGCTGCCAATGCTGCAACCGTAAGCAGCACCCAAAGCACCGAAACGGCTGCTTTAAGTGTTCCGTCCTCCGATGCCCAATCCGTTTCAGCCAGCGTCTCCGCTTCTTCCGCAACCGATCTGGATGCATATTTTGAAGAAGCTGCCCAAAAATACAATGTAGACGTCAAGCTGCTTAAGGCGATCGCCCATGCAGAGTCCAATTATAATCCGAACGCAACCAGTTCGTCCGGGGCAATGGGTGTGATGCAGTTGATGCCTTCCACTGCTAAGAGTCTTGGCATCACGGATGCATATAACGCACGCGACAACATTATGGGAGGTGCCAAAGTGATTTCCGATCACCTGTCCCGTTATGACGGTGATCTTTCTCTTGCACTTGCCGCATACAATGCAGGAAGCGGCAATGTTGCCAAATATGGTGGCGTACCGCCTTTTACCGAAACGCAAAACTATATCAAAAAAGTTCTTTCTTATTACGAAGGCGCCTAGGATTCCCAATCCTAAGCGCCTTTGCTCATTTTTATTCCATTCTTGTCTGTCGTCTTTACTGCAGCTTCAATCCTGCAAGTAATGATCCGAGACTGGTCGAAGCAGTCTCGTTGGAGATATACTCTTCTGCCTGTGCATCATCCTCTGTCTGCACATCATCATCCGGAATAATCTCCTCCAAAGCCTTCATGCTGAGACTTACTTTATTATCATTCGTGTTGATGATCTTGGCCTTGACCTTCTGACCTTCCTTTAACACTTCATGCACCGAACCGATACGTTTCTGGCTGATCTGCGAGATGTGGACCAGACCGCTGATTCCGTTACCCAGATTGACAAAAGCACCATACGGCATAATGGACTCAACCGTTCCCTCTACAACAGATCCCGGAACAAGCATCGCGATACGATGATTGCGTTCCTCTTCCTGCTGCTTTCTTGCTACGACCTTACCGGAGAGTACAAGACGATTTTTCTCCTTATCAACGGTAATTACCTGTACCGTAACGTCCTTTCCGATCCATTTGTCGGTGTCTTCCACATAATCGGCTGACAGCTGCGACGCCGGGATAAATGCCCGAATGCCCTCTAAATAGGCAACTACACCGCTTGGTACACTCTCCTTGATGCGAACGGTAACCTGTGTCTCATTCTCAAGCATCTCCTGCAGCTTCTCCCATGCGAGCACATCGTTGGCTTCCTTTTTGGACAGCTCAATGCTGCCGTTGCCATCATCTACCCTGATGACGGTTGCCTCGATCACATCCCCTGCTGCCAGCTGCTCCTTCGGATTAAAATCCGGATCATTACTCAGATTCTCGACTTTGATAATTCCCTGTGTGTAATAGTTAAGGTCCAGTATTACCTCTTCCTCAGATACCGCAATCACGCTTCCGCTCACGATATCCCCTTCCTTGATCGTGCGGAAGGAACGCTCAAGTTCCTTCTCATAATCCTTCATGGATTCTGTTGAATTGTCTGCCATCTTTTCTCCTACCCTTCTTGAAATTACATTGCTTCATGCAGATTCATTCCTGCACACACATGCCGCCTGTCTACGCACATTTTGTTTATTCGCAGTGTCCACCCGGAAAATCTCTGCTTTTCCTCGTTGCTTTCGCTCAGTATACCACATCTACTGCTTTTTTTTCAAATTTCATATGATATTGCAGACAAAAAGTGAACAAGTTTCTTATTTGCCCTAAACGAAATCCGGTTTGGACCGATATATATATTGCAGACAAAATGGCCATAGATGTATGCACAATGAAATAAGATAGCCAGGGACGGTGCCACGAAGGAAAGGATTTTTTCGCGGAACCGTTTTTTTATTTTTTTTATGAAAGGATGCATTTAAGAAATAATCGGCGGAGTTTAGGAGGATGAATTATTGATGATTCAATCAGATGCTATGCGAATGGACTCCCGCAGAAGTTACCGTTCTTCGCAGGCAGACTATTCAAGCGTCACACGCTGGAACGCATCCGGCGCTACCGTTTTTACATTACAAAGCGGATCTTTCCGCCAACAGGAAATTCGTCAGAATCAGCTCTCTCAGACGGATCATACGCAGCAGGAAATCACAGATCAGGATGGTGAACAGAGTTCAACCAAGGAATCCCTAGAAGATCTCATGTCCCGCCTGCAATCCAGTGGCAGCGTAACACGTACCGGCTTGCAGGAAAGTATCAATGCGCTTCAAAAGATACGCCAACAGGCCATAGACTATCTTCTCTATATTCTGTTCGGCCGCAAATACAGCGATTATGACAGTTCATTTGCACAAGACGACAACGATTTTGCGAACACTCTCGGTGCAGCAAGTACCGACAACCGGATATCATCCGAACACGGAGAAGGCGGACAAAGCTATACTTTCTCTTATTATTCCGAGCAGGAAAGCACCTGTTTTGATGCCAAAGGCACCGTGCGCACGACAGACGGAAGAGAAATTCCTTTTAACATGAATATTGAGATGTCGCGCTCCTTCACGCAAATGGCGGAAAACTACATTGATTTTGGCAAACCCCGCCTATGTGATCCACTTGTCATCAATCTCGGTTGTAACGTCACGAACGTATCCGATCAGAAATTTCTGTTTGATCTGGATGCAGACGGCGAAGAAGAATCCATTTCTATGTTAGAAACCGGGAACGGTTTTCTGGCATTGGATCAAAACGAGGACGGAACCATCAATGACGGCTCCGAATTATTCGGTACAACCAGTGGAAACGGTTTTGCCGACCTTGCCCAATACGATAAAGACAACAACGGCTGGATTGATGAAGCCGATGCGATTTTCTCAAAGCTGCGTATCTGGATCAAAGATACCGACGGCAACGACAAACTCATGACGCTTTCCGAAGCCGGAGTGGGTGCGATCTGCCTCGGTTCCCGGGATACCGAATTTTCACTGAACAGCCTCAGTGACAATCACACAAAGGGTGTTATCCGCAAAACCGGTATGTTTCTCTACGAAAATGGGCAGTCGGGAACCGTGCAGCAGCTCGATCTTGCCACCTGACATATGATCATGTTTTTCCTGCACATCCTACAAACAACAGATCCGGGCACGCTGACCATGTCGCAGCGTGACCCGGATCCGCTATTTTATATGATAAAAAATCGTTTTTCGTGGAATTCAAAATACTTTTTTCTTTTAGTATCTTGACAATATTCGTTTCCTATAGTAAGATGCAATAGTTGACAAAATCAACACAGGCTGATGTGGCTCAGAGGTAGAGCACTTCCTTGGTAAGGAAGGGGTCACGGGTTCAATTCCCGTCATCAGCTCTTTTTTATTGCCCAAAACAGGGTATTGATCGAATCCATTTCATTTTCCCTTTTTACTATAATTCGAGAATATATCGCTCAAATGCATTGATCACCTGCGTATCCCCCATTTCATCCACACGCGGAAACTGCCGTCCGTAATTCATATGAACATGTCCATGCACAAAATATTTCGGATGATACGTATCGATAAGGCGGTTGAACGAGGCAAATCCTCGATGACACCGATCCTCACCATCGTGGAATCCATATGCCGGTGAATGCGTCACAAGAATATCAAATCCATGATGAAATTTGATCTTCAGACTCATTTTGGCAATGCGACGCGCCATCTGCGCCTCCGTATATTGGTTCTCACCGGTTTTATAGCGGTGCGATCCACCCAGTCCCAATATGCGAATCCCATTAAAATTATAGATTCTGTCCTCAATACAGATGCACCCCTCCGGTGGTCTTCTATCATATTTATCATCGTGATTTCCATGAACGTACAAAAGTGGCACCGGTACCATAGTCGCTAAAAACGTCAGATACTCCGGTTTTAAATCACCACAGGATACGATCAGATCAATCCCTTCAAATTGTTCTTTTCTAAAATAGTCCCAGTACAACTTAGACTCTTCATCTGCCAGAAATAAAATTTTCATGCTACTTTGTTTCCTCTACACCCTTTAGTTGTACCACCGTCTGTGCCGCATCAATCAACGTATCCATCGATGGAATGTTTCCGATCACATTGGCAACCAGCCAATCCATTTCCATGATGTCTTCCGGTTTCATCTCAACGTTACTCTTATTGCGAAGTTCACCGTCCTGCGAGTATATTTCACCGTAGAACGGAACCATATCGCCTTTTCGGATATCACTCTTTAAATGGTCCGCAAGTCTGCGCACTCCACCCGGAACATTATTGGAACAGATCATGTCAATCACACCGGCTGACATTCCCCACCAGTAATTGAGTGCACGTTCCTGTGAATTTCCCTCCGTCTGGTAGGAGCCTGCTAAGATACTCTGGATCATTTTCTCATAGAAAATACCCCAATTCCAAAGCGGCATAGCCAGATTCAACGTTCTGTCTTTCTCAATGCGATACAGGCCAAACTGACGATTTGCTGCATTCGGGGTAATCATATCCTGATCCGAAACCACCGAGATATCATTTTCCTCAAGGAAACGGTTCCTGTCATAATCTTTCTTTGTCGACCACTCCAGATAGATCCGGGCACGGGGATTGGTAAACGATGCCCCAAGTGCAAATGCATTAATATTTGCAATCATTCCATAGATCGGATAGTCCGCAATATATGCAATCTGATTGTTATCCGCAAGTGCCCCTGCGATCACTCCGGCAATAAACTTCGCCTCATACATACGCGCATAATATGTACGGATATACTTATGCGGTGTATTGAGCGTGCAGTTTAAAATTTTGACGTCCGGATGATCCACCGCAATCTTAAGACTTGGTTTCATCATCTCCGGTGCCACCTCAAAAACGATATCCGCACCTTTATGAATGACTTCATTTAATACATCCGCAACATTTTCTTCTTTCACGCCACTCACGCAACAGATGGTATTCATCTGATCCGAAAATGTTTCTTCCAGATAATTACGCCCCAATTCGTGTGCATAAATCCAATCCGACTCCTCCGGAGACTTTGGATAAAGAAATGCCACGGTAAACTTCCGGTTAGAAGTCGGAAGCAGATAACTCAAAAGGCTTTTCTTCTCCTGCACCGAAGTCGGATCCATCACAAGACCAACGGTCTGTTTCTGCGTAAGCACAACAAATTCATTCCAGCATTTCACAATGTTTGTGTTTAATTCTTCATCTGACATTGCAAGGGTTTCTTTGTAGCCGTACACATTCAAAAAAGCCGTCAAAGCATCTCCGACCGTGATAGGCAGCTTATTTCCGCCCCGGAATTCGTATGCCTTTGAAAAATGCAAAAAAAGACTGTTGAACTCCGTTCGTATTTCCGGATCCCAATGCGTTGTTGATCCGGTCAGTTCCAAAAGCTGCTCTGCCATACCGGTTTTGGAAAACTCAACATTAAAAAGACCGGTAATCTCATTGAATTTCATGTATTCGTAGTAGATCTTAACATCTTCATCCTCCGAATATTTCGGAATCTTTCGCGTCACATTCGCCATAATCGAATCTGCATGAAAATATTTCAGTACACTGACCCTCTTATTTCCTTCTACGACATAGTAACGGTTCATATATTCATAGGCAATGATCGGATCGCGGATGCCCTCATTCACCTGCGCATCCGACAGATTCGCCCACTTGACGGCAAACTCTGTGTTTTCTCGTAAAATCGGCATGAAATTTGCCGCAAAGGAAAACGTCCGCCCCATGGTGGAGGTACCTACGACAAAATCAAGCGGAACCTGAATCAATCCCATATTCTGTTCCGTCCGCACTTCCTCTCTGGATAAAATATCATCCAATACCGGAAGATACGGGAAACGTCCCTGTGCAACGCATGATTTGTATTCCTTTTTTCCAAGTTTTAATGCTTCTGAATATTCCTGCTCACCCATACAATTCTCCTTATCATGCACTTAATCTGACTTTGATATTCCAATTTTACCATATCTGTGTTATGATACCAATGGATTTTAAAAAAAAGCAAAGATTTTCTTCCCTTATCTTTCTAAATTTGATATAATCGAATTTAGGAATCAGGTACTATGGAGGAGAGTTTATGCAAAGTATTACGAGGGAACAGGCTGATGTAATCGGTGAAGTAGCCAACATCTGCACCGGTACCGCTGCTACTGCACTGAGTTTGATCATTAATCGAGCGACGAACATTACAACACCTACTGTTGAAGTTCTCGCCAGGGAAGAATTACTCGAAAGGGACGACCACATTTTAATTAAAGTTCCATACACAAAAGGGTTGGATGGAACCAACCTGATGGTTTTGGATGTAAAAGACGCATTGATCATTGCCAATCTCATGATGGGCGGCGATGGTACAAATATTTCGGATCTGCACGTTGATGAAATGACCCTCTCTGCGATCGCGGAAGCGATGAACCAGATGTGCGGATCGATTGCCACTTCGATGGCTTCACTGATTGCATGTCCAACCGATATCGGATTTCCGCTTATCAACTCCAAGGATCACAAGACCTTTGAGATCCCGGACGAGTTATGCAACGGAACAGATATTGTGAAAGTTACATTTCGTTTGACTGTCGGTGATCTGATCGACAGTTCACTGATACAGTTATATCCAATTAGTATCGTTAAACAGATTTTAAAACAGGAGGAAATATAAATGGCAAAGATTTTAATCGTGGATGACGCAGCGTTCATGCGAATGATGCTCAAAGATATTCTTACAAAGGGAGGATTTGAGATTGCAGGTGAGGCTGCAGATGGTGTGGAAGCCGTTGCAAAATACAACGAATTGAAGCCGGATCTGGTAACACTTGACATCACAATGCCGAACAAAGATGGAATTCAGGCTCTTAAAGAAATCAAGGCCGCAGATCCAAACGCCACATGTGTAATGTGCTCGGCTATGGGCCAGCAGTCGATGGTAATTGAAGCCATTCAGTCAGGAGCAAAGGATTTCATTGTTAAGCCGTTTCAGGCTGATCGTGTATTAGAATCTATCCGCAAGATCCTGAACTAATTGGCAAACAAATGCATATAACATAAAACAGGCGGGACTTCACCGAAGCCCCGCTTTTTGTTGTACCCATGATTCTGTCTTCCGACAGACCTTGCTTTACTATAATTCTCTAAGCCGTTCAACCGCAGAGGTACGCAGAATCACACTTCCATGTTCCTCCACAAACGCTTTGCGCTCCGTCCCAACCAAAAGATTGGAAACATACTCATCCGTTACCGCAGATAGTTTGCGCACATCCGACTCAAGCTGATTCGACAGATCCATAATCATATAATATGTGTCCTCCAGCTTGTATAACGAGTTCGGAGGGCATTCCTTAAACGGAACCTGCTTTGCAAAACGAATCATAGTATCCATATTCTCAAAAACAAGGATGACAAATACACACGCTCCATCCTGCTCATTCTGCTGCTTCTTCGCTTCGTTGATTTCTTCCCATTTCTGTTGCGGAATCGAGTTCAACAGACCACTGACAATATCTTTTAAATGTTCCATCATCTCACCCGATTCCGGATGTTCGGAAAAAGTAAGTGACAGCGTACGATCCGGCAGGAAATCTGCACGTACCGTCTTGACGCCCAGCTCAAATTTCGTCTCGAAGCGTTGTTCGGCGATGTCAAAAATCTCATTCATAAACTCCTGCGTACGTTCGCCGTTGCTCATAATTTCTTCCATGGTATATCCAAGATCAGTGATTTCTTCCTCCGATATCACGCATCGGATTGTGTGTTTTCCAATTCGGGAAAATTTCATACACTCACCCTCTTTCTGCTACTTCATTATTGTACCATGTCCCCATACACAACCTGCCATCCTGCCTATTTCTAGTCCGATTTGATCTGGCGGATTTTCTGACGGATTCTCTGCAACGCATTGTCAATCGACTTAGGACTCTTGCCCATAATCTCCGCGATCTGAATATAATGATTCCCGTCCAGATAATATTGCAGGACTTTATTCTCCATCTTTGAAAGGTTTTGTTCGAGTCGCTTCTTGTACTCCTCCCACAGCTCCTGCTCGATCACCATCTGTTCCGGTCCGCGCTCCTGATCCACAAGAAGTTCCGCGGCAACCGCACCCTGATTATCCTGGTCCGAAAGCGAAATATAAGAATTCAATGGCTGGTGCTTTTTACGGTTCGATGCCTCCAGCGCCGAATAAAGCTGACGATTGATGCAAAGTTCCGCAAAATGATAAAAGCTTGCATCCTTATCCGGCCGGTAATCCCGGATTGCCTTAAACAATCCGATCATGCCCTCCTGTATCAGATCTTCGGTCTCCCCTCCGATCAGATACATCGCATTGGTCTTCTTGCGCACCAACGGTTTATATTTTTCAAGGATATAATCCGTAATATCATTCTCGCCCTGACGAAGTTTCTCTATGAGTGCTTCGTCGGAAAATGCTTCATATGGCATCTTTTTCTCCCAAATTTAGCCTTTATTGATACGCTGGCGGACGATTTCATAAGCAAGTACACCGGTTGCGACCGATGCATTCAGCGAATCAATATCGCCCTTCATCGGAATCGATGCGACCATGTCGCAGTTCTTCTTGACAAGCGGACTGACGCCATCTCCCTCGTTTCCGATCACAAGCCCGATCGGTCCCGTCAGATCAAGGTCATACATTCGTGTGCCGTCCATGTCCGCACAGACAAACCACATTCCCTTGTCCTTGAGTTCCTTCATCGTATTCGAGATGTTTGTCACTTTGGCAACCGGCGTATAATTGATCGCACCTGCAGAAGTTCTTGCAACGGTTGGTGTCAGGCCTACCGCGCGGCGCTTCGGAATAATGACGCCATGTGCTCCCGCCTGATTGGCGGTACGGATGATCGCGCCGAGATTATGCGGATCCTCAATGCCGTCTAAAATAATGATAAAAGGCGCTTCTCCCTTGGCCTCAGCCGCAGCAAGAATATCCTCCACTTCTGCATATTCATATGCCGCACTGACCGCGATCACGCCTTGATGCTTACCGGTCTCCGACAGTTGATCAAGACGCTCCTTTGCCACATAGTTGATGATCGTATCATGCTTTCTTGCTTCTCTTGTGATGGATTTTACCGGACCATCCTGGCATCCATCCAGCACATATAATTTATCGATCGTTTTACCGGAACGGAATGCCTCAAGTACCGCATTCCTTCCCTCGATCCTGTTCTCTGTGATTTTGCTTTCTTCGTTTTGCATCTATACTCCTATCCGGCGGCTACAGGCTCAGCCCCAGTCCGTCCACCGCTATCCTGATCAGTTCTACCATCCTCTCGAAGCGATCCGTCACATACAGATATCCCATGACAGCCTCAAGACCGGTTGCCTTGCGGTAATCCGACATGGTCGCATTCTTTGCCATCGTCGGGGACTTGGCGTTGCGTCCTCTCTTATAGACCGCCAGTTCCTCCTCCGTCAGCTGCGGCTCGAGATATTCGATCATGACCGCCTGCGTATGTGCCTTCACAATCCGGCTTGTTCTCTGATGCAGCTGATTGGCGCGCGTATTGCCTTTGCCGACAACAACGGAGCGGATCACCAGATCAAAGATTCCGTCTCCGATATACGCCAGCGTCAGAGGGGAATATGTCCGCACATCCACATCTGCCACACCAAATTGTTCTCTGATATATGAATCAATTCCTTTTGCCATTATACAAGCTCCCAGACAACCCCTTCGCGGGTATCCTTGATTGCAACGCCTCGTGCAAGAAGTTCGTCACGGATCGCATCCGCGCGGGCAAAATCTTTCGCTTTCTTTGCCTCGGCACGCTCTGCAATCTTCTCCTGAATAAAATTCTCCAGATCTGAATCCACGCTTGTTCCTGCTTCGAGAAGCTTCGCTCCTGCAGTCGTCAGGTTCAGGGAAAGTACTTTATCAAACGCGTTTAATAAGGCGAGCTTTGTCTTACCGTTTATATCGGCTTTGACCACGTCATAGACAACCGTGATTGCCATAGAAGTATTTAAATCGTTACAGATGGCATCCTCAAATTTCTCGTTATACTCTGCATATGCCTTCTCGTCAAGTTCTCCCTCATCCTGAATGGTAGCGATCTTCTTAACGAGCTTCTCGTAAGCACTCTCCACGTTATCAAGATTCTCGTAGGAAAATACGAGTGGCTTGCGGTAATGCGACTGTAAACAGAACATACGGTATGCGATCGGATCATACCCCTTCTCTTCAAGAAGAGATACGGTAAGGAAGTCACCCTTGGACTTACTCATCTTACCGGACTGATCATTCAGATGGTTGACATGGAACCAGTAATTGCACCATTTATGCCCCAGATAAGACTCGGACTGTGCGATCTCATTCGTGTGATGCGGGAAGATATTATCCACGCCGCCACAGTGAATATCCATATATTCGCCAAGATGCTTCATGCTGATGCAGGAGCACTCAATATGCCATCCCGGATATCCGACACCCCAAGGGCTATCCCACTTGAGTGCCTGATCCTCGAACTTTGACTTCGTAAACCAGAGTACAAAGTCGTTCTTATTCTTTTTATTTACATCTTCCTCAACGTCCTCACGCACGCCGACCTGAAGCTGCTCCTTCTCCACAGCCGATGAAAATACGAAATAATCATCCAGCTTACTTGTATCAAAATAGATATTGCCGCCTGCCTGATAAGCATAGCCCTTCTCAAGCAGCACTTCGATCATATGAATGAATTCCGGAATGCAGTTGGTTGCCGGTTCAACCACATCCGGTCTCTTAATGTTCAATTTCCTGCAATCCTCAAAAAAAGCGTCCGTATAGAATTTTGCCACTTCCATGACAGTCTTGTGCTCACGCTTGGCGCCTTTTAACATCTTGTCTTCTCCGGTGTCCGCATCCGAAGACAGATGTCCGACATCGGTAATGTTCATGACACGCTTCACATCGTATCCGATATAACGGAGTGACTTCTCAAGCACATCCTCCATAATGTAGCTGCGCAGATTGCCAATGTGTGCAAAGTGGTACACGGTCGGTCCACACGTGTACATCGCAATCTTGCCTTCCTCATTTGGAATTACGGTTTCAACCTCACGGGTCAGTGTGTTATAAAAGCGAAATTTGTTTTCCATCTCAGTTTTCCTCGTTTCTGTCTATCTATCAGCATTTTACAATATTTCGGTCAAAAAGCCTATATCTAAACGCGATTTTTTACATATATCCCGGATAAATCCCCGCTTTAACGCTGCCCCGCTATACTTTTATCCAGCGCTGCCACACAGATTTCATAAAAATGCCACGGCTTACATCAGTTTTTCTTGCTAGTTATCCGGAATCACGAATTTGTCGCGGTATCCGTTTCACTTTTTCTATAATTTATGTCCGCCAAAGTTCGGACAATTCCAAAGGCGGCTGTTCGCCGAGACACAGACTGCGTCCGAGTGATTTTGTGTCTGCCTTAATGGACGTTCGAAGGAAACGTGCCGCCGCTGGGACACCTGTTTGAAGCACACAGCACAGAGGCGTTCCAATATACTCGAAGCGAGTTTGGCCGCGGCGGCTCATATCGACTTCCTGAGGGCGTCCATTTAGGCAGACTAAAAATTGCGAGCGCATCTGTGTCCGGCGGACACCGCCACGGAATTGTTCAAACGTTGTCGTACACAAAAATCAAGTGAAACGAATACCGCTGACAAATTCAGCAATTCCGTCTAAAATCGCAAGAAATATTGATGTAAGCCGCGGCATAATATCATCTTCTTAGGCAGCGCCCCTAACATAATGTATGCGGGGCGGATCGTCCTGGTGCCGTGATTTATCCCTGTGCTTTGTTGCAGCCGCCGCATCCGGCGCAGCGATCCGATCCTCCGATTGCGACGGATCCTTCGTAGAATCCGGTCAGGGAACAGATTGCCTGAGAAGAGATTCCGGACTCATTTCCGGTAAAGCCGAGGCCTTCTTCCGTCGTTGCCTTAATATTGATCTGATTGAATGCGATGCCGAGAGTATCAGCGATATTCTTCTCCATCTCATCGATATAGGGGCGAAGCTTCGGCTTCTGTGCGATCACCGTTGCATCGATATTCTCGATGACATAGCCCTCGTTTGTGATCAGATCACGCACATGTGCCAGCAGCTTCATGCTGGAGATGCCCGCATACTGCGGATCCGTATCCGGAAAGTGTTTTCCGATATCGCCAAGTGCTGCCGCACCGAGCAGTGCATCCATGATGGCATGTACCAGCACATCCGCATCGGAGTGTCCCAAGAGACCAAGTGTGTGCGGAATTTCGACTCCGCCGAGGATCAGCTTTCTCCCCTCTACCAGTTTGTGTACATCGTAGCCCATTCCTACGCGCATTGTTTTTCCTCCTGTCGGTCAAAATAATGGATCCAGTCCGCTTTCTTGTAATAAATCATAAAGATGATCGAACTGATACTCCATGTCATCGGGTACGCCCAGAACACCACACGGATGTCCGGGATAAAATGAATCGTAATCGTAACGTATGTGATTCGGATCAGGCACCAGCTGATCAGCATCACAAGCATCGGCACCATCGATTTTCCCGCGCCTCGCATAATTCCCGCAATCACATGGGAAAATGAAAGTAAGAAATAAAAAAGCGTCACGATCTTCGCCTGCGTCACACCAAATTGTATGACTTCCGGTGTCCGGTCAAACAGGGCAATCAGCTGCGGAATGAACAGATTGATTCCAATTCCGACCATTTCCGCGAGACCGACGCCGCAGAGGATTCCGAAACGTGCGCCCTTTTTTACACGCTCAAACTCTCTGGCACCGAGATTCTGTCCGATAAAAGTGGTCATCGCCATGGCAAAACAGGTGATCGGCAGGAAACCGAAGCCTTCAATCTTGCTGTAGGCCCCGCAGCCTGCCATCGCCATCTTGCCGAACGAGTTGATGTTCGACTGCACGACCATGTTTGCAATCGAAATGATCGAATTCTGCATACCGGACGGAAGTCCCTGATGGATGATCTGTTTTAAAAGCGGCCAGTCGAACCGAATGTCCCTGATACTCACCTGATAGACATCCTGCGTGCGGATCAGACGGATCATACATAAGACAACCGAAAGCATCTGTGAGATGACTGTCGCCAATGCCGCATATTCCACTCCAAGTCGGAATATTCCACAAAATATCAAATCGAGCACAATGTTAACGATCGATGAAAAGATCAGATAATACAACGGGTGCCGGCTGTCTCCAACCGCCTGCAAAATACCCATGCAGACATTATACAGTATAACCGCCAGTGAGCCAAGGAAATACACCCGCAAATACAAAGTCGACTGTGGGAGCACTTCTGCCGGTGTTTTCATCCATACCAGAATGGCCGGCGTAAAACAGACACCAATAATGGTCATAAGAATTCCCGCAAAAAGTCCAAATGCCAGATCCGTGTGGACCGCCCGGTGTACTTTTTCATAATCCTTCGCTCCGAAATAGCGAGAGATGACAACGCCTGCCCCCATCGCCGTACCGTTGAAAAAACCAACCAGCAGAAAGATCAGGCTTCCCGTGGACGTGACCGCTGCGAGTGCACTGTTTCCAAGGAAATTTCCGACAATCAGTGAATCTGCCATATTATAGAGTTGTTGGAAGAGGTTTCCGAGAAAAAGCGGAATTGCAAAAAGAATGATTCCCTTTGGAATCGAACCCTCTGTTAGTGATTGTTGCTTCATATTTCTCCTTCGTCTATCGGAACATCAGCCCATAGAAAACTGCCTTCGGCATATTGCGGTACCTCTTCGAGTTATCGCCCGGCTGACGCTGCATACCAACTAGCGAAAAAGCAGGGCACAATCGTGCCCCGCTAATTTGCAATTGCATATCGTATATTTGATTGAACCATTCGGGCAATGCATCAGAGATGCACCGCAGTAACTATGCTAAAGCTGCAGTAATGATTGCCATAGAGTAAACCTCGGATGCATTACATCCACGTGACAGATCGTTGATCGGTGCATTCAGTCCAAGTAAGATCGGACCATATGCCTCGAAGTTACCAAGGCGCTGTGCGATCTTGTATCCGATGTTACCTGCATTAATGTCAGGGAAAATGAATGTATTTGCATGTCCTGCGATCTCAGAATCCGGGCACTTTGTACGTGCAACTCTCGGAGATACGGCTGCATCGAACTGCATCTCTCCTGCGATCGGAAGCTCCGGATACTTCTCCTGTGCCTTATGTGCTGCATTACGCATCTTGTCAACATCCTCAC
Organism: uncultured Agathobacter sp.; assembly: GCA_934316545.1. Lineage (GTDB taxonomy): Bacteria > Bacillota > Clostridia > Lachnospirales > Lachnospiraceae > Roseburia. The sequence continues at coordinate 16,991 of CAKRDT010000012.1, read as the reverse complement.
CTTTGCCGGAACCGAAGGTTGAGTAGCTTAAGAATGCAACCTTAGGATCAACACCGAAGATCTTTGCACACTGTGCAGACTCTCCTGCGATCTCGACAAGTTCATCCTCTGTAGGATGAATATTAATTGCGCAGTCAGCCATTGCAAGTACCTCGTTCTCACCGGTTGCAGACGGACGAACAAGGATGAAGCAGGAAGATACGATGGAGTTGCCTGGCTTTGTCTTAATCAACTGCAATGCCGGACGAACGGTATCAGCAGTTGAATATGTAGCGCCTCCTAAGAGTGCATCCGCGATGCCCATCTTAACGAGCATTGTTCCGAAGTAGTTTGCCTGTGACAGGATTCCTTTTGCCTGTTCAGGTGTTACACCCTTGCTTTTACGAAGTTCGCAAAACAGATCGATCATTTCATCCATACGATCAAATTTCTTTGGATCGATAATCTGTGCGCCACGGATATTAAATCCGCTCTCCTCTGCCGATGCATAAATCTCATCTTCGTCTCCTACAAGAATCGGATGAAGGAAGCTGCTGGCAAGCAGACGTGATGCTGCCTCTAAAATACGAGGATCACTACCCTCTGTGAACACGATTTTCTTAGGACTCTTCTTTAAGATGTCAATGAGTTGACCAAATCCAAACATTTCAATTCTCCTTATCTATATATGAATTAAATTTTTTACTAACTAACAGTTATTCTATACCCCTTACCAATGAAATTCAATGCGTTTTCGTGTTCTAAAATGAGAACATTTTCACAGTAACCATTCCTTCCTGATCGTGTCCGACTTATGCAGTGAAAAAGCAGAGTACAAACATGCACTCTGCTCTTTCGGAGAAGGATTCTAATGATTCAAAATGATGAAATAAGCTTTACTGTACTGCCTTGAAAGCCTCATCAAGGTCTTCGATGATATCATCCACGTTCTCTGTTCCGATTGAAAGACGGATGGTGTTTGGCTTGATTCCCTGATCAAGAAGTTCCGCCTCGTTGCACTCGGAATGTGTGGTACTTGCCGGATGGATAGCCAGTGACTTCACGTCAGCTACATTTGCAAGGAGTGAGAACAACTCAAGGTTATCGATGAACTCCTGTGCCTTTTCTGCGCCACCTTTGATCTCGAATGTGAAGATAGATCCACCGCCGTTCGGGAAGTATTTCTGATACAGTGCCTGCTGCTGCGGATCTTTCGAGATAGAAGGATGATTTACCTTCTCTACGAGTGGCTGGCTCTCTAAGTATTTTACAACCTTTAACGCATTTTCCACGTGGCGCTCCACACGAAGGGATAATGTTTCCAGTCCCTGTAAGAAGATGAACGCATGTACCGGAGAAATGGTTGCACCGGTGTCACGCAGTAAGATTGCACGGATGTAGGTCGCAAATGCTGCCGGAGCGCAATCCTTTGCGAAACTTACGCCATGGTAAGATACGTTTGGCTCGGTTAACCATGGCCACTTGTCGGATGCTGTCCAGTCGAACTTACCGCTGTCGATGATCACACCGCCGATGGTGGTTCCGTGTCCGCCGATGAACTTGGTTGCGGAATGAACAACGATGTCTGCGCCGTACTCGATCGGACGAACCAGATAAGGTGTTGCGAATGTATTATCTACGATAAGCGGAATGCCATGTGCATGTGCGATTCCTGCGATCTTCTCGATATCTACCACTTCTGAGTTTGGATTTCCAAGTGTCTCGATCTCGATTGCCTTGGTATTCTCCTTGATTGCGGCTTCGATTGCAGCGTAGTCAAACGGATCTACGAATGTTGCCTCGATTCCGTAATCCGGAAGGGTGTGTGCTAAAAGGTTATAGGTTCCACCGTAGATGTTCTTTGCTGCTACGATGTGATCTCCTGCATGGGCAACTGCCTGGAATGCATAAGTTAATGCGGCAGCTCCGGAACCTACAGCGAGTGCTGCGACACCACCCTCAAGAGCTGCGATTCTCTGCTCGAAGATGTCCTCTGTCGGGTTGGTCAGACGTCCATAAATGTTACCGGCGTCTCTTAATCCGAAACGATCAGCGGCATGTTTGCTGTTGTGGAATACATAAGATGATGTCAGATAAATCGGTACTGCTCTCGCATCCGTAACCGGATCTGCGCTCTCCTGTCCAACGTGTAACTGTAATGTCTCAAACTTTAAATTTCTGTCTGCATAATGTTTCTTTGCCATAATCATTATCTCCTTTTCCTGAAATCCTTCTTTTCTGATTCTGTGGGAAGAATTTGTATGTCCTTCCCTTAACCTGATCAAATCATACCATTTCCATAGGAAAAGTGTTAGTTCTTTATTTCTATAGCTGGTTATAAATTTTATTTATAGCAAATTTAATATCTGATCCAATCCGCTTTCGTCCGAATTGTCCACTACATAGTCGCAGATCTCACGGTTGCGTTTCTCCGCATCGATTGATAAAATGCGAAGCGTCTTCTCCTCCACCGTAAAGTCTTCCTCAAGAATGTCTTTGATCAGGCACTCCTTATCCTTATTGATATAGATGATTGCCGTCGGAAAATGGCGTTTCATCGCGATCGCCCCACACATATCAAGCGGCATCACCGCATACTGTCCTTCATCGAGTACCGCCTGAATGTCTTCTTTCTTTGTTCCGTACTTGATTCCTGCGTACATCGTTCGTTCGAAGAAGTTCTGTTTTTCAAACTCTTCTTCCGTCAGGAAGTGATGCTTGTCGCTTCGCTTTGTGCAGTAGGTCTTTGGGCTGACAAAGCGTGTGTCCTCACAAAGCTTCTTTGTGATGGCGCTTTTGCCGGATCCGGATGGTCCAACCAAAGCCAGCACCGACGGATTTTCAATTCTTCCCGGACGCGACTGGATGGCACGAATAATCTGCTTTACAAGAGACACAAACTCCGTCAGATTGTTGACCGAAAGAAGTCCTGTCATCTTCCAGTTCCATGGCTTTCGCATCAGCACCGGATAAGTTGCGGGCGTCTCAAGCACATTGTGGATTGCATCGTCTAAAATGATATCGAACTGTACCAGATTCTTTGCATTGCCGAGAATAATGTTCTCAGGTGGGAACTCCGGGAACGCATCCAGGATCTGCTTGGCACGGATACCCATAAACTGCGGATATGCCGCGGTAATGAAATACACATCCGCGATCTCCATCAGTCTTCTTATTGCGCGCTTGTTCTTCTCCGACACTTCCTGCCTCTTGTAAAGCTCCTCACTCGCGTAAAACTCCCTGATCACGGAAGCGCGTCCCGTATTCTCCCACGAGGTAATTTCCTCGATTGTAAGCGGCGGTTCTATCTTATATTTTTCGTTCGCCATACGGATGGCGATACTGTTGAATGGGGCGGTCACATCATCCCAGTCAAGTCCTATCTTTGGTCGCAGCATAATTTTTCCTCTTGACTTAAAATCCCAACAGATCAGATTTTCTGTTGGGATTGTTCTTCATTACCATTTGTTATTTTATTCGGAAACTTCAACCAATTCAATCGTGAAGTTTAATTCCTTGCCGGCCATCTCATGATTAGCATCAAATGTAATCGTCTCGTCATTCTTCTCAACGACTTTTACCGGAAACGGCTGACCGTATGCATTCTGCAGATATACCTGCTGTCCTGCCTCAAGTTCCTCCGATCCCGGAAGCTGTGCAAGTTCGATCGTAAAGATTGCCTCCGGATCAGCCTCGCCATATGCCTCCTCCGGCATCAGATGCACATCCACTTTCTCTCCGACTTCCATGTTGGCCACCGCTGCATCAAATCCTTTGATCATCATTCCTGCTCCGCACACGAACTCAAGCGGTTCGCCTCTGTCATAAGAGGAATCAAACTGTGTTCCGTCGTTGAACGTTCCTCTGTAGTGCGTCTTACATGTTTTGCCGACATTCCTGCCTTCGATTGTGCTATGCGCACCACATCCGCCACAGCTGTGTCCCTCTTCATGTCCGCCGCAGCCATGTCCGTCCTCGTGCCCGCCACAGGTATGTCCCTCACCATGATGATTGCAATTGGCTCCGGTATTAACCAGTTCGCCTCTCAAATAGGCTTCCACTGCCGCATCTGCATCTCCGCTTGCTCCTGCGCAAAGTTCGATTCCATGCTCCGTCAAAGCACTCTGTGCTCCTCCGCCGATTCCTCCACAGATCAACACATCAATTGCATGCTCATCCAGAAGTCCCGCCAACGCACCGTGTCCGCTTCCATTCGAGTCCAAAATTTCCGAAGAAACAATTTTATGATCCTCTACCTCATAAACCTTAAATGTTTCCGTATGTCCAAAATGCTGAAACACTTCTCCATTGTCATATGTTACTGCAATTTTCATCTCTTTCTTTTTCTTCCTTTCCCGATGATTTTCGTTATACATCATTCATGCAACCTACTTCATTGTATAAAACAACAAGTTGCTTGCCCCCTTATGCGCAAATGGCATGATTGCATAAACTTCATCTGTTGAATCATAGGAAGAAATTTCCTATGATTTGAAAAAAGCCTGCGATACTTCGCAAGCTCATGTAGTAGCGAGGGAGAGACTCGAACTCTCAACCTCCCGGGTATGAACCGGACGCTCTAGCCAGTTGAGCCACCTCGCCATATAAAATTGAATCAGTTTTCTCTGATAATGGGACCTACAGGGCTCGAACCTGTGACCCTCTGCTTGTAAGGCAGATGCTCTCCCAGCTGAGCTAAGATCCCATTCGATGTTGGTCGCTTTCGCTGACCGACTTCGTTATTATATCTTGGACAAGAACAAATGTCAACAACTTTTTTGCATTTTTTTAAATTGTTTTTTATGGATTCCTTTTAAGAAAAACTTACTTTATTGTGATATTCTTAAACTCGACATTTATCAACGAACAAACATAAGACAATCCTCACAAAATAATATATAATGATTTTAACTACAAATCAAACAACATATGAGGTGAACATGAAATATAGAAATGAAATAACTATCAAAAATGGTCAGAAATGTATTATCCGCAACGGTACATTCGAAGACGGACCGGAAGTATCCACCTTCTTTACAACCACACACGGCGAAACCGATTATCTTCTTTCCTATCCCGAAGAAAGCACCCGTGATAACGAAAAACAAAGTAACTATCTTAAAGAGACAACAGAAAGCGATCGTGAAATAGAACTTCTTGCGATCGTTGACGGAAAAGTTGTTGGAATGGCCGGCTTTAATGCAATCGGCTCCAAATACAAAGTCCGACACAGAGCCGAGTTCGGCATAACCGTCAGCAAAAACTATTGGGGGCAAGGCATCGGAAAAGCGATCATGAATGCCTGTATCGAATGTGCAAAAGAAGCCGGTTACATCCAGTTGGAACTTGACGTTGTTGCCGATAACACACGCGCGATCGAACTCTACAAGAAATTGGGATTCATTGAATTCGGTCGTAACCCGAAAGGATTTCAGTCAAAATATTCCGGATTTCAGGAGCTGGTTTATATGCGACTGGAACTGTAAATTAGGCAAATTCGGGTTTGTCGTGATCAGATAGACTTTCTAAAGCGGACGATACCAGATTCATAAGATCAGATTCGAAAATTAGCAGTAGTTCATTTAAAAATGACGGACTTTGAACGATACCGACTTTCTCTCAGCTTTTTCTGCGAGTTAACTCCTGCAACGATTTTGGATAGTTTTTCATCACATGAAACATGAATGCAATTATCCGAAACAATGGAACGCAGGAGCAGTCGCAGAAAAGAGCTTCAATAAAGTATAACGTCCAAAATCCTGTTGGTTGAATGCGTTTGCTGCTAATTTTCTTTTCTATATTTTGGCATCCGGTATCTGTGGAGTGGAAATAACCTATCTGATGCACGCCAAAAATTTGCCTCATAGTAGATAATAAAAATTGACGCGCGGTGTTATTTTACAAGTAAATGTAAGATTTCGCCGCGCGTGATTTATTTTATACAAATTCATTCTGAACAAGCAGAATCTCCTGATCATGCTGTTTCCATTTTCTCTATGATCTGAATTTCATTTTTCTCCTGTAGGTCATGGCCTTTCCGGGTTTCCCATGGCCTGGATTTCATTTTTCTTCTGTAGGTCATGGCCTTTCTGGGTTTCCCATGGCCTGGATCTCATTTTTCTCCTGTAGGTCATGGCCTTTCCGGGTTTCCCATGGCCTGAATTTCATTTTTCTCCTGTAGGTCATGGCCTTTCCGGGTTTCCCATGGCCTGGATTTCATTTTTCTCCTGTAGGTCATGGTTTTTCCGGGTTTCCCATGGCCTGGATTTCATTTTTCTTCTGTAGGTCATGGCCTTTCTGGGTTTCCCATGGCCTGGATTTCGTTTTTCTCCTGTAGGTCATGGACTTTCCAGTTCCACCATGATCTGAATTTCATTTTTCTCCTGTAGGTCATGGCCTTTTCGGGTTTCTCATGGCCTGGATTTCATTTTTCTCCTGTAGGTCATGGCCTTTCCAGTTCCACCATGACCTGAATTTCATTTTTCTCCTGTAGGTCATGCAGTTTCCGGTTCTCCCATGACTCAAAGGTCGAATTTTCTCTCAGGGTCATTTTGCCGAGGACGCAGGGAAAAGAAATATTACATAGTGCCCCATTTGACAAAATTCATACCATTTTTAAAGAAAAAGTGATTTCGTTTATGGTTGTAGTGTGAAGTAAATATGCTAACATGCTGGAAAACATACCATTTATTAGGAAAAAGTAGAGTTGCCTTTCATTATAGCGTGATGTGTCAGTCAAAAAAATTACTAAAACATCACAACAAATTACACTCCTTGTTCAAAATGCAACTACGGCAGAAAAAATTTGTATTAGACAAATCACGCGCGGCGAAATCTTACATTTACTTGTAAAATAACACCGCGCGTCATTTTTCCTTATTTACTATGAGGCAAATTTTTGTTGTGCATCAGATAGCATTTTTTAATACACAGATACCGGATGCCAAAATATAAAAAAAGAAAATTAGCAGTAGTATTCTAAATGTTCAGGACTTTGGATGATTTCAATGACCAACCTTTTCATGCTACAGGTATCGGAGCCATACTTATTTTTGAAGGACAAAATGTCAACTGTTTCGGGGTTCCATTTTGCTCGCTAATAGCGCAGGCAAAACAGATTGTAGATGTCTATCTGAAATAGAGCCCGAAGTTAACTTGACATTTTTCCTGAACAAAATAATCGTATGGTTCGATGCCGTAACTCTGAGAATTTTCCAGTCATTGAAATCGTTCCAAGTCCGTCAGCTTTAAGCAAGTTACTGCTAATTTTCTATTATAAATCTATCATCCGGTATCGTCCGTTTTAGAAAGTCTATCTGATCACGACAAACCCGAATTTGCCTCCTTAATCAGCCAGCAGGCGCTCGACCAGTTTCACGCACTCTGCCGCATCTTTGGAATACCCATCCGCTCCGATTTCATCCGCGAAGCTCTGCGTAATGCAGGCACCACCGATGATCACCTTACTTTTGCAGCCTTTTTCTTTGCAGAGTTCCACGACATCCTGCATACGCATCATCGTGGTAGTCATAAGTGCGGAAAGTCCGATGATTGCCGCATCCTCTCGGATAGCGGTATCAACGATATCCTCACATGGCACATCTTTTCCCATATCAATAACATTGTAGCCGTAGTTTTTCAGCATAAGTACAACCAGGTTTTTACCGATGTCATGGATGTCACCTTCCACGGTTGCAATGACGAGCGTCGGCATCTGTCCGGCATCCTCACGCCGCTCCAGCATCGGCTCAAGATAATCGATTGCTTTCTTCATCGTATTGGCACTTCCGATCAGCTGCGGCAGGAAATACTTCTTCTGGTCAAAAAGCACACCGACTTCATTGATTGCTGCGATCAGATAATTATTGATGATGGCATCCGGCTTCATTCCGGCATCTAAAGCTTTCTTGACTTCATCGATGATCGTTCCTTTATTTCCTTTGAGGACAGCGGTAAAAATCGGATGCTCCTTGATCGCATCCCCAGTACTGCTCTCCTTCTTTTCCTGTCCCTGCTCCGGCGTCTTCTTGACAACGACCGTCTCATACTCTGCTTTCTGCTCCGCCAGACGATTCATCCGCTCAATGTAACGGATGTCACTGTCCGGTCTGTGAAGCAGCATGTCCGATGCAAAAGCCGCATTCATCAGAAGTTCCTGTGAAGGATTGGCAATCGCCATCGTCAGACCCTTGCAGATTGCCATCGTTAAGAAGGCAGTGTTGACATACATACGCTCCGGCAGACCAAATGAGATGTTCGACAGACCGCAGATGGTCGGCAGAAGCCGCTCGTCCTTACAATACGCGATCGTATCGTAGCACTCTTTTGCTGCATCCGGGTTCGCACCGATTGTTGCAACAAGTCCATCGACAACAATATCCTCATGTGCCATCCCCATCGCCATCGCACGATCGTACACTGTCTCGATAATGCGCTTTTTGTCCTCGGCATCCTTTGGAAGTCCTTCATCAGAAAGCGGAAGGAGTACGAACATCGCACCATATTTCTTTGCAATCGGAAGCATCTTCTCAATCTTCTCACTCTCCAATGAAATCGAGTTGATGAGCGCGCGTCCCGGGTAAATGCGCAGCGCTTCTTCCATGACATCAATGTGGCTTGTATCAATACAAAGCGGGCAGTCCACGGTCGAAGATACTTCGTAGATTACCTGCTTCATCATCTCTTTTTCGTCGATGCCGTTCATTCCCATATTGATATCGAGAATGCGTGCACCGTTCTCCTCCTGCGCCATCGCCATCTCGCGGACTAAATCCAGCCTGCCACCGCGAAGCTCTGCCTGCAGCTTCTTTTTGCCAGTCGGATTGATACGCTCTCCGACCACGATAAATCCACCATCCAAAGTAATCTCCACATTCTGTCGTTCCGAGGTTAAAATTCTTCTGTGCTTGGCAAGAGGTGTATGGATTTCCATTCCGCGTACCGCATCTGCGAGTGCACGAATATGTTCCTTTGTCGTTCCGCAGCATCCGCCGACGATTGCAGCGCCCGCCTTGACCAATGTGACACCTGCCTCAGCAAATTCTTCCGGAGTCATACGATAGACCGTTTTCTTACCTTCCAGTTCTGGAAGTCCGGCATTTGGCTTTGCAATGAGCGGAACCGTCGAATACTCTGCCATCGTCTCCACGAGCGGAACCATCTCCATCGGACCGGTCGAGCAGTTGACACCGATCGCATCCACGCCGAGCGACTGCAATACGACAACCGCCGTTTCAGGAGGTGTGCCAAAAAGCGTTCTTCCATCCTCGTTGTAAGTCAGTGTTACCAGGATTGGCAGATCACAGACTTCACGGATCGCAAGAACCGCCGCACGGCACTCCTGCAGGCTCATCATCGTCTCTACTACGAATAAATCCACGCCCGCTTCCGCAAGCACGCCCGCCTGCTCCTTATACACATCCACCAATTCCTCAAACATCAGCTCACCCATCGGGAAAAGCTGCTGTCCGGTCATCGTCATATCTCCGGCAACTAAAGCCTTACCGTCCACCGCCTGCTTCGACAATTTTACCAGCGTTGTGTTAATTTCCACCAGACGGTCCTGTAATCCATACTCTTCGAGTTTGATCCGGTTTCCGGTAAATGTCGGCGCATACACGATGTGCGATCCTGCTTCTACATACTCGCGCTGCATCTTAAGAAGCACCTCCGGATGCTCCATCACCCACCGCTCCGGGCAGACACCAATCGGCATTCCTGCTTCCATCAGATTTGTTCCTGTCGCTCCGTCTAAGATGATCGGACCATTTTCATTTATCAGTCTGACAAACTCTGCTTTTGTCATCGTTTTCCTCTCTTTCGTACTGCTCCCCATAAACCAAAGCAGTCACTGTCTTTCTGTATCAATATGACCCAAACATAACAACTTATTCGTATTTCAGCCACGGGTTACAACACGATCCGCGCACACGTTACAGATGGGCTCTTGCCCGATCCGTAATTTCCCTATATAATGAATTACGTTTTAAAGTGTAATTTACATTTAGTTTATTGATTTTTCAGATTGCACCCGATAGGGTGTAATCCAAAGAAAAATGCACCCGATAGGGTGTATATCTTAGAAATCATATTAACTCATATTCAGGAAGGTATCAACCATGAAAAATATTAAACTTGTTGCGCTTGACTTAGACGGAACGCTTTTTAATAAAGAAAGCATCATCAGTAAGCGCAACCTTGACACGATAAAGAAAGCAAGTGAACTTGGCATCGCTGTGGTTATCTCAACCGGGCGCCCATTAAACGGATTGCCGGTTGACCAGATCAAGGGAAGTGGCATCCGCTACGCGATCACCGCGAACGGAAGTGCAATCTATGAATTGAAAACGAAAAAATGTCTGCGCGAGGAGGCGATGGACGAGGAACTGTTCCTGCCGATTGTCGAATATCTTCTGACAAAAGATATCCACATGGACGCCTTTATCGGCGGCAACGGCTACAGTCCGCTGCAATGTGTAAAAAACGGGGAGCGTCTCGTTGTTCCGGAGGCCTTAAAACACTACATTCTGCACACCCGCACGCGTGTGCAGAATCTGCCACAGTTCATCCGCGATAACCACCTGATGGTTCAGAAAATGACGCTCAATTTCTATCCAGACGAAAACGGCGTCTATAAGGACCGCGAGGAAGTCAAGCAATATCTGGAATCCAATCCGGGCGTCACAAGCGTCTGCGGTGGCTACCACAATCTGGAATTCACACGTGCGGATGTCAACAAAGGCGTGGCTTTACATGCGCTCGCCGAAATTCTTTCGATTGATCCTGACGAAACGATGGCAATCGGTGACACGGAAAACGACCTTGCGATCATTAAAGCCGCAGGAATCGGTGTTGCGATGGGCAATGCCACACCAGCCGTCAAGGAGCAGGCGGACTATGTGACGGATGACAACGAATCGGACGGCGTGGCCACTGCGATGGAACATTTTATTCCTGCCTTACGCCAAACAATCTGATTCGTGATAAACACTTGCTTCATCCTTGCAAGAATCCAGTCAGGCTGTTCCACGAAGCCACCTGAATCATTTCTTATCTTCATGTTTTTCTCAGAATCAGAACGCTTCGTTTTAACGCATCCACGCAGGCATCTACGTCACGTTTGGTCGTATCGCGTCCCATCGTAAAACGCACACTGCCTGCGGCATAAGCATCCGGCACACGAATCGCCTCAATCACATGGGAGATCCGTGTCTGTCCGGTGTTGCATGCCGATCCGGCGGACGCGCAGATTCCCTCTTCCTCCAATAAAACCAAAAGTGCAGTCGCATCGATCCCCGCAAAGCTGAAATTCACATTACCAGGAAGCCGCTTATATGGGTGCCCGTTCAGGCGGGACTGCGGAATCTCATGCCGCACGCGCTCCACAAAATAGTTGCGAAGACGCGTAAGCTTTCCTCTTGTATAAGGCATCTCCTGGGCAGCAATCGCAAGCGCCTGTGCCATGCCGACAATCCCTGCCACATTCTCCGTTCCCGCACGTTTTCCGCGCTCCTGACTTCCGCCATGGATAAAAGAAGAAAGATCCTGATTTTTCCGCGCATATAAAAAGCCTACGCCCTTTGGTCCGTGAAACTTGTGCGCACTCGCACTCAGATAATCAACCGGAAGCCGCATCATAGAAAGCGGAATCTGTCCCACCGCCTGCACCGCATCCGTGTGGAACGCAATTCCCCTCGCACGAAGCTGCGCTCCGATGTCTGCAATCGGCTCAAGCGTTCCGATTTCATTATTTCCCGTCATAACCGATACGAGCGTCGTATCCTCACGCAGCGCATGCACCACCTCCTCTGCCGAAACAAGCCCGTAATCATCCACATCCAGATACGTCACTTCATAACCGAGGCTCTCTAAATACTGGCAGGAACGAAGCACCGCATGATGCTCGATTCTGGTCGTGATAAGATGTTTTCCGGAATTCTTTTTCTCCCCTGCCACACTTTTGATCACCCAGTTATCCGACTCGCTCCCGCCGGACGTAAAGAAGATTTCCTCCGGCTGCGCATCGATCACCCACGCGATTTTTTCTCTCGCCTCCTCAATGGCATCATGCATCCGCACGCCCATATCATAAGAAGTGGACGCATTACCATACTCCTCCCTGAGGTACGGTTCCATCGCCTCACGCACCTCGGGCAGCATCTCCGTTGTAGCCGCATGATCCATATAAATTCGACAACTCATATTTCGTGCCCTCTCTTCATACAATAGTTACCAATCTTTACCATTTGGAGTTTCTCTTGACGCTATCTTCCATCAAAAAAAATCCCCTGATCACCGGTACTCTCCTGATGACCGCCGCCGGTGTCCTCAGCCGAATCATCGGCTTCTTCTATAGAATATTCCTCTCCCGCACGATTGGTGCAGAAGCACTCGGTATCTATCAGCTGACCGGGCCTGTTTTCAGCCTCTGCTTTGCTCTGACCGCCTCCTCGATCCAGACTTCCATCTCCAAGTTCGTCGGCGATGCGATCGGTGGCTGCAAAGACTCTCTCTGCGGGGAGAAAAAGGCGCGTGCCTTTCTTCTCCTCGGACTCGTTCTCTCCTGCAGTCTGTCCGTCCTCACCGGAATCTTTATGTACTTTAACGCAGACTGGATCGCAGTGCGTTTTCTAGGGGAAGCACGCTGCGCGCCGCTTCTTGTACTGCTGACCTACTCACTGCTTCCATGTTGTATCCACGCCTGTATCAACGGCTACTATTATGGCAAGAAGAACGCGTTCGTCCCGTCCCTCTGCCAGCTGATCGAGCAGATCGCGCGTGTCGGAAGTGTCTGGATTATTTTTCAGGTCACTACGGAAAAAGGCATTCCTCTGACCGCTTTCCATGCGGTCTGCGGTCTTGTGATCGGTGAATGTTTCGGACTTCTTGTGTCCATGAGCGCTCTTCTTCTGGAAAAACGCCTGCCGCGCGGCTCCTATTCGACGGATTCTGTATGTAACCGTACCATGACACACGCATTCCTTGCAATGGTAATCCCACTGACGATCAACCGACTGTCTGTGGCTTTCAGCACAAGCCTTGAGAATCTTCTGATTCCGCAGAAGCTGCAGCTTTACGGCTATTCGCAGGCGGAAGCGCTCAGCGTCTACGGTATCTTAAGCGGTATGACACTCTCCATCATTCTGTTTCCGTGTGTCCTGACAAACTCGCTGTCCGTGCTGCTTCTTCCTGCGATCTCCGAAGCCAAGGGACGCGCCAATGAAAACCAGATCCGCCGCACAACAAAAAAAGCAATCCGTTTAGGACTGCTTCTTGGTTTCGCTTTCACAATTCTGTTTTTATTCACCGGAGACATGATCGGAAACAAACTTTTCCACAATGCACTTGCCGGGCGCTTCATCTGCCGCCTTGCGTGGCTTTGTCCTCTCATGTATGTATCGAGCCTGCTCAGCAGTATCCTGCACGGACTCGGCCGCCCGAAGCAGGTACTTTTTGTTAATCTGCTCGCCTGTTTGATCCGCATCGGAATGATCTGGTTTCTTGTGCCGGGTTACGGCATCGGGGCTTATCTATGGGGTCTGCTGCTTTCGCAGGTATTTGCGTCGGTCGCATGCATGTGGCTGCTTAGGGAATATATGTAACATAAAAAGCCGGAAAGCAAACGCTTCCCGGCTTAAAATATCACATACCTGTCATCGATTATACTCTTGAAAGGTACTCACCTGTTCTTGTATCAATCTTGATGACATCATCCTGCTCTACGAACAGAGGTACATATACGACAGCTCCTGTCTCAACAGTTGCAGGCTTTGTAGCACCTGTAGCTGTATCACCCTTGAATCCAGGCTCAGTTTCTGTGATCTGGAGTTCTACGAACAGAGGCGGCTCAACTGCGAACACGTTACCCTTGTGAGAACAAATCTTAACCATCTCGTTCTCCTTAACGAACTTAAGAGCATCACCGACGCTATCCTTTGTCAGGTCGATCTGGTCGTATGTCTCTACGTCCATGAAATGATAGAAATCATCATCCGCGTACAGATACTGCATATCCTTACGATCAATATGAGCGGTCGGGCACTTCTCGGTTGGACGGAAAGTCTTCTCAACCACACCACCACTGACGATATTTTTTAACTTAGTTCTAACGAATGCTGCGCCCTTTCCCGGCTTAACATGCTGAAATTCGATAATCTGATAAATGTTACCATCAAGCTCGATCGTAACACCGTTTCTGAAATCTCCTGCTGAAATCATTCGATCTTCCTCCTTAAATTACGAGTAAAAACTCTCTCATTGAGCCATTTTACTATAAAATGCCATATTTATCAAGCATTATTTCTTGTCTCAATGTCAGAAATCATATCGATTCTTGTCTGGTGACGTCCGCCAAGGAACTTAGCATCCAGATAAGCCTTCACGATATCCTTTGCAGTCTCGATTCCTACGATACGTGCACCGAACGCGATAATGTTCGCATTGTTGTGTTCCTTAACAAGATGCGCGGTCGTGATATCCGAGCATACGGCTGCACGCACACCATGAACTTTGTTTGCTGCAATCGAGATACCAACACCTGTTCCGCAGATAAGCACCGCACACTCCACCTCACCGGCTGCAACTGCGCGTCCGACTTTCTCGCCGATCTCCGGATAATTACAACTTTCCGTTGTGTCAACACCATAGTTTACAACCTCATGTCCAAGGCTTTCCAGATACTCCCTGATCTGCATCTTCATCTCCACTGCTGCATGATCATTTCCAATTCCGATTTTCATATTGAATTCCTCCTGTATTTAAGCATTTTCATCGTTATATTTTTCTTTCCCACACCATCGGTCCGGGGATATTTTTCGCACTTTTCCTCTCATACTCTCCCTATGGATATCGAACACGTTATGTCAGGTTTATGCCCGATATTTTATTGTAGCGCATCAGCATACTTTCGTCAAATAAAATACAGCAAGCTGCGTCCGGTCGCGCAGCGAGAGTTTCTCAAGGATCGTACTGATATAATTGCGCACCGTGCCCTCACTCAAAAACAGCTCGTCTGCGATCTCCCGGTTACTTTTGCCTTTACCGACCAAAGCAATAATCTCCCGTTCCTTCTCCCCGATGTCATAGAAAGCATAATCAAACTCCGACTTTGACTGCATCAGCACCGGAATACGACTGACGATCTCACCCCCGAACACGCTTTGCCCGCGCTGTACCGCCTGAAGCGCCGGAAGGATTCCCTCAAAGTCCTGCTTTAAAATATAACCTTTTGCGCCCAGATCCAGCGCCTTTACGATATATTCATCATCTGAAAACGTCGTCAAAAACAAAATCTTTGCGTCACGATCCGTCTTTAAAATCTGTTCCGCCGCATCCAGTCCGCTCATCGGTTTCATTTGAATATCCATAAGCAGAATATCCGGCCTCTCCTTCTCATACAAAACGACTGCCTCGGTTCCGTCATTACCGGTTCCGACAACCGATATCTCCTCGTTCGCTTCCAGTATCGTTTTCAAAGACAATGCCACAAGCTGGTCATCGTCCACAATTACAACTCTCATTTTCACTTTTCTCCCTTTATTTTCTGCTTAAACGATTCGCTATTTCACATATCTTTCGGAATCGAAATCCGGATCTCAAAGCCCTTATCCGTCAAAAAAGCGATCGTTCCGCCAAGTGCCTCCACGCGCTCCCGCATATTGGATAAACCGATTCCGTTTACCTGCGCCTTTGCAATCTGCGCTTCTTTCACTTTAATGTCCGTTCCGTTATCTTCCACCAGCATCTGATAGAAACCCGGATGTTCGCAAAAATACAAACTGACACGCGTCGCATTGCTGTGACGCACAACATTGGTCAAAGCTTCCTTTGTGATCGCCAGAAAACAGTATTTCACATTGCGTGGAACCGCCGCCGACATATCATAGGTAAAAGCAATCTCATACTGATCTCTAAATTCATCGGTCACCTCACGGATCGCCTGATTGAGATCCAGCGATTCATTGTGCAGATCATGCACACTCTCGCGAATGTTACTCATCGCCTGCGAAAGCGTATCATTGATGGCAACGAGCTGCCCGTGCAACGGCTCCTCTTTATGGATTGTCTGCAACGCCCCCATCTGCAAAATACTCCGTGAAAGCATATGCCCCACATGATCATGAATCTCCCGCGCAATACGGTTGCGCTCCTGAAGCGTTGCAAGATGGATTTCATAATCCTGCTTTTCCAACAGATCCTGCTGCCTTTTTTGCATCACAAGGCGAAGTTCCGTAGACGAATCCTTCAGATGGATGACCTCCTGCGCCAGCGTTAAGCTGCGCTCGGTGCGCACGGAAAAGATTGCCGCAAGAATCAAAGTAAAACACCATAACACGAACCGAAACACGCCGATCTCTCCCTGAACAAACCATACCATCTGACAGAGGACTCCGACACCGGTGATCACGCCTGCCTTCCACGAACGCATCCGCACACAGTCATATAGCAAAAGCGGGAGAAAAAACATCAGTGCATGATCCTGCATGGCAGCACCGGCTCCGACAAATGCTCCCATCTCGATATAACGCAACCGTTTCCCGGGTAGCAGATCCGATAAAGTGATATGCAGCAACGCAATGAGTACAACGATCACCGGGCGCACCCATCCCGACATTCCTATCATAAGGAAAATGCCAAGCACATACAATATGCAATTGTCGATCAGACGCTCCTTCATTGCTTTACCGCTTCTCCTGCTCGTTATTTTCCACTGTCACATACCTATTCCGCTTTTCTCTTGCAGAATATCTCCACAAAATTTTATCACATCCGATGCAAAATCTCACGCATGGAACATAAATTTGGAGAACTTTGTGACAAATGTCATCTCCTTTTCTGACATCCGGCACTACCCATTCCCGCTTCCATCCATTATCCTATACATAGATCATAAATGCGATGACAATGTAACGATGGGTTCTCGCAATGAAGCATCTCTATTAGGCGATTGCGAAACTCCTGTGGCGGCGTGCTCCGGCTGGGCTGACCCGGTGGCGGGCTTCTACGCTGACACT
>CAKRDT010000011.1 GCA_934316545.1 uncultured Agathobacter sp. | reverse complement strand
TTTTCGCAAATTCAATGATTTTGTCTAAAATCGTGTTCAGCGTAGAAGCCCGCCACCGGGTCAGCCCAGCCGGAGCATGCCGCCACAAGAGTTTCGCAAACGCCTAAGTACACGAAGTCCATCAAAAAGAGGTACCACATAAACGATCAGATGCGAAGATAGCACAAAGGAGCCGTATCATCAATGCCTCATTGATGATACGGCTCCCTTATCTTATGTAACAGATTTTTCTTTGCATTTACTGGCCAAGCGTAAGCATCGTATTGATGCATCGACCAGCCTCTTTCATGACCTTCTCATCCATCCGGATTTCTTCTCCGCCGTCTCCCAGCAGACAATGGTATACGTCTCCAAGTGTGGTAAGCTTCATGTTGTGACACACACAGTCTTTCGATAACGGATAGAACTTCTTGTCCGGGCACTCGTACTGCAAATGCTGCACAATGCTGTTCTCGGTTCCGATAATGAATTCTTTTGCATCACTCTTCTTGGCAAAATCCATGATACCGGTGGTTGATCCTCGGAAGTCGGCTTTTTCGGATACTTCCGGCAGACACTCCGGGTGTACCAGAAGCAGCGCATCCGGATGAGCCTGTCTTGCCTTCTCCACATCACGAACCGACATGCGCACATGGGTCGGGCAACCACCCTGAAGCAGCTTGATGTTCTTCTCCGGTACCTGATCCGCAACCCACTTTCCAAGGTTGCAGTCCGGAATAAACAAGATGTTTTTATTTTCAATATTTTTCACGATCTGCACTGCAGACGAAGAAGTCACACACACATCACAGATCGTTTTGAGTTCCGAGGTCGTATTAATATAAGCGACAACCGTGTAATCCGGATACATCTGTTTCACGCCTGAGATCAATTCCACGTCCATCTGCTCCGCCATCGGGCATCCGGCCTGCGCGTTCGACAAAATTACTTTTTTCTCCGGCGAAAGGATCTTACAGGTCTCTGCCATAAAACGCACGCCGCACATGATCACTGTCTTCTGCTTCGCTTGCGCCGCCTGCTTGCTCAGTCCATACGAATCTCCGACATAATCGGCAACCTCCCAGATATCGTGGCTCTGGTATGCATGAGCAAGGATGCACACATCCTTCTCCTTCTTCAAACGGATGATCTCATCCTGCAATTCTCTTGTCGTAAACATAAATTCTGCTCCTATTATTGAATACCAGCTTTTCGCTGATACAATCTCTCCTGGTACTCCGCTCCGAAAAAACGTTATCCCTAGTATACCCACTGTCTTTTCCACTGTCAAGACACATGTTTTATTTTCTGTAAAGTTGAAATAAAGTGTGCGCCTGCGCACACTTTCGCGCGCGAGCGGTATATTCCATATAAACTTCATCTCCGCGAGCTGCGCATCCCCGCGGAGCGTTTTTGAATCATAGGAAGGAATTTCCTATGATTCAAAAAACACTAAGCGTGCCTAAAAAGGCTTGCTTAGTGTTATCTTATCGCAAATATTTAAATGTTCTCTCTGACCGGATCTAAAACCACGGTAATTTATGAAACGGAATAATGACATCCACCTGACACTTGATATCCTCATAGGAGATGTACGGATTTTCCCAGTACCGCGCATCCAGTGATACCTCGCGATTGTCTCCCAGAAGGAATACACACCCGGCCGGAACCGTGAAGGTCTCATCGCACTCCGTCAGCACATCATCATCCAGATATGCAGATTCATCAAGTTTTTTACCGTTAATATGTACCTGGTCATCCTCAAACGAAACCGTCTCTCCCGGAAGTCCGATGACGCGCTTGACCATAATCGTATCCTCGTCCTTCTGGTAGAAATTGACGATATCACCTCGTTGTGGTGCTTCCTTGCTATACGCGTTGCGCTCGCCGATCGTCCAGTCATGCACCATAATTGTTGGCTCCATACTCTCGGAAGGAATTCGTGCCATCATCAGGAAGAAATGAAACGTTATGTAGATGGCAACAAGAATTGCCCCATAGATTCCCCACCCGAGGATCGTTTTCTTCTTGCCCCGCCTGACATCTGTTACAGGCTTCCTGTCTTCCTTCGCCGACAAATCCGGTTGTGTATTTTTTTCATCATTGCTCTCGCTCTCATCCATTTCAGCTTTTCCGGACTCCTCGATTTGCTCCTGCTGCACGCGCTCCGATGCATTCTCTTCCGTATTGAAGTCTTCTATATCAAATTTGCTCATAATATGTCCTCGCATTTTCCGTTGTGATGACATCCATTATAGCAATAACGCTTTTGATTTACAACTGACTACACTTCGGTTTCTAACAAAAGAACATCCCATTTTTTTAATACGGTACGGCTCTCCATGACCTTCCCACTGATGAGATCCTTCATTCCGACAAGGCTCGCCGGCAAACTCTGCTCCTCATCCGTAAAATTCATTACATAGTAGAAACGGGTCGCATCTTTGACACGACTTACCACTTCAAGACCTGTTTCTTCCGGAATCACCGGTGTGACACCGGCTTCGTTGACCGCCTGATTCAGGATCTTGGCAAGACCGTTTTCCTCAAACTGTGTAGCGATATAATAGGTGGCGCCTGTTCCGAATGAATTTCTGGATGCGGCAGGCATTCCGGCATAGAAATCCTCCTCATACGATGCAAGACTTTCCGCACCTTCCAGATGCATCAGATCACATAAGAGACTGCACGATGCACGGCTGCCATCTGCAAACTTTGCCTGATTCTTCTGCTCCGGTGCAAGTGCATCAATTTCCTCAACCCACACACCGGCCATCTCGCGGAGCGGTCCCGGATAGCCGCCAAGATATACATTATCCGACTGTCCGACAATTCCGCTCATGTAAGTGGTGATCAGAACACCACCGTTTTTCACAAAATTCTCCAGTGCTTCCTTCATGCCGTCTTTTACCATATAAAGTACCGGTGCGACAACAATCTTGTATTTTGAGAAATCCGCATCGACCGGAATCATATCCACGCCGATATTTCTCTTGTAAAAATACTGATAGTACTGATGGATCTGATCCACATATTTGAGATCTTCCGATGGTCCGCTGGTATACTCCAGTGCCCAGTAATTATCCCAGTCAAAGATGACTCCAACCTCCGACTCATTTCTTGCTCCGAGTGTGCGGGTGCCAAAGCTCTCCAGTTCTGCTCCAAGTTGTGCCACTTCACGGAAAACACGTGTATTTTCGTTTCCAACATGCGCGATCACCGCACCGTGGAATTTTTCGCATCCTCCCACGCTTCTGCGAAGCTGGAAGAACTGGATCGTGTCTGCACCGTGCGCCAGAGTCTGATAACTTTGTGCACGCATCTGGCCCGGACGTTTCAGTGAATTATATTTCTGCCAGTTCTGCTGGCTCGGTGTCTGCTCCATCAGCATAAACGGTTCATCCTTCAGCCCCCGCATCAGATCATGTGTCATCGCAATGCTGCTCCATGGGGTGTCATATGCCGGATAATTATCCCATGAAACGACATCCATCTCTTTTGCCCATTTAAAGTAATCGAGTCCCTTGAAGGTTCCCATCAGGTTTGTTGTGACAAAAGCGTCCGGCTTCACACTGCGGATCGCATCACGCTCCATCTTAAAACAATTCAACTGGCTGTCGGAATAAAATCTGCGATAGTCAATCGAGATTCCTGCAAAAGCCGTCTTCTCGCTTCCGATGCCGTCGCTTAATGCATTTGGTGGGACCACATCATCCCAGTCATAAACCGTATGACCCCAGAACTCCATATTCCATGCCTTATTCAGCGCCTCAATCGTCTTGTACTTGTCTTTTAGCCATACACGGAATGCCTTCTGGCAATTCTCACAGAAACACTCATTTCCGTACTCATTGCTGACATGCCAGCAGGTTACATGGGGATTGTCCGCATAACGCTCCGCAAGCTTATGCGCAAGTTCACGCGCATAATGCTTGAAAACGAAAGAATTCGGACATGCATTGTGTCGGCCGCCAAACTTGTGCTGTCTTCCCTCATAATCCGTATACATCACTTCCGGATATCGGCGTACCATCCAGCCCGGCAGTGCCGCGGTAGAGGTGGCAAATACAATATCGTAATTTTCCTTTGAGAGCATAGCAACGATCTCGTCCAATTCATCAAAATAGTATTCATGCTCCGACGGCTGGATCTTCGCCCACGAAAACACATTGATCGTAGCCGTGTTAATATGTGCATCTTTAAAAATGCGCATATCCTCTTTCCAGACATCCTTTGTCCACTGATTCGGATTGTAATCTCCTCCGTAGAGAATTCTTTGAAATGGTGTGCTCATACGTTTTCCTCCAAATAAATGTTCTTGTGATAAATGATTCTGAATATTTTCTATTCTTTTTACGTTTCTTATATACACCATATCATATACCACGATATCCTATTTGTGTATAACAGGATAAACCTGTTTCTATAACATTTTGAAACTGTTTTATTTTCTCAGGTTCTATGATATGATGCACATAGAAAAAGCATGATCCTATAACACATAAAACATAAGCATCAAAACAATCCACCACGAAGGAGAATCCTATGCCGATTTATTTCAGCAGCAATTTAAACCGCAATCCATTTCAGTTTGATTCGATTGGCAACCATTGGACACAGGAATCATTACGCAGACCGCAAGGATACCCTCGCTACCACTATCTGCAGACCGAATCCGGATGCGGAATGATAACCATTGACGGCAGCGAACATTTTTTGTCCGGGGGAAATGGTATCCTGATCTCGCCACATGTTCCGCACGCCTATCACGCCGTGGAAGATTCCGACTGGATTACATGCTTTGCAACATTCAGCGGGACGATGGAACCGCATCTGTCTCAGATTTTCAGCAATGATCGCTTCCTCTTTACCGGGAAGGACGAAGCGGCCAAAATCAGGCAATCCATCGACCAGGCAGTCCTTCATTTTGAGACGGAACCGAATAATATCCATCAGCTTTCCTGCGATTGTTATTCACTTTTGCTTCATTTTTCAAGTGGATTTATCAATACGAACACGAATGATCTCGCATGGGAAAAATATGTGCAGCCGATACTTGGTCTGATCGAGGAGCACTATATGGACGATCTGACAGCCGAACAGCTATGCCGGGAAGTCTTTGTGTCGCCCCAGTATCTTTCACGTCTTTTTGTGCGCTATCTGGGATGCTCCGTCTATGAATATCTGACCAGTTACCGGATTACCAAAGCCAAAGAGCTGCTGCTCACGCAGCGCACACGTAAAGTTCAGGAAATCGGCCGCGATGTGGGATACAGCGATCCCAGTCACTTTATCGTGATGTTTCGAAAAGTAACAGGAATGACACCCTCACAATTCCGACGACAGTAAAAGCGGAAACTTTTTGGATTTCCATGGCTTTTTCCCATAAAAACATGATAATATAGTATACGCCGATCACGATTCGGATCCAGACCAGATGACAAGGAGGATCAACATGAAACCAACCGCTCTTATTACCGGTGCTTCCAGAGGCATCGGTGCCGCACTTGCAGAAACTTTTGCACACGCAGGGTATCAGCTTGCATTGTGCTGCCGCAGCTCTGCGGATCAGCTCCACAGACTGAAAGATCAATTACAGCAAAAATATCATACCTCTGTTCTTGTTTTTATTGGAGACATTGGGGAATATGCTTTCGTGAAAGATATGGTAAATCAAACGCTTGCAGCATTTGGTTCCATTGATGTGCTCATCAACAATGCCGGAATTTCCTATATCGGCCTGCTTACGGATATGTCCATCGAAGATTGGAATAAAATTGTTGCAACCAATCTGACTTCTGTCTTTTCAACCTGCCGGTGTACGGTTCCTTCCATGGTTCACAACAAAAAGGGATGCATCATCAACATCTCATCTGTGTGGGGAAATGTCGGGGCATCCTGCGAAGTTGCCTACTCTGCCTGTAAAGGCGGAATCAATTCTTTCACCCGCGCTCTTGGCAAGGAACTTGCCCCAAGCAATATTACCGTGAATGCGATTGCCTGCGGCGTCATTGATACCGATATGAACCGATGCTTTTCGGAAGAAGAACGTAAAGATTTAATCTCCTCGATTCCTGCCGAACGAATGGGGCGACCGGATGAAGTTGCCACACTTGCACTCTCCATCGCAAACGGATCTTCCTACCTCACCGGGCAGATCATTACCTTAGACGGAGGATGGATTTAAATTCATTATTTACAGGCTGCGTATATAATACAGTTCTATATTTGCGCATTATTGCTTTTCTTTTTATGTTCTGCACTTTACAATTACTTTATGGAAAAGAAGGCACACACAAACTACAAACATGAAACATTCGGTTGCAATTTAAACGCCATAATGGTTGCAAAAAAAATTTCAAATCAACATTTAGCAACAAAGCTGACCGTTGCGGCCAGTACCATCAGCGGATACCGCACGGGGCGTCGTTCCCCCAATATTGCGGAACTTAAGCGGCTGGCGGAAGTGTTGCAAGTGTCCGTCAGTGATTTGATCGTGGAAAGCCCAAATGATTTCGTAGACAATTTAAAAGAAACAATGTAAAAATAGACTAGACAAATCCCTGTGTATATGATAATATAATTGGGCAGTTGTAAATCGGCGCGTGGCTCAGCTTGGTAGAGCGCTGCGTTCGGGACGCAGAGGTCGCAGGTTCAAATCCTGTCGCGCCGACGATTTCAAGGATTCCGGTGCTTAATGCGAGAGTATCCTTGGCAGGGGCAACCCCAGAAGCTTTTCGATTAGCTTCTGGGGTTCTTTCTTTTTCCCCCGGTTTATTTTTTCATTTCTACGTCTCATCCTTTTTGGCAACTAAAATCACCGTGGAACGACTCGACACCTCTACATGATTCCAGGAGTATTCCGTCTGCTCCTGCGGATTGAAACCATCTTCATAGATGCAGTTTGTATTGACTACAACCTCCCAATGCAACCCGTTCGGCAGCTCCGGAAGCTTCTGCGAAAGCGGCTCCCAATAAGAATTCATCGCATAAAATATGATATCATCGTCCGTATCCTCTGCATTTCGTCCCGCATACATGATGCCGATCAGATGCGTATTGAAATCCGTATAATTGCGATACGGCTCCCCGTTGTGGATGCTGATCATCGGAAGTCCGCACTGAGCCTGCTTCGTATCCTTGCGCAGCACCGGATGGGCGGCACGAAAATGTATCATAAAACGGGCAAAATCATGGATTTCCTGATATTCCTCTAATCGATTCCAATCAAGCCATGAAATAATATTGTCCTGACAATACGCATTATTATTTCCAAACTGCGTATTACAAAATTCATCTCCCGCAAGGAACATGGCTGGTCCACGGCTGCACATAAGCGCCGCAAATGCATTCTTTACCAGTCTTCTTCTAAGACCTTCAACCTGAGGATCCCCGGATGCGCCTTCCGCGCCGCAGTTCCAGCTGTGTCCGTTATTATCTCCATCTGTATTATCCCATCCATTCTTTTCATTATGCTTCTGATTATAGGAATACAGATCATAAAGCGTAAATCCATCGTGGCAGGTCAGAAAATTAACCGACGCACTATATCCGCGGCGTGCCGGATCATACATATCCAAAGAGCCGGTAATTCTTGTGATTGCCCGCTCCGCCATACCCTGATCGCCTTTTAGGAAGCAACGCATGTCATCACGATATCTTCCGTTCCACTCTGCCCAGCGGTTCCAGGAAGGGAAACTTCCAACCTGATACAATCCCCCGGCATCCCATGCCTCCGCGATCAGCTTTATATTGCCAAGGATTGAATCAAACGCCAACGCTTCCAGAATCGGTGGATTGTTCATTGGCGCACCATTCTGGTCACGTCCGAGAATCGATGCAAGATCAAACCTGAATCCATCCACACGGTATTCCACTGCCCACAAACGCAGACAATCCATAATAAAATTGCGCACAACCGGATGATTGCAGTTCATAACATTTCCGCATCCGCTGAAATTATAGTAATGAGCGTCCGGAGTCAGCATATAGTAAATATTATTGTCAATTCCCTTGAAACAAAAACTCGGGCCCATCTCGTTGCCTTCTGCAGTGTGATTAAATACAACATCAAGAATGACCTCGATCCCGTTTGCCTTCAGTTCACGGATCAGGTGTTTCAGTTCATCGCCCTCATGGTTATGCTCCTCACGATAAGCATAACTTGTGTTTGGAGAGAAAAACGAAACGGTATTATATCCCCAATAATTATAAAGCATCTCACCATCCACAATTCGTGGATTTTCCATCTCATCAAACTCAAAAATCGGCATCAGTTCCACCGCATTAATTCCGAGGTCCTTCAGATACGGAATCTTCTGTCGAAGCCCTTCAAACGTTCCGCCTCCGATAACATTCGATGATGCATCCTTTGTAAATCCACGCACATGCGCTTCATAAATCACCAGATCTTCAAAGGGATGCGTAATCTGTTCATTGCATCCCCAGTCAAAAGCGCTGCGCACAACACGAGCCTTATAGACCTGCGGTTTGTCTCCCTGAGGTTTTTCTCCCCACTGACGCTGTCCCGTAACCGCCTTGGCATAAGGATCAAGAATAATATTTTTCTTATCAAAAAGCTTACCTTTTTCCGGCTCATACGGGCCATCAATTTCATATGCATACTCAAAGTCCTGAATATTCAGGCCATACACCAGAATCGAGTATGTGTTTCCGATACGATAATTCTCCGGAATCCGGATCTTGGCATACGGCTCATTTTCCTTCGGACGAAATAACAAAAGGGTGCAGCTTGTCGCACCATGTGAACTGATCGTGAAGCTGACTCCGCCAGGGACAACATACGCTCCGTTCATACGGAAAAAGCCCGGTCTTACATCAAAACCATCGATTTTCTCCAGCGGCTTTAAAGAATCTTCTCCCTTTACTTTCTGCTGATGTGCCTCATGATAGGCCTGATTATACTCATTAAAACTCATTGTCTGATTCCTCTTATTTCTATTTCTTCTTCTCCGAAACATTAACTTCCATCTCCCCGATATATGGTTCCTTCCGCATCCAATCTGGCCTGCGAATAAGGTTCGTTGTACGTGTTCAGATTCTCTATGATTTTTGCCTTGCGTTCCCCCTCTGCAACAGTTGGCTGAAAATCATTTCTTGTATCGGTCGAGCTGATTGTGCAGGGAATCATTTTCGCAGAGACATCGTTCTGCAGCACCCCGTCCACAAATGTAAAAGTCTGTTGAAAGATTGCAGTATCCTTTACCTGCGGATTTCGATTTCCTCCAAAGCAGAAATTACCAAGGCTGTAACAGATGATCTTGCCATTGTATAATTCCACTCCCTGCAACACATGCGGATGATTTCCGATCAGCAGATCGGCTCCCCAGTCTATAATTTTATGTGCGGTTGTCTTTTGATAATCATTTGGGTAATGATCTCCCTCAATGCCCCAGTGGCAGCATGCCACCACAATATCCGCACCTTCCTCACGCAGCCGGTTGATTCCATCATGAATGTACTCCGCTTTCTCATCTGTCTGTGCGAGAAGATTGACCGATACAACTCCTACCACAATACCGGATTCTGTCGTATAGGTTGCCACGTGTTCATTGTAACCATACACGATTCCGGCCTCATCCAGCACATTTTCCGTATCTGACAGACTCTGTTGTCCATAATCCAGCGTATGATTGTTGCCAAGGCTGCATCCTTCCACCGAACTTCCGGTCATAATGCCTACATATTCCGGCTTTCCTTTCAGATTCCAGGTCTTCTCTACACGATCTGTTGATTCCGTCAGAACACACTCCAGATTAATCAGGGTAAAATCATCCTGCTCGAAAATATCACGAACCCCATCAAAAAAATAATCCTGTCCGTATTTATCATAATATTCGTGAAAAGAGCCCTCATATCCATGCGTCTGTGTCGCGCCAAGTGTGCAGTCTCCTGTTGCTGTAAGAGTCACCGTCTGCATAACAGGTTCCGGCTCCTGCGTCTCTGTCGGTTGTATCGCTTCCACAGCTTCCGGCTCCTGCGTCGGTGCAGCCGCCTCGGTCTGAACCTGTTGCACCGATGCCGTATCCTTAAGCACCGTATCCTGCGTTGTGGCGCACCCGCCAAACAGCAAGGCGAGCACAAGTATCCCGATACTCCTTCTTCTTTTGTTCATATATCCCCCTATTTCATTAATATATCTACCGTATGGCTGCTTGCTCCCATAAGATCCATACGCTCGCAGGTTGCCAGATGATACCGTATGAAAGCCTCATATTCTTCTTCTGTCAATGCATTCAGATACGGTCGTATATAATTTGCAGCTCCATCTGCAGCAATAATCTTTTCCCGTTTGATTCCGGCCTTCTCATTAAGCGTTTCTATATCCTCCAGCCGTACAAAGGAATAGAGCGGATTTGCTGCATCCGTACAGTGATAGTTCTCATCGAGCATTCCGTTCTGCAATCCCTCCAGAATATGACGTTCCTTGAACGCGTAGGTAATCACACTGAACTCATTCATAATATATGCGACAAAAATATATCCGCCGCATTTCGTCACACGCTTTGCTTCCATAAGCGCCTGTAGCTTGTCCTCTTCCCTGTGCAGATGATACATCGGGCCAAAAAGCAATGTCACATCAAAGCTCTCGTCATCAAACCTTTTCAGCTTCAACGCATTTCCCTGATAAGCCTTTACGCTGCTATTCTTCTGCTTAAGACGTCCAAGATTATGTTTTACCAGTTCCACCGCGGACACATCATACCCTTCTTCCGCAAGAGGAACACTGTATCTCCCGGTTCCCGCACCGATATCCAGGATCTTTATATCCGCACGATTCCGAGTTTCTTCAAGCCGATGCAGATACTGATGAATATAATGCATACTTGTAATAAACTCTACATTTCCATGCCGGCTGTTCAGCCTTTTTTCCTCATTAAATTTATTATAATACGCTTCTAATTCTGTCACTTTTCGCCTTCAACTCTTTCTATCTTCATACTTCCACACACAAACGGATCTACTGACTTTATTTTATCATAGAAATC
The DNA here is from genome assembly GCA_934316545.1 of uncultured Agathobacter sp. Taxonomy (GTDB): domain Bacteria; phylum Bacillota; class Clostridia; order Lachnospirales; family Lachnospiraceae; genus Roseburia. Next base: position 44,137 of record CAKRDT010000011.1, on the reverse strand, counting down.
TACAAATACCAACAGATAAACTGTTCAAAACCGCATACAATCCACCTTTTTACCCTTTTAAACCTACTGACACTACCCTGTTCTGCCAAAACGCAAAGATACCGCACCATAAGGTACGGTATCCAAAAAATATTCTACTTTTCAACAGCTTTCTCAAATGCTGCTTTTACGCTGCTTGCATCATCGCAGATGATCAGAACTGCATACTGATTTGCTGCAAACACCAGTCCATCATCAATGCGCTTAACTTCTTCCGGTTCATACTGATCGAGCAGCTTACGCCGGCTCTGTCGATGCGCCTCAAGACTCTTTTTTGCTTCATCAATATCATTCAAATCTTTGACTGCAACGACCGCGATCTCATCCGCAGTACCTTCTTTCGCATAACTTAAGAAGAAACTGTCGACCTTGTCATAGTCCATATCCGAAATATAGGAAAACGAATCCGCAGCATTCTCATCCGAACTGCTGGCATTCAGCATCTCCGGAAGACTCTTGTCTGCTGCCTCCATCGTCTGACGCAGATCATACATGCTGACGGTATCGCTTACTTTTGTGCCACCGCAGCCGCACTGTAAGAGCACGGCTAAGGCAAGCATTACACTTATGATCTTCTTCATAGATTATTCTCCTGTTGTAAATCCAGCAGTTGCTCCATCATTGGTAAGATTCATGTCTGTGGCAGCATCCGTTCCACCGATTGCCTGTTTTTCGCGGCCAGCCATACCTTCTAATGTTGTTACAGTCTGATCCATGCCGTTCTCCTCAGAGTTTGGCTCATCATACATCGTATTGTCCGGCTGTGCATCATATGTAAGATTGCCCTTCGAATCGTATGTTCCGGCTTTCAGTCCTTCTAGAGCCTTCGTTACTGCATCATTGATCTTCTGCAGCTGTTCATCGGTCAGATTCTGTGTATTTTCTGTCACATTGTAACTGCTGAAAGTCACACTGAACAGATACTCACTTGTCGTCGGATCGGTTACCCATGAATAATTGTTGATTGCATAAGGTGCACCCTTATAATTATTGTTCATCAGCATATCGCTTACTGTACTTGCTGCCACATTGGCGATCTGTGCCTTATCGTCATCAATCTTCTCCTTGAAACCGATCATGACCGATCCAAGCTTCTTGTCCATTGCCTTACGCAAAGCCGCCGGAATATCATATACGGTATCAACCGACTGCTTATTCTGGTAAGCCATATTATACTTTAAAGAATTTGCAACCGGGAAGAATTCCTGATCCCAGTTTTGTTCCTGACTAAACATGTTATTTGTCATATTAAAGTGCGCATAATTTCCGTTACCCGCATCGGAGTATATATCGGTTATGTACCAGTCGCCATCGATCTTGACAACATCCCATGAATGATACTTCTCATTATTGTGTTCCACCATACACTCGATATCCAACATCTGCATGAACATACGGAAGGTTGTCGCATATCCGACACATACCGCATTGTGATATTTGAGAACACCGTAAGGATTATCACAATCTTCCTGTGTGGTAGGGATAACGGTCAAAGCTCCCTGATCATGCTGCAGCGAAGATGTCATCCAGTCATAAACCGCTTTCTCCTTCTCAAAGTCGGACATGTCATCTTTTATCTTCATCTCTTTTAAGGCATCCTTTGCCATATCCAGCGTTTCTTTTTCTTTATCCGTCAGTTTCGATGTATCGCCGGACTTATACGCATCCGAGATATTGGTTGTCGGCTTGATCTCATACTGCTCCGCAATCTTTACATAATCTTCGGTTGTCTCCTCATTCTGGTCTTCCTGCTGGGAGGCAACATAAGATTTCAGTGTTGCAAGGTTAAAAGCGGAAAGTGTCGTGCTTCCAACCACACCGGCTGTCAGAACAACTGCCAGCACGCCTTTCCACGCTCCTTTATGGTTCTTCTTCGGAGCCTCCTGGATTACCGGTGTCTGGTTCGTGTTCTCGACCACACCATGATCCATCGTCTCGTTTGTCATGTTCTCGTTTGTTTCCATAATCCTCATCCTCTCTTTCCTTCGCTTCAATGGATTGTATGCATCAAATACATCTTCCATGTATCGTTTGTTTCTTCTTGATTCAAGTAGATTATAGCGAATAAATCCGGAAAAATGCGGATTTTTAAAAAAACTTAAATAAACATTAAGAATCCGACGTTTTCTTAAGGTTCTCTTTTGTTTTAATGATCTTCCTCAATATGTTCTCTTCCCTGCGCAATGATCGTACGCACATGTCCGTCCGCCAGGGAATAGAAAATAGATTTTCCCTCTCTGCGGCTTTTGACCAGCTTGTTCTGTTTCAAAATACGAAGCTGATGCGAGATCGCAGACTGCGTCATATTCAGTGCCTGCGCCAGATCGCACACGCATACTTCCGCCTCAAAAAGCACAAAAAGAATGCGAATTCTTGTGGAATCCCCAAACACCTTAAACAGTTCCGCCAGATCATAAAGTTCCGTCTCTTCCGGAATCGTATCATTTACAATTTTAAGCAGATCTTCATGCACGCATTCTTCGCTGCAGCATTCTAATTCTTCGTTTTTTCCTGCCATGTTTTTTCTCCTATTTTTCCTGTCAGGCGTTACGCCCATCTGTTCCAAGCTTGCGCCTCGCTTCTTTTTCCCAGAGGAGCGCTTGGCTCACTTTTTCTTCTCGCGCCCCGCTTTTCTTTCCTATCGGGGCGCTTGGCTCACTTTTTCTTTTCTGCTCCCCGCTTACGTTCACAGGATCAGAATCGCTTACATATTACAATTTCTTGGTAAAAAGCACACGGATTGCATTCAATACTGCGATCACCATAACACCGACATCTGCGAAGATGGCTACCCACATGTTTGCGATACCGATGGCTCCAAGGATCAGACAGATTACCTTGATACCGATTGCGAAATAAATGTTCTCGTATACGATGCGCATACATTTCTTTGCGATGCGGATTGCCTTGGAAATCTTAAGAGGATCATCGTCCATCAATACGATGTCTGCCGCTTCAATTGCTGCATCCGATCCGAGTGCTCCCATTGCGATACCGATATCTGCCCGGGAAAGTACCGGTGCATCATTGATTCCGTCCCCGACGAATGCCAATGTTTCTTTCTCTACCTTATTGGAAAGAAGTCGCTCTACCTGGGATACCTTGTCTGCAGGAAGAAGCTGACTGTGAACTTCTGTGATGCCGACCTGCGAAGCAACCTGCTTGGCAACCTTATCATCATCGCCTGTCAGCATGACAAGGTTGCGCACACCGGCAGCTTTCAGCTTGCGCATTGCTTCTGCCGCATGTGGCTTGATCACATCCGCGATCAGGATATGTCCGGCATATGCTCCATCGATTGCCATATGCACGATCGTTCCGACACAATTACAATCACGATACTCGATATTCAGCTGTTTCATCAGCTTATCGTTCCCCGCTGCCACCTGATGTCCGTCAACCGTTGCGATCACGCCGTGTCCGCCGATCTCCTGTACATCCGCCACACGAGCCTGGTCTAATTTCTTACCATACGCTTTCTGAAGGCTGACACTGATCGGATGCGTGCTGTGGCACTCTGCAAGTGCCGCATACTCTAGGATATGTTCCTCTTCCGGGGTGTACTCCGGCTTGCAGCCGCCATGCGCACGGTTCTCGGCGGTACAGTTGTGCTGATGGATACCACACACCTCAAACACGCCCTGTGTGATGGTTCCGGTCTTGTCAAACACCACCGTCTTCGTCTTTGCCAGAGTTTCCATGTAGTTCGAGCCTTTGATCAGGACTCCCTGTGCACTTGCTCCACCGATTCCAGCAAAAAAGCTGAGCGGAATACTGATAACCAATGCACACGGGCAGCTGATTACAAGGAATGTCAGTGCACGATAAATCCAGGTTCCCCACTGTGCCGGATTGCCCATAATCAGGCTGATGATTGGTGGCAGGATGGCCAGTGCCAATGCACCGTAGCAGACCGCCGGTGTATAATAATGTGCGAATTTCGAGATAAAGTTCTCAGATCTAGACTTCTTGGAGCTTGCATTCTCCACAAGATCAAGGATCTTCGATACGGTCGACTCGCCAAATTCCTTCGTTGTCCGAATCTTAATCAGTCCCGAGAGATTGATACATCCACTGATGACTTCCTCGCCGGTTGTCGCAGAACGCGGAACACTTTCACCAGTCAAAGCACTTGTATTCAGCGTTGTCTTACCTTCTACGATCACTCCGTCGATCGGCACTTTCTCTCCCGGCTGCACAACGATCATGCTTCCGATCCCAACTTCATCCGGATCGACTTTTTCCAGCTGTCCGTCACGTTCCATATTTGCGTAATCCGGACGGATATCCATCAGATCACTGATATTTCTGCGGCTTTTGCCAACCGCATAACTTTGGAACAGCTCACCGATCTGGTAGAAAAGCATTACGGCAACGCCTTCCTTATAATCGCCAAGCGCTACCGCACCAACGGTTGCGACTGCCATCAGGAAATTTTCATCAAACACCTGACGGTTCATAATGCCTTTTACCGCCTTTTTTAAAATGTCATATCCAATCACGAGATATGGGACCATGTATAACACAAGTTCAATCCACGGATTCAACTCGACCATTCTCGTAACAATCGCTAAAGCAATCAGCAAAACAATCGAAACAATGATCCTTACCAGCACTTTTTTCTGCTTTTTGTTCATGGTGATCTCCTTTCCTTACTCCTCATATCTTTATCCAAAAGTCTGTGTAATATGTCTGCCGTACTTTTGAAGTAAAACATCTTTCCACGTCTTTGGACAGCTCTCTATGAAAAAGGCACCCGCCTTATGCAGATGCCTTACCTCTTATAAGTAGATTTCGCAGTCGTCTTCCACTTTCCTGCAATTTTTTAAGACATCCTGCATAACCGCCTTGGCATCTGCACCTTCCTCGAATTCTACATTCATCTTCAGTGCCATAAAGTTTACAGTTGCATCCTTGACTCCGGCAGTATTCTTAGCTGCCTCCTCCATCTTATTTGCACAGTTTGCACAGTCAACATCAATCTTGTATGATTTTTTCATAACTTATTCCTTTCTATTTGTTGTTCCCACTTCAATCATATCGATTATATATGAACATTTATTCATATGTTTGTTTCTATTATAGCGCGCTATGCGTATTTGTCAATACAAAATTACGAAAATTCGCGTTTGCCGTGATCAGATAGGGATTCAAAAACGGAAGATACCGGATGATAAAGTAATGATAGAAAATTAGCAGTAAATGTTTGATAACTGACGGACTTTGAACGATACCGACTTTCTCTCAGTTTTTTCTGTGAGTTAACTCCTGCAACGATTTTTGATAGTTTTTCATCACATGAAACATGAATGCAATGATCCGAAACAATGGAACGCAGGAGCAGTCGCAGAAAAGAGCTTCGATAAAGTGTATCATTCAAAATCCTGTTGGTTGAATACATTTGCTGCTAATTTTCCTTTTTACTTTTTTCTATCCGCTATCTGTGTATTGAAAACATCATATCTGATGCACGCCAAAAATTTGTCTCATAGTAGATAATAAAAATTGACGCGCGGTGTTATTTTATAAGTGCACGTAATATTTCGCCGCGCGTGATTTATTTTATATAAATTAATTCTAAACAAGCAGAATCTCCTGATCATGCTGTTTCCATTTTCTCTATGATCTGAATTTCATTTTTTCCTTGTAGGTCATGGTCTTCTCTGTTCCTCCATGACCTGGATCTCTTTTTCCTCCTGTAGGTCATAGTCTTCCCTGCTTCTCCATGACCTGGATCTCATTTTTTTCCTGTAGGTCATGGTCTTCTCTGTTCCTCCATGACCTGGATCTCTTTTTTTTCCTGTAGGTCATAGTCTTCCCTGCTTCTCCATGACCTGGATCTCTTTTTCCTCCTGTAGGTCATAGTCTTCCCTGCTTCTCCATGACCTGGATCTCTTTTTTTTCCTGTAGGTCATGCAGTTTCCGGTTCTCCCATGACTCAATGGTCAAATTTTCTCTCAGGGTCATTTTGTCGTGGGCGCAGGGAAAATTTTCTTTGACAAGTGCTGACGACAGCGATACATCACAGATGTACCGCATACTACACGTCAAGTTTTCTTCGAAAACTCAACACATTGCATGTACATGTTTGATTGTATGATAAGGAACGTGTGTAAGATGCACCATCATACTTGCATAAGACTTATGTAAGAAACAAAAGAAGGATTCATCGACGAATCCTTCTTTTCTTATGGTTTCTTTTAAGACATTCCGTTGACGGTCTTATACTTGTAAAGCATCTCTGCGTGATTCTGCTCCTCCACCTGGATGTCGGCAAGAAGTTTTCTGATGCTGGTGTCCTCAAAAACAAATACATTGGAGTTGTACTCGCCGGATACCATCTTCTCAGTACCGATACAATCCGTTGCAAGGAAGCAGTCGTTCTTCTTATCCTCGGAATTCGTCATGGTATCATAAGTCGCTTTCGGCTGATAATTTGCACCATCGCTGTCGTTGACATTGCACTGTGGCACCTGACCATTTAATACCTGATCAAGTGAATCGTAATGATGCTGTTCCTCTTTCTCAAGGCGGTCAAAGAGATCCTTAAGAACCGGATCCTTTGCCTGCTGTCCGTATCTGTGGTACTTCTCGACACAACTCTGCTCCTGTGTGCGGAGATCTTCAATCGTTGTCTGTTCTTTTTCTTTTAAAACCATATCGCACCTCTTTTTTCAATTTTTTCATGGGTAGTATGCGAGGATTTCACAATTTCTATACACTCTTACTTCGTATATAGCAAAATCGACCACCAATCCTTTGACTTTAAGTCAGATAGAAAATCTGCAAAACGGGCATATGCAAAACCTTATCCCAATTGTAGGATACAACTATGGTACGAAACTCAAAGAAAGATTAAATTAAGATTTCTTTCAGTCTCGGATCTTCCCTCAGCACCTGCTTTGCCTTGTCACGGTACTGCTGCTCATGCAGATACGTGTAGCGGAACGGCTTGATGGACGGTGCGATATCGATCGCCTTTTCAAAATCCTCACGCTTTAACTCCAGCGTCTTCACATAATCCCAGAAGCCGGTCTGTGTAAAAATCGTATCCACGCGGCGATATCGATGATCCTGTACCACACTCATCAGATAAGTTGCCACACCAACCTGGATTCCATGAAGCTGCGGATGCTCCAGCATCTTGTCCAAAGCGTGCGAGATCAGATGCTCGCTGCCGCTCGTCGGCGCACTGCTGCCCGCGATCTCATTGGCGATACCACTCATCGCCAGAGAATCCAATAATTCCTTTAGAAACAAGTCCTCATCAATGCTCTCAAACGGAGTACGCACGAAGCTGTTGACCGCTTTTTTCGCGATCATAACCGCAAAATCATTGACCTTTCCGTATCCGTGCTGCTCCTCAAAAATCCAGTCGTAAAGTGCCGTAATCTTCGACACCATATCGCCGATTCCGGAATACAGGAATTTCTGCGGTGCACTCTTGATAATCTTTGTGTCGACCACAATTCCATATGCCAGGCGCGCCGGAACAGACTTTCTGTGACCTTCCACGAGAAGTGATGCACTCGCACTGGAGAAGCCGTCACTGGAAGCGGAAGTCGGAATACTGATAAACGCGAGATTGCGCAGGAAACCGCAATATTTTGCCGCATCAATGACCTTACCGCCACCAATTCCAATGATAGCCTGTGTCTTTGCCGGCATCGCAAAAGCAAGGCTCGTCAAATCCTCCAGACGCACCGTATCCAGTTCCTGATACTCAAGCACTTCCACGCCGGACTCCTTCAATGATTCCATCACGCTCAGACCGAACATATCGATCAGGCCATTTCCAAACAGGATCACCACTTTCTGCAGCTGCGCATCCATCAGATATTTACCAAGATCATCTAAAGCCCCCGGACCGATCTTCAAAATGACCGGTATTGCAATATGTTTGCTATCCATAATTCTTCTCCTCCCATTTATCTTGAAAACTTATTATTTCTCTATATCGAACATTCTTCCTGTCCGCTCATCCTATTGTCATTCCTTATCCTATCAAAAGTTATTGTAAAATTCTACCCATTTCAAAATTTCCGACCGAAACAGCTTCTTTCGATTCCTGCTTTTAGATGGTTGTATTCTTTGTCAAATTGCTTTAAACTATGTATAAAATCTGATGATAGAAACAGGTGAACCCATGAAGAAAAAAGATTTAGCGCTCGAAGTCATAAAGCGTTTGAAACAAGAATATCCCGACTCCGGCTGCAGTCTCGAATACAATGAGGCATGGAAGCTGCTCGTCAGCGTCCGGCTCGCCGCACAGTGTACGGATGCCAGAGTCAATGTCGTTGTTCAGGAATTGTATAAGAAGTTTCCGGATGTGAATGCCTTAGCGGATGCTCCGGTCGAGGAGATTGAAGCGATCGTTCGTCCATGCGGACTCGGCAAAAGCAAAGCCAAAGACATCAGCGGATGCATGCGCATGCTGCGCGATGTCTACCACGGACAGGTACCGAATGATTTTGACGCTTTGCTCTCGCTTCCCGGCGTAGGCCGCAAAAGTGCCAACCTGATCATGGGCGATGTGTTCGGCAAGCCGGCGATCGTCACTGACACGCACTGTATCCGCCTGTGTAACCGTATCGGTCTCGTCAACGAAAAGGATCCGAAAAAAGTCGAGATGGCGCTCTGGAAGATCATCCCTCCGGAGGAAGGCAACGACTTCTGCCACCGGCTTGTCGATCACGGACGCACCGTGTGTACGGCAAGGACGAAGCCTTACTGCGACAAGTGTTGTCTGAATGATATCTGCGAAAAGCATATAAAATAAAGTGTGCGCCTGCCGCACGCTTTCGCGTCCGAGCGGATGCGCAATATCATCTTCCGTTCCGCAAGGTGCGCATCACAGATATTCCACATTGCCAACAAGTCTGTGCATATCTTTCGGCATCGGGACACAAAATTCCATATGTTTTCCGGTCATCGGATGCGGAAATGAAATCTTATGTGCATGAAGTGCCTGACGGTGGATGGGATAGTCCGCCGTCTTTTCTTTTTTCTGTGCATCCGTCACCCGGTCGATCTGGTTTCCGGCATACTTCGGATTGTATAAAAAATCCCCAACCAGCGGATATCCCAGATAGCTCATATGCACACGGATCTGATGCGTGCGCCCCGTTTCAAGTTGCAAGGCCACAAGACTGTATCGCTCCGTTGTTTTCAAAACCTGATAATGCGTGACCGCACGCTCTCCGTTTGCGAAATCAACAACACGCTCCAGACACGAACTCTCCTTGCGCGCGATCGGTGCATCGATTACACCACGATCCGGTGTTACATGTCCCTCCACGATTGCAAGATATTCCCTGTGGATTCCCTCTGCCTCTAATCCTTCCTTCGATTTCGCGGCAACCATATGACTTAAGATTGCACCACTGACCATGTGCTTTGCAACGATCGTAAGTCCCGATGTGTCGCGGTCCAACCGGTTGATGCACCGGAAAACAAACGGTTTCCCCTGTTCCTTAAAATACCATGCCAGCGCATTTCCAAGCGAATTGTCGTAATTATGAAGCGACGGATGGATCGGCATCCCGGCAGGCTTGTTGATCACAAGCAAATCCTCATCCTCATACACGATAGAAAGCGGAAGTTTCACCGGAAGGATTCCATCCGAGCTCTCCTGCTCACGAATCTGCACCTCTAACACATCTCCCGCCTGAAGGATTGCATTTTGATATACGCATGCCCCATTCACCCGGATACTCTTTGGATCTTTCTTCAGATTCACGCGGTTCTGCGTGGAATATCCCTTATGCTTTAAAAAGCTGCTAACCTTCTGGTCGGCTTCAGCTTCTGAGATATCATATGATATGCTCCGATACGAATCTCCGTTTTCTGACGACTTTCCATTTTCTGACCGATCTCTATTCACAGAGTCCTGAGATTTCCGATTTCCGCTATTGCTTTTTCCCTTCGTTTCGGACTCCATATCATCCAGGATCTTCTTGCTCATGATTCAACTCCAAATTTCTTCTCTCTGCATTGTATCCCGTCACTTTTCGCGCCGCTTCCGGCATGATTCCTGCCATATTTCCAAAATCATATTGCAGCACTGTGCATAAACTTATTTTCGCATCAACATCCCCGCAATGCAAGAGACAAATGCCGCAAAATTTTCTCTGCATCGAAGCAAAGTACCCCTCCTGCAATTGATCCATTGACATTTCCTTCCAAATAGATTATATTTACTACGACAGGTGTACTACGTCTGACATAGTATCGTCAGGCGTAGTATAACAAATGAAGTATGAACACTATGCAGAAGGGATCTTACGAAAGAAAACTTCTAAAAACAAAGACAAAGAAGGGAGTATGTATGCTGAACATTAGCAGTGATGTCATTCGCGGTTACAATGACACCATGATCCTTTACCTTCTCTGGGAGAGACCATCCTACGGTTACGAGATCTCCAAGCAGATTAAGACGCTGTCCAACGAGAAATACGTAATCAAGGAGACGACTCTCTACTCCGCATTCACGCGCATGGAGCGCAACGGTTATATCGAGTCGTTTTCCAATGCGGATAACGCTGCCGGCAAGCGCCGCACCTATTACCGCATTACAGATGCCGGGCGCGCATATTATAGGGAAAAATGCGCCGAGTGGCGGCTCACCCAGGAAGTTGTAGGAAAGTTTATTAAAAATGAGGAGGAACCTTATGGAAACGATTAGAAATTATCTGGAGAATATGTTCTTAAATCTCCCCAACACCCCGGAAGTCTATAAAGCCAAGAACGAACTGTGGCAGATGATGGAAGACAAATATACAGAACTGAAAGCGGAAGGCAAATCAGAAAACGAAGCTGTCGGCATCGTAATCTCGGAGTTCGGCAATCTCGATGAGCTTGCGCAAGATCTCGGTATTGCCTCCTTTATGCACAATCCGCAGATGGCACCGGCTGGCCGACCACTTTCGTTGTCTGATGCACAGGCTTACTTAAAGGATTCAGCCAAACATGCTTACCTCACAAGCTTAGGTGTCATGCTCTGCATCCTGTCCGTCTGTGGCCCGATCTTCTTTGACGCACTCGGCAGTACCATTTTCCATTCAACAGACCTTTTTGATGCACTTGGCGTAACCACCATGTTTGTTCTGATTGCCATTGCTGTCGGACTGTTTATCTACTCAAGCGTGCGGATCAACCGTTGGGATTATCTGAAACGGGAACACATTGTAACTGATTTTGCAACAACCGATTATATCCACCGCGAACTGGAACACTATAAACCAAGCTACGCCCTTCTTCTGACCATCGGCATCGCACTGTGCATTATCTGTGCGGTTCCGGCAATTATTTTGGATGCATTTGATTTCTCGGATCCGTTTTTGTCCGATCTGTCCGGTGCCTTTGTCATGATCCTTATTGCATTCGGCGTATTCTTTATCATAATGGCTTCGCTTCGTTTCGGCAGTTACAAAACGCTCCTCGGTCTCAACGATCGAACCACGGTCGGCGGCAACTACGTTCCAAATCGTGAAAAAGAATACAAGAATCCAACCGTGCGTGCGATCATGTCTGTCTACTGGCCGACCGTAACCTGCCTGTATTTATGCTGGAGTTTTCTTTCGTTCCGCTGGGATTTTACCTGGATCATCTGGCCGATCGCCGCGATCATCCACACACTGATCCACAATCTTATGACTGAATAGGAGGAGATTATGAAAAAAGGCATTTATCTTACAATTATTACATTGATTACCATCGTTTGTATTATCTTCGGCAGCATCACGCACATTTTCGGTTTTGTATCCACGTTTCCGTACAGCATGTTCTATTCGGGCGATTCTTCCTCTGAAGCCAAGGAAACTTCGTCCGAAAATCTTCAGGGATTTGATCACATTATCGCAGACGTGTATGTCTCAGATATCATCATCAAACACGATAAGGATTACTCCATCGCTTACGAGGCGACCAAAACTCTCATTCCGAAATGGGCGGTAAAAAGCAGCACACTGACGATCAGACAAGCTACAAAACATAAGAAAAAGTGGGGAACCCAGAATCAAAACTGCAAGATCACGATCACAATTCCAGAGGATGCAACACTTTCCACCATCAATCTGGATTCTTCCGTTGGTGACATCCGTCTTGATTCTATTATTGCGGACTCGTTGACAACCGACACAAGCGTCGGCGACACCGAAATAAAAGACTGTAACATTGCGTCCATTGAAACAGACGGAGATGTCGGTGATATCGATATCACCAACTGTAGCTTTACAGACCTTGATTCAGACAACAGTGTCGGCAATATCAATGTCAGCAGTGCAAAGGATCTCTCGGATTACGATATCGATCTGGATACCAGTATCGGCGATGTATACGTCAACGATCGCAGTTGCAAGCGCGAATTCTCGCAAGACGGAGACTCCGATGGTTCCGTAACGCTTGACAATTCCACCGGAGATATCTCCTTATCCTACTAATTCCACAGATCCGTAAATCTGATTTGATTTCGAAAATCGATCGGCAAAAACAAAGGACCTGCATTTTTGCAGGTCTCCTTTGTTTTATAAGGAAGTATACCATTATCATTTATTACTCAACAACTTTTCCGCCGAGAATGACTTTCTGTGTGGAAAGATCATCTTTTGACAAAATGACACAATCGCCATATTTTCCAGCTTCAATGCTTCCGCATACATCGTCCACACCGATTGCTTTTGCCGGGTTATACGTTGCACAACGCACAGCCGTCTCAAGCGGGATCTCCATCTTTTTCACAACGGTGCGCACACAATCCATAAGATTGGTTGCAGAACCTGCGATCGTTCCATCCTTAAGCGTTGCAAGATTGCCGCAGACTTTGACAGGAAGACCTCCTAAAGAATAATCGCCATCTTCCATTCCGGTTGCCATCATACTGTCGCTGATCATAATCATTCTCTCTTTGCCAAACAAGGAGAATGCAACTCGCACAGCCGATGGGTTAATATGAACCCCGTCACAAATCATCTCCGGCATAACATGCTTCTCATCGAATGCCGCGCCGAATACACCCGGTGCACGGTGCGTAAATGCAGGCATCGCATTAAAGAAATGTGTCACATGGTCAGCCCCAAGTTCAAATGCCTTGACAGCAGTATCGTAGTCACTGCATGTATGTCCAACAGAAATATGAACCTTAGAAGAAAGTTCGCGAATAAATGCTTCTGCCCCCTCAGTCTCCGGTGCAATGGTAATCAGTTTTACCAATCCATGCGCAGATTCCTGCAGACGGTTAAACATCGCAACATCCGGATTCTTAACGAACGCCGGATTCTGCGCACCTTTCTTTTCCATAGAGATAAACGGTCCCTCCAAATGGATTCCACAAAGTCGGGAACCTTCCGGCTTATCGGACTCAGGCTTCGTATAGTATGTGTATGCATTTTCGCAGACTCCTGTGAGAGTCTCCTCAGAAAGAGTCATGGATGCCGGACAAATAGAAGTAATTCCATTCTTTAACTCATATGCAGCAATTGCCTCAAGTGCTTCCGGCGTTCCATCCGAGAAATCATGCCCCGCACAACCATGAAAATGGATATCAACAAGTCCCGGAATCAGATAATTTCCCTGTGCGTCAACAACGATATCTTCAGCGATGTCCTCATCGGTGAATCTGCCATCTTTAATCTTAATATCCTTGTTTACAAATCCCTGTTCAAGTGTAAATACAAGCGCATTTTTTATAATCATTGTATTCTGCCACCTCGATTCTTTTTCATCACAAATCAATCAGTACCTTATTAAATCGGAGCCTTAGAAAGAGCCGCCTCATCACATACAACGGTTACATTCGGATGCATCTGAAGAATAGATGCCGGAACGTCAGGTGTTACCGGTCCCCAGAAAGCACGGGCAACGATGTCGGCCTTGCCTTCACCATTTGCAACGATCAGAATCTTCTTCGCCATCATAATGGTCTTGATTCCCATTGTATATGCCTGTGTCGGCACCTGATCAATCGAGTCAAAAAATCTTGAATTTGCCTGAATCGTACTCTCGGTCAGATCCACACAATGTGTCTCCTTCTCAAAAGCACAACTTGGCTCATTAAAACCAATATGTCCGTTATTTCCCAAACCGAGAAGCTGCAGATCAATTCCGCCAAGCTTCTTAATAATCTCTTCGTGTGCAGCGCAGGCAGCTTCCGCATCCGGATTCGTTCCATCCGGCACAAATGTTGCTTCCTCTCGGATATTGACATGCTTGAAAAGATGCTCATGCATAAAATAATAGTAGCTCTGTGGATCCGTATGCGTCAGTCCACGATATTCATCAAGGTTTACACTGGATACCTGTGAGAAATCCAAATCGCCTTTCTTATACCATTCCACCAATTGATCGTATGTTCCAATCGGAGTCGATCCGGTTGCAAGACCCAATACACAATCCGGTTTCATGATAATCTGAGCGGAAATAATGTTCGCAGCCTTACGGCTCATGTCCTGATAATCTTTTGCTTTAATAATCTTCATATTTGTTCCCCCTTAATCTATTTTCCAAGTATCTGATTACGATACTCGTTTGCAGACATCCCTTCCTGCTTTTTGAACACTCGCAAGAAATGCGCCAGATCCAAAAATCCTACCTGCTCCGAAATATCACCAATACGAAGCGACGGATCCTTTAACAATTCTTTGGCATGCTCAATTCGAACATGATCACTTGCACTCTCAGTTCCGACCGTCTCGGTTTCTTCTCCTGTGATTCCCTTCTTTTTCAAGTTGGCACACATCACATCAATGGCTTCTTCAATCATTGATGTCGTGTCAGGCTGACGCTGCTATCATCTGTCTATACGAAGTAGTTTAGCCTTTAACAGCACCTGCTGTCAATCCTTTAATGATATTTTTCTGCAATAACACGTACACCATCATAACCGAGACCACAATGATGGTAACGGATGCTGCCATCAAGCCAAAGTCTGTTCCGTACTTTCAAAAAACAGGTTTTCTTTTCTATTATCAGACATGCAAAAAACACTGCCTGCGGCTTCGTGTTTTAATAAAAATAAATATTTTCTTATTCTTACTAAAGTGTAGTTTTTCAGGACGTGAAAAAAGGCTCTCCGGAAGTTCTGAAAAGGGAGTTTCGTTTTTTTGTTATGAACACGCAGTTGCAACCGACCCGAAATTCTGCTAATTTATTATCAGTTTTTACAATACATATTTAAGAGGAGCAAAGTCATGAAAACAAAAGATTCAAATGTTTCAAATGTCAATGTTTATCAGCCCGACGGCAAAGTGCGATTATCATCGCCGGGAGTATTGTTACCGCGGATCGTTGAGAATGTATTCGCAGCGAGCTGTGTTGCTGCCGTATTTTGGGTTTCTATCATTCTAAATCTGGTCCTTCCTAAGAATATGGAAGCTACCGCAAACTAATTGGAGGGATTTTCAAATGGATAAAAAACGTGATTCATTTTCCAGCAGGCTCGGCTTTATCTTTGCTGCTGCCGGTTCTGCCGTAGGTCTCGGTAACCTGTGGCGGTTCCCGTATCTGGCAGCAAAATACGGCGGTGGAATCTTTATTCTGGTCTACCTGATTCTGGCTACCACCTTCGGCTTTACGCTGATGATCACCGAGATTGCTCTGGGACGTAAAACAAGACTAAGCGCAGGCAGTGCGTTCGGAAAACTAGATAAACGCTTTGGTTTTATCGGTATTCTGGGCAGTATCGTTCCTTTTATTATTACACCATACTACTGCGTCATCGGCGGATGGGTCATCAAATATCTTGTCTCGTTCTTAAGTGGACATGTTGGACAGGCAGCCACCGATGATTACTTTACCGGATTTATTACGGAATCGGTGGAACCGCTTGTATGGTTTGCGGTCTTTTTGCTTCTGACCGCTGCTGTCGTATTCATCGGTGTACAAAAAGGTATCGAAAAAGCAAGCACCATTCTGATGCCGATACTGATCGTTCTGATCATTTTAATCAGCATTTATTGTGCAACACGCCCGGGTGCCTTGGCCGGTGTGAAGTATTATCTGTTACCGGATATCAAACATTTCTCGGCCACAACCGTACTCGCTGCGATGGGACAGTTATTCTACTCCATGTCACTTGCAATGGGTATTATGATTACTTACGGTTCTTATATGAAAAAAGAAGATGATCTGCGGGATTCCGTCCGCAAGATTGAAGTTTTCGATACCGTTGTAGCACTCCTTGCCGGTCTGATGATTGTTCCGTCCGTATTTGCATTCTCGGGTGGAAGCAAAGAGGCGCTCAGCAAAGGTCCTTCTCTGATGTTCGTCACTCTGCCAAAGGTATTCAACAGTATGAAACTCGGAGGTCTGATTGGCGGAGGATTCTTTATCCTTGTGCTTTTTGCAGCATTGACCTCAGCTATCTCACTGCTGGAAACAAACGTATCGATCATTTGTGACAAGCTGCACTGGTCCCGCAGGAAATCAACGGTCGTTGCCACCATCTACTGCCTGATCGTGGGCGGACTTGTCTCATTGGGATTCGGTCCGTTAAGCTTTGTTCAGATTATCGGAATGGGTCTTTTAGATTTCTTTGATTTCATCAGCAACAGTGTCCTGATGCCGATTGTTGCGATGCTGACCTGTATCTTTATCGGTTACATTATCAAGCCGAAAACGATCATTGATGAGGTGGAATTAGGGGGAAGATCCTTCAAAGAAAAGAAATTTTATATTGTGATGCTCAAATATGTGGAACCGATCTGTCTGCTTCTTATTCTGCTTTTTGCAGTGTCTGAAGCACTCGGATTGATCAAAGTCTGATTCTTACCACATCATTTTTTCGAATCGAGTAGGAGGCGGTGACTAACCGCCGTCCTCTCACACCACCGTGCGGATTCGGGACTTTAACCCGTTAGAAACGTGCGCCGCTAGGCGCACAACACAAAATACCGGAGTCATACTTATTGGAAAGATTTTCTGTCAATAAGTACGGCTCCGGTATTTTAGTTATGGTTTCCAAGCTGCCAGAAGGCAACAGCGCTGGCGGCTGCTACATTTAGGGAATCGACTCCGTGGGACATCGGAATTTTGACCGTGTAATCACAGTCAGCGATCGTCTCTGTTGCAAGACCGTCTCCTTCGGTTCCAAGCAATACTGCAAGTTTTTCTTCGCTCATAAGCTGCGGATCATCGATGCCGACCGAATCGTCCTTTAGTGCAAATGCCGCGGTCTTAAATCCCATATCATGAAGGAATTTCATACCTTCATCCGGCCACTCGACAAACTTATCCACATAAGTCCACGGTATCTGGAACACGGTCCCCATACTGACCCGGATTGCACGACGATACAACGGATCGCTGCATGCCTGTGTCAGAATGACGGCATCCATGCCGAGTGCTGCCGCCGAGCGGAAGATGGCACCGACATTCGTTGGATTTACAACATCTTCGAGTATGGCAAGGCGTGTGGCATTCTCACACACCTGTTGCAGACTAAGAGGCGCAGGGCGACGCATCGCACAGAGCATGCCACGCGTCAATGGGAACCCGGTCAGCTCCTTTAACATATCAAATTCTGCGGTATAGACCGGTATATCGCCACACCGCTCCAACAAGCTTTTCCCCTCGCCCTCAATATGTCGTTCCTCCATCAGAATCGAAATCGGCTTACATCCGCTGTCCAAGGCACGCTCAATGACTTTGGGACTTTCTGCAATAAAGATGCCATCCTCGGGTTTTGCCCTGTTTAAAAGTACAACCTCCTTGATCCTCGCATAGATATCAAGTTCCGTTGCATTAAAATCTGTGATTCTGATCTGATTTATCATACTATTCTTTATATTCTCCGGACTTATGTCTCTTGAAGAAATCCTTCGTCTCCTTTGCGACAACACCACTTAATGCAAAGAGAGCGATCATATTCGGAATCGCCATCAGTCCGTTGAAGATATCCGCGATCGTCCATACGGCACTAACCGTCATGTATGGTCCGATAAATACAGCAAAGATGTAAATCCAACGATAAATCTTCACGTGCTTCATATTACCGCCGCTTAAATATTCAAGACAGCGCTCACTGTAATAATCCCATCCGAGAATCGTCGTAAATGCGAAGAATACAAGACAAATCATCAGAACGAACGATGATACAACAGGCGGGAACGGGAGTCCCTGCTGAAACGCATAGGTTGTCACACCGACGCCTTCAATTCCCTCTACCTGCCATGCACCGGTCAAAACGATAGACAGACCGGTCAGTGTACAGATGACAATCGTATCAATAAAGGTTCCGGTCATGCTGACAAGTCCCTGACGGACAGGTTCCTTTGTCTGTGCGGCAGCCGCAGCGATCGGCGCACTACCAAGACCTGCCTCGTTGGAGAAGATACCGCGGGCAATACCTTTCTGCATCGCTACAATCATACTTCCAACGATACCACCGGTGATAGCCTTAGGATTAAATGCAGCTTCTACGATCATAACAACAGCTGCCGGTACTTCCTTAATATTAAAAATAACCAACAGCACTGCAAACACAAAATAAATAATCGCCATAAACGGTACGATAACCTGGCTGACACTTGCAATACGTTTTACCCCACCGATCAGTACGGCCGCAACACAGAATGCAAGAATCAGTGAAGCGATCACAACCGACCAGGAATACTCTCCAAGGAACGGAAGAATCTTTACGGTATGCGCATTGTTCGGATCAAAGAAATTGTTGATTGCACTGGCGATACCATTTACCTGTGAGAAAGTTCCGATTCCAAATAAACCTACACATACACCAAAGAACGCGAAAATCTTGGCAAGCCACTTCCACTTGCTTCCCATACCCTGCTCAATATAGTAGAATGGTCCACCGAGACTGTGTCCGTCCTTGGCGACTACACGATACTTGACTGCCAGAAGACCTTCGGAATACTTGGTTGCCATACCAAGAAACGCTGCGACGATCATCCAGAATAAGGCGCCCGGACCACCGGCACATACAGCAGTCGCTACTCCGACGATATTACCGGTACCGATGGTTGCGCTCAAAGCCGTACATAACGCACCGAAACTTGAGATCTCGCCTTCTCCGTCTTCCTCGTTTCTGACCATCCACTTTAATGCAAGCGGAAGCTTACGGATCTGTAACAGTCCCAAACGAACCGTCAAAAGCAGACCTCCCGACAAAATCAGCACCATCAGCGGCACACCCCAGACAAAATTGTCCACTGCACCTAAAAAATTGTTGATTGCACTCCACATTGTTCTAATCCTACCTCTCTTTTCAGATTGTAAATTGTCAGCATTTCTAAACTCCCGGATAAAATAAGATACGAAATAGAACTCCAGATTATGAACAAAATAGAGTGGATAACCGTTATCCACTAAGATATCTCCGTGCATATCGCACGAAAATGAAGATATTGATAGGTATTAAGATATCTTCTCTGTCCTGTTGCCTGAGAGATTCATACGTCTTACGTATGTTGCACCTTCGGCCCCCGCTTTTTACGGGTGTCTCCAGAGAGTCGATCCATTTACAGTTGCACCGGTCCGACCGGCACCTGAGAGTTTTACTCCTTCGGTAGACTTTCGTCGTTTTCCTGCAAACTTCGTCTCGAAATTGCTCTATAGAGTATAGTAGCGTGTAAAATTACTTCCGTCAACTGTTTTGTTTCACACTTTACCAAAGCAGTGTATTATTTTTTCTTATATTATTTATAAATCTGCCCGCTCGATTTACACCTTTTGTACGCCAACACAGCGTTTGCGCACATACAGATAACAGATTACCTGCATCACGATCGTAATGAGCCAGGATCCCGGATAGGATATGAACAGAAAAAACAATGTCCGGTTATACGGAAAAAATCCATAAATCCACAAAATTCTCGTGCCGACCGTTCCGATTACCGATAAGACCATCGGCACCGCCGAATATCCCATTCCACGGAGTGATCCCGGGAACAGATCCATGATTCCGCATAGAAAATACGGAATCGTTGTAATGGAAAGAATCTCCATTCCACAGGAAATAACATCGGCCTCGCTCGTGTAGATACGAAGTATCTGCGGTCCGAACAGGTAAACACCCCCTCCAAGCACACCTGCCACAACGACCGTTAACCCCAGGCAATCCAAAAGTACGCGATCCATTCTCTTATACTTTCCGACTCCGTAATTCTGACTGGTAAAGCTCATGCAGGCCTGTGTTACCGCATTCACCGATACATACAAAAATCCGAGCAGATTATTGGCCGCTGTATATCCCGCCATCGCAGTCGCTCCAAATGAATTGACGGATGATTGCAGCAAAACATTGGAAAAATTAATCACCGTACTCTGAATTCCCGCCGGAATGCCAACCTGAAAAATCAGCTTTACATAATCCCCTTTGATCGCAAGCCGATCCAAATGCAGCTGATAACTGCTTTGTGTCTTACACAGGCAGCGGAGTACCAGCACGCATGACATCAGCTGTGACATGACGGTACCGATCGCAACACCGGCAACCCCAAGGTTAAATACAATAACAAGAATCATGTTCAGTATCGCATTGGACACACCTGAAACAATCAAAAACAAGAGCGGTCTCTTGGTATCCCCCACCGCACGCAGGATTGCCGCACCGTAGTTATACAACATAAAAAACGGCATTCCCATAAAATAAATACGCATATAAAGAGTCGATAAATCAATGACATTGTCCGGTGTATCCATCAGCTGCAAAGCCCCTTTGGCAAAGATGACACCAACGATTGCCATCGCCACGCCACTGATCAGTGCCAGCATGATCGATGTATGTACCGTCTCCGACATCTCTTTCTCCCGTCCGGCAGCATAAAAGCGCGCCGCAAGCACATTCGCACCGAGTGAAATTCCAATAAACAAATTGGTAAATACCGCGATCAGTGCTGTAGTGGAACCAACCGCAGCAAGTGCCTCCTGACCGCTGAAATGTCCCACGACCACGAGATCCACTGCATTGAACATCAGCTGCAGGATTCCTGACAACATGAGTGGCAGTGCAAAGGAAATCAATTTGTCCATAATGGAGCCATTGCACATATCAATTTCGTATTTGTTTTTCTTCAACGCTCACACTTCCATTCTAACTTCAAAATTTGTGGGAACCATCGTTCTTCTCCCACATCACACACAATGATACATAAGCAGAGCGCCCTGTTGGGCGCTCCGGGTGATTGCATCTTACATATGATAAAAATGATACTTTGTTTCCGAATGATACTCTGTATTTGCAGGTACGACCGGAGACGGGAAATTCTTTTCATTTACCGCATTCGGATAGAACTGCGACTCAAGGCAGAAGCCATGGCGGTCACCATACGTTGCTCCTCCCTTGCCCGGCTGTGTACCGATAAAATTACCTGCATAAAACTGAACACCGCAGCAATCTGTATACGCATCCAATGCAATACCGCTTGCAGCACACTCGGCTTTCGCCATCTGACGCATGGTTCCCGGCTGATCGGACAATACATAATTATGATCGTATCCACCGGTATATTTCAACTGATCAAAATCCTCCCGAATATCCTGACCGATCGGTTTCATCGTTGTAAAATCCATAGGCGTTCCTGCTACCGGTACAATCTCTCCGGTCGGAATCGCATGGGAATCCACAACCGGTGTATAGGCATCCGCCATAATCTGTAACTTCTGATCCTCCATCACACCGCTGTCATGTCCTGCAAGATTAAAATAGCTATGGTTTGTAAAATTCATAACCGTATCGGCATCCGCTTTTGCATCGTATGCGATATGGATCGTGTCCTCATCGTCCAATGTATAGGTTACGGTAATATGCATATTTCCAGGAAATCCCTGTTCCTCCTGCGGACTGTAATGGTAGAAGGAAACAAACTGATCGCCGCTCTCCTTCATCTCCCACATCAGATGGTTAAATCCGTTGCTTCCACTGTGAAGGCTGTTCTTACCTTCATTTGCCTCAATGATCCATTCTTTACCGCCAATCGTTACACGGGCATCTTTGATCCGGTTTCCGTTACGTCCGATCGTTGCCCCGAAGCAGCTTGTCCCTTTCTCGTATGCACCCGCATCATCATAACCGAGCACCATATCACGCATTTTTCCCTCTTTATCTGCATAGAGAACCGATACAAGAGTTGCCCCAAAGTCTGTCACTTTCACTACTGTATGATTTTTATTCTCCAATGTATAGAGAGTTGCTTTAACACCACTCGCCGTTGTTCCAAAAGATTCTGTTTTCATAAGTTTACCCCCTGAACGAAATTTAGACTTGGAACGCATCGAAACATTCCAAGTCTATTTTATACCAAAAATCCGGTTTCTTCCATCTTTATTTACGAATATCTTTATTTTTCGTTTTATCTTTTACCATAGAGAAAAGTCAATTTTAAAAAAGAACACTCCCGCCTACAGAGGATCGACCGAGCAGCCGATTCCAAGGCCATCCGGTCCGATATGGCAGGACAGTCCACATGACAATTCATCACACCGGACCTCCATCCCCGGAAAATTCTCCTTGATCTGGTTTACCCATTCCTCCGTCACTTCCGCGACACAGCTTGATGCCGCCAGAAGATGAATTTTACCAGCGTCATACGCTTTCTTAAAAGTTGTCTCAAATTCCGTTTTCATCGCATCGATCATCGCCTTACGTGCATTCTTCATACCTCGACACTTCTGATAGACATCCAGTGTTCCGGTTGTAAACTTCATCACAGGCTTAATATTGAGCACATTTGCGATGGTTGCCACACCAGCCTTAATCCGCCCTCCCTTTTTCAGATACTCCAGCGTGCTTAATCCGACGTAAATAATCATCTGTTCTTTCGTCTCCTCAAGCCGCTTCTTGATCTGCTCCGCGGTATATTCCGCCTTGATCATCTTTATCGCATCAAGAACCGATTGATGAAGCGGGGTCGAACAACGGCCATTGTCCACAACAAACACTCTGCCTTCATACGGCTCGTCCTTCGCCAAAGCCTGTGCTGTCATGCACGATCCGCTGAGTCCGCTGCTGATCGGGATGTAGACGATCTCATCGTATTCTTTTAACATCGTATCCCACATCTCCATCACGTCCTGCGGCGATGGCTGCGAAGTTGCCACATCAATACCTTCCCGAAGCTTCCCGTAAAACTCGCTTCTTGTCATACTTACGCCTTCAAGGTGAAGGTCTCCATTCACAAGAAAAGGCATCGGAAGCACATAAATATGATTTTCCTGCGCCTCCTTCTCCAAAATACCACTGTGGCTGTCCGTCATAATTCCTATCTTCTTCAAATTTCTGCCCCCTTACTCATTGCATTCCACGATCAAACGATACTTATTTTATCCCAAAAGTGAAAAAAATACTGCTTTTTATAAACAAGGCAGGCAATCAGATGATTGCCTGCTGGTAAGCTTCTGCATGTTCTGTTTTATTATAGTTGCTTTCTGCAAGTTAAGCAACCATAACTTTATACCTGAAAGCTCTGCATGGTTTCCTGCAAAGAATTTACACTTTCCAATACTTCTTTTGTCTCCTGCGACATATTCTCGCTGGAATAGGTAATCTTCTGCAGGTTCTCATTTACACTTGTTGCCGCATCCGACAATTCTTTCTGCGCCGTACTGATCGAATCAATCATCTCATTAATGGAATCAACGGAATCACGCACATTTTCTGCCGAAGCACCGATGCTTTCACTGGCCTGATTATAATAATCTGTGTCCTTCTGATACTCGGTCACAAGAGTCTCTAATTTATTGTAATCACTCATTACCGTGCCGTTGATAAATTCAAGAACCGCATTGCTTTCTCTGGACAAAGCCTTCACGCTCTCAAATACCTTTGCCGTAAGATCATTTACCTTACTGATTTCCTCGTCGGTATCCTCACTGAGTTTCTTAATTTCTTCCGCTACAACCGCAAATCCTTTACCGGCCTCTCCGGCTCTTGCAGCTTCGATCGATGCATTCAATGCAAGAAGATTGGTCTGCGATGCAATCTCCTGAATTGCAGAAGAAACATTGGCAATCTCTCCAATCACTTCTGCTCCCTGCATTGCTTTCTGCATACGTTCCTTACTCTCGGCTGCCACCTGCGTCGCACTCTCTTTGTCTTCCAGTAACTCCTTCGCCATACTCTCCACCCGGTGGGCAACTTCTTTTGCATTCGCTGCCATCTCCTGCGCTTCATCAGCAAGATGGATAATACTTTGAGCCGCAGATTCACAGGCTTCATCGATCATTGTAATATTTGCAGTCTGTGAATCGATGTTGGCGCCGGTCTCTTCCATCGCAGCACCAATCTCCATAATATTCTCGTTAATGGAAACCACTTTACTGTTCGTTCCCTGCATACGCTCATGAATATTGTCGGACTCTGCCTTTGTCTGACGGATGACACCGATAAATTTATCTTCCATCTCCTGAATCAGATAACGGATCTCCGCAATCTCGTTTTTCTGCTTGTGGCAGATCTGCGTTCCGATCACTTTCTCCTTGACAAACTTCTTCATCGTTTCCATCGGGGCAAGACTCTTTCGAACGCTGACCGCAGTCATTACGGCCACCACGATCAACATAACAAGTCCCAAAGCAATCACGATGATCAAATTTCTTGCAATCTGTTTCGTGATAACAGCCTTATCTTCCGTAACACCGAACGTCCAGCCGGTTGCATCCACGCTTGCGGTGCTTACAAATTTCATCCTTCCGTCGTAATCTCTAAGTTCCGACACGTTGCATACATCGGTATTCAATGCATCCGAAAGGATCGTATTTCCCTCTTCTTTCGGAAGAAAATCTTCATTCTCATGCGACACGACCGCACCGTCTGCATCCAGAAGAAAGCCTTGCAGGTTCTCATCCGTACTCACTTTCTTCACCTGATTGGTCAGCGTCTCCAATGTGATATCCGCTAAAAATACCGCCTGCTCTCCCTGAATCTTCAACGGTTCCGCAACGGTTACGATCATATTTCCACTTGCAAAGTCCTTGTAAGGAGCCGTGTAGATCAGACCGTTCTTAGCAATCGCCTGCTTCCACCAGTCTCGCGTCGTAGGATCCAGATCGAGTTTGGAATGATCCGCCGGAAGCACACCTCCGTCATATCCAAAGCACACATAATACATGAGGGCATCTTTATTCTCACTTAAGTTCTTCTCCAGATAATTCATGATCGTATCCGGATCCTTCGTATTCATAAATGCTACCGCATTCGTGATTGTATGAGCAATATTTCCCTGCTCAATCAGCCACTCGTTCACGACACCGGCATTAGTCTGCGCCTCTGCATTTATATACAGTTTACTCTGTGATGTCATGTTTGCATTAAGTGTAACGACACTGACCAGTTCACAAATTACCAGTGCCACTAACAGATACATAATCGTCTGTACCGTTATCTTTCCTTTAATCGTTTTTCTCATCCGTTTCTCCTCGTCATTTCACTTTATGCAGAAATCGTTTATAACTATTCATTTAGATTTTATCATAATAACGTGCTAAAGTAAAGAAAAAGCCTATTTTGTATGCACAAAACAGGCTTACACAGTACTACATGAATTTATGTACGTTATCAAGTTTGGCCGCATTCTCATACGCCATCTCATAGAACAATTCCTGTGAATCGATGGTTTTCTCATTTACCTTTCGATCCTCGTAATTGCCCTTCGCATTCAGACGCTTGCTCTTTTCATCATCTTTCATCATCGTATCAAACATGAAATCAAGTTTTTCGCGCAGCTGATCGTCAAGAACCGGTGCCGCCACCTCGACGCGGCGCAATGTGTTTCTGGTCATATAATCTGCCGAAGCGATGTATACTTTTTCTCTTTCCGGCGTTCCGAAACGATAGATTCTTGAGTGTTCCAGAAATCTTCCGACAATACTGATAACCGTAATATTTTCGGTATATCCTTTGATTTCCGGAATCATGCAGCAGATTCCGCGGACGATCATCTCAATCTTTACTCCGGCCTGTGATGCCTCCACAAGCTTCTCAATGATGTCTTTGTCCGTCAGTGAATTGATCTTAATTCCGACATACGCCGGCTCATTATTTTTCGCATGTTCGATTTCTTCATCAATCAGCGCAAGGACCTTATTCTGCAGGCACTTTGGTGCAACCAAAAGCCGATGTGTTTCCTCAATCGTTTCTCCGCGAAGAAGACAGGCAAATACCTCCGCTGCCTCTTTGCCAATCTCTTCATTTGCCGTAATCAGCGATAAATCGGTATATAATTTCGAAGTCTTCTCATTATAATTTCCGGTTCCGATCTGTGTGATATAAGACAGGCCGTTGTCTGTTTTTCTGGTAATCAGGCAAAGTTTGGAATGAACCTTGTAGCCGTTTAATCCGTAGATCACGCGGCATCCAGCTTCTTCAAGTTTTCTGGAGTATTCAATGTTACTCTCCTCATCAAACCTTGCACGAAGTTCCACCAGAACGACAACTTCTTTGCCGTTTTCAGCAGCATCGACAAGGGCATCGACAATCTGACTCTTGTCCGCGAGACGATACAGTGTCATCTTAATAGATACAACAGATTCGTCCTTTGCTGCCTCATTCAGAAGGTTTGTAAACGACTTAATGTTCTCAAACGGATAAGAAAGAAGTACGTCCTTCTTCTCGATCTGTCCGATCAGACTCTCCTTGTCATTTAACTGATCGGTCATGCGAGGACTTCTCTTTTCAAAGAATAAGTTTTCCTTTCCCTGAACTCTCAAGTAATTTTGAATCGCAAATACAAAGGACATATCAAGCGGTACTTTCGACATAAAAACATGCTTTTTGTCCACATTGACTCACTTACAGATTCCGGTAACGAGCTTCTTGTTAATCTCTCTGGATAATTCCATGCGCACCGGATTCATACGTTTTCTCTGCTTGATCAGATTCTCCATCGCATCGCGGTAATCCATATCCTCATCATAAATCGTCTCTGTGTCAATATCTGCATTTCTCGTGATTCTAAGAAGTGACTTCTCCACGATCTCATACTTTGGAAACAGCTTCGGTAAGAAATGTAAGATCAGTTCCTCCGAAAGCATAAATGTTCCCGGTCTTGTCGGAATATCAATGAGTCGCTTGAATACATTGTTACTACATGGAATGATGGCAACTTTTGTCTTTTTACTCTTGGTTGCAAGCAATGCCACCGCATAAATCTCCTTATTCTTTAAAAACGGAAACGGCTGCTGCTTGCTGACAATGTTGGCAGACAAATACGGTGCGATCTCCTGATCAAAATAAGTCTCTAACAATTCTCCCTCTTCTCCGGAGAGTCTGTTAAAATTGATGATTCGAATTCCCTGTGGCTCTAATTCTCCCATCAGTTGTTCATAGATCATATCTTTCTTTTTATCCAGAATACGCGTCGCCTCAAGGATTGCCTTTACCTGCTCCTTGCTGGTCATATTCGTTTTATTTTCACGGATTTCTTCGGAAGATTCCATCTGATCCATTAATGTACCGACACGAACCATGTAAAACTCATCCAGATTCGACTGATAAATCGAAGCAAACGTGAGTCTCTCCGCTAAAGGAACCCTTGGGTTACCTGCTTCATTCAATACGCGCTCATTAAACTTTAACCATGATAATTCACGGTTCATCATATATGGTTCTGCTTTTTGCGGTTTGTTTTTCATTTGATTTCCAATCTCCTTCTCCTGTATATCCAATCGATTTATTTGCTCCCGCTTTTGTGGTGATTTCAATTTTTCCAATCGATCAATCATCCATTGCAGTATCTGATTCCGAATCATTGTCTCTCCTTGATGTGAAATATGACATATCTGCATTTAATTCAAAATTATACAGGAATGGGTGTTATCCCATCTATCATCTTTATGTATTGTTTGTGTAAAGCATTCGTAAAATGATATAATAATAAGCCTATCTCCGTCTTTACAGAACAGGCTCACGAAATACCTTATAGAACTTTGCGTCCATTAACCGTCAGTTTAAAGGTCGTACCAAGAATTTCTGCGGATTTTCTACAAAGCATCATGCGCTCGAGAAAAATTTCAAAATAGTCATACATAGAACAGATTTTCTCATCAATCTGCAGATTCAGCGCGATCACTGATTTGTCCTTGGTAATCTTAAGCTTTGATTCTGTCACCGCATAATTCACACGATCGTGAATGTCAAATAACGCTTTCTCTTTCTGGCGTACTCGGCTTCGTCTTACATCGGTTTTATCCGCAATAATGAGTGCCGCTGAAACAACATCGATTGGTCCGCCGGTCGATTCGTCATGATTTCCGATTGCCGATACGACCGTGATTCGATCCTCCAGCGGCATATCCGTTTTCTTTAACATTTCATTGGCAAGCAGTGCGCCATATTCCGCATGGTGTGTGCGATTGATCATATTTCCGATATCATGCATCAATCCTGCAATCTTTGCCAGTTCAATATCATGTTCCGGATAGCCGAACCGTTCCAATATCTTTCCCGCCTGATGTGCCACCTGCATACAATGTGCCTTGGAATGATCCGTAAAACCAAGCTGTCCTAAATTCTCGTCGCCCTTCTTTAAATATGCGTTGATTTCTTTATTGTTTACCAGTTCCTTGTATTTCAAAATTCCATTACTCCTTACCACGATTCATTTCAGATGCGATACCCCGGCGAAATCCGGATCAATGTGCCGTTTTCAATCTTGCAATACAAAATTGCTTTTCGATTCAGCTCCGGAATCAGATATCCGGCCACCGTCTGCACCGCAATATTCATATATTCCAGATCTGTCTGAAAACACATCTCCTCATCCCCGGATGCCTCTTTGAGTTCTTTCTCGTATTCCTTTTGCAGGGAAACCATTCGTTCCTTCAAGTCTTCTATCGAATAAATCTGCGTATTCTCTACATCCCCGTCATACAACTTGTAACGCCCGCAAAATGTTGCCCGAATATATCGCTGCAAACGTATTTCATATCCGATATGTTCCCATATATTTCCTGTAAAAAAGCGACTGTGTGACATCGTAAAAAAGTCTTCGATATAGTGAAGAATCATGCCAAGCTGAAGCGCTGTCCACACATTTAATCCATCGCTCTGTTCCAGTTTCTCTAATTTGTTTAAGATCCGTTTCCCGGATGCTTTCCATGTGTGTCCCGTCAGATAGGTATGCACAAGAATATCCGGTAAAATGCTACCAATCAGAAGTCCCACATGGCACGTTGCCGGTATGCTGATATTCATTTTGTTCGTAAATACAATATGGCTTTTCTTATTCATTCTTCATCACATCCTTCTGATTATATGCTAAACACAAATCATTCTCTCTGCTATCAAGCTTGTGTAAATGTTTGTGAAATTATTGTAAAAAAACAAGCTGACATTACTTGCCAGCCTGCTTTTACAACTTATTTTATCGTTTACATTTCGATTACACGTGTGGCAATCTTCTCGCGGAACCGCACATCATGTTCCACAATAAGCATGGTCGGTTCATATGTTTGAATCAGTTTTTCAATCTGCATCCTTGAAAATACATCAATATAGTTGAGCGGTTCATCCCATATATACAAATGAGCCGGTGTCAGAAGGCTTGCAGCGATCAGGACTTTTTTCTTCTGTCCTTCCGAGAACTCTTCCATATTCTTTGCGAATTGATTTCGTTCAAAATCCAATTGTCTGAGAAGTGACAAAAGCAATGTATAATCCAATTGCCTCTTACTTGCATATTCTTTTATTGTTCCGCGCAAATAAGAAGTATCCTGATTGATATACGAGATAACAAGATTTGCCGCTACTGACAATTGTCCACTCGTTTCGTAATTCAACTTTTCAGACACCTGACCATTTGTCTGCTCAAACACAACGTTATCCACCGCTAAAGTATGTTGCAGGATTGCCTTGATCAAACTGGATTTTCCGCATCCGTTATCGCCGCTTATAAAAAGCCTCTCCCCCTGTTTTAATTCCATGTTTAAATCGTTGATAACCGGAGTTTCACCATCACAATATTTTAAAGAGAAATCCCTGCATTCGATCAAACGGCTCTTGTGGAACGAAAGCGGCATCAGTTTCAAATCCGCAATCGTTTCGATATCGTTCAATAATCCTTCTTTCTCCTCAATTTCTCTTGCGACTCTGTTTTCATAGGAACTCACCCTCGCCTGCATCTTTTTCGTTTTTGCTCCGATATAAGCTCTTGTCGCAATGCTTCTGTCATGTTCCTTTACCGGATCAAATCCAATCTTGCTGCGCTCACTTTTGTCCGCCCAGCGTGCTGTCCGGTCAGCCGCTGCTTTCAATTTATTGATTTCTTTTAAGTGTTTCTCATTTTCAGCCCTCGCAAAGCTGTCGGCACGTTTTTTGTTTTCCCACCAACTGGTAAAATTGCCGGATTGAACCTCGATTGAATTTCGATTCAGGACCAACATATGATCCACACACGCATCAAGCAGGTCTCTGTCATGCGAGACGAGAATAAATCCCTTTTTATTTGCCAGATATGTCTTTACAATTGCTCGCGCATCTCTATCCAAATGATTGGTCGGTTCATCAATCAAAAGGAAATCATTCTCACCGGAAAAGAGGACCGCAAGCATCACTTTCGTACGCTCTCCAAAACTTAATGTTCTATACGGACGATACAAAAGATCTGCCTCACATCCCATTTTGGCCAGTTCGCAGATGACACGCCAGCTCTCTACCCCTGCCTTCCAGTCCTCTATTAACTCGTCCGCAGTCTTCTCATTGTCTTTATTGCAAAGCTTGTATGGAAAGTAGTCAAACACTGCCGAAGAAGCGATATTTCCACTGTACTCATATTTGCCCAAAAGCAGATTTAAAAATGTTGTCTTTCCCTTACCGTTTCGTCCCACAAATCCCAGTTTCCAATCCGTATCGATCGAGAACGATGTATTTTCAAAAATATTGTCATAACTGCCTTCATATGCAAACGTCAAGTTGCTTACCATAATCTGTGCCATATGATCAACCTCCTTTCGCTGCAGTATCAAACGCGTTTTCTTCAAAACAAAAAGCCTACTTTGCATACGCAAAATAGACTCACAAAAATAAACCTCTATCTTATCATTCTGTGACAAGGAAAAGGATATGATCGTGATAATCCAATTTAAGCGTACACAAACAAGCCCGTTACTGCAGGTCTTTCAATACGATGTGTTTCACCTAAATCAAATTATCGATTTCTCATTTCCTCACCTTACACAATATGTGCTCTTTCTTTTTATTATCCCTAAGGACAAAATTATCATAACATGGTTCCAATCAAAGTGCAACGCCTTTCGCATTCAAGGAATATGCGTCCCTGTTCTATATTGACCGCTTCATTCCTTGCCACAACAATCCCGAATCATGGTCAGAATTTCATTCTTGTCCTTGTGCATCGCAAGTTCCAATTCCGAATACAGGAGTTTCTCCGCCGTGTCGTAATATCTTCCGTCCACAGCTGTAGTTTTCTTTCCCTGCTCGGCTCTCTCCCTCTTGCGTCCATACAATAACTTGATGATACCAACCAAGCGCTCCGGATCATTACTTTGCACAGCTTCCTTATAGCTGCGCTCCCGTTCTCTTTCATTGTTGATCCATATCGCATCAATTGTCGGAATCTTCTTTACCAGATTCTCAGCCTCCGACTCCGTCATGACCGGACGAGCACTCTCATCTCCACGATCAACCGGAACATACAGATTCGCATTCTCATCCGCCACAGGCGTAAGCAGATAATATAATTTTTTCTTATCACATACAAAGTCCGGATGAACTCCACAAAAACTATCATCAGACATATTGTTGATTTTTATTACATTCTACGAGTTATCACAATGTAGCGCGTCAAAAACTCAAACAACCTGCGGTTCGTCTCGGCATTCTTCTCCTCAGCCTCCATGTATTCCGGCAGCGGAATTCCCTGCTGGCACTCACCACATATATCAACACCAAGTATATGTTTCTGATCCAGAAACAGTGACAACAAATGCTCCAATAACGAAAGCGGCATCTTTCCCTGATTCCAGTTTGTTTTGCAATACCGCTCATCCAGCACATCTTTATCGATTGAGATATAAAACGGGACATCCATTCTGATCTTTTCCGCTTTCTCATGTCCCTCTCCCGCACGAAGTTCCTCCGCGGAAAAAGCGATCAGCTTCTCTTTCAGCAGTTTCTTCTCCTTTGCTTTCAGCTGCTTATCGTTTAAGACTGCCTGAATATCCGCCTTTTTCGGACCGATCAATACCAACTGCTGCAAATTTGGATTTTCCAACAGGACGCTTCTTGCCCAATCGCCACAACTGATCATTCCATCGATCATCGGAGACTGCATATCTGTATGATGATCAAACAGGATCAGTGAGAAAGGCTCACTGATACGGTCCGTCATAATTTTCGTCACATAATGATAATTGCCGGAATCCAGAAAATGAATCCCATCAATTCCATAAGGATCGATCCTCCGGTGGATCTCTTCCTCTGCTTTCTTTGAGCAATACAGATCACACTCGTGGATGTCCGAGCAGTCGATCCAATGCAGCTTATCATTGCGTGGGATGTTCTCATCGCAATACACGTGAGAGAAATCCAAGATGAGGTGGCTGTTCCATAATTTTGCCAAATCATTCACCTTCCATCATAATTTATGTCCACCCCTATTATAGCACCGGATGCAAGCTGCCTCTCTGTATGCACAGGTGCAAATATAATTCTCTGTTCGCTCAACATTCTCATAAGTCTAAAGCAAACCTTACATGTTTTCGTACCTGTCGAATCCTAAATACCGCGTTCCCTGAAAGGTCAGTTTTCCTGAGTCTCCCTCAGCCAGCATTCCATACTGCTGACCATCGACACACATCTCCATACGATCGCCGCTCTCCACCTCAAAGGTAACATAATAAGTTGTGTTTGTACGCATCGTTACTGCGTGCGTCACCTCATAATTCGCATTATCCTGATAATGCGTTGTATTTTCTCTCTTGGATACGACTTTCGCATCCACCGTAAGTCGCGGCGACTGATTATTCTTGTTCCACTCTGCCAATCCCCGAATGATCGTAAATACTACAAGCGCTGCTACCAAAATAAAAAATATCGGAAATATCGCACTCATCACATCAAATGCATCAAATGAACTATACATAATGTTTTCTCCTACTCATATTACAATTGGCGAAGAATCTGCTCGACTCTTCGGATTGCCTCATCCACCTGTTGTCTCGCATTATTGATGCGATCCTGCACAAGCCAGTCCGCAACAATACCATCAAAAAAATAATCCGCAAATCGTAAAAAGCCCTCATTATTAAAATCCAGCGAAATGTACTGTGACACATCCCTTAATTCCTTGCTAAATGTCTGCAGATCCCGCTTCGCCTGTTCCATATTGCGCTGCGCGTCATCCATCTTGGAGCGTTTGACCAGACTCGTGATCAGACCTCCTCCCAGAAGATCTACAATTCCCCAATTCTTAGCACTGTTAAGTTGATCCTGTGCCGCGCGCAAACTGTATAATGCACGGTTGCCGGCATCGATTGCTTCCTGACGTTCTTTTTCATAATTATATTCCATAACCATTTCCTCCACAATATCAAATCCCGTATGTGATTGTTTTCTATGCTTTGTAGTTT
This sequence comes from uncultured Agathobacter sp., assembly GCA_934316545.1. Classification (GTDB taxonomy): domain Bacteria; phylum Bacillota; class Clostridia; order Lachnospirales; family Lachnospiraceae; genus Roseburia. The sequence continues at coordinate 10,561 of CAKRDT010000011.1, read as the reverse complement.
AATGGATTATAACAAAGAAATAAAGGGATGTTGCAGCAAAATAGGTAGTGCTATTTTTGTTCCTATAACTCTACCAAACTTATGGAGAAATCCTGTATAGAGCGCCTTCCTTCCAACATCACTATGTGTTTCTAAAAACGCATTCTTGAGATTTATTTGTTTTCCCCTCTGCCTTTACGACTCCAATAGAAGTGAGCAATTTTAGATATCTTCTAACGGTTGCCACAGATTTCCCACATGCGTGCTTCGCTCAAAACTCCGCTCAAACTCCGCTCATTTTTTTGAATGGAGTTTGCTGTTGAGGAACCGGCACTATTTGATCTCGTACAAACTCTTCGAAATAATCAGCAATTACAGGAACGTTTACTGGCATACGCAAGTAAATTAATGAAATAGAAAAGAATGTCGAAACACGATCAACGTCATCATGTTTCGACATTCTCTTTTATTTTTTAAGCTTAAATTTTCTATTCAATTACATTGATCCCCGAAGAAAATGTCCACTTCCAGTTACCAAAAGAAGATGTATACGGGCTTGTCCCCGCAATATCATTATCGATCAGAATCCCTCTAGACGTCGCATGAATTCTCCAATAAGGGCTGCTTCCATATTGGCGGATCACGGTTCTCCCATTCGCCAGATACTTATTTCCACCGGCTTTTCTTAAATCTCCCTGGTCATAAAGTCCAAGTTCTTCGAGATAATCTTTTACTTCATCCATCGATGCAAACTTGCCGAAATAGACAGCGACATGCGTCGTAGAACTTCCGCGTCCATATACAACAACATCTCCAAGCTCTAAATCCGACAGTTTCGAAGCTCCTGAACTCTTCTTTCCGATTGCAAGCTTCGTCTGCTTTGCCCATGAAATCTCGCCGTCTTCCGCAACACCGGTCGTATAAGTGATGCTGGAACCGCCTACCCAGGCACTTGAGCTTGTGGCTCCGACCTGAACATCCTTGAGTGCTGTACCATTTTTGCCTTTGCTCTCCATGCGGTTCAATGCCGCCCGTGTGTAACCGCTGCAGTCACAACGAATCCCATCTACCACACTTCCGTAACTTTTTCCAAGAAACCCCTTACACAGAGTTTTGCGATAATTGTTTTCCTGAACAACCGCTAAATTCTTTTCTGTGTTATTTGTTGCAGCCTCTGCAGATACAGCGGCATTCCCCAATACCATCGCTGCGAGCAGCACCCCTGCAACAAGCTTCCTGCCCCACACCTTACCTTTCTTTAACATACTTCCTCCTAATTGTTACAACTTTGTTACTTAATCATAACATATTCTTAACAGAAAGTAAATTATTTCTTTTGAATTTTGCTATTTTTTCTTATCAATTTCCGGCTGAAACGCCTGAATATCATGTGCGATCTCACCACTTAAAATCAGCATGCAGATCAGGTTCGGGATTGCCATCAGCGCATTGGCGATATCCGAGAAATTCCATACAAGACTAAGCGTCTGTGTACATCCGAAATACACAACCAGTGAAAATACAACTCTGTAAATCATATTATATTTATGTGTACCCAGCAGATATTCAAATGCTTTTTCTCCGTGATACTCCCATCCAAGAATGGTAGAAAAGGCGAATAAGGCGATTCCGATCGTAACGAGCCATCCTCCAGCGGAGCCGAGTACCGTCTCAAATGCCGCGATCGTGATATCCGATCCGGTCAGATATTCGCCCGCTGCATCCGTCATGCCAAGCACACCGGACGAAGCGATTGCAAGACCGGTAATCGTACAGACAACGATCGTATCCCAGAATGTACCAGTCATATTTATGTAACCCTGGCGAACCGGATGATCCGTCGTAGCTGCAGCCGCTGTAATTGCTGCTGACCCCATTCCGGCTTCATTGGAGAAAACGCCTCTCGCAACACCATACCGCATCGCATTCATCATGGATGCAACGATCGTTCCGCAAAGACCGCCGCCAACAGCTTCTACCGAGAACGCCATCTTGAAGATCATCGCAAGACCGGAAGGAAGATTGGAAAGATTTCCAAAGATTACGATCAGTCCACAGATTACATAGAAGATTGCCATAAGCGGAACAACTACCGATGACACCTTTGCGATCGACTTGATTCCACCTACAATGATAAGCAATGCCAAAACCGTGATCACAATTCCGCTTGCCCATGTCGGTACATGAAAGGTAGATTTGAGTGCACCGGAAATCGAGTTACCCTGCGTCATGTTACCGATTCCGAAAGACGCGATCACTGCAAACAGCGCAAAAAGCCATGCAAGCACGGAACCGAGCGTCTTGTTCTTGATTCCCTTTTTCATCGTATACATCGGGCCACCGCTCATCTCGCCTTTTTCATTGACCTCACGGTACTTTATCGCAAGCATGCACTCCGAGAATTTCGAAGTCAGACCAAATGCGGCAGATATCCACATCCACACGAGTGCTCCAGGACCGCCGGACACCATTGCTGTCGCAACACCGACGATATTACCGGTTCCAATCGTTGCGGCAAGCGCCGTGGTGAGTGCCGAGAACGGGGATACATCACCCTCGCCGCGGCTCTTGGTGCGCGCCTCCTTACTCATTGTACTTTTTAGTGCATATCCAAGATTTCTCCATGTCAGAAATCTCGTTCGAAATGTCAGGAAAATGCCTGTTCCAACTAACAGAATCAGCATCACCGGTCCCCAGACGAAGTCATCAATTGTTGAGATCATACTGCTTAATTTTTCCATACCCCATTTTCTCCCTTTCCTCCAAAATGCAAAAAGAGCGATATGTGAACCACATCGCTCTTCTGTATTAAACTATTTAATTAACGTTAATTTAATCCTTATTTCGAGAATTGTCAAGCGAAATTTTACGAGTTCACGAACCGTAAACACAAAATTCACTCTTGCATTTTTATTTTCCAGGTTCTAAGATAGGCAGTTAGAAAGAAAGGGTGATTTTATGCAGATCAGTATACTTTTAATGGAACAGATTTTTGAGCTTTTTCTCATGATACTAATGGGATTTATCATTGTAAAGGCAGGAATTGTCAAGGAAGAAGACAGCAAAGTATTATCCAAAATCATACTCTACCTCATCATTCCATGCGTTATTATAAATGCTTTTCAGGTAAATTACACAAAAGAAACCGTAAACGGCCTTCTGCTTGCACTTGTTGCATCCATATTACTTCAGATCATTCTTCTGCTGGTTGTTTCTCTTATCAGCAGACTGTTTTCCCTAAACGAAGTAGAATCTGCATCCATCTATTACTCCAACTCTGGAAATCTGATTGTGCCTATCGTAACTTTCGTTCTGGGGCAGAAATGGATCCTGTATGGCTGTGTCTTCATGAGCATACAGCTTATTTTTCTTTGGACACACTGCAAAAAGATCATAAGCCGTGAATCTTCCTATGATTGGAAGAAAATCCTCCTGAACATCAATATGATTTCTATCGCCATCGGCATCGTTTTATTTTTTGCTAAAATCCGTCTGCCGGAGATTCTTACCGACACGCTCTCCAGTGTTGGCAGCATGATCGGACCAGCCAGTATGATTGTAACCGGAATGCTTTTTGCCGGAATGAACATGAACGATATTTTTGCAAACAAACGCGTATATTTCATATCCGCACTTCGTATGATCGTCATTCCATTGATCGCGCTGCTGCTTATTAAAATAAGCCATCTTACCACGCTCTCTTCCGATGCTCCGAAAATTATGCTCATCGTCTTTCTTGCGGTAATCACGCCATCTGCGTCCACCGTTACACAAATGTGCCAGGTATACGGGAACGATGCGCATTATGCCAGCGCGATCAATGTTGTAACCACTCTATGTGCTATCGTGACAATGCCTCTTATGGTGTTATTATTTTCCTTCATTTAGCATCTGTCGGCTTCACATGGAGATCTCGTCGATTAAGGCTAATTCTTCCTGTGTAAAATCGGCAGCCTGCATCACTTTCAGATCCTCGATGATCTGCTGCGGCTTCGATGCCCCGATCAGCACACTCGTCACGTCATCATCTTTTACCACCCACTTGAGTGCCATCTGTGCCAGCGTCTCGCCTCGTTGTGCTGCCAGATCATTTAATCTCCGGATCTGATCCAGCCGTGCATCAAGCTGATCCTTGTGCAGGAATCTTCCATCCGTCATGATTCTGCTGTCATCCGGAATTCCATTTAAATAACGGTCCGTGAGCATGCCCTGCGCCAGCGGGCTGAATGAAATAATACCTTTGCCGCACTCTCTTGCAGCCTGTTTTAAACCATTGTTCTCAATGGTACGGTTAAAGATATTGTAAGAATTCTGGTTGATGACAAACGGACATTTCAGGTCGGTAAGGATCGCACAGGCCTTCTTCATGGTCTCTCCGTCATAATTTGACAGACCGGCATATAAAGCTTTTCCGCTTTTTACAATCTGGTCCAATGCGCCCATAGTTTCCTCAAGAGGCGTCTGGGGATCCATTCTGTGATGATAAAAAATATCCACATACTCAAGACCGAGACGCTTTAAGCTCTGGTCAAGGCTTGCGATCAGATACTTTCGGCTGCCCCAGTCCCCATAAGGGCCTTGCCACATGTCAAATCCGGCTTTGGTGCTGATGAGCAGTTCATCGCGGTATGCCCCCAGTTCCTCTTTAAGGATCATGCCGAGGTGCTTCTCCGCACTGCCCGCTTCCGGTCCATAATTATTTGCCAGATCAAAATGTGTGATACCATGATCAAATGCGGTAAAGCACATCTGCTTCATATTATCATAAGAAGAAAAATCGCCAAAATTGTGCCAGAATCCAAGTGATACAATCGGCAGCTTCAAACCGCTTTTGCCGCATCGGTTGTACTTCATTGTGTCATATCGTTTTTCGTCTGCTGTATACATCCTTACCTCCTGCTATACAAATCCTTTGATTGATATTATTATACCACCTCAAGTATACTTGAGCGCAAGCCTATTCCGTGATAACTTATCCTATATTTTTGTAAGAAGAATCTCTATGAAAAGCGATAAAATATATACCATCCGCGAAGTTTCAAAAATGTTTGACCTGCCGGTCTCTACGCTTCGCTACTACGAGGATGAGGGCATTCTTACCAATGTCGGACGCTCAGCAAGCAACCAGCGCATATACTATGAGGCTCACATCAATCGACTGCGCTCGATCTGCTGCTTTAAGCGCACCGGAATGTCCATCGCCCAGCTGAAAGATTTCTTTTCCCTTGAAAAGGACGAAGAGAACTCCATTGACGATATGATCGAATTATTAGAGCTTCAGGAGAAATCGGTTGAGGACAAATTAAAAGAACTGCACGCAGATTATGACCACGTGCAGAAAAAGATCCGTTTCTATAAAGATATCAAGAAAGCGATGGAAAACGGGCTGCCGAAGCCGGATTGGGAGGATTATAAATGATTGAAAAGGTGGGAGCATCCCAAAGTTTGTGTAAACCTCCAAACTGATGTAAGATAAAATTACTCAGTTTGGAGGTTATTTTTATGGCAAGAAGAAAAGACAGCCCACAAAAAGCAGCAATGAGAGAAATGATGCGTGACTATCTGAAAAATAATGATATCAGCATCAAAGATGGCACCGATGTAAATAGCATCATGCGTGACATGATGTCTGTCCTTTTGGAAGGTGCTTTGGATGAAGAACTGGATGAAGAATTAGGATATTCCAAGTATGATTATCGTAACAAAGAAACAGACAACAGCAGAAACGGTCATTCCAGCAAAACCATGCACACCAGTTATGGAGATATGAATGTGGCGATTCCAAGGGATCGTAACGGTGATTATGAACCACAGCTGATTAAAAAATATCAAAATACCGTAACTCAGGACATGGAAGAAAAAATACTTTCCATGTATGCCAAGGGAATGACAACTGGAGACATTGAATCCCACATGCGTGAATTATACGATATTGATATTTCTGACAGTACAATCAGCAGGATCACAGATAAAATCCTGCCGATTGTAAAAGAATGGCAGGAACGCCCTCTGGAAGAAGTGTATGCTGTAGTATTTATGGATGCAATCCATTATCATGTCCGCAGTGAAGGACGTATTGTAAAACATGCGGTTTACATTGCTCTTGGTATCGACATGAATGAAAAAAAAGATGTCCTTGGAATGTATGTTGGGGAAAACGAAAGTGCAAAGTTCTGGCTTTCTATCATGAATGGATTAAAAAACAGAGGTGTTGAGGATATCCTGATTGCATGCGTTGATGGTTTAAATGGATTTCCACAGGCAATCGAGGCGGTTTATCCCAAAGCAGAGATTCAGCAGTGTATCATTCACCAGATCCGCAATTCAACGAAGTTTGTCTCCTACAAAGATATCAAAAAACTGATGGCTGATCTGAAGCTTGTATATGCGGCTCCAACGGAAGAAACAGCTTTAAATGAGTTAGAATTGTTCAAAGATAAATGGGATTCCAAGTATCCGAAAATCTATAAATCCTGGCATGATAACTGGGCAACCTTGTCCACATATTTCAAATATCCGGAGGCAGTAAGACGTCTAATTTACACCACAAATGCCATTGAAGGATTCAATCGTCAGCTCCGAAAAGTCACCAAAAGCAAGACGGTTTTTCCGTCAGATGACAGACTTTTGAAAATGCTGTATCTGGCAACTATGGATATCACGAAAAAATGGACTGGTCACCGGCAGGACTGGGGACAGATTCATTCCCAGCTGGAAATTTATTTTGAAGAACGCCTGATTGGACACCCCCTGTAAAACAGCTTGTTTTAGGCAGGTTTTATTGACATGTCCAAAAACTCCTGTATAATGCAGATATGGGCAGAATCCGGAAAATCGGCTCTGCCCATTTGTAACTATTCACAAATCTTATATCAGTTTTAAACGTTTACACCAAACTTGAAACTATTTGCCAGAACTCCTCCTGTTCTGGCAAATAGTTTCACGCCCCTAGGCTCGTCTCATCATGAGACCTCCACTGTCGTGATGGCAGTCATTAAATTATCGATTGTGCATTAAATAAAGTACTTTCCGTCTTTTGCACCTTTAAGAATTTGACCTTCTGTCTTTTCTTTGGAGTAATAACTCTTGTACAGGTTTTACATCTAAGCAAAATGCCTTTTAAAACGATGTCTCCCTCACCATCCACATGGTACATACTCCATTCTAAGTCCTTTTCTACATTCATTACAGTGAAAAGTGATCAATTGCATAAGATTACACCTCCAAAAAGATAAATAAATCATCTTGTTCGAGAGATAAAAGGGTTTCAAGTCAATCTCCGCAACATTGACTAAGACCATGGATCAATTGGTCTATGAAGCAGGGCTTTCGACAGATACTGAGTTAATGTATCCCCCTACTGCACAACTCTTTATTGATCAAAAGATGTTCTAGAATCGAACATCCGTTCCTCTTTAATATATAACAACTTCAAACAAAAAGCAAGCAGAATCCCAAACAATTATAATCAAAAAAAACGGGACACACCAATACATAACACATTCCTATGTTATACGTCGATACGCCCCGGCTATGTGGTAGCTCACTTCTGTGGCTCCTAATTCTCAAGTAGCAATTATTGTTAACTTACATATTTTCTGACACGAGCACGATAAGCTTTCTTTGTATCAAAATCCCACAGCACCATACGATGGCATCTATCACAATTCTGGGAAGTCTTTCCAAAATTACCATATAAATACTGTTTTCCTTTGTTACAATAAGGACAAACAATCGTTCCGTCATATTCAAGTTCATTCAAATCTATTACAAAATCTTCCTTCATACGCAGCCTCCTTAAATAATGATAAACATTTTATTAATGAGTTCCGTCATAGCTTTTCCAAGTTCTTTTGAAAGCAATTTCTCAAACCTGTCAGAAGAATAATACATTAAGAAATTCTTCTGCATATCTCTTATTGTCTGGTCATATGTTATAAATGGCTCATTATATTTTTCATCTACCATGTTACGAATATCTGCATTTCCGTATGATAAATTAAACGCTACCTTATCAATAACCATGTTATATTTCTCAGATGTTGCAAAATAGTGTCTAAAAATCAAGTGAAGCTTCTGAAGTTTTCGAGTTTTTGAAGGAAGTCCATCAAAAACCGCAGGATTGATATCTGCAAACGCAAATTCTGTTATTGCTTCATTCGCGTCAAGCTCCTCAATAATTCTATCCAACTCTACTTCATCCATATTGTCTGCAAGCGTTTTAATTGCTTCGCACTCATACAAACTCATGAATTCTGGTATGCTTTTCTGCAGTACTTTTTTTAGCATGCCTTTCATATTAATGCTAAAGTTTCCATAAACATATGCATTAGTTGTGTATCCCAAACCAATCTGAAGATTCTCATAAAATCTCACAACGCTGCGACCATGAATTCTTCTAGTATCTGTTATCTGATAACCATTTACAATTGCCTTGTCGTTTGTCAAAGTGTCTTGAATCTGCTTGAATTCATTTTTAATCGCAACTTCAGAAACAACAATATCAACGGCGGGAAGACTAGTATCCTTTACCGTCACAAACAACGGAGCTTTCATGCCTACTGGAAGAATTCTTCGCTGAGTTTCTGTGAGAATATCATTTAGTTCCGAATATAATCCTATTCTCTGGAACTTTTTAATTCGTTCATCTCCCAATGTTCTAAGTGCCCTCTGAATCGGATCTATCTTCTCCTCGAGATATCTAATTGACAGCCATGTCGCTCTATCTTGTTTGAGGTAAGACAGGTATCCGTCTATCTGTGTTTCCATTTGTCGAATTGCTGCAGTTATATTTCGGTCATGGTCTTGTTGGGTCAATTCAACGGTATCACGATCTGCCTTATTTATTAAATTACTGATAATGCGATCCGCTTTTGTAAAAATTACATTAATCGGTATATCAAGTTTTGTAGCCTTACCCACTTTCGAATTAATGGCTTCACAACAGCTTACTATAACCTGATCCGTTTCCTCTAAGTTCATCAAAAGAAGTATACTATCTGGACTACAATTTAACGCAATGTCCAAAGCATCTTTAATTGAATTGCTATCCGGATTAACCTGTGTTAATCCCATGGTATCTCTTAAGCAAAATCTAAGAGGAATTTTTTCATCGAACATATCAATTAATTCTTGACGAGGTCTACATGCCATTGTCATATCTTCCACAATAAGACTGAATGGTTCATATGGATCAAACAACTTCTGTAAAACATCTCCACCATACTCAAGTGTATCATTTTCTTCTACACTGTATTCACGTACCCTTTCAATGTTTTCAACATTTCCCATACATGAACTTAAACGCTGAGTTATACATTTTCCAATGTCGTCTAACCACTCCTGGTATGGTTCCAAAAGAGCTGGATTTAATTCACTCCACATATCTTCCATTACAATATTCAGAATCTCTTTATGAGACACCTTTCTTTTATCAGGTTCCTTCTTTTTGGCTCTCACACGACTTTCAAATGATTCTTCGGCATTTTCTATATAAACTAGCAGTTCATGTACAACTAGCTTAAACTTCTCAATAGAAATTTCTTCTGCTATTCTTCCAAGATGATATGCAGCCTCTGTTGGCTCCAAAACTTCTTCGAATACGCTTGCATCGATTGAATCCATAGTATCAACTGCATCGTAACCATTTAGCGCAAATTGTTTTGCAAGCATCTCAATAACATTAATATGTACGAGTTTTGTAGAAAAGGGCTTACACCTAATTTGAATTGAGAAATATTCGTTTTTTTCAATTCTCTCATCAAATAAGAAATTGCAAGGGATAATTGTGGTCTGACACTTATCCCCTATACCAACCAGAATAAACTTGATGAGCTTATGGTTTACTAGTGCATAGACCAAGGTACTTTTTCCAGACGATGTTGGGCCTATAACAACAATCGACTGCGCTGTTTTGATACGCTTATACGCCTCACCTGGCATAAGTCTTGCGATTTCTTGCTTTTTCATAACAAAAAAACCTCCTTGTTAATAATCATTCAGATATGACTATAACAAGGAGGTTATAAAATAAAAACCGTGCGTATGCACGGTAAAATTCAATAATCTCTCGCCGCATACTCGATAAAGGTGGTGTTCCTAACATCTTGTACTTCAAATGACTTCGACTCAGCGTTTCCGTATTTCGCATCTCGTAAAGCCATATCTATAATCTATATTATATGGTTCTATTAGAATTTTGTCAAACGTAAAATCACAAATTCAAAACTTTTTCATCATCCATCAGAATGTAGCTATTCGCTTTTTAAATAGATCTGCATCTTACCATACACAAGCGCAAGGTTTACCCTCTCCACTTCCTCCAGTGTATCCCGAACAGTAACTGATATTGCTACTCCGTCCAGCTCAGTGATTCTATTTCCAGTATTATCATATACTACAATGCTTACAAATATAAGCAGTATCACCACTGCTTTGCAGGCAGAAGTGATTTTATCTTTTACTACTCAAACCACGCAATTTAATTGTCAAAAAAAGGGGATGTGAAAAACTCGATTGAGTTTTTTCGCATCTCCCTTTTTGTACCTGTTGTGTATAAATGACTGAAATCATGCGCAAAGAA
>CAKRDT010000010.1 GCA_934316545.1 uncultured Agathobacter sp. | reverse complement strand
GTAGGTCATGGCCTTTCCAGTTCCACCATGACCTGGATTTCATTTTTCTCCTGTAGGTCATGGCCTTTCCGGGTTTCTCATGGCCTGGATTTCATTTTTCTCCTGTAGGTCATGGCCTTTCCGGGTTTCCCATGGCCTGGATTTCATTTTTCTCCTGTAGGTCATGGCCTTTTCGGGTTTCCCATGACCTGGATTTCATTTTTCTCCTGTGGGTCATGCAGTTTCCGGTTCTCCCATGACTCAAAGGTCGAATTTTCTCTCAGGGTCATTTTGCCGAGGGCGCAGGAAAAAGAAATATTACATAGTGCCCCATTTGACAAAATTCATATCATTTTATTATCGAATCCTATTTTGTCTATACAATTAACGTGATGTAAAACGCTAAAACACTTAACAAACATACCATTTTTAAAGAAAAAGTGATTTCGTCTATGGTTGTAGTGTGAAGTAAATATGCTAACATGCTGGAAAACATACCATTTATTAGGAAAAAGTAGAGTTGCCTTTCATTATAGCGTGATGTGTCAGTCAAAAAAATTACTAAAACATCACAACAAATTACACTCCTTGTTCAAAATGCAACTACGGCAGAAAAAATTTGTATTAGACAAATCACGCGCGGCGAAATCTTACATTTACTTGTAAAATAACACCGCGCGTCATTTTTCCTTATTTACTATGAGGCAAATTTTTGTTGTGCATCAGATAGCATTTTTTAATACACAGATACCGGATGCCAAAATATAAAAAAAGAAAATTAGCAGTAGTATTCTAAATGTTCAGGACTTTGGATGATTTCAATGACCAACCTTTTCATGCTACAGGTATCGGAGCCATACTTATTTTTGAAGGACAAAATGTCAACTGTTTCGGGGTTCCATTTTGCTCGCTAATAGCGCAGGCAAAACAGATTGTAGATGTCTATCTGAAATAGAGCCCGAAGTTAACTTGACATTTTTCCTGAACAAAATAATCGTATGGTTCGATGCCGTAACTCTGAGAATTTTCCAGTCATTGAAATCGTTCAAAGTCCGTCGGCTTTAAAAACTTACTGCTAATTTTCTATTGTAAATCTATCATCCGGTATCGTCCGTTTTGAACCTCTATCTGATCACGGCAAACCCGAATTTAGAGAATTTTAATAAAAATTATTAGCACTCTGTATTGACGAGTGCTAATTTGCGTGTTATAACAATCTCGTAAACAAGAAAACATATTCCGTGATCCATAACAAGAGAGCGGAGGATTCATAATGTGAATGCTTCATAGGAATTCGTAAAGGATAATAAAGAGAATTTCAGGAAGTATTGACTGCTATAAAAGGAGGGCGTGCTATGAACATTCAGAAATTTACACAGAAGTCCATCGAGGCAATCAACGATTGTGAAAAGCTTGCCTACGATTATGGTAATCAGGAGCTGGAACAGGAGCATCTGCTTGTTGCATTGCTGCAGCAGGAGGATGGATTGATCCCGAAACTGATCGAAAAGATGGAAATTGACCTTGCACATTTTACGGAGAATGCGAAGAACAAGCTGGCTGCCAGAGTGAAGGTGTCCGGCGGAGAACTCAGAGTCGGCAAGGATTTGAACAATGTTCTGATTCATGCGGAGGATGAGGCTAAGCATATGGGAGACGAATATGTCTCGGTGGAGCATTTGTTTTTATGCTTATTGAAGTACCCGAATAAGGCGATGAAGGAACTGATCAAGGAGTATGGTCTGACAAGAGATCGTTTCTTACAGGCACTGTCAACCGTTCGAGGCAATCAGAGAGTGACATCCGATAATCCGGAAGCTACTTATGATACACTGGAGAAATACGGATACGATATGGTGGAACGTGCAAGACAGCAGAAGCTGGATCCGGTCATCGGACGAGATGAGGAGATCCGTAATGTGGTTCGAATCCTTTCTCGTAAAACGAAGAATAACCCGGTACTGATCGGTGAACCGGGTGTTGGTAAGACCGCCGTGGTCGAAGGCCTTGCGCAGCGAATCGTCAAGGGTGATGTCCCGGAGGGACTCAAAGATAAGAAGCTTTTTGCACTCGATATGGGCGCACTGGTTGCCGGTGCAAAGTATCGTGGCGAGTTCGAGGAGCGTCTGAAAGCCGTACTTGACGATGTCAAGAATTCGGACGGTCAGATCATTCTCTTTATCGATGAGCTGCACACGATCGTCGGCGCCGGTAAGACGGACGGCGCGATGGATGCGGGACAGCTGCTGAAACCTATGCTGGCAAGAGGTGAGCTGCACTGTGTCGGTGCAACAACTTTAAATGAGTATCGTGAATATATTGAAAAGGATGCGGCTCTAGAGCGAAGATTCCAGCCGGTTATGGTCGACGAGCCGACCGTGGAAGATACCATTTCCATCCTTCGTGGATTGAAAGAGCGTTATGAAGTCTTCCATGGCGTCAAGATCACAGACTCCGCGCTGGTTACGGCAGCGGTTCTTTCCAACCGTTACATTTCGGACCGTTTCCTTCCGGACAAAGCGATCGACCTTGTCGATGAGGCCTGTGCGATGATCAAGACCGAGATTGATTCGATGCCGGCGGAACTTGATGAGTTGAATCGTAAGGTCATGCAGATGGAAATTGAGGAGACTGCTCTTAAGAAAGAGACCGATCGTCTCAGTCAGGAGCGTCTTGCAAACTTACAGAAAGAACTTGCGGAGCTGCGCGATGAGTTTAATACGAAAAAAGCACAGTGGAGCACCGAGAAGGATGCGGTTGATCGTGTCAGCCAGCTGCGTGAGAAGATTGAAAGTACCAAGAATGAGATGAAGCAGGCACAGCAGAGTTATGATCTGAATAAGGCCGCAGAGTTGCAGTATGGTGTACTTCCGCAGTTACAGAAGCAGTTGGAAGAGGAAGAAGAGAAGCTTAAGACAAGAGATCTCTCTTTGGTTCATGAGAATGTTACCGATGAGGAAATCGCCAAGATCATCTCCCGCTGGACCGGTATTCCGGTTGCAAAACTCAGTGAGAGTGAGCGTAATAAGACACTTCATCTGGATGAGGAACTGCATAAGAGGGTTATCGGACAGGATGACGGTGTGACCAAGGTGACAGAGGCAATCATCCGTTCCAAGGCGGGCATCAAGGATCCGACCAAGCCGATCGGCTCATTCCTGTTCCTCGGACCAACCGGTGTCGGCAAGACGGAGCTTGCCAAGGCGCTTGCAGCAAGCCTCTTCGATGATGAATCCAATATGGTGCGTCTCGATATGAGCGAGTACATGGAGAAATACTCCGTGTCTCGTCTGATTGGAGCACCTCCTGGATATGTCGGATATGACGAGGGCGGTCAGCTGACGGAAGCCGTCCGCAGAAAACCGTATTCCGTTGTCTTGTTCGATGAGGTGGAGAAAGCGCATCCGGATGTCTTTAACGTACTGCTTCAGGTACTTGATGACGGACGTATCACCGATTCACAGGGAAGAACCGTAGATTTCAAGAACACGATCATTATTATGACCTCGAACTTAGGATCTGCACAGTTACTTGAGGGAATTGATGAGAACGGACACATCCAGCCGGAGTGTGAGGCTGCTGTCATGGAAGAACTGCAAGGACATTTCCGTCCGGAGTTTTTAAACCGACTCGATGAGATCATCATGTTCAAGCCTTTGACAAAGGATAACATCGGCAACATCATTAAGCTGATGATGAACGATCTCAACAAGCGTCTGGAAGATCGTGAGATTCAGGTCGCTTTAATGCCGGAGGCAGAAAGTTTTATCATTGAGCATGGCTACGATCCAATCTATGGTGCAAGACCGCTGAAGCGTTTCCTGCAGAAACATGTTGAAACATTGTCTGCAAAACTGATCCTTGAGGATGCCGTTGACGCAGGCGATACGATCGAGATCGGAGTCAGCGATGGCAGGCTGGAAGCACACGTGAAAAAAGCGTAAAGATGGGTAAGAAATATTTGGAAATTTTGACAGTATGACACAAAGAGACAGAGGCTTTTCGGTCATAATGTAGAAAAATAACTTTTGTATTGTAAAGTGCCGAAGATTCATGTATTCTAGTAAAGATGAAATGAATTTTTCGGCACTTTTTCTGTCATATAGAAAAGTGTTTTGGGTCATATCAATTAAATATGACGCCAAAATGCAAGATGAAAAAATAAATTATTCATTTTCGCTTTTTTAAAGGGCGAAAACAGTGGGGATTGGAATGGATTTATTTGAGTATATGAGATCACAGAATATGGAGTCGGAAGCACCGCTTGCATCAAGACTTCGTCCAACGACACTCGATGAGGTTGTCGGACAGCAGCACATCGTCGGTAAGGACAAGTTACTGTATCGTGCGATCAAAGCCGACAAGTTAAGTTCCATCATTTTTTATGGGCCGCCGGGGACAGGCAAGACAACACTCGCAAAGGTGATCGCGCACACGACGAGCGCCGAGTTTATGCAGATCAATGCAACATCCGCCGGCAAGAAAGATATGGAAGAAGTCATTACAGCGGCGAAGAATAATCAGGGAATGTACGGTAAGAAGACGATTCTTTTTATCGATGAGATTCACCGTTTCAACAAGGGACAGCAGGATTATCTGCTTCCGTATGTGGAGGACGGAACCATCATCCTGATCGGTGCAACGACCGAGAATCCGTATTTTGAAGTAAACGGCGCTTTGCTTTCAAGATCCGTGATCTTTGAACTGAAAAAATTATCAAAAGAGGATATCCGGACACTTCTTCTTCGGGCAATCAGCGATAAGGAAAAAGGCATGGGAGCTTATCATGCTGCCATCGATGATGATGCGCTTGAGTTTCTTGCGGATGTCAGTAACGGAGACGCCCGTGCGGCACTTACCGCGTTGGAACTTGGTGTGCTGACAACGGACCGTAGTGAGGACGGAATTATTCACATCACGATTGATGTTGCGAGTGAATGTATCCAGAAGAGAGTCATCTCGTATGACAAGAGCGGGGATAATCACTATGATACCGTATCTGCATTTATTAAAAGTATGAGAGGCTCCGATCCGGATGCAGCCGTGTATTATCTGGCAAGGATGCTTTATGCAGGAGAGGATGTCAAGTTTATTGCAAGGCGTATTATGATTCTGGCATCGGAGGATATCGGCAATGCCGATCCAATGGCTTTGACCGTGGCTGTATCCGCGGCACAGGCGGTAGAACGGATCGGAATGCCGGAGGCACAGATTATCCTGTCACAGGCTGTCACGTATATGGCGAGTGCACCAAAGAGTAACGCTGCGGTAAATGCAATCAGTAAGGCGATGGATGTGGTCGGGCGGACCAAGACACCGCCGGTACCGACACATCTGCAGGATGCACATTATAAGTCAGCGGAGAAGTTAGGACATGGTCTTGGATATAAATATGCACACAACTATAAAAATCATTATGTGAAGCAGCAGTATCTGCCGGACGGACTGACCGATGAGGTATTTTATGAGCCGTCGGAGAACGGATACGAGGCAACGATTCGGGAATATTACAAGAAGATACACGAAGATCCGGATGAATAAATACCGGATAAAACGAAACGAAAACAACACATTTCTAATAAGTGGAATTAAAGGAGGAGCAACCATGAAATCTTATCAGGAGATGACAAGAGAGGAATTATTACAGGAAAAAGCACAGTTGGAAGCAGAGTATGCCAAGATCAAGGACATGGGACTTGCACTGGATATGTCCAGAGGAAAGCCTTCATCTGAGCAGCTTGATGTGTCCATGGGACTTTTGGATGCTGTAAATTCATCTTCTTCCGTAAAAGGTGAGAACGGAGTCGATCTGCGTAATTACGGCGGACTTGACGGAATCCCGGAAGCAAAGAAACTGATCGGCGACATGGTTGGTGCCAAGCCAGAGAATGTGATCGTATATGGTAATTCAAGCTTAAATATCATGTATGATCAGATCTCGCGTGCGGAGATCTTCGGAATCTGCGGAAATACACCTTGGAGCAAACTGGATAAAGTAAAATTCTTATGTCCGGTTCCGGGCTATGACCGTCACTTTGCAATCACGGAAGAGTTCGGTATCGAGATGATCAACATCCCAATGACCGAGGATGGACCGGATATGAATTTGGTTGAGAAGTATGTAAACAGTGATCCTGCTGTCAAGGGAATCTGGTGTGTTCCGAAATATTCGAATCCACAGGGTGTCGTATATTCCGACGAGACGGTTCGTCGTTTCGCAAACTTAAAGCCGGCTGCGCCTGACTTCAGAATCTTTTGGGATAATGCGTATGTCGTTCATCATCTGTATGAGGATCGCCAGGCTGAGATTTTAAATATTCTGGACGAATGTGAGAAAGCAGGAAATCCTGATATCGTATTCCAGTTCTGCTCGACAAGTAAGGTAAGTTTCCCGGGAGCGGGTATTGCGGCAATCTCTGCATCTGATGCTAACATTGCGGATATTAAGAAGCGTCTTGGCGTTCAGACGATCGGTCATGACAAGATCAATCAGTTGCGCCATGTTGTATTTTTCAAGAATATCGATGGAATCCGTGCGCATATGATGAAGCAGGCTGCCATCATCCGTCCGAAGTTTGAGCTGGTTGAGAATTTTTTAAATGAAGAGATCGCACCTCGCGGAATCGGAAGCTGGATTTCTCCGCTTGGTGGATACTTCTTTGGATTTGAAGCTTTAGAAGGATGTGCAAAGCAGATCGTTGCCAAATGTAAAGAGGCCGGTGTCGTGCTTACCGGTGCAGGATCCCCTTATCCGTACAAGAATGATCCAAAGGATTCGGTTATCCGTATCGCTCCGACCTATCCGTCCATGGAGAATCTTGCGGAGGCTGCAAAAGTGTTTGTGACAGTAGTCCGTCTGGTCAGCGTTGACAAATTACTCGAAAAATAGAAAAAATTGTGAATTCTTGGCAATTTTTTCTTTACGAGCCGTAGTGTATTTGGTATAATTTAACTATTGAGAGTGTGAGTGATACACAATCGTATGATACGGGCGTGAAATTATAGGAGGTACGTTATGGGACTCTTTGGTAAGAATGCAAAGGCTGGGGATGCAGCCAAAAAAGAACAGCAGGAGATGCAGGAACTTCTTGCAAATGTTATGCAGAATGCGCAGAATCTTGCAGAATCGATTGACAAGGTAAGCGAGAAGTTACATTCTACTACAGACAGTTCAGCAGCAATTTCATCCGGAATGCAGCAGTTTTCCGCTACAATTCAGGAGATTACGTCGAATATTACGGAAGTATCCAACGTTATGAACGATATGGAGGAATCCTTTAAGTCCATGAATGAAGAAGCACAGGAAGGTGCTGATTATGCACAGAACAGTAATAACAGTGCATATGAAATTATGACGAAGTCAGAGAATGAAAAGAGTGAAGTGGAAGCGCGCGTTGATGAAGTAGAACGTGTCCTTCTTGAGAAAATTGAACAGTCCAAAGAGGCTGAGAAGATTATGGCTCTTACAGCAGATATTCTTGAGATTGCGGATCAGACAAACTTACTTGCATTAAATGCATCGATTGAGGCTGCGCGTGCAGGTGAAGCCGGTCGCGGATTTGCTGTCGTTGCAGATGAAATTACAAAACTTGCTGCAAGCTCAAGTGCCACTGCCAGCCAGATCAAGGAGATTTCAAACACGGTTATCACTGCGGTCAGCGGTCTTGCAAATGAGGCCAATAATGTTGTTAACTTTATGAAGGAGCGTACGATCGGAAGTTATACGGAGTTAGTAGAAGTTGGCCGTAAATATCAGGGTGATTCTAAGATTATGTTCGATAAGATGCAGGATTTCGCTCAGGTATCTGCTGCACTTCTTGCACAGGTAGAAGATTCCAATAAGTCCGTAGAGGCAATCAACCACGCTGCACAGGAGGCTGGTAACGGAATCGTTGATCTTGCCGACAATGTCACTATGATCTCCGATAACATGGAGATGATTCAGGAAAATAACGACAAGAATGACGCTTATGCGGATGAGCTGATTGCAAAGATCCAGGACAAGATACAGCCTGTTGAATAAAATTTTTTGTAATAGAATCCAGTAATATTAAGGTGTTCCTCGGTAGAGGGACACCTTTTTTGTAAAAAGGGTATTTACAAATTTCAGAATTCATGTATTATAAAACTATCTTTTTTTTCAAACAGTAGGCAGCGCATCAATTGATCTGCCGGAATCGGGGTGGCATTCTGCCACATAGGATCCCAATAGTTATTTTAAAAATTAAATAAGAAACGTACAGTCATTGTATACAGAAAGGAATTTTGATTATGAAAGAAATTTTTCAGGAGTATGGTGGTGTATTAATTACGGTTGTTGCAATCCTTGCAGTGATTCTTGTCGTTGTTGCGGTCGTTGGTAAAGATGCGGGGGGACCGATCGGTTCGGCTTTCTCGAATCTGATCAATTACTTTATCAATCAGGCAAGTACAAACGGTGGTTTCTCGATGACGAAGTAAGGAGATGTGATGGAGCTTGGAAAAGAATACTTTGGTCCGTTTTGGAAGTTCATTGTGAATGAAGAAATCACAGATATTGATTATAACGGACGGGAAGTGTGGTTGACCAATATATATAATGAGCGATATCGTGCCCCGGCTGTATATGTGAAGGAAAACGTGACGCCGGCATTTGTGGAACAATTTACACAGCGTATTGCCAATGTGGTCAGCCGCCAGTTTAACAAGCGTTATCCGGAACTGGAAGCAGAAACCAGCGAGCTTCGGGTGACAATTGTGCATGAATCGGTATCGCGGTCGGGGAGAAGTATCAGCATTCGAAAGACACCGCCGATCATCCGCTTGTCTGCGAGCAAAGCCTTAAAAGAGAATTTTTGCGATGAAAAAGTGCTTGCTTTGCTGATCAACTGCGTACACAATCATATGAATATGATCTTTTGCGGAATGCCGGGAATCGGCAAGACAGAATGTATCAAGTTCTTCTCTCAATATATACCGGATAACGAGAGAGTGATTACCATTGAAGATACAATGGAAATCCGTTATTCCGTTACGAATCCCGGAAAGGATTGCATTGAAATGCGTGTGAGCGAACTTTTTGATTATGCAGAAGCAATCAAAGCGAGTCTTCGAATGAATCCGAAATGGATCATGTTATCCGAAGCCCGCTCGAAAGAAGTCAAGTATTTATTACAAAGCTGGTCCACAGGTGTTTGTGGAATGACAACATTACATACCGATGATGTGCGCAATATTCCTGATCGTATTTTAAATATGCTGGAGAATCGTGTGGACGCGGATCGCTTGGAAAATGATATTTATCAGTCAATGGATGTCGGGGTATTGATCCGGAAGAGAAAGAATGAGAGAAACGAGATCTATCGTTATATTGATCAGGTCTGCTTCTTCCTTAGGGACAATGGACAAAACAGGATTGAAATGGTTGTAAAAGACGGTTGTCTGTGCAGCGAAAAGCTGCCGGAGCGGATGGTACAGAGGTTTCACAAAGCATCTATTCGCGACCCTTTTTTATGTAGTGGGGTTGAGATGGGGAAAGAAGAAAAGGAGGCAATATACGCATGATCTATTTGGCAGTATTGATTGGTATGTACACGCTGCATTTGATGTTGAAGATGCATTGGATCACAACCATTTTTATCACCGCCTATTTTCTTTTGCGGATTCAGGTGCATCGTAAATGGTACAAGCAGTCGGTTGAACAGCAGCTGCGCTTCGGGGAAGCAGCGGATTATCTGGATACGGTACTCTATGCGTTCCTGAAGGAAGGAAAAGTTGAGGCGGCACTTTCTGACGCACATGCTTCACTTGTTGATGGACCGATGCGGGAAGCGGTTGGCGATGCGCTCGATCATTTGCATATGACTTTTGATGACACCGATGTGATGACCGATGCGCTTCAATTGATTGAAAAGAAGTATTCCTGCCGCAGAGTGAAGTCGGCGCATGATTTTTTTATGCATGTGGAAACTTATGGCGGAGACGCGGCAAAACCGGTGGAGTTACTACTCGCAGATAAGAATCGTTGGCAGAAATGTATCCAGACGGAGCAGAAAAACCGAAAAAAGATGTTCGCAGACATTGTGATGTCCATTGCAGCGTCTTTGGTTCTGTGCAGTATTATTCTGTATCTTCCTGTCATGAACATCGATATCAGCGGTAATATGATTTCGCAGATATTAACGGGGGTTGTGCTCGTTTTCGACGACCGGATACTTGAACGTGCGCAGAAGTTTTTAGCGGTGGACTGGCTGGTGCTTGACTATGAGGACGAAAGACAGCAGGAGCAGAGATTAAAGAGGTATTTACATTATGACAGAAGGAAAGAAATCCGGTTGTCGTGTATTCTTACAGTGGCAGGAGTCCTGATAACTGCGATCGGATTTTATCGTTTACGCAGGCAGTCTTTTTGCGCCGTGATGCTGATACTGACCTTTGTTTTTGCCAATCAGCATCGCATCGGGAGAAGTCTGTCGGTAAAAAATCTGAAAAAAAGTATTCAGAGAGCATTTCCGGGATGGTTGATGGATATTATTTTGTTCTTGCAGAGTGAAAATGTACAGGTTGCATTTGAAAAATCCCTGGAACATGTCCCTGTCGTCTTGGAACATGAGGTAAAAGATCTGGTTGAGCACATTGCGATGGAGCCGGAATCGGCAGAACCATATCACCGCTTTTTTCAAGAATTTCAGATTCCGGAAGTTCATTCCGCGATGAGTATGTTGTATTCCATTTCTATGGGAAATAGCAATCGGGCGGATCAGCAGATGGGTGAACTGATAGAAAGAAATCTGTCGATGCTGGATGTGGCAGAGAAGGAGCGGCTGGCCAATTTAAGCAGTGGAATGTACTTGCTGTTCCTTGCACCGGTGGTAACAGCTTCCTTGAAACTGGTAACGGATATGGCAATTTTTATGCTCTCGTTCCTGTTAAACGGAAATCTCGCTGTCATGGGATGATTTGGGCATAGGAGGAAAATTATGAGTCAGATTGTTAAGGCGTTTCTGGGGGTGTTTCTAACGCTTTTTATGGCAGTAGTAGCACTTGGAGTGTTGACCGCTTATATGGAAGTTATGAATGCACAGGATATGCAGGCAAGAATCGTGGACGAATTGGAAAATAGCGATTTTAATGCTTCCGTCATGAATGCATGTTTTGAACAGTGTGCGAAGGCAGGATATGAATTGGCAGTCACTCTGTATGGCGGGGACGGATCGATTGCAGCGATCCATAAGAAAGAGGAGGTTTTGACTCCTGCAGCAGATGTGACGATGGCAAAAGTGGAATTGCGTTTTACGATGAAAAGCGGATTCTTAGGAATTGATCAATCGCGTACGCTTGTTGGGTATGCGAGATAGGAGCAAAGGTATGAAAGTAATCATGGAAGAATATGGACTCAGTGTGTTGATGCTTGTGGTGGGTGCGAGTGTTCTTGCAGGACTTGCACAGGCGGTACAGTTGCTTGGCACATGGACGGGGATGCCATAAAAGGAGAAGAAATGAAGGAAATTATAAATGAATATGGGAGCATGTTTCTCGCGGTAATAGGTTTGCTGCTGTTCCTTGGAACCATGAGCGTGGTTTTACTTTCAAAGGATGGCGTTTTCATGCAGATGATCCGGATGTGGATGCTTGGAGGTGTGTAGTTTATGAAAGAGGTGTTTGAACAGTATGGACAAAGCGTAATTGCGGCAGTGATTGCAATCTTATTGATCACAATCATTGGTGGAGCCGGAACAGGCAGAACGCATGGAATCTATGTAAAAGTGGGAGAAGTTATGAAACAACAGGATTCGGCTGGCGTGGAAAATGCAGAGTTTGAGCGCTACTGGAGGCTTCGATGAAAAATATGATTCTTGGTATGGTCGGGGGTGCGGTGGCCATCTATCTGTTGGTGTTTTGCTTGAGTGTGTATAGCATCTCTGTCCGTAAAAATGAAATGGAAAACTGTATTTCTCAGGTATTGGAACAAAATCTGCTGAATTATTATGGCAGTGAGAGCACTGATGCAGAGGTAAAGACAACCGTGGTACAGGACTTGAGCGAGCGTCTGCAGGCAGACTCCAAAGTACAGATCAATGTACATACATGCAATATCAAACAGGGGATTCTTTCTGTGGATATATGCGAAGAGTTTTATCTTCCCATGGGGATAAGCAAGACGATTCGTTGTTCGAAAACCGTGATCGCCGAAGAGGAGGTTGTTGAGTCGGAAGCAGAAAGTAGTAGAAAAGAGAAGGAATAAAAGAAAAGGAGAAGCGCTTTCATTTGGGAGTGGGTTATGGGAAAAAATAAAATACAAAAAAACGTGCTTATATTCATCGGCGTGATTTTGGCATTGATTTTATATGCAAAAGCTTCATACAAAAAACCGGATGTATCGCCTGACGCTACGGAGAGAACTACCGGGCACTGGATTTATACCGGGAGTTGTATGAATGCCTCTGTGGAGAAAGAACAACAGAATACTTACAAAGCGTATATCGATGAACTGGTTGAGCGCTGGATGAACAAAAAAGTGACGGATGATGAATTAGCGGAGTGGATGACACAGTATTTAAAAAAACAAAACATCGAGGTTCAGGCAATTGGCGTAATGAGCCGGCAAAAGTGCCTGTTTGAAAGCGAGAAGGAGGTTCCGGATTATAAGATACGTATGCAGGAATCGGAAAGCATTTATGAGTTTGCAGGCTTGTATACGGAAAATGAACGAACGGAAGAAGGTAAGTTAATCTGTTATTATTGGGAGGCGGGAGCAAGGTGAGAAGAAAAAGAACGACAAGAAGAAGTCAGGCGGAAACGATACGATTCGAAATGAGGAAAGCAGCACATAGGAGAATGGAAGCAAAAAGGAACCATCAGCAGGCTGGCAAGAGAATCAAGATCATGGTGGCAGCCTTGATGCTTATCGGGATGATTGGAATTTCGATACAACCGGCACAGGCAGGTGCGTGGGATAATGCGCAGACGTACTACAACACGTATGGGGATTCGGTTGTATTTCGTCCGATATCGCATACGGACGGATTGATTTATTATGCAACAAAGGCAAAGATTGCAACAACCAGCACGAAATTTCAGACGCTGGGATGGAAATTCACTGTGAAAAACACAAATGGGACGACATTACAGACCTTGTACTTCAAATTGAACGGGAATTATATGTACCAGGCCAATACCGTCCGAAAGGGTAGTTATGAGTATAACTTGTATTGCCTATCGTTGTATCAGCTCAAAAACCGCATGAATGCAAAGGCGTCGAAAGCATTTCAGACGGGGAAAGCAAGTGTTCGTCTCGATGCTTGCATGACAATTGTGAAAAACGGAAGCGTCAAGGGGTGCATGAATGATCAGGGGACCTTCTCAGGAAGCGTGTATACGACTTATCAGGGGATCGCAAGTGCGGCAAACTGGAGCGCAGCAACCAAACAATTACTGCACAGTTATTTCGCTAAGTATGTGGAAAATCTGTTTTTGAATGTGAATGTGATTGCCGGGGAAGGAATTAAATCGGTCAACGGAAGCGGATCTTACTGTTATGGAACTTATGTTGAAGTCGGGGCAATACCGGCTGTCGGATATGAATTTTCCAACTGGAGTGGAATGTTGCGTGGAGGCTGTCGGCAAGATGGATTCTATGTGAATCAATCCGGAAACTGTGTTGCAATCGGACAACTAAAGCTTTTGCGCATCTACTATCATAGAAATCAGTCCGCACAGGATAACGTAGTGGACTATCAAGTTGTACAATATCATAAAAACGGTGCGGAACTTGAATTTTTGTATTGGAGAAAAGATGGCAGCCAGGCTTTAGGGTGGGCACACTCTTCTTCTGCGAAGCAGAAGAAGTATGCATTCGGGCAGAGAATATCAGGGAAGTGGATTGATCAGTATGCACCGGAGGTGCATTTGTATGCAGTGTGGGAAGATTCTGATCCGGATAACCCACCGACACCGCCGACGCCGACACCGCCGACGCCGACACCACCGACACCGACACCACCGACACCGACACCACCGATACCGCCGACACCGACACCACCGACGCCAACACCAACACCGAATCCGACACCGGAGATAAAAACAGAAGAACCGGCAACAAACAAGGTTGTTCGTTGCCGGTTTATCAGCAGTAAATATTTTGAGGATGATAACAATCATCTGATTCCGCAGGAACAGGGAGGATTGGCATCAGGTTCTGTGTGGGTAACGGATCCGATACGCCGCCAGATGCTGCGCTATGCGTTACGACACTGATTAATCCGGTCTGCCTGCGCCGTCAGGTTCAGGAAGCTTGATATAGACACGCTCGATGCGGTTCTTATCCATGCGGTCAATTTTGAGAAGCACATTGTCATCCGTAATAATAATTTCATTCTTTTCCGGCAGATGACCAAGCTGACCGAGACAATAGCCGCCAATGGTATCGTAGTCATCGGATTCGAAAGTATAACCTAATGCGTCACTGACATCATCAAGATTGGCAGAGCCTAAAACGTAGAATTCACGGTCGTTAATCGGTGTGATGTCATCGACTTCATCCTCGTCGTATTCGTCGCGAATCTCGCCGACAATTTCCTCAAGAAGATCTTCAAGCGTGATCAGTCCGGCGGTAACACCATATTCGTCGAGGACGATAGCAAGAGAAATAGATGATTTACGCATCTCCAGAAAAAGATCCGCGGTATTCTTGTGCTCATATGTAAAATACGGTTCACGGAGCATGGAACGAACGGAAAAGTCAGCATCATCTTTTTCGAGAAGAAAATCCTTCATGTTGATGATTCCGATGACATTGTCTGTGGTATCTTCATATACCGGAAGCCGTGTGAACATATCTTCGCGGAATACATCAAGCACTTCCTGATAGGTTGCATCTATTTGAACGAAGGTCATATCAATACGCGGCACCATAATTTCTTTGGCTTCGGCATCACCAAAGTCGAAGAGGTTATGGATCATGTCGCGTTCTTCGTTCTCGATCACTCCGGTTTCCTGACCGACATCAACAATGGTACGGAGTTCTTCTTCTGTCATCTGCTGGGTTGCATCTTTTGGATTAATGCGAAGGAGAAACAGAAGTCCGATCGAAAGTTTGTTGATAATGAAGATGACTGGTGTGAGTATCTTCATCAGGAATGCGATGATTCCGGCAATGGCCAGAGCAATGGAATCCGCCTTAATGGTTGCCAACGTTTTAGGGGTCACTTCACCGAAAATCAAAATCAGAAAAGTAAGGATTCCGGTAGCAATTCCGGCTCCGACGCTTCCGAAGGATTTGATCGCAAGAGAAGTCGCCAGGGAAGATGCTGACAGATTCACGATATTATTACCGATCAGGATGGCAGAAAGCATCTTGCCGGAATCGTCAGTAACGTGCAGAACCCTGTCTGCCCGTTTATCTCCGGCTTCAGACAGGGTACGCATGCGTATTTTATTGACGGTGGTAAGAGCTGTCTCTGACGATGAAAAAAACGCAGAGAGCAGCAGTAAAAGTATTAAAATAATAAGTTGTACTATGTCACCAGGGGTCAAAAAATTCACCTCATATTTAAAAATTTAATGCATCAATTAGTGATCGTCGGTACTGTAGTTTGGAGCCTCTTTTGTGATATGAATATCATGCGGATGGCTCTCACGAAGAGATGCTGCGGATATTTTAACAAACTTTCCGTTTTCTTTCAAGGTCTCGATATCTGCACAACCACAATAACCCATACCGGAGCGGATACCACCGATTAACTGGAATACCGTATCTTCGAGTGTTCCCTTATAGGCTACACGACCCTCAACACCTTCCGGAACGAGCTTCTTAGCACCCTCCTGGAAGTAACGGTCTTTGCTTCCGTTTTCCATGGCTGCAATGGAACCCATTCCACGGTATACTTTGTATTTTCTACCCTGGAATAATTCGAATGTACCAGGTGCCTCATCGCATCCTGCAAACATAGAACCCATCATACATACGTTAGCACCGGCTGCAAGAGCTTTGGTCATATCACCGGAGTACTTGATTCCTCCGTCTGCGATCACCGGAATTCCATATTCTTTCGCTACTTCGTAACAATCCATGATTGCGGAAATCTGTGGCACACCGATACCTGCAACGACACGGGTTGTACAGATGGAACCAGGTCCGATACCGACTTTGACAGCATCTGCGCCTGCTTCAATAAGAGCCTTGGCAGCAGCACCGGTTGCAATATTTCCGGCGATAACCTGTAAGTCCGGGTAAGCAGCTTTAATCTTCTTGACTGCCTCTAAGATATTCTTGGAATGTCCATGTGCGGAGTCAACAACAATGACGTCAACATGTGCGTTTACTAAAGCCTCAACACGCTCCATCATGTTACCGGTGATACCGACACCGGCACCGCAGAGAAGACGTCCCTGCTCATCTTTGGCAGAAAGCGGATATTTGATTTGTTTCTCGATATCTTTGATTGTAATAAGTCCCTTGAGATTGAAATCTTTATCTACGATCGGGAGTTTCTCTTTTCTTGCTTTGGCGAGAATGCTCTTTGCTTCCTCTAAAGTGATTCCTTCCGGAGCGGTAATCAATCCCTCGGAAGTCATGGATTCGCTGATCTTCTTAGTGAAATCAGTTTCAAATTTTAAATCACGGTTGGTAATGATTCCGACAAGGCGTCCGTTTTCTGTAATAGGGACACCGGAGATGCGGAACTTTGCCATAAGATTGTCAGCATCCTGTAATGTATGATCAGGAGATAAGAAAAATGGATCGGTAATAACACCGTTCTCGGAACGCTTTACCTTATCGACCTCTTCTGCCTGTGCCTCAATAGACATGTTTTTGTGGATGATACCGATACCACCCTGTCTTGCCATTGCAATTGCCATCTTGGATTCTGTAACAGTGTCCATCGCAGCACTCATCATAGGAATGTTTAAAACGATCTTCTTGGTAAGATGTGTTGTAAGATTGATCATGTTCGGAGTTACCTCAGAATACTGAGGTACCAGAAGAACGTCGTCAAATGTAATTCCTTCGCCGATAATAGTACCCATTTTCTAATTTCCTCACTTTCTTCTTTTTTGTAAACTCAAACTTTTAAAAATAATTGTATATACAATAGCAAAATAATGCGGGAGTGTCAAGGGATGTAAGGTGCATTATTACTTATAAAACAACGTTATTTTTCTAATAAATAAAATGATTCACAAATAAGGAGGCTTGTGCTATAATTTGTTTGGTTCTAACGATTTTTAATAGCATATAATAAGGAAGGGCAAGGAAGCCACACAAGGACTTTCTATGCCCATTTTTTAGATGTGGTAAGGAGAAAAGATGCAATTCAGACCGTGTATTGATATTCATAACGGTAAGGTCAAACAGATTGTCGGAAGTTCGCTGAAGGATCAGGGAAGTCTTGCAACGGAGAATTTTGTGTCGGAACAGGACGCGGCATTCTACGCGGGACTGTATCGGCAGCAGAACATTATGGGTGGCCATATCATTCTGCTCAATCCGCAGGGGAGCGAATATTATGAGGCAACCAGGCAACAGGCGATGGCTGCTCTCAGAACGTATCCGGGAGGCCTTCAGATTGGTGGCGGAATGACTGCGGACAATGCGGCGGAATTTATTGAAGCCGGAGCTTCGGCCGTGATCGTTACATCGTATGTATTTAAAAATGGAAGCGTCAACTATGAAAATCTTGATAAAATCTATCAGGCGGTCGGAAGAAAGCATCTGGTTTTGGATCTGTCATGCCGCTATCGCAGGTTGCCGGACGGACAGAGCGGTTATTATATTGTGACGGATCGCTGGCAGAAATTTACGAATGAGAAAATCAGCAAAGAATTGCTGGATCATCTGTCAGAGTATTGCCAGGAGTTCCTTGTCCATGCTGTGGATGTGGAAGGAAAATCGAATGGCATTGAGGAACCGCTGGTATCCCTGCTCGGTGACTGGGGCCGGATTCCGGTTACCTATGCGGGAGGTGTTCACAGTTATGAAGATCTTGAAAAATTATCAAGGCTTGGGAATAACCGTTTAAATGTTACGATTGGAAGTGCGCTTGATCTGTTCGGAGGACCGATGTCCTATGAGCGGGTAATTCAATATATAAAGGAGAGAGAACTATGAGTAAGTATACGAAAGAGGATATTTTCCGTATGGTAGAAGAGGAGGATGTGGAATTTATCCGCCTACAGTTTACGGACATATTTGGAACGTTGAAGAATGTTGCAATTACTGCAAGCCAGCTTGAAAAAGCACTGAATAACAAGTGTATGTTTGATGGTTCTTCCATCGAAGGCTTTGTGCGGATCGAGGAATCGGATATGTATCTGTATCCGGATCTTGACACCTTTACCATTTTTCCGTGGAGACCTCAGCAGGGCAAGGTGGCGCGTATCATCTGTGATGTATACTGTGCGGACGGTACTCCGTTTGAGGGAGATCCGCGTTACATTTTAAAGCAGCAGCTGGAAGAAGCAAAAAAGATGGGATATACGTTCAATGTCGGACCGGAATGTGAATTTTTCTTGTTCCATCAGGATGAGAATGGGCAGCCGACAACCATTACCCATGAGAAGGCCGGCTATTTTGACCTTGGTCCGGTGGACCTTGGCGAGAACGCAAGACGCGATATGGTACTGACACTGGAAGATATGGGATTTGAAATTGAGGCTTCTCATCATGAAGTGGCACCGGCACAGCATGAGATTGATTTTAAATATGATGAGGCTTTGCATGCGGCAGACAACATTATGACGTTTAAACTTGCGGTCAAGACGATCGCAAAGAGACATGGTCTGTTTGCAAGCTTTATGCCAAAACCGAAAACCGGAATCAATGGTTCGGGAATGCATATTAATATGTCTCTGGCTAAGGATGGAAAGAATATTTTGGATGATGCAGGCGGAAAACTGGGGCTGAGCAAAGAGGCTTATTATTTTATCGGCGGAATCATGAAGCATATGAAAGCCATTACCGTGATTGTGAATCCTCTTGTCAATTCATACAAGAGACTGGTTCCGGGGTATGAGGCTCCTTGTTATATCGCATGGTCTGCGACAAACCGCAGCCCGCTTATCCGCATCCCGGCGAGCAGAGGACCGGAGACGAGAGTGGAACTGCGGAATCCGGATCCGGCAGCCAATCCGTATCTTGCGCTTGCGGTGTGTCTTGCAGCCGGACTTGATGGAATCCGTAACAAGATTGAGCCGCCGGAAGAAGTGCCGGAGAATATTTATGAATTTGATGCGGATGAGAGGGAGAACAGAGGCATTGAGTCGCTGCCTGCGGATTTGCATGCTGCGATATGCGAACTGAAGAAGGATGTGTTTATTCAAAATGTATTGGGACAGCACATTACCGGTAAATATATTGAGGCAAAAGAAGCCGAATGGATGCAATATCGTACACAGGTTACCGGTTGGGAGATCGAAGAATATCTTTATAAGATATAAAATGGTTTCATAGATTAGGTGACAATACAGTGAATAACATAGTAATTGCGTTTCCAAAGAAGGAAACAGCCCAAAATGTAAAAAAAATTTTATCACAAAGCGGATACAGTGTTCAGGCTGTGTGTACGACCGGAGCGCAGGCACTGGAAAGTGTGAATAATCTGGAAAACGGAATATTGATCTGCGGCAGCAGGTTTGTCGATATGATGTATATGGAGATTCATGATTATCTGCCGCCTGAGTTTCAGATGCTTTTGATCGCTTCACCGACGTCTGTGCAGGAGCGCGAGGTCAAAAATCTGGTCTGCCTTGTGCTGCCGATGAAGGTGCATGAGCTCTTACAGACCATCGAGATGATGGAAGGCGAGATCCATCGCAGGCACAAGCGGATGAGGCGTGTACCCAGACAGCGTTCTGAGGAGGAACGCCAGATGATCGAGAAGGCAAAGGCGCTTCTTATGGAACGAAATCATTTTTCGGAAGAGGAAGCACACCGGTATATACAAAAGCGGAGCATGGAAAACGGAACCGGTCTGGTTGAAATCTCACAGATGATCCTGAGTCTGATGCAGGAAGGTTAGCCGGAAGCTTTCAAAAGAACCCGGACTTTACAGTAGTGCGATAAAATGCTAAACTGTAACTGCTTGGGATTAGTGTATTCTAACAGTTACACATTCCGATTGAGATAAGAACTACATAATAGTAATAGAAGCAAATCAAGAAAGAGAGGAACAAGATGTTTCAGATTAACGATAATTATCAGAAGCTGCCGGGCAGCTATTTGTTTAGTACAATTGGTAAAAAGGTAAATGCATATCAGTCAGCGAATCCGGATAAGGATATTATCCGTCTTGGAATCGGTGATGTGACCCAGCCACTTGCGCCGGCGATCATTGAGGCTATGCATAAGGCTGTGGATGAGATGGGACATGCAGAGACGTTTCATGGATATGCTCCGGATCTGGGATATGAGTTTTTGCGTAAAGCAATCGTAGAAAACGATTATAAGGCAAGAGGCTGTCAGGTGGAAATCGATGAGGTATTCATTTCAGACGGTGCCAAGAGTGATTCGGGAAATATTCAGGAAATCTTCGGTGCGGACAATCGTATCGCAGTATGTGATCCGGTTTATCCTGTATATGTAGACTCCAATGTTATGGCAGGAAGAACCGGTACATATGATAAGGCAACCGAGACATGGAGTAATGTCATCTATATGCCTTGTACCGCAGCGAACAATTTTGTCCCGGAATTTCCGAAGGAGACTCCGGATATGATCTATCTGTGCCTGCCGAATAACCCAACGGGAACAACACTTACCAAGGATCAGCTGCAGGAGTGGGTTGATTACGCAAATAGAGTCGGTGCAGTGATTATTTATGATGCTGCTTATGAAGCTTACATCAGCGAGGATAATGTGGCACATTCCATCTATGAGTGCAAAGGTGCAAGAACTTGTGCAATCGAACTTCGAAGCTTCTCTAAGAATGCCGGATTTACCGGAGTGCGTCTTGGATTTACCGTAGTTCCGAAGGATTTAAAGTGTGGTGAGGTATCACTGAATGCAATGTGGGCAAGAAGACACGGAACCAAGTTCAATGGTGCTCCGTATATTGTACAGAGGGCCGGAGAGGCTGTATACTCTGCAGAAGGCAAGGCGCAGCTTAAGGAGCAGGTCGCTTATTATATGAAGAACGCCAAGACCATCAAGGAAGGGCTTAAGGAAGCCGGTTATACCGTATTCGGTGGCGTAAACGCTCCTTATATCTGGTTAAAGACTCCGGATAACATGACCTCATGGGAATTCTTTGATTACTTATTGGAGAAGGCCAATGTAGTAGGTACACCGGGATCAGGATTCGGACCAAGCGGAGAGGGATACTTCCGATTGACTGCTTTTGGTAACCATGAGAATACCGTTAAGGCATTAGAGAGAATCAAGGCTTTGTAAAAATTTGAACCGGATAGGATGAAGGACTAAATATTTGTTGAAGAATGCCGATATAACTATTAGCAGCAGGCAGTGACAGGAATTTAAACGGAATTAGATTCAGCGATGTTCAATTCAAGGAGGATGAAAACATGAGTGTAGCGAATATAACGTCACAGACGCAGGTGTATGATTCTTACAATGCACAGAATGCAGCCAAGGCTTCCGATACTGCAAAAAAAGAGGACGCAGCCAAAAAGAGCGCGGTTACAAAGGAAACGGACGCGAAGAATGATGGTGTCGTATATGAGAAGAATAACGAGGCATCGGATTCTTCCAAGAAAGCAACTTACTCCGTCAATAAGATGAGTGCAGAGGACCGGGCAGCTTTGGTAAAGCAGCTTAAGGCAGATCAGGAGTCGCGTCAGCAGCAGTTGACCAGTCTTGTTCAGCAGATGATGACAAAGCAGGCAACGACTTATGCAAATGCAAACGACATCTGGAAATTTCTTGCAAAGGGTGACTTTACCGTTGATGCGCAGACAAAGCTGCAGGCACAGAAGGATATCGCAGAGGATGGATACTACGGAGTGCAGCAGACTGCGGATCGTTTGTTTGATTTTGCAAGCGCTTTGGCCGGCGATGATGTGGACAAGATGAAGAAGATGCAGACTGCGATGCAGAAAGGTTTTGATCAGGCGACAAAGGCCTGGGGACAGAAACTTCCGGATATCAGCCAGAAAACTATGGATGCTGCAAATAAGAAGTTTGAAGAGTACTATAAGTCAAAGAACAGTGCATCCACAAACAACACGTCGACATCTGAAACAGAAGCTTAAGAGTAAGAGATACGAGCCCGGTTTTTATGACCGGGCTCTATTTGTATCAATAGAAATTAGAAATGAGGACAGAATAAAGATTATGAAATATGATTTTGACAAACCGGTAAACAGAAGAGGAACCGGATCCTTAAAGTGGGATGTGCCGGAGAATGAACTGCCGATGTGGGTAGCTGATATGGATTTTGAGACAGTGCCGCAGGTTAAGGATGCATTGGCCGCCCGTGTGGCGCAGGGAATCTATGGATATTCGATTTTGCCGGATGAGTGGAGCAAGTCATATGTTGACTGGTGGAAAAAGCGTCACGGACTAGACCTAGATCCGGAGAAACTGATCTTCGTGACCGGAATCGTTCCGGCAATCTCGAGTGCAGTGCGTAAGCTTACGACACCGGCAGAGAATGTTCTCGTACAGACACCGACCTACAATATCTTTTTTAATTCCATCTACAATAATGGCAGAAACATAGTAGAGAATAAACTTCTCTATGATGGGGAGCGCTACCATGTGGATTGGGGAAAACTTAAGGAGCAGCTTTCGGATCCGCAGACGACGCTCATGATCTTGTGCAATCCGCACAACCCGATCGGTAAGATCTGGGATAAAGAGACGCTTGCAAGAGTTGGTGAACTGTGTTCAAAATATGATGTTACTGTACTTTCCGATGAAATCCATTGTGACCTGACGGCACCGGGCAGAGAGTATGTTCCGTTCGCATCGGTCAATGAAACCTGTCGCAATATCAGTGTGACATGTATTGCTCCGACAAAAACCTTCAATCTGGCAGGCCTTCAGACGGCAGCTGTCTATGCTGAAAATCGAGTGTTACACCATAAGATGTGGAGGAGACTCAACACGGATGAGGTGGCGGAGCCGAACGCTTTTGCCGTGTGTGCGACCGTGGCTGCCTTTACCTATGGAGAAGAGTGGCTGGATCAGCTCCGCGAATATATTGAAGGCAACAAACAGTATGTGACGGAATATATCAAGAAAGAAATCCCGCAGATGAAGGTCGTAAACTCGGAAGCGACTTATCTGATGTGGCTGGATATCTCGTCACTGACGACGGATTCGGATGCAATGTACGCCTTTATCCGTAAGACAAGCGGCCTCTATCTTGCCTCGGGACGCGAGTACGGCAGCAACGGCGACGGATTTCTGCGCCTGAATGTGGCAACGAACCGCGCCAATGTGGAAGACGGCATGCGGCGGCTGAAAAAGAGTGTGGAGGCTTATGTAAAGTAAATATAGACAGGAAGAAGATGCGGTGGCTTTCGGCCATCGCATTTTTGCTGCTCCGTCAAGAGAGGAAGGAACTTCATCAAATCTTAATACGTTTCCTCATTGGAAATTCATAAGAAAACCGCTACAATGTATTTATGATTAATCATGAATACGAGGTGGCGGTTTAATTATGTATCATATTTTAGTTTGTGACGATGAAAAGGATATTGTAACGGCTTTGGGAATCTACCTAAAGAGTGATGGTTATCAGGTTTACGAAGCGTATAACGGAAAAGAGGCATTGGACATCATAAGAAGCAAGGAAATCCATCTGGTACTGATGGACATCATGATGCCGGAGATGGACGGCATTGAGGCGATGGTCAAGATCCGCGAGATCTCGAATGTGCCGGTGATCCTTCTGACGGCCAAAAGCGAGGACACAGACAAGGTACTCGGTCTTACGGTCGGAGCGGATGATTATATTACAAAGCCTTTTAACCCGGTCGAGCTGCAGGCACGCGTGAAGTCGCAGCTGCGCAGATACATGCAGCTTGGAAGCGGACAGGTACAGCCGAGCCGGATTACGATCGGCGGAATCGAATTGGATGATAAGTCAAAAGAAGTCTTTTTGGATGGTGAAAAAGTCAATCTGACGAGAACGGAGTATGACATCCTGAAATTGCTCATGGAGCATCCGGGAGAGGTATTTTCGCCGAATCAGATCTATGAGACGGTATGGAAGGACAGTCCGTACGGAATCGAAAATACGGTTGCGGTCCATATCCGTCATCTGCGGGAAAAATTAGAGTACAATCCTGCGGAGCCGCGTTATCTGAAAGTCGTCTGGGGACGCGGATATAAAATGGAGGAAACGTAATGGAAGAGTTAAGAAAACAGACATGGGCGAAAGTTGTGGCGATGCTGCTTGCCATCATCAGTGGCTTTGTGCTCGCGGTGACGGCAGTGGCGGCTGTCCTGTTCGGAACAGTACCGGAAATGCAGATCAAGCAGTCGGAACTGGAAAAAGCGATGCAGAAGCAGCTTCTGGAAGGGTATGGAAATTATCTGCTGCAGGATAGCGGCGTATTTGCGGAGCAGGCGAGCAGTGACGGATCGCAGGAGACCCAAAACAACATTGACTGGAGCAGCCTGGATGGTGGAAATATCCGCTATTCCGTTGTATTGGAATCAACGGATGGAAGCGAGAAAAAAATATTATATACCAATGATGCATCGTTTGACACCGATTCGGCGCTGACCACTGTGAAGGTACCGGCCCAAAGCTATGTGGAAAATAAGATCATGCAGCCTTCCATGTGGTCGCTTCTGTTTGGATATGCAAATCAGGACTGGTACTGGACGGAGCAATGGAGAACGCGTCAGGTACAGAAGATCGTCTATGATAAAGAAGACGGTATGTTCTATGGCAAGGGTGCCACCGGTAATTATTATACGATGAATACATTCTACTGTTACGGGACGGGGGAAACCGCTTCGGATATGTCGGATGACTCCTTTTCCCGCGAAGAAGGTGAGAATGGAGAGGCTTATTACACACAGGATACCACCGGAAAACGGTTGGACGAGAAAACAATCGAACTGTGGATGAAGCAGAATAATGTGCTCCTGTTTGATTCGTATGAGGCTTCTTTTCAGGATGCCGGTCTATCGATCATTGAGACGGTTGACCGTATTCCGAATGAGAAGAAACTGGTTCTGGAGAAAGAGTATCATCTGTATCGTGACGGAACCTTTGAATATGACGCAACATCCTTAAAAGGAAAGCAGATTGAAGAGTATACAGTCTATCTGTCCGTTATGGATCCGCTGATTAAGAAAACGACACTCAAAAACGCCACAAAAGACTACCTGAACACCGTTCATCCGTTGATAAACCGCTTTTGTGTATTTCGTCAGACATCGGGAATCTGGGTCGTGATATCGGCAATGATCTTTCTGGCCTGCATGGTATTTCTGATGCAGGCAGCGGGAAGAAGAAAGACGGATGATGAGATTCACCTTACCTGGGTGGATAAGATTCCATACGGAATTCTTTTATTCATGGTCGGACTGATTGATACGGGATGCATCGCTCTTGTTATGTTATGTATGGAGGCGTTCATCTCTATGTATATAACCTTAGGGCTTGGCGTTGCTTTGATGCTCCTTCTGACCGCAGCTGCAGAGTATCTGGTGCTTCTTGTGTTTACCAGTACGGCGGTCCGTGTGAAAACAAAAAAATTCTGGTATTATACCGTCTGCCATCAGATATGCAGACCGTTTCACTGGCTGGTGGCAAAGATCCGTGAGAATACAGCACTTTCCGTCCGGGTCGGCACTGCAGTCACGGTACTGACGCTGCTGCAGCTATTCGTGATCGGGATAACCGATTATGATACCGGAGTGGAGATTTCCCTATTCTTCTTATATAAATTAGTGGAGATTCCGTTTGTGTTCAAGATTGCTTTCCAGTTAAAGAAGATTTTTGACGGCGGAAAGCGTATGGTACAGGGCGATTACAGTCAGCCGATCAATACAAAGAAGATGATTGGTTCATTCAAGGCACATGCGGATCATTTAAACAATCTCGGACAGGGGATCTCCCGTGCCGTGGATGAGCAGATGAAGAGTGAGCGCTTTAAGACGGAACTGATCACAAACGTGTCGCATGATATCAAGACGCCGCTGACATCGATCATCAACTATGTGGATCTCATGGAAAAAGAAGAGATCGACAATCCGAAGGTGCAGGAGTATCTGGAGGTGCTCGATCGCCAGTCGGCACGGCTTAAGAAACTGATCGAGGATCTGATGGAGGCGTCCAAGGCATCGACCGGCAACATCAAAGTGGATTTAGAGAGATGTGATGCAACGGTCATGCTCACACAGGTGGTCGGCGAGTTTGAGGACCGCGCGAAGAAGAATGACCTTGATATCGTCGTAAGTTCTCCGGAACCACCGGCAAATATTATGGCGGACGGAAGGCATCTGTGGCGTGTGATCGACAACCTGATGAGCAATATCTGTAAGTATGCGCAGCCGGGAACCAGAGTGTACATTGATCTGGAAAAATATAACGGAATGGTGATTATGACCTTCCGCAACACATCCAGATACCAGTTAAACATTTCAAGCGAAGAATTAATGGAGCGGTTCGTGCGCGGCGACAGCTCACGAAATACGGAAGGAAGCGGGCTGGGACTCTCGATCGCCCAAAGCCTGACCGCACTGATGGGAGGTAATTTTGCAATCCAGATCGATGGGGATTTGTTCAAGGCAATCTTAAGTTTTGACGAATGTGAATAGTATTTCTTGCTTTTTACGGGTAAGTTGCTATAATGTCTATGTTAAACACATAAATGTTATCGGAGGAATTTATTCGTGAAGATTATCATTGCCGGCGATGGAAAGGTTGGCCTGACACTGACGCAGAAGTTGTCTGCGGAGGGACATGATCTTACATTGATCGACTCAAACCAGAAAGTATTAGATTCCAGCGTGGAAAGATATGATGTCATGGGGGTACAGGGTAACTGTGCCTCCATGCGCGTGTTAGAGAGTGCTGACGTCAGAAAGGCGGATCTGCTCATCGCGGCAACGAGTGCAGACGAGATCAATCTGCTTTGCTGCATGACCGCACATGGGTTGAATCCAAAGATTCATACGATCGCAAGAATTCGTAATCCGGAATACGGAAAGCAGATTTTTACGATGCGGGATGTGTATTCCCTGTCACTGATGGTCAATCCGGAGAAGCAGGCGGCAAGAGAGATCGAGCGTCTGATCAAGTACCCGGGATTTTTACAGAGAGATACCTTTGCCAAAAGCCGTGTGGAGATCGTAGAACTTCGTATCGATGAGGGCAGCAAGCTTTGTAATGTTGCACTCAATGATCTGGACAGTATCATCAAATGCAAGGTATTGGTCTGCGCGGTCAGCCGCAAGGGCGTTGCCCAGATTCCGGACGGACATTTTGTATTGCAGGAGGGAGACCGTGTCTTTGTTACGGCACCGTCCGAGAATCTGACGATTTTGCTTAAGAATCTCGGTGTCATCACACACAAGGCAAAGCGCGTTATTATCTGTGGAGGCGGACGAATCGGCTACTATTTGGCGGAGCGTCTTGCGAGGGATGGCGTTACCGTACAGCTGATCGAACAGGACGAGGATCGCTGCGTGGAGTTGTCGGACAAGCTTCCGAAGGAAGTATGTGTGATCCATGGAGACGCGAGCAGCCAGTTCCTGTTGGAGAGCGAGGGTGTCTCAGACTGTGACGCTTTGGTTTCGATGACCGGAATCGATGAAATGAATATGATTATCTCACTTTATGCGAAGAACTGTGGCGTGCCGCAGGTCATCACAAAGGTTGGACATATGGAGATTCATAATATCCATGACACATTAGGACTTGGAAGCGTGGTCTGTCCGAAAGAATTATGCTGCAATAATATCGTGCGTTATGTGCGTGCAATGCAAAATACGGCAGGTGCGGCGCTGACACTTCATAATATTGCGGAGGGGCAGGCAGAAGCATTAGAGTTTGTTGTGGATGAGAAGACTCGTTATATCGGTACTCCGCTCCGCGAGATGAAGACGAAGGCGAATGTCCTGATCGTTTGTATCAGTCACGGAAGCAAGACGGAGATCCCGAGTGGTGATTCGATGTATCAGAAGGGCGATTCCCTGATCGTCGTGGCCAAGAGCGGTATGGCGCTTTTGCAGATTAACGATATATTTGAGTGAGGAAATTATGAACTATAAAATGATGGGAAAGTTCATTTCCCAGATTCTGTTTGTGGAGGCTGCATTTATGCTGCCTGCATTGTTGATCAGTGTATTAGAACGCAATATTCCGGGGATATGGGGATTTGCGTTATCCATTGTGATTACAGCCGCTGTTGCATCGGTTCTGTATGTTCTGTGCCGCCATGCGGTACGGCGCTTCTATGCAAGAGAGGGACTTGTATGTGTCGGCATGAGCTGGATCTTTATGAGTCTTTTGGGATGTCTTCCTTTCTTTATGTCGGGGGAGATTCCGAACTTCTTAGATGCATTATTTGAGATCGTATCCGGATTCACTACGACCGGAGCATCGATCTTATCGAATGTGGAAGGCTTGTCCAAAGGCATGCTTTACTGGCGGAGCTTCAGTCACTGGTTAGGTGGAATGGGTGTACTTGTATTCCTTCTGGCTGTGGGCGAAAGGGGCGACAAGGGAAGCGGCTTTACGCTGCATCTTCTGCGCGCGGAGAGCCCGGGACCGACCGTTGGAAAGCTTGTTCCGAAGATGCGTACTACGGCACGTATTTTGTATATGATGTACATCTTACTGACGATTTTGAATATTATCTTCCTGTTATTCGGAGGCATGTCGCTTTTTGAAGCGGTATGTACGGCGATGGGTACGGCAGGTACCGGAGGATTTGGTATCAAAAACGACAGTATCGCCGGGTACAGCCCGTATATCCAGAATGTATGTACTGT
This sequence comes from uncultured Agathobacter sp., assembly GCA_934316545.1. Classification (GTDB taxonomy): domain Bacteria; phylum Bacillota; class Clostridia; order Lachnospirales; family Lachnospiraceae; genus Roseburia. The sequence continues at coordinate 31,796 of CAKRDT010000010.1, read as the reverse complement.
ATTTATGCTGCTTTTTGGTGTAAACTTCGGCTGCTACTATCTCCTTATGATCAAGCATGTCAAAGCGGTATTTGAGGACGAGGAGCTTCGGATGTATTTTGCGATCGTTCTCGGAAGTATTGTGCTGATCGTCTTAAATCTGCGCGGTTATTACGATACGATCGGTGAGACGATAAGGCATGCGGCTTTTCAGGTTGCCAGTATTGTGACAACGACTGGATTTGCGACAACGGATTTTGATCTGTGGCCAAGCTTCTCGAAGGGAATTCTGTTTGCGCTCATGATCGTGGGTGCCTGTGCGGGAAGTACCGGAGGCGGATTGAAATGCGGACGTGTGGTGCTTCTCCTTAAAAATCTGCGCCGCAACACAAGAAGGGTGCTCAATCCACACCGTGTGGAAGTGGTACGCGTGAACGGGCGCAGGATCAGCGAGGATGTGCTGGAAAACACAAACACCTATCTGGTAGCGTATGTTGTGATTACTCTGGTAAGCTTTCTGCTCGTATCCATTGACGGACTTTCTTTGACCACGAACCTTACTGCGGTTGTATCGTGCTTTAACAATATCGGACCGGGATTGGAAATGGTGGGACCGACCTGTAATTTTGGCATCTTCTCGTGGTTCTCGAAGCTGATTCTGATCTTTGATATGCTTGCGGGACGTCTGGAGATCTTTCCGATGCTGATCCTTGTAAACCGAAGCACATGGAGACGCCGCTAATCAACATAATATAATTATTTGGCGAAGCACTTTAAGTTTTCTTAGAGTGCTTTTGTGTTTTAGGGACGGCCGCTAAGATGCGGCTCTTGTTTGATCAGAGCAGATATGTTATCTTTTATGGTAGATTGTAATTGCTTCAAGGGACCGGCGTCCCGGCAATTCAAATGTGTAAGAATGATCGGATCCATCCATCATGCGTAAATCGATTACGGAAAGGAAGAAACTGTGGGAATCGTCTATCTGGTAGGTGCAGGACCGGGAGATCCGGGACTGATCACCCAAAAAGGCATGCAGCTTTTGAAAAAAGCAGACTGTATGATATATGACCGGCTTGCATCGCCGGAATTGTTGACTTATGCAAGGGATGACTGCGAGTGTATTTATGTCGGCAAAGCAGACCGCCACCATACGCTGCCGCAGGAAGAAATCAATGCCCTTCTTGTGAAGAAAGCAAAGGAATATGACTGCGTTGTCCGGCTTAAGGGCGGTGATGTCTATGTGTTTGGGCGCGGCGGAGAGGAGGGCATGTTCCTTCGGGAACATGGTATCTCATTCGTTGTAGTGCCGGGGGTGACATCAGCGATCGCCGGAGCGGCATATGCGGGAATTCCGGTCACGCATCGAGGCGTAGCCACCTCGTTTCGTGTGATTACGGCTCACAATCGGCATGATAAGACAACGGAGATTGATTTTGCATCGATGCTGGATCCGACGGAAACACTGATTTTTTTGATGGGACTCAGTAAAGTCGCTGAGATCGCGGAGGGGCTTCTTACAGTAGGACGTAATCCTATGACAGCCGTTGCGGTCATCTCACATGCCACTACGCCGAAGCAGCGGATCTGCATTGGAAACCTGACGAACATTGCGGATCGTGTCACGGAGGCTGGGCTTACATCTCCGGCAATGATTGTGGTCGGCAATGTAGTCGCGCTCCGTGAAGAATTGAATTTCTACGAGGAGCAGCCATTGTGGGGAAAACATTACCTTGTTCCGAAGGTCGGAAGCGAACCGTCAAAACTGGCGGAGCTGTTGCGCGTCAAAGGTGCGTATGTCAAGGAATTACAGCTTGGCCGCATCGAGTGGATTCCTTCGTTGTACCGGCGGGAAGAACTGGCTTCTGTGGATCTGCTTCTGTTTACGAGCAGGCATGGGGTCACCTGTTTTATGAAAAATCTGTTTGCATCGAAGCTTGATGTGCGCGCATTATCCCATGTGAAGCTGATCGCGATCGGGGAGAAGACGGCACAGAAACTGAGCGAATACGGACTTTGTGCTGATTTCGTACCGGAGCACTACAATAGTGAAAGTCTTCCGGAGAAACTGAAAACCTATCTCGATACGAATTACGGTAACGATCCGTTCCGCAATATTACGCTTTGGCATCCGACCGCGAAGAATGCGGATGAATCGCTTGCGGATACGCTTGTTTCTATCTGCAGCTACGGACGCGTGAATGTTTACGAAAACGTGGAAGTTCCGCTATCCGATGATTGGATGGATGAGGACATCTCTTATGACGGAATCCTCTTTACCTGTGCATCCTCTGTGGAACGCTTCTTAACTAATGAAAATCGTCGGAACTGGCTTTTCGAAAAACGAAAGATGGATGTCTACGCCATCGGACCGAAGTGCCGGCAGAAACTGGAATCTTTCGGAATCCTTGATACGGTGGAATCTTCTCAAAGTACTTACGAGGCTATGGTGCACACAGTGCTTTCGCGCCACGGTCTCACCTTACTGTAGCGCATCATTTTCGGTGATTTCGGGGCGCTTGCGGGCAGTTTTTGTCTGTCCGTTTGCCCCGATTACGAAATGTGTAGCATGGTTTACCGAACCGGGTATCTGCTCAAAGGATTCAAACCGGAGAATTTTCAAATAGCAGGGGGCACAGGTCTTCGGTAAACTCGGTTTTAGACAGAATTGCTGAATTTTCCAGCGGTGTGCGTTTCCCTTAATTTTTGTGTACGACAACGTTTGAACCATTCCGTGGCGGTGTCCGCCGGACACAGATGCGCTCGCGATTTTTAGTCTGCCTAAATGGACGTCCTCAGGAAGTCACTATGAGCCGCCGCGACCAAACTCGCTTTATGTTTATTGGAACGCCACCATGTTGTGCTGCTCACAAACAGTTGGTCCAGCGGCGGCACGTTTCCTTCGAACGTCCATTAAGGCAGACACAAAATCACTCGGACGCAGTCTGTGTCCCGGCGAACAGCCGCCTTCGGAATTGTCCAAACTTTGGCGGACATAAATCATAGAAAAAGGGAAACGCACATTGCGGAAAATTCCCAATTCTGGATAACTAGAGTTTACCGAAGCCCTGTGAATCTGCGATAAAAATTCGCTGGTTTCCAATAAAGTAGAGGGATACCCGGTTTGGCAGACCATCGCTTTTCAGTTGGATATTAGGGGCAAACGGATAGAAAAAGAACTGCCCGCAAGCGGGCGAATGTGATAGAAAATGATAGAGGTAAAGGAGGTGAGAGTGTGGCGTACGCGAATGTGATCGTAGACATCTCGCTGGATAAATTGGATAAGACGTTTCAGTATCGGATTCCGGAAGGAATGCAGGATTTGATACAGCCGGGCGTGCAGGTCGATATTCCGTTTGGAAGCCGCACTCTGACCGGCTACGTCATCGAAGTAACGGACGAGGCAGAATTCGATGTCGCGAAAATAAAGGAATTGATCGGTGTTCATAAAGGAAGTATCCCGATCGAGTCGCAATTGATCGCCTTAGCGGGATGGATGCGGAAGAATTACGGATCGACCATGAACCAGGCCTTAAAGACGGTGCTGCCGATCAAAAAGCAGACGAAACAGATCGAGAAAAGAAATATAAAGTTAGGAATCACGCGGGACGATGCAATACAGAAATTGGCACTTTTTGAGGCGAAGCATTATACTGCCAAAGCAAGACTGCTGCGTGAGCTGATTGAGGAAAACACAATTGATTATGCAATCGTGACACAGAAACTGAACGTGTCGGCAGCAACGATAAAAGGCATGGCGGAACAGGGAATCGTTGTCATCGAGACATCGACAAGCTACCGGAATCCGGTGGCACATCTGTCGCAGAACGGGTATCGGTTGAAATTGAACAAAGAGCAGCAGGACGTGGTCAACGAAGTCGTAAGCGACTGGGATAGTGGAAAAAGACAGACGTATCTGCTCAAAGGAGTAACCGGAAGCGGCAAGACCGAAGTATATATGGAACTGATCGCACATGTGCTGGAACAGGAAAAGCAGGTCATTGTGCTGATTCCGGAGATCGCACTCACCTACCAGACGGTGATGCGTTTTTACAACCGCTTCGGAGATCGTGTGTCGATCATGAACTCAAGGCTTTCACAGGGGGAGCGGTATGATCAGTTTGAGCGGGCAAAATCGGGAAACATCGATATCATGATTGGGCCGCGTTCGGCACTTTTTACTCCGTTTGAAAGGCTGGGACTGATCATTATCGACGAGGAACATGAGACTTCCTATAAGAGTGAGAACGCGCCGCGCTATCATGCGAGAGAAGTGGCAATCGAGCGGGCACGAGTTAATCAGGCGAGCGTTGTGCTCGGATCGGCGACACCATCCGTGGAAAGCTATTATCAGGCAAAATGCGGGAATTATAACTTACTGGAATTAAAGAAACGCGTGGCAGAAAAGGAACTTCCAACGTGTGAAGTCATCGATTTAAGAGAAGAACTGCGGGAAGGCAACCGTTCCATCCTTAGTACACGATTGCAGGAACTCATGGAAGAACGGCTTGAAAAAGGCGAGCAGACCATGCTTTTTCTCAATCGAAGAGGCGTATCCGGATTTATTTCATGCAGAGCTTGCGGATATGTGGTAAAATGTCCTCATTGCGATGTATCACTCAGTCAGCATGCCGGTGGCAGGATGGTCTGCCACTATTGCGGATATGAGGAACCGCAGCCGAAGGTGTGCCCATCATGCGGCAGTAAATATCTCGGTGGATTTAAGGCGGGAACGCAGAAAATCGAAGCTTTGGTGAAGCAGAGATTTCCACAGGCGCGGGTATTGCGCATGGATTATGACACGACGAGGTCGAAAGATTCCTATGAGAAGATCCTGCAGGCATTTGCCAATCAGGAGGCGGATATCCTGATCGGAACACAGATGATCGTCAAGGGACATGATTTCCCGAATGTGACACTCGTCGGTGTGCTTGCCGCGGATATGTCGCTTCGTGTCGCGGATTTCCATGCATCGGAGCGGACATTTCAGCTTCTGACGCAGGCTGTGGGGCGTGCGGGACGAGGAAAGAAGCCGGGACAGGCGATCATTCAGACCTATGATCCGGAGCATTTTGCGATACAGACCGCAAAGAATCAGGATTATGAGGCGTTCTACGAGCAGGAGATCGCGTATCGGAGTATGCTTTCCTATCCGCCGGCAGCAAATCTTCTGGTCGTGCACTGCATGGGCGAAAATGAGGCAATCGTTGCACAGACGGCAGAACTGATTGCACAGAAGCTGCAGTCCGCAATCACAAGGAGCGGTAAGCGTGTGCTTGTGGTAGGACCGGCAGATGCAACGGTAGCGAAAGTCAATGACATATATCGCAAGATGGTTTATATGAAGGCGGCGGATTACGGGACGCTTGTGGCACTCAAGGATGCACTCGAGCAGTTTGGTAAGAAAACAAACGCCTTTTCCAAAGTAACAATTCAATTTGATTTTAATCCGTCCAGCGGATTTTAGGAGGTAAAAATTATGGCACTTAGAACTATCAGAACACAGGGAGATCCGGTACTTGAAAAAGTATGCCGTCCGATCACGGAGGTGACACCGAGAATCCGCACGCTTGCAGAGGATATGGTTGAGACCATGTATGAGGCAAACGGAGTCGGACTTGCCGCACCACAGGTGGGAATTTTAAAGAGACTTGTTGTCATTGATGTGGGAGAAGGCCCGTTTATCATGATCAATCCAACGATCATCGAGAGTTCCGGCGAGCAGACCGGCGACGAGGGATGCTTAAGCGTTCCGGGCAAGGCAGGAACCGTGACAAGACCAAATTATGTGAAAGCAAAATACTATGATCTGGATATGAACGAGTGTACCGTTGAGGGAACCGAGCTTTTTGCCCGTGCCATGTGTCACGAGTTCGATCACTTAGACGGACATCTGTATGTAGAAAAAGTAGAGGGACCGCTTCATGAGGTCACGTATGAAGAAGAAGGTGCAGACGAATAATATGAGAGTAATATTTATGGGAACACCGGATTTTGCGGTGGGAACACTGGAAGAAATCATCCGTGCGGGGCACGAGGTAGTGCTTGTTGTTACGCAGCCGGATAAGCCGAAAGGAAGAGGCAAAGCGATGCAGTTTCCGCCGGTCAAGGAGTGTGCTGTCGAACATGGCATCGAAGTATTTCAGCCGAAGCGTATCAGGGATGATGCGAATGTGGAATATTTAAAGAAGTACAATGCAGACATCATCATTGTGGCGGCGTTCGGTCAGATTCTGCCGAAAAGCATTCTTGATATGCCGCGCTTCGGCTGCGTGAATGTGCATGCATCGCTGCTGCCGAAGTATCGCGGCGCTGCACCGATCCAATGGGCAGTCATCAACGGGGATGAGATCACCGGTGTGACAACGATGCGCATGGATGTCGGGCTGGATACCGGTGACATGATCGCAAAGCGTGAGGTGCGCGTGGCGGAGGATGAAACGGGCGGCAGTCTGTTTGATAAATTGGCGGATGTCGGCGCGAAACTTTGTGTCGAGACGATGGATATGCTGGAAAAAGGTACCGCAACCTTTACGCCCCAGAACAATGAGATGAGCACACACACATCCATGATTACAAAGGAACTTGGCAATATTGACTGGAAAAAGCCTGCAGTAGAGATCGAGCGTCTGATTCGAGGATTGAATCCGTGGCCGAGTGCCTACACACGTTTAAATAATAAGACCTTCAAGATCTGGAAAGCAAAAGTTGTCGCTGAGGACAGTGAGTATCAGCCGGGCTGTATCGTCCGTGCCGATAAGCATGATCTGATCGTGCAGACCGGAGCCGGACAGCTTGCGTTACTTGAAGTACAGCTTGAAGGTAAAAAGCGTATGGAAGCGGATGCATTCCTGCGCGGAAATCAGGTAGAAGAAGGAACCTTCTTCGCATAGCGTTTGAGTGATTCACAGATTCTGCAAAGCATGTGAAGCAAAGAAAGGAGCTGCTATGTATTTATATTGGGACAGTACCTACATTTTAGTTATGATCGGAGCTATCATCTGTATGATCGCATCCGCGAGAGTCAAGACAACGTTTAACAAATATTCGCGCTGCCGTAGCATGTCCGGCATGACCGGAGCACAGGCAGCGCAGCGTATCCTACAGGCGGCAGGCATAGGGGATGTACAGATCCGCCATGTGTCGGGAAATCTGACCGACCATTATAATCCTGCCAATAAGACACTCAACCTGTCGGATTCCGTATGCAATTCGACTTCGGTTGCAGCGGTCGGGGTTGCAGCGCATGAGTGCGGTCATGCGATCCAGCATGCAAGAGGGTATGTGCCGCTTCGTCTGCGCAGTGCGTTTGTGCCGATTGCCAATTTTGGTTCGATGCTTGCGTGGCCGGTGATCATTATCGGAGCTTTGATGAATAACCGTTCGTCCATGATGATCATCAATTTTGGAATTATCCTGTTTTCATTTGCTGTGATCTTCCAGCTTATCACACTTCCGGTGGAGTTTGATGCTTCACGCAGAGCGATGATGATGCTGCGCTCCCAGGGAATCTTAGGAGAGAACGAGTTAAACGGAACGAGAAAAGTGCTGACCGCCGCGGCGCTTACCTATGTGGCAAGTGCGGCAGCCGCCATCTTACAGCTGCTTCGAATCATCCTGCTTTTTGGAGGAAGAGACCGTGACTAATAGCACAAATACAAGAGAACTGGCGCTTGACATGCTGCTTGCGATCGACCGTGACGGGCAGTACAGTCATCTGGTGCTTAGGGATGTTTTGGACAAATATCAGTATCTGTCGAAGCAGGAGCGCGCCTTTCTCACAAGACTGACGGAGGGAACCGTCGAGCGCATGTTGACGCTGGATTATGTGATCGATCAGTTCTCCAAGACAAAAGTAAAGAAGATGAAGCCGCTGATCCGCGAACTGATGCGGCTTAGTGTCTATCAGATCATGTACATGGACGGCGTGCCGGATGCGGCTGTCTGTAATGAGGCGGTCAAGCTTGCCAGAAAACGCGGGTTTTCCGGATTGTCCGGGTTTGTGAACGGTGTTCTTCGAAGTGTTGCGAGGGAGTGGAAGGACGTGACATTCCAGAATGAGAGTGTGCGCTACTCCGTTCCGGAATGGATCATTGACGGCTGGAATGCAGACTACGGCAGGGATGTGACGGAAAAGATGCTGGAGGCGTTTATGCAGCCGGCAAAGATTACGGTGCGCACGAACACACAGAAATGCACGCCGGAAGAGTTAAAGGATCGTCTGAGCCAAGAAGGCGTGACAGTAGAAGCAATCGCAGGAATTTCGTATGCGTTTGCTCTATCCGGATTTGATTACTTAGCCGGACTTGGCAGCTTTCAGGATGGCTGGTTCTATGTGCAGGATATCAGTTCCATGACGGTTGCACATGCGGCGGATCCGAAGAAGGGAGACTACATTATCGATGTCTGTGCCGCACCGGGCGGCAAGAGCTCCCATCTTGCGGAACTGCTCGCCGGAAGCGGAATGGTCGAGGCAAGAGATCTCACGGAATATAAGGTGGGACTCATTGAAGAAAATATTCTAAGACACGATCTTCATAACATGAAAGCGGTGCAGCAGGATGCGACTCTGTTCGATGAAGCATCGGTTGAAAAAGCGGATATTTTAATCTGTGATCTGCCTTGTTCGGGACTCGGTGTCATCGGGCGAAAAAGTGACATCCGTTATAAGATGACGGCAGAAAAAGCACATGATCTGGCTGCGTTGCAGCAGAAAATGCTGGATACGGTCTGGCCGTATGTAAAGAAAGGCGGTAAGCTGATCTACAGTACCTGCACGATCCATAAAGAAGAAAATGAGGACAATGTTGCGGCGTTCTTACAGAAGCATCCGCAGTTTACACTCGTGGAGCAGCGGCAGATATTCCCGATGGAGGGAAGCGATGGTTTCTTTGTCGCAAAGATGATAAGGAGTACGGATGAGTAACGAAAAAATCGATATCAAATCTATGAATCTGGCGGAACTGACGGAGTTTGTTGCCGGCATCGGCGGGAAGGCTTTCCGCGCGAAGCAGCTGTATCAGTGGCTGCATGTCAAGCAGGTCTATGCTTTTTCCGATATGACGAATCTGTCTAAGGCGTTCCGTGAAAAACTCGATGAGGTTAGTTATATTACAAACCTGAAGCAGGAACAGGTACAGATCTCGCAGATCGACGGCACAAGGAAATATCTCTTTCTGCTGGAGGACGGAAATGTCATCGAGAGTGTGCTGATGCGCTATAAGCATGGAAATTCCGTGTGCATTTCCTCACAGGTCGGATGCCGGATGGGATGCCGCTTCTGTGCATCGACACTCGACGGACTCGTCAGAGGCTTAAAGCCATCCGAGATGATCGACCAGATCTACAAGATCGGACAGGATATCGGGGAGCGCATCTCAAATGTCGTTGTGATGGGAACCGGCGAGCCGATGGACAATTACGACAATCTGTTACAATTCATCACTCTGCTGACTGATGAGAACGGACTGAATATCAGTCAGCGCAATTTGACGGTGTCCACGTGCGGAATCGTGCCGCGCATGCGTCAGCTTGCGGATGAAAAGCTATCCATCACACTGGCGTTGTCGCTTCATGCCTCAAACCAGAAGAAGCGTCTTGAACTGATGCCGGTTGCCAATAAATATGACATTCATGACGTGATTGATGCATGCAAATATTATTTTGACCGGACAGGGCGCAGAGTGACATTTGAATACAGTCTTGTCGGAGGCGTCAACGATACGGATGAAGATGCAAGAGAACTTTCGCAGCTCATTCACGGAATGAACTGCCACGTCAATCTGATCCCGGTCAATCCGATCAAGGAGCGAGATTATGTACAGTCCAATGCTGCGGTGATCGCCGCTTTCAAGAATAAGCTTGAGAAAAACGGAATCAATGTGACCGTCCGAAGAGAGATGGGACGCGACATTGACGGCGCGTGCGGACAGCTTCGTAAGCGGTATATGAATGAGGAAAAATAAAGAATTTACAAGAAGCAGGGAAATGGTCTTTCCTTGCTTTTTGTGTTCTTGTATGGTAACATATTCAAAGTATGGAGTAATAGGTTATGACGAGAGAAAGGATAGAACGGATGAAGACGTATTCCATTACGGATACCGGTGCATTGCGGGAAATGAATCAGGATTATTTCTTTGCATCGGATGATTCTGTTGGGAATCTCCCGAATCTCTATATCGTCGCAGACGGAATGGGGGGACATAAAGCCGGTGATTATGCTTCGCGTTATACGACGCAGCGTATGGTCGCATCAGTGTCCAGAAGTCCGGGAAATGAACCAGTCACAATTTTACAGGAGGCAATCGCAACTGCCAACAAGCTTCTGATTGAGGATGCGGCGGAGGACGAGGCCAAGCACGGTATGGGAACAACGCTTGTTGCTGCTACGGTTTTGGATGGAAAACTTTATGTTGCCAATATCGGAGACAGCCGGCTTTATGTGATCAACCGGGATATCAGACAGATAACAAGAGATCATTCACTGGTCGCAGAGATGGTACGCATCGGCGAGGTGAATGAGGCGGATGCAAGATTGCATCCGGATAAGAATATAATTACAAGGGCAATCGGGGCAGGAGAGGATGTTCAGGCAGATTTCTTTGAAGTGGAGCTTGAGGAGAATGATCGTATTTTGTTATGTACCGATGGTCTGACCAACATGGTTGAGGATGATACGATAAGAGACATCATCCTTAGCAATGCGCCTTTGGAGGAACGGGCAGAGCTTTTAGTTTCCACTGCCAATCGAAACGGTGGCAGAGACAACATTACAGTAATGATTATAGAACCATTTTCGTATGAGGTGAAAGCATGTTAACAGTTGGGACGTATTTAGCAGATCGTTATGAGATCGTCAGTAAGATCGGTGCAGGCGGAATGTCTGATGTATATAAAGCCAAGGATCATATTCTGGGCCGTTTTGTCGCAATCAAAGTATTGCGTAATGAATTTTCCGAGGATCGGAGCTTTGTCGCTAAATTCCGCACGGAGGCACAGTCTGCGGCGGGACTGGAGCATCCGAATATTGTCAATATTTATGATGTAGGAAGCGAGGAGGGGCTTTACTATATTGTCATGGAGTATGTGGAGGGAATTACTCTTAAGACATACATTGAAAAGAAAGGACAGTTGTCGTTTAAAGAATCGGTAAGTATTGCGATTCAGGTGGCGAGAGGAATTGAGGCTGCCCATAATAAGCAGATTACGCATCGTGATATTAAGCCGCAGAATATCATTATCTCGACCGAGGGCAAGGTAAAGGTTACGGATTTCGGTATTGCAAGAGCTGCATCAAGCAACACGATCAGCTCCGACGTGATGGGATCCGTGCATTATTCTTCACCGGAGCAGGCAAGAAACGGATTTGTGGATGGAAGAAGCGATATCTATTCACTCGGTATCGTGATGTATGAGATGGTAACCGGAAGAGTTCCGTTCGATGGGGACACAACGGTTGCAGTGGCGATCCAGCATCTTCAGGAGGAAATGACGCCGCCGAGTACCTATGCGCAGAACCTTCCAATCAGCATGGAGAAGATCATCTTAAAGTGTACACAGAAAAATCCGGACCGCCGCTACCAGACGATCGAGGAACTTTTAAATGATCTGCGAAGGGCGCTGGTAAATCCGGATGAGGATTTTGTCGTGATTACACCGCTTGTAGACAATGGAAAGACCAAAGTGATCAGCGGAGAGGAATTAAAGCAGATCAAGGAGCAGCGGGGAGTCGAAACAGCAGCGGAAGCTCCAAAGGCGGCGGATGCAGATGAGGAGTATGAAGAGGAAGAAGACGAGGAAGAAGAAACCGGTCTGAATCCGAAATTTGATAAAGCGGTAACGATTATGGGAATCGTGATGGCGGCGATCATTCTGATCGTGATCATCTACCTGATCGGCAGCGTGTTCGGATTGTTCCGTTTTCGCTCGAAAGATTCCGATTCACAGAATACCCAGACACAGACAGAAACGCAGACGGAGAGCGAAACCCAGACCGAGCAGCTTGTTGCGGTTGAAAATGTGACAGGACGGACAAAGGAAGAAGCACAGAGTGCTTTGGAAGCACAGGGCTTTTTTATGTTTGTCATCGCGGAGCAGAAATCGGATAAACCGGCAGGAACGGTTATCGAGCAGGATCCGGCAGGTGGAACCCAGATTGCGGCAGGATCTACGGTTAATGTCATTGTAGCCGGTGATGAGAATAAGAGTTATACGGATGATAACACCACAAACGGTGACTTAAAAGCGGTGCCTAGTGTTCTTGGAAACCTTGAGAAAGATGCATTCAACGCACTTACTGCAGCAGGATTTAAAGTTGAAAAATCGTATGAGTACAGTGACAGCGTGGATGCCGGTAAAGTCATTTCACAGAGTCCGAACGGTGGTACGGCGGCAAGCGGAAGCAAGGTTACCATTGTAATCAGTCAGGGACAGAAGTCTGTCGATGTGCCGAGCGTTTTGGGAATGAGTGAGGAGAAAGCCCAGAACACCTTAAACAATGCCGGACTTAAAGTGGCAATCGAGGAAGCACACAGTGATTCCGTTGCAGTGGGCAAGGTGATCCAGCAGAGTATCGCAAGCGGTAAGACGGTTCCGGCCGGCACAACAGTAACGATTACTGTAAGTCTCGGTGCTGAAACAGTCAGCTATAAATTCTCTAAGTCATACAGTGCTGAGGGTGCAGTCAGTGCAAGCTATACACTGACCGGAAGCGACGGAGTAACATATGATTCCGGCGAGGTGGATGGATCTTCCGTTACGGTTTCTGCGAGTGATATGGAATGCGAGTCGGGAACGGTAACGATCACATGGGAGATTGAAACCGTTGATGAAGAGGGTGTGTCAAGCGGCACAACAACGAAGACAGAGACGCACAACGTAAGCTTCAGTAAGCAATAGAATACCTATGCAGGGAAAGATTGTAAAAGGAATTTCCGGTTTCTACTACGTTCACGCAGCGGAAACCGGAATTTATGAATGTAAAGCAAAGGGAAGTTTCCGCAATCAGAAGATTAAGCCGCTGGTTGGTGATAATGTAGAAATTGCGGTACTGGATGAAACAAAAAAGTTGGGAAATGTAGAGGCAGTTCTTCCGAGAAAGAATGCTTTGATCCGTCCGGCAGTAGCCAATATTGATATGGCTCTTGTCATTTTTGCAGCCGCAAAACCGGATCCGAATTTCAATCTGCTGGATCGCTTTTTATGCATGATGGAGTATCAGCATGTACCGGTAACCATCTGTTTTAATAAGTGCGATCTGGTGACGGAAGAAGAACAAAGAAGGCTTAGAGAAATCTATGAGCCGGCAGGTTATCCGATTCTGTTTACCAGCGCAAAACAGGAACTGCATGTGGACAGGCTTCGGCAACTGCTCGAAGGCAGGACGACTTCGGTCGCAGGCCCTTCCGGTGTCGGAAAATCATCGCTCATCAATCGGTTGCAGGATGATGTGCAGATGGAGACCGGGAGTATCAGCGACAAGATTGGAAGAGGAAAGCATACGACGCGTCATTCGGAAATTATTCCGATCGGAAGTAATTCCTACATCATGGACACGCCTGGCTTTAGTTCCATGGATGTGCCGGGGATGGAGAAAGAAGATCTCTGGAGATGCTATCCGGAATTTGTGGAGCATGAGCCGAAATGCAGGTTTACTTGTTGCAGTCATATCGGAGAGCCGGATTGTGGAGTAAAAGAAGCGGTGTCGGAGGGAGCAATTTCTCAGGTACGGTATGATAATTATGTTCTTCTTTATGAAGAAATGAAAAATAAACGTAAGTATTAGGAGGCCTATATGAACTGTTTATCACCTTCCATATTGTCGGCAGATTTTGCCAGACTCGGTGAACAGGTGCAGATGCTGGATGAGGCAGGCGCCGAATACGTCCATATTGATGTAATGGACGGTTGCTTTGTGCCGAGTATTTCTTTTGGATTTCCTGTTATAAAATCCATTCGTTCATGCACAGACCGTATCTTTGATGTGCATCTGATGATTGAGGAACCGATTCGATACATGGATGAGTTTGTGGAATCCGGCGCAGATATTATTACGGTTCATGCGGAAAGCTGCAGGCATCTGGACCGCACGATCGAAGCAATCAAGGAGCGGGGCGTCCTTGCCGGAGTTGCGCTCAATCCTGCGACACCGATCGAGATGATCCGCCACGTGCTGCCGAAGGTGGATATGGTTCTTATTATGACCGTGAATCCGGGATTTGGCGGACAGAAATTGATTCCGTACACATTGGATAAAGTGAAGGAACTAAAGGCGTTATTGAATCAGGAGAAACTCAAAGTTGACATTGAAGTGGACGGTGGGATCAATCTGGAAAATGTCAGCGAAGCGATGGATGCAGGTGCCAATATTATTGTCGCGGGATCGGCGGTATTCCGTGGAGATATCAATGAGAATGTAAAGAGTTTTCTTGAAATTATGCAGAAGAACGGACGGGGTTAAAAATGAGATTTTTGATTGTATCGGGTGGGGAAGCGACCGATGAATTTGTGGAAGAAGTCATTAAAAGGGGTGGATACGATGTCATACTGGCAGCAGACTCCGGCATGGATTTTTTGTATCGAACGAAAATTTTGCCGGATATTATTGTCGGCGATTTTGATTCGGTCGATCCGGACATCCTGGAATTCTTCCGTGAACATGAAGAAATCGATATCTGCGCACTGAATCCGGTTAAGGATGATACGGATACGGAGTTTGCAATCCGTGAAGCAATCCGAAGAGGAGCGCATGAGATTACGATTATTGGAGGCACCGGAACCAGACTGGATCATGTACTCGGCAACATCGGTCTGCTTGGAATCGGACTTGAGGAGCATGTTTCCATTGAACTGCTGGACGCACACAATCGCATCCGCATGACCGATCATTCGGTGATTCTTAAGAAAAAGCAGCAGTATGGAAAATATCTGTCGCTGATTCCTTACAGTGGAGAGGTGACAGGCGTTACATTAAAGGGTGTGAAGTATCCGCTTTGCGATTATACGATGGGAGGATTTAATTCTCTGGGAATCAGTAACGAAATCGTGGATGATGAAGCATCCATTGAATTGTCCGGCGGACAGCTTCTGGTTATCGAATCGCGCGATTAAATCCGGGCAAGGCAAATAAATAATAAAGCCGCTATCGCGGCGCAGAAGGGAACGAGCAATGATCATTTCAATCATTGAACAAATCTATTCTTTATTGTGGGGAGATCTGATTAGGATTCCGCTGCCCGGAGGAGGCATGCTTGGAATCTCTTTGTTAGTTATTCTTTTGATTCCGACCGGAATCTATTTCACAATACGAACGAAATTTCTTCCGTTGAGACTTTTTCCGGACATGGTAAAGTCTCTTCTGGAAAAAAAAGAACAGAAAGACAGTTTATCCACCTTTCAGACGCTGATTGTTTCAACGGCTACACGCGTGGGGATGGGAAATCTGGTCGGTGTGGTTGCTGCAATCTCTGCAGGTGGTGCCGGTGCCGTATTCTGGATGTGGGTGACGGCACTCATCGGATCTTCTACGGCTTTCGTTGAGGCGACACTTGCGCAGCTGCACAAGGAGAAGGATCCGCTTTACGGAGGGTATCGCGGAGGCCCGGCGTACTATATCCATCATTATTTTGAGGATAAATACGGAAAGAAAAAGCGCTACATGCTGATCGCGGTGTTGTTTGCAATCGCAGGGCTGATCTGTTGGTGCGGAATCAGTCAGGTAATCAGCAATTCCGTCGCTTCGTCTTTTGAGAATGCATTTCATATTAAGCCGCTTTATACAACGATTGCTCTTGTGGCGATTGCAGCGGTTATAGTGCTAAGAAAAAATGCAACGGTCAAAGTGCTCGATGTGATTGTGCCGATTATGGCAATGTGTTATTTCTTTATCACGATATTTATTATTGTAAGAAATATCGGTGTACTTCCGTCGGTGTTTGGACAGATTTTTGAGGAAGCATTCGGAATCCGTCAGGTTGTATCCGGCGGATTCGGAGCGGTATTGATGAATGGTGTTAAGAGAGGTCTTTTTTCGAATGAGGCCGGTTCCGGTTCGGCGCCTTGCGCGGCGGCTGCCGCAGAGTGTGATACTCCGGTTCGCGCAGGACTGACACAGGCACTTGGTGTGTTTATCGATACGATCGTGATTTGCAGCTGTACCGCGATGATCATGCTGACGGCACCGCAGAGTGTGGTCGCTGGCAAGGAAGGAATGGATCTCTTACAGTCGGCGATGAAGCATCATCTTGGCGGGTTTGGAGTAATCTTTATTGCAATCACGTTATTCCTGTTCAGTTTTTCGACGTTCCTCGGAATTTTGTTTTATGCGAGAAGCAATGTCGCCTATTTGTTTGGTGACAAGTGGATCTGGCAGACATTGTACAAAATCCTTGCACTTGTGATGCTTTTTATCGGCGGCATCGCAACCTATACGTTTGTGTGGGATCTCGGGGATGTCGGAATCGGACTTATGACGATCTTTAATATCGGCATGCTTTATCTGCTTGGGGGACAGGCACTTGGGGAATTGCGTGAATTTGAGAAGAAGAAAAATAAATAAAATTGTTTATTGGAATCAAGAAGAGGTTGACAATTGAGCAGCCTCTTTTTTGTTTTGTAATTCATGTCGTATAAATTGTAATTCGTGTCGAAAAAATTAATAGGCGCTTCCGAGCTGATATAATGATGCTAATCAGAGAATATTCAAATAGACGTTTGTGAAACTCTTAGATATTCAAAACGTGAGAGGAGACGCTTATGAAAAAACGAATACAAAGTGGAACAATAGGCAAACGCGTTGCGGGCTGGATACTGGCGGCAACCATGGTGGTTACCATGCTTCCGGCAAATGCGCTAAGCGTATATGCGGCTGCGGATGAATCGGGCAGTGCGGCGAATGCATCATCTTCAGGCGGCGATGCGTTCTCTGCGATCGGCATCGATACCAGCGTGGCGCCGGACGGATACGATCCGAACAGTACCGATAATCCGTACGGAAGAGATACGATCAAGATGAATACGGTAGCGGAGCTGTATACGATCGGGCTGGGCACGGATGCCGGCACATTAAACAAAGATTTGGATGCCGGTACAGGTAGTGCGTCCGCACAAGGTGAGACATCGAAAGATACTAAAAGAGAGAATGCCGATCTTACCGCAAGTCTCTATGGTGATGGCGCGGGACTGAAAACGATAGATAAGGCATTAAGTAAAAAAGATACAGGGACTGTGTCAAGTGAGGAGTTGCGTGCGACCGGTAATTATACGAAGCTGAATTCTGGCACGCACAATAAGGATAGTAATTATTCCTACAAAAACTATCTTACCGGAATCGACAATGTAGAATCCGATCAGGGTGTCATGTTTGATGTGGCAGCCGGTAATTTTGACGGAAATAAAACCGGAAAATCTTCACAGATCGCGATGGTGTACAGCAAAAAGTATGCGGCAGATGGTGGTCTGTATCTGAGATTTGGTGATGCAAAAGGAACCACAACGGGGGCATATGGTACAGAAATCGAGCTGCTCTCACAGAATAAGAAGCTTGGAAATCCGGATCTTAAGGTAGAGAACGAGGATGGAAGTGCATCGGATAAGAAGGCAGAGAACTTCGCGGAGAATCCTTATCAGCTGAAGAATTATCTACAGGTTGCAACCGGTGACTGGAATGGTGACGGAATGGATGAGGTTGCAGTCTATATTCCGGAAGAAAACAATTCCAGAATCGCGATCTACGCCTTACAGAAACCGGAAAATAATGGTTACAAACAGGCATCCAACTGGTCGCTTGCGTGGACCTATTATCTGAAGGAAGGGAATGTAGTGTCCAATATGATCTCCATGACAAGCGGAGACGTGGACAGAGATGGTATTGATGATCTCTCCTGTACCTGGGGATATTATTATGGTCCGACACAGAACAAGGGCTCCAAGGCGGTTGTCATGTTCGGCGCGAAGGGAAAGGATATCTTTAAGAGAAGCCAGCAGTTTGATGTCACTTATGGATCAAGCAATATCGTGCGAGCATCCTTTGAATTTGGTGATATCGGAACCGGAGAGGAAGAATTGATCCTCTGTGGACAGGCAGACTCCGATTTAAAGAAGGGCAATACTTATAGCCGCTATGTGGCACTCTACACATGGAATGGAAAGAATTTTGCTGCAAATATTGAAAAGAATTTTGATCTCTTTGAGACAAACGATAAGAAGGAACTTGTCAATGCAGCAATGGCATATGGTCGAGATAAATATCTATTTTATTCTCTTCCATTATGTACCGCCAATACTGCTGTCATTTCTAAAAGTATGTCAGATGATGGTGGCAACAAGCTGTATTTTGATTCGCTGATCTTCCGTTATACGAAGAACGGACTTGAGTTGACGGAGGCGTGGGATGTTCATAAGCTTATGCCTGGAGCTAATAAGAAAGAATATGTAGAGTATGATGGAGCAGCCGGAGATATGACCGGTGTGGACGGAGCGGGCACACTGATGACGGTTACGCAGGAAGTGTCTTCTACCGTGGATCAGACAGCGTTCTACACAGAAGATGGAGGAAAGGTTCCGCAATACGAGAAGCGGGCTTACTATAAGAACTGGTTCCACAGATTGATCAGAAGAAAATCCTATCGCTGGGTATTTAAAGGCTGGGGAAATGCTACAAGTCAGGTTGAACAGAAATATGCAAAGAATTCGTGGGGAGAAACCAATCATGTTATGATCAGCCCATGGGGAAAGAATTATTGGTCAAAGAAGGAAATGGTCAATAGCTCCTTCTCATTATGCTTTGCGAACACGGACAATGATTCCAGCTATATGAATTATGCAGGAAAACATGATTACCGTTATACAGATCCGAAGGTGCTTGCGGTACTTGCATCTCCACCATATTTTAAGGATCTGTTAGATCGGGATGATCTGTCAGGAAACTATGCGGAGTCGACCACCAGTTATTCAAGTACCACCGGTTCGGAGAGCGGTTCAACTTCAAGCTCCACGATTTCAGTGGGTGCTTATGTCGCTTTTGAACAGGAATTCTCTGTGTTTGGTGTAAAGATTGGTTCTGTGGAAGCAGAAGCTACGGTAACCAGCAACTTTACATGGGAGACGGAGCATACGTCTTCTCTGGAGCAGACGATTTCTTACAGCGCAACCTCAGGCGAGGACAAGGTTGCATTGTATTCGATTCCGATGGAAATCTATCAGTTTGAATCCTATGTGCCGGATGAAAACGGAAAGTACGAAAAAATTATATCAGAAGTTAATATTCCACATGAAGCATGCATTAAGCTGCTGGATCTGAGTGAGTATGAAAGCATTGCGGAGGATTACAGTATTCTTCCGACAATCGCGGACAGTGTTCTGCGCCATGAGGTAGGAGATCCTTCCACTTATCCGTCCAGTACAGCGGGCTACAATGTGATCGCAGAGTATAAGGGAACACCGGCATCGGTAGGCTTTACTTCAAAGGGCGGCGGAGACACGATCAGTCAGGAGATCGCAATGTCCAAGTCCACCAGTACAAGCTATACGTCTTCTACTTCTGTGGAAGCGAAGGCGGGAGCAGGTGCAGGAGGCGTGACGGTCGGTGTGATCGCCGGCTCGGAGGGAAGCAGTGGTTCTGTCAGTGTTTCCACGGAGGGAAGCTCCTTCTCCGGTGAGCTGCAGGCGATGCCGGCAGAGGCAAAGCCGTATGGCTACGGAATGAACTGGAAGATTTTCTGTTATCGTTACAGAAGTGCAGACATGGATTTTCCGGTAGTAAGTTACCTTGTATCGGATGTACAGCAGCCGGCATCTCTTCCGGAGGATTTTGCACAGGATGTGGCAGAGACAACACCGGATTCTGTGACACTGACCTGGAGCTATGATAAGTATGTCTCCGGTTTCCAGATTTATCGTTATTATGAATTCCCGGATGGAAACGGAAGCTATCGCTTACAGTATGTGCCGTTTTCTAAGGGCGTGAAGAAAGGGGATAAGTATGAGTTCTCCTATACGGACAAGGGACTGAGTCCGTATACAGAATATTTGTATCAGATTCAGACGGAATCTTCCTATAATCCGAAGGTGAGTATTTACAGTGAACCGCTCTCCTGCCGGACCAAGACGATGCTTGGCTATCCAACGCTTGGAGTAGACGGATTGATAGAAGATGGAAAGGATGCCGGAAAGCTGGCAATCTATCCGGATGCGGAAGGCAAAGCAACGGTTACGGTGCAGGAGCCGGAAAAATACAAGAGCTTGTCTTATCAGTGGCAGAAGTACAATGGAAGTGAGTGGGTAAATCTGCCGGCATATAAGACGAATGAACTGACAATTACAAATGCATCCGCAGCAGACAAGGGAAGCTACAGATGCCGTGTCAATGTCATCTATTTTGATACGACCTCACAGAAGGAATTCTCGATTTCTGCTTATACGCAGGCATTTGGGACTGCATATTCAAAGAGAACGCCGGAGGGAATCCTCACGGTAACCGCTCAAAATTACGGAGAGAAGAAAGATAGTAAAGGCATTCACGCAGAACTCGAATTGCATTCTGCAAATACCGGAAACATTACAGCACCGAATGGAAATGTCACCTTTACGATCGAAGGAAAAGACTATATCAACACACAGACGGTAAAGCTGATACCAAGCACAGAGACAAAGTCTTTCACGACAAATGGCAATCAGCCGGAGAATAAGTATTATTCAACGGCATCTGCGGATGTTTCAGGACTGGCAGATGGAACCTACACTGTGAAATATTATTACAGTGGAGACAATGTGTTCAAGGATCAGGCACTGGAAATCGGACAGATTGTTGCAGTGGGCAGCGCGGATGGATATGCGCTGAATTTAAAGGATGCAAGTGATCAGGTGGTGACAAGGTTTACCTACGGTGATAAGATTTCACCGGTATTGTACACGGTAAGTGCAGGAAAATCTGACACAACAGAAGTGAAGGATCATGTGATCTACAAGTATCAGAAGGAAAAGGATAAGAAGCTTGAGATCTTTAATGCGGACACGAAGCTGGATGTTGGTCAGTATACATTGTACGCATATGTGAGGAATGAGCAGGAAAATACGCAGGGATCAGCTACAGCAGGAGTTGCAGGAGCTTTGAGCGAGATGACAAAGGAGGCAGCTTCTGAGAAGATGGTTGCATCTGCGGCCTTTATGGTAGAAAAGAAGCCATTGACCGTGCGTGCGATTCCGGCTGACGATGTCAAGGATCCTACGGATCCAGCAGAAGCTCCGAAGCTTGAGACAAATGTGGAGGGTGTCGGTGCAAAGGATCTGGATGTCACATATAAGGTATACAATTCGGCAGGTAACGCTGTAACCCTGGCAAAGGATACGGATCCGGGTAATTATACAATTATTCCATGTTATAAGGAGACTACTACGAAGGATGAGGCGGATGCATCGGAGGCAAAGCGTGCCAACTATGAGATTACGTTTGAGGGTGCAAAGTATACGGTGATCGGACAGACCTATCTGCTTACAGTATCCGCAGAGAAATATGATGCGAAGGCGGATGGACTTAAGGATGTCGGCACGTCTGCAATCAGTGCAAACGGCGCAGCGGAAGGACTTTTTGCAAGAGGAACAGCAGTACAGCTTTATGCGACACCGGATGAGGGTTATGAGGTTGAAAAATGGACGGTTGAAGCAACGGGATATAAGGCAGAAACTTATACGGCGAAAGAGATGCAGGCAGCCGGCAATAATCCGAACCGTCTGAATCTGGAAATGAAAGCAGGAGCAACGACCGTTAAGGTATACTTCAAGGTGAAGGATACCAAGCTGAATCTGATCGACACGCAGGGAGGTAAGATTATCTGCTCATCCGATGAGTATTTTGAGTCCGGTGCAAAGGTAAGCAGAGGGGCTGAGTTTACATTTAAAGCAGTGCCGGATGCAGGTTACACCTTTGGACAGTGGGTAACCACGGAGACAGGACATACGCCGGTCTATGACAAGGGAACACCGGCGGAGGATGGAACAAACACGATCCAGATTACGGTTGGAACAAATGATATCGGTCTGCAGGCGAAATTTATCAGAGACAGCTACACGGTAAGTCTTGTAGGTGATATTCAGGCGTATTATTTGAAGGAAGGTGCGGATGCAACACAGGAGAAGGTCTACATCACAGATGGTAAAGTGGTAAAGGGTGATACGACAATCTATGTGGAGAGAAAGAAAGGCTTTGCGGCAGCAGAAGGCGCTCACATTACGGTTAATGGACAGGCAACGGATGCAACAGATACTTATAGCTTTAACCTGACGCAAAACACAACGATCGCATTGGATACCGTAAGAGAAAATTATGTTGTGACAGCCGGTGCGCAAAGCAGCACAGAAGGTGCAACCGGAGGCAGTGTGGTTATTACGGCGGACGATGTTGAGACGGCAAGCGGCGGTCAGGTAGCCGGCGGCAGCAAGGTGGTATTCAAAGCCGTTGCGGATCGTGGCTATGTGTTTGATCACTGGATTATAGATGGCGCGACAGGCAGCCAGACAGATGTCTATACGATCGATGAGCTCGGAGCGGCTGTCAGCGTGACAGCGGTATTCCGTGCCAATATCAGTCACAAGGTAACGGGAAGTGTTCAGACTGCAAATCGAGGCAGCCTTGTATATACGCTTTATGATATCTATGGAAATATCGTAGAAGAGAATAAGCCTTATACTGAAGAATTCCAGATGTATCAGGGTGAATCCATTGAGTTTACAGCGGCTGTCAATGGCGGCAGCATGGTGGAGCAGTGGGTATTCACAGAAAACGGACAGGAAAAACGATATGTTTCATCTGCGAAGAGATATCCGGGTGGAAAGATCACAATGAATGAGTCCGATATCGAGATCGCAGCAATTCTCGTATCAAGTACATCCTATGAGATGTATTTCCATGTAGAAGCGCCGGAGGCAACAAGCGGTGGAAGCGTATCCGCCACAGCAGATGGTGCACCGGTTACGACCGGAGAATCTGTTCCGGGTGGTTCCGATGTAGTATTTACTGCAACACCGGATGAAGGAATGATGGTCGACCATTGGACGATTACAAGAGGTGATGCAACGGTAGAACCTACGGCAGAAAATACAGTTACGGTCATGAACAGTGAGGGAACGACACTGGTTGATCCAACCTACATGATCGAGGGTTATAAAGGAAAGCAGACAATCCGTGTATTCTTTGCACCAATCGAGACAGGTACACTTTCTATTACCGGAACTAGTGCAGACTGTGAGATCAGCTATGTGACACCGATCAAGGCAGAGGATCAGACAAAGCCGGAAGCATTATCTGCTCAGGTAAGAAAGGGTGCAACCGTAAAATTAACTATTAAGCCGACGGATGGCCTTGTGACAACCTTAGAGGAAGTGAAGGCACAATTTGCAGCTATGGCGGATGAGGTAATTGTTGCATATACTGCCGAAGGAATTTATGAGGTTACATTAAAGGCTGCTAAAGTATCTGAAACCATGGAGATAAACACAGATTCATTTATAGATGGTCTGTGGACTGTGGCGGCAGAGGGTAGGAGCCATACGATCAGCGAACTTACATCTAGTAAGCCGGCAGAGAATGTTCCGGCAGGCAAGGTAAGAAACAATGCTTCTGTAACCTTTAAGCTGATCCCTGCAAGTGGTTATCAGCTCGATGAGGCAGCACTGAAAGCTTGGGCAGACGAAAATGGACTGACTACAACACTCAATGAAGATAAGACTGTGACAGTAGCAGCAACGGCAACAAAAGATATTACTTCTCCGGAAGAGTTGTTTACAAAGATTGTGACACCTGTGATACCGGGTGGCGGAAGCTCAGGCGGTTCCGGTGGTGGCGGAGGTGTTGCTCCGGCTCCATCAACGGAGGATAATAAGAAAGAGGACGATAAGAAGGAAGAAGATAAGAAGCCGACCGATGGCGAAGGTGCAAAGGAAGATAAATCGGTTTCCGTAAAGGTAGAGGCTGTGGAGACCAAGGAAGAAGGAACGCTTGAGGTTAAGCTGACTCAGAAGCAGCAGAAGAACCTGATCAATAAAGCGATCAAAGAGAACGCGACAGAGGTTGTGATCCAGACGGGTGAGCTTGATGAAGAGCAGAAGGATACAACGGATACGGTAAAGGTTACCCTTCGCAAGAGCATGGTAGAGGCGTTACGGGAAGCAGATATGGCATTGCGCCTGAAGACTCCACATGGAGAGCTTCGGCTTGATGCGGACGCTTTGGAGGTTGTAGCGGATCAGCTTGATAAAAACAAGACCATTTCACTCAGCGTAAAGAAAGAGGATACAAAGGATTACCGCAAGGTAGTCGGAACGAAGGCTTCTGTTGTATCTGTGGCTCTCTATGCAGGAAAGGATAAGATTTCCGAGTTTGGTGACGGCAAGGTTCTGATGAAGCTTGAGATACCAAAGTCTCTTGTAAAGAGTAAGCTTGAGGCTGTCTATATTGCAGAGGACGGCACGATCCAGAGATTTAAAAACGGTAAAGTCGTAACAGAGAAAACAACGGACAAAAACGGAAAGTCTGTTCAGAAAAAGTATTATGTTTTTGAAACGAATCATTTCTCTGTCTACGCACTTGCTAAGACGGCAACCGTAAATACATATGCAAAGCAGCTGAAAGCAATCAGCGCTGTGAAGAAGACCGGCGTAAAGCTGACTGTCCAAAAAGTGGCAGCAACGAAAAACACAATCGCAGCCATGAACCTTACATGGAAGAAGAACAAGGCAGACAAGGTCGATGCATATCAGATTTATTGTGCATCTTCCAAGAATGGAAAATATACACGAATCAGCACAACGGTGGATGCTTCCATTCTGTCCTATGCGGATAATACTGCAGTTTCCGCTGCAGGAACCACTTACTATTATAAGGTT
Organism: uncultured Agathobacter sp.; assembly: GCA_934316545.1. Taxonomy (GTDB): domain Bacteria; phylum Bacillota; class Clostridia; order Lachnospirales; family Lachnospiraceae; genus Roseburia. The sequence continues at coordinate 6,944 of CAKRDT010000010.1, read as the reverse complement.
CGCGGTATCAAAAAGATTGGCGGTAAGAATTACTATACCAAGTGGTCAAATATCGTGGCAGGAAAGTAAGCGCAAGATGTGCTGCCTCATTTATGGCAGCGTAGGCGAAGAGACCTTCGGCAGAAGGTCTCCTTTGCGCACCTAGGATTGCGGTAAAAAGAAAAATTGTACAATTAGGCGCGAATGTGATACACTATAAATCGTTATATTAGAAAAATTATAATTTTTCAAAGGAGAAATAGATATCATGAAACTCGGCATCGTCGGACTCCCGAACGTGGGAAAAAGTACATTATTTAATTCACTGACCAAGGCAGGTGCGTTATCTGCCAACTATCCATTTGCAACCATTGATCCGAATGTGGGAATCGTTGCGGTTCCGGATGAGAGAATCGTAAAGCTCGGTGAACTTTATCATACAAAGAAGGTAACACCTGCAACCATCGAATTCGTGGACATTGCAGGACTTGTCAAAGGTGCAAGCAAAGGAGAGGGACTCGGAAACCAGTTCCTGGCAAACATTCGTGAGGTGGATGCAATCGTGCATGTGGTACGCTGCTTCGAGGATGCCAATATTATCCATGTAGATGGTTCGGTTGACCCGGCGCGTGATATCGAGACGATCAATCTTGAATTGATTTTCTCCGATGTGGAGATCCTTGACCGAAGAATCGCAAAGATTGCAAAGCAGGCAAGAATGGACAAAACACTGGCGAAGGAGCTTGAGCTGGTAGAGGCAATCAAGGCACACCTTGAGGATGGCAAGATGGCAAGAACGTTTGAGGTTCCGGACGATGACGATGCGCAGATCTGGTTCAAGGGATATAATCTTCTGACCGCTAAGCCTACCATCTACGCTGCAAATGTAGCGGAAGAGGATTTGGCAGATGATGGAGCTGGCAATCCGCATGTTGCTAAGGTACGCGAGATGGCAAAGGAAGAGGGCGCGGAAGTATTCGTTATCTGCGCACAGATTGAGCAGGAACTGTCGGAACTGTCTGACGAAGAGAAGAAGGAATATCTGGATGATCTCGGTGTAGCATCCAGCGGACTTGACAAGCTTGTGGCAGCAAGCTATAAGTTACTTGGTCTTATCAGTTTCCTGACCGCCGGAGAGGATGAGTGCCGCGCATGGACGATCAAGGAAGGAACCAAGGCTCCACAGGCAGCCGGCAAGATTCATACGGATTTTGAGCGTGGATTCATCAAGGCTGAGGTAGTCAACTATCAGGATCTTCTCGATAACGGAAGCCTTTCCGCTGCGAGAGAAAAAGGCATCGTCGGTATGGAAGGAAAAGATTATGTTGTCAAGGATGGCGATGTAATTTTATTCCGCTTTAATGTATAGCAAAGAGTTGAGTAAATGTAATGGTTATCTGCGTTTGTCAGATGACTGCAGGCAGAAGAATAAAAGCATTGATGAGAAATCGTCAATGCTTTTTTCAAAACAAAGGTGTCCGCAGGAATAATCATAAAGGAGGGCGCATAGTATCATCTTGGGGTGATGCTATGCGTTTTTCGGATTTATGCGAAAAAGAAGTGGTCAACGTCAGCGATTGCAGATGCCTTGGCAATGTGCGGGATCTGGAATTTGATAAGGAATGCGGCGATATCAAGGCACTGATCATACCGGGACCGGGCAAATATTTCGGTTGTTTTTGCAGAGATGGTGAATTTTGTATTCCATGGACTAAAGTTATTCGAATCGGACCCGATATAATACTTGTAGAGTTCAATGAGAAAGAGATGAAGCGTAAGATTTAACGTGATCGAATGATTGACAACAAAATCTTAGGCAGTTATACTTATTCTATATAAATTTAGTAGGAGGAGCATCCGATGAAGTGTCCGTTTTGCAGCAGTGAGAATACAAGAGTAATCGATTCCAGACCGGCCGATGATAACAATTCGATCCGTCGCCGCCGTCTCTGCGATGATTGTGGCAAGCGTTTTACTACATATGAGAAGGTTGAGACGATTCCGCTGATCATTATCAAGAAGGACAATAATCGTGAGCAGTATGACAGAACCAAGATTGAAGCAGGTGTGCTTCTTGCCTGTCACAAGCGTCCGATTTCCGCAGAACAGATTACGAGACTTGTCGATGATGTGGAAATTGAGATTTTTAACCGTGAGGAGAAAGAGATTCCAAGTTCCCTCATCGGAGAGATTCTGATGGATAAGTTAAAGGATCTCGATGCGGTTGCTTATGTAAGATTTGCATCCGTTTACCGTGAATTTAAGGATGTCAATACATTCATGAATGAGTTAAAGAAAATGATGCTGAAATCATAACGATTGAGAAGAAGGGAGAACCGGTATGAATATCTCAGGAATTCGTCCATATGCAGGATTCTATGATTACAATTCGATAAAAGCCGAAGCGCTGCGCAGCCAGCAGATCGCAGAAGCGCAGCCGACGCTCTCTTTGCAGCAGCGGGAAGAGCCTCAGGTAACGGTTACGGAAGTACCGGTTGAGCAGAATTTTGATTCCTACGATTTTGCACAGACTTATCGCCAGGGAGAAACTTATGAACTCAAGGGAAAAGATAGTGATCTTGAGAGTCTGGATGTACAGAAGGCAGTATCCGATCTCAGCAAGGATCAGGTTCTTCAACAGTATCAGTATTTCGTAGGAAGCAGCGATGCGGTCACAAAGAAGACGAATGAAGCTGCGCAGCAGAATATGCGCTCCGGAGAGAATTTTTCACTGTAATACATATTGTAATGTACTCATGGAATGAGTGCATTACCTACGCAGATGCCGGCAAGCGTGCTTGCTTTGGAATGCATCTGCTCCATTTGTAATGTACGCATGAAATGAGTGCATTACCTAAAAGTAAAGGAGTACCACTTATGTGCGCATTTCTCTATCCGGGAGAATATTTAGATTCCACATATCACATTGATTTTGACAAATTGTATAACGAAGGGTATCGCGGCATTATCTTTGATATTGATAATACGTTAGTCCCACATGGAGCGCCTGCGGATGAGCGGGCGATTCTTTTGTTTCGGCACTTAAAGGAGCTTGGATTCAAATGCATGCTCCTGTCCAACAATAAGGAACCAAGGGTAAAGATGTTTAATGATGCGGTGCATGTGCAGTATATTTATAAAGCCGGAAAGCCGAAGCCGGCAGGTTACCGTAAGGCCATGAAGGAAATGGAAACCAATGCGGCGAACACGCTTTTTGTCGGGGACCAGATCTTTACGGATGTGTGCGGTGCAAACCTCGCGGGCATCCGCACGATCCTCGTCAAGCCGATCCATCCGAAGGAGGAGATCCAGATCGTACTCAAAAGAAAGCTTGAGGCCATCGTACTGTTTTTCTATAGGATGCATGTGAAACGAAAAGGATTGCCGTATGCATCGGCTCAAAAAAAGGTTGAACAGGTAAAATAGAAAATATGCGGCTCTCCGATTTTTCTCGCTACTCGCGTAAATGAAAAACTCCCCGAAGTCCGGACAGATGCCGGATACGGGGAGTTTTTTCGTGAAGAAACGAGGCTGCACGAAGTTAGCGTGCGCGCCGGTGCTCTACGACCAGATACATGGTAAAAAGCACAAGGAAGAATAACAATTGGATCCCGATACACATCCAATACGTGTGCATGGAAAGCACATCGTCTGCATAGGGGGCGAGCATATTGACGATACGGACATTCCAATAAGCCGGAAGAAAACGACCGATCATCAACACTTTTTCTCCGAGCATAGACTGCGGAACAAAGATACCGGACAGGAAACTCATGCCGAGCCCGAGAATGTTGGCAATCATATTGACGATGTTAAAGTCGATCGAAAAAGCACCTAATAATAAAGCGATGGATGCCGCGATCAGTATAAAGACGAAACTGTTGAGCAGACCAAGTAGTCCGGAGGTGCTAAACAACTGTGCCGGTCCGGCGAGACAAACTGCAATCACAATGAATGCGAGCCACAGAAGTACAACATACACAAAACAGGACAGTCCGAGCTGAGCGGCAATGCGCGTATCAGCAAGTGCACTGCAGCGGATGCGTGCACTTAAATTTTTTTTGTGAAATTCCATCAATACCGGTGAGAGTCCGCACAGCAGCATCATGAGCGCGATGTACGGAAAGTATTGGAAGAAGTAGTACATCAGGGAACCCTCGCTTTTGGAAGTGTCGGTAAAGTGGACGCCGTCAACCGATGGGACACTTTCTAAGGAGTGGTTCGTTCCGCGGATCGCATCATCGAGTGTAAAGCCGCTCGAAAGGTAGGCTGCAATGGAATTTAGAAAGGCATCGATCTGGCGGTCAACAAAGTAGCCGCTTGCACTGTCCCCACGCTTGCTGCTCTCCACGAGATCCTTAAAGTCACCGGATTTGAGATTTCCTTCAAAACCGGAAGGGATGGTCAGTACATAATCGATCTGTTGATAGTAGAGATTATCCTGCAAGGTCTCATGATCGTAGGAATCGAGCGTGATGCGGTTATGGATGGAAGTCAGATAATCGCATAATGCTTTGCTTGCGGTGCTTTCGTCCTGATCGATGATGCACATATCGACTGACGATACGCGAAACTGCTTATCGGAGGTCGAGTCTGCCTGAAATGAGAATGCGATCAGAAGAACGAAAAACACAACAAAATAGGTAATCGTATTTGAAAATTTCTTCTTTGCGATTTTGGCAAAGGTTTTACAGACTTGCATAGGTTTTCCTCCTTGTGGCGAGTGTTGAGACTATAAACAGGATAGCTGCCATCAAAAGCAGCGTGAGAATATCCCGTGCATAGCGGTTCATCGAGTCGTAATTGTTGAGCGTGTAAAAGCTGTCGGAAATCAAAGCAGCCGGATTGATCCGGTTTACGATCGGGGCATGCTTTTCTACAACAATGCGCATGTTTCCCATCATCAATCCGCTTAAGAAGCACATCGGCATTACGGTTGCAAACATGAGTCCGGTCTTGCCACTTTCGGATCTGGGGCCGATGCAGCCTAAGAACATACCGAACGTGATGGAAAACGTGGTGGATACCAGGATCGTAAGCAGTGCAAGTCCAAGGTGCGCCGTCATATGGACTCTTAAGACAGCGATGATAAAGAGAAATGCTGCAATGTTTAAGATGGATTCAAAGACAATATTTGCAGCAAGCTCGGTAAACAGAAACGTCCGGCGTTTCGCAGGGGCAATTGTTTTTCGTGCAGCGAGTGCGGACAGATCAGGGGAATTGTTGATCGCAAGATTGATTCCCCCTATTGCTGTGTACAGACAAGCCATCGCAATCAGGTTGTAAAAATACTGATCGTAAGTGTCGGTATCCTTGTTCGTCAGTGAAACCTCTTTTCGGGGATTCACCGACTGTCCCAGAGAAGAAACGAAAGCTTCGATATTGGCTGGATTGTCGGCAAGCATCTGTACAATCAGATCGCGGTTCAGGTAATACTGCGTGAGCAGTGACTGTAAAATACTCTGATTGATGGAAGCATCCGAATGATCGGCATTGATCGCAAGCTTTATTTCATCGGTCGAGTAGAAGACACCGTCCACTTCGCCTTTTTCAAGAAGCGTGCGTGCTTTCCCGTCGTCACAGAAGGTAGCGGTAAGCATCGCATCGTCCGAGTCGCCGGAAAGCTGCTCGATCATCGTGTGGAAAGCAGCTGCATCCGCACTGTCTCCCTCGACCACGGCAACCGGTATCGTGTGGAAGTTTTCCGATGCGGTAATATTGGAAAAGGCGATTTTGAACAGGCAGCCCAAAAGGATCGGAAAAACCAAAATCCAGAATAGATTTGCCTTGTTGCGCATGAGGCGCCAAAGAGCATATTTAAAATTCGTCATTGTAAGTACCTCCTTTATGGAAAATCAGCCCATTGAAAGTTGTCCGGGCATTTGCGGTATCTCTTCGAGATATCGTGGGCTGATCGTTTTCAGTCGCGCAGAGCTTTGCCGGTAATCTCCAGAAAGACATCGTTGAGTGTCGGTAGCTGCGAGTACACATGACCGATCGCAAGATCCTTCTCCTGCAGATAATTTAGGGCGCGTACCAGATTATGTTTGCCGCCGTCGCAGAGGATCGTTAAAGTGTGATCCTTATAATCAGCCTGATAAACGTGTGGTAACCGGCAGATCTGTGCAAGGTCTTCATCGGCGAGCACCGGCAGTTCCATGGTGATGATCTCACTTTTTTTGATCATCTTAATGAGCTCTTCTTTGGTGCCTAAGGCGATACGCCTTCCTTTGTCCATGATCGCGATCCGGGTACAGATCTGCTCGACCTCCTCCATATAATGGGAAGTGTAAATAATGGTTGCACCTTCCTTGTTCAGCGCAACGATTCCCTCGAGGATCTTATTTCGGCTCTGTGGATCGACGGCAACCGTCGGCTCGTCGAGGATGATCAGTTTCGGCTTGTGTGCGATGCCACAGGCGATATTCAGTCGGCGCAGCAGTCCTCCGGAAAGCTTCTTCGGATAGAAGTTTGCAAAATCTTCAAGACCTACAAATGCGATCGCTTCCTCGACATATTTCCTGCATAAAGTTTTATCTTTGACGTAAAGACTGCAAAAACATTCGATGTTTTCTTTTACGGTCAGTTCATTGAAGACAGCAACATCCTGCATGACGACACCAATCTGACGTTTGATATCATAGTTGTCTGGGCTCATTGGCTGCCCGAAGATTTCAATCGTTCCCTTATCATAGGATAAAAGCGAGAGCAGACAGTTGATCGTGGTGGTTTTACCGGAGCCGTTCGGACCGAGGAGCCCGAAGATCTCGCCTTCGTTTATGGATAGATTTAAATGGTCGAGTGCTAAGAGTTCTTTGTAGCGCTTGACCAGATTCTCGATTTTCACTACGGTATTCATAATTGCCTCCTTATACTTATAGAGATGTTTTAAGCGATTGCGAAACTCCTGTGGCGGCGTGCTCCGGCTGGGCTGACCCGGTGGCGGGCTTCTACGCTGAACACGA
>CAKRDT010000009.1 GCA_934316545.1 uncultured Agathobacter sp. | reverse complement strand
TGACCTACAGGAGAAAAATGAAATCCAGGTCAAGGGAAAACAGGAAAGGCCATGACCTACAGGAGAAAAATGAGATCTGGGTCAAGGGAAAACAGGGAAGGCCATGACCTACAGGAGAAAAATGAGATCTGGGTCATTGAGAAGCCGGAAACCGCATGACCAGGAAAAGAAAAGTGGAAATTTGGTCAAGCGGAAGGCTGAAATCGGCTTATCATTTTGAATTGCTTGTGTTATACTTTTGTTCATAGCATAAGCCCACAATTTGTAATTGTTTCTAGCAACTCAATTATACCAAAACCAGATGGTTTCATGCTATATCTATGTCGGCTTTTATTAGATTTATAATGTGCGTAGGCACTTATTCGAGCGCGAAGCTTGAAATTATTTAAAATATCAGGAAGGAGGACTTCAGGCAGTGTGTGAAGTGATGGAACGATAGGAAAAGAAAGCGGCAGAAGAAGCAAATGTTCGTGCCATTAAAAAGATGATTATTGATTTTAATGCATCAAAGAAAATTATTCTTAAAGCTTATACAGAGGAAGAGTAAATACTGCCTTGAGTGAAATGAAAGAAACGCATAGAGGAGAAGAGTAAATGAAGCAATTATTTGAGATGGATTTACATGATTACGAGGAAAACGATACGGTATTTCGCAGACCTTCGGCGCGGGCAATTATCCTTCGGGAGGATGGCAGGATTGCACTTGTGTATAGTGAGAAGGAACATTATTACAAGTTTCCGGGCGGTGGAATACATGAGGATGAGGATAGGAAAGAGGCATTGATTCGTGAAGTTAAGGAAGAAGTCGGGCTTATGGTGATTCCGGAGACGATTCGTGAATTTGGAAGCGTGATGCGCAGACAAAGAAGCAATGTCAGCGAACATACGATTTTTGAACAGAAGAATTTTTATTATACTTGTCAGACTAGAAAAGAAGTAGGAGAGCAGAATCTGGATGAATACGAAGCGGAAGCAGGATTTAAGCTTCGCTATGTGACGCTTGGGGAAGCGATTCAGACAAATCTGGATTATACAAGTGACGATTATTTTGATTATATTATGATTCAGCGTGAGGCGAAGGTATTGCAGTGTGTTCGCAATACTGTTAATTAGTTATGAAAGAAGGAATACACTATGACTGAGAAATTATTAAGGGGAATAGGAAATAAAGATTTTTTGCTTAAAATAATATTTATGGGAATTGTTATTATACTAGTTAGCGTGTTTGTCAGAATGGTGGTAATAACAATTAAACAAAACAGGCATATTGACATTAAAAAAGTTTCACTACAGGATAAATGGGTTTATGGTATCATCGAAGATTATGCTTATGATGTTGTAGAGGAAAGGTATAAACAGTTAGGAAAATCGATTACGACACAAAAGGATGAACTAAGGGTTAATTATGTGAATGATGCTAAAAAACAATTAGCTTTAATTATAAAAGAGTGTTGTGAGAACAAAAAATTTAACAAATCATTTTGTGATTTTGTCAATGAAAAATATCCGGAAATAAGAGTTAAGGATTTGTATAAGGCTATTGACAAGTATATTAAGAGGAGAAAAAAAGAAAAGAAAACTAAGTTTTCAAATTTTACTAATGCGACATCTGTAATCTCTGTAAAAGATTTTTTTGAACTTAAGGCATGTCAACAAGGAGATATAGTAGGGGTCTATGTAATATATAACGAAAATAAAAATATGTATTATGTAGGTCAGGCAAAAAAACTATTTTTTAGAATCAATCAACATTTTACGGGACATGGTAATGGTGATGTATATGCTGACTATAAAGCTGGTAACAGTTTTAAGATGATGATCATCCCGTTGGCTGATAGCGGATATAAGGATATTGATTTATTGGAAAAGGATATGATAAAAAAATATAGAGCTTATGAATGTGGTTATAATAAAACAAAAGGGAATGATTAAGTTGATGCAGTTGGAAAGATGCAATCAGGCAGGTCGAAAGACCTGCCTGATTTGTTAACAACGAAATAAGTACATATTTAGTCACTGATTACGCCCGGATGGAACGGCTGGATGTCTCCCGGATGGGAGGTTGGGGTGCGGTACATCTGCTGTGTTTTGAAGTCGGTAAAGTAGATGTAGTAGGATGTTACATTGATGTTTGAATAAGTCCCTTCAGCGAGTCTTGTGTAGCCGCTGCCGTCATTTTTCATCATACATAAAGCCGGCGTGTTTTCGGAATAATTCTGGTAGAAGATGGTACTTCCGTAGATGTTGTAGAGATCAATGCTGTCGTTGGAAAGCGTGCGCGGATTGTCAAACTGGATATTGGTATGTACAAGCGCATTGTTCTGATTGACGTCCAGATAATAGACATCATTGTCACCGGTTACGATCGGTTTGTAACTGTTGCATTCATAGATCTCTTCGATGGAATCTGCCGCAGTATCGTAGCGATACAGACAGCCATCGGTTGTAGTGCCGTTGGAGTAGAAATACTGTCCTAAAGCGCTGCAGGTAAACAGGAAGGAGTCGTTTACTTTCTGGCGATCCTCACCGTCAATTCCGACTTTGTAAAGGGTTGTTGCATGTTCCTTGTCATAATGGAGATAATAGATGTAATTGCCAATTAGTGTGGCATAGATACAGGGATCCGGATCAAGGACAGTAAGCTGTCTGCCGCTTCGGGTAATACGGCATAAACTGTTGTTATTAAATGAAAAGAAATTAAAATGAGTGCTGTTGCGTTCATTGTTGCGAACATAATAGATATAATGTGAGTCCGCATTAATGTACATGACGGTATCATCGCTGATCCTGGCAAGATTACTTCCATCCAGATCCATAGAATACAGGCGGTATTTGTCATCAGGATTCGCAAAGAAAACGGTTCCGTTGCTCTCGCAGAAAAGACCTGCGTTATAGAGATTGCCGGCAGTGTTTCCGTTTACATAGCTTTCGTTATATTTTGTCTTTGCCTGGTAATGGTAAATAAGACCACAGACAGAAGCTGCAATGACAAGCAAACATATGGTGAGGATTGGGGCAAATTTTTTCATATAGATTCCTTTCTGCATTTCATAGCATGTTTATGAAGCTGTATCTTATATCGGAGGGATATCGTTACGGTATCACTTCCGTTGTTGCGATATCGCGCAATTTATTCGATCATAACGGATATAAAAAGTATACATTTTGCATGATAAACTTGCAAGGTTTACTTGCCTTTTAGGGGGATGTGAGATAAAATTTTTTATAGAAATCAAAGGAGAGAATGTATGAGAGATTTACTGGAAATTCGCGATGAAATCGATGAGCTCGACAGCGAGATCGTGCGTTTGTACGAGAAGCGGATGCAGCTTGCTTCGGATGTCGCTGAGTATAAGATTCATACCGGCAAGCAGGTGTTTGATAAGGAAAGAGAAAATTCGAAGCTTGCAACGCTTGAAGGCAAAGCAAGCTGTGATTTTACAAAACATGGTATCCGCGAATTATTTGAGCAGATTATGGCTATGAGCCGGAAGAAACAGTATCAGCTTCTGACGGAGCATGGAATCGTGTATTCGCCGGAATTTGAAAAAGTGGACACGCTTGATTATTTCAATGCGAGAATTGTATTTCAGGGGCTTGAGGGCGCTTATTCGCAGGAAGCGATGGAGATGTTCTTTGGAGAAAATTGCGACAGCTTTCATGTTGCAACATGGAAAGATGCAATGGAAGCGATTCGTATGGGCAAGGCAGATTATGCGGTACTTCCGATTGAAAATTCATCGGCCGGAATCGTGTCTGAAAATTATGATCTGCTTGTTGAGTATGATAATTATATTGTGGGAGAGCAGATTGTTAAGATCAATCATGCTTTACTTGGACTTGAAGATGCCGATGAAGCGGACATTAGCAGTGTGTATTCACATAAGCAGTCCATCATGCAGTGCAGTGACTTTTTAGAACAGCATGATAACTGGGAGAAGTTTTCTGTCAGTAACAATGCGGTAGCGGCGCGCAAAGTCAAAGAGGATGGCGATAAGCATCAGGCTGCGATCGCAAGTGCAAAGAATGCACAGATATACGGACTTAAGGTGCTTCGTAATTCGATTCAGAATAATAAAAATAATTCGACACGTTTTATTGTGGTTACCGGAAAGAAAATCTATACGGAGGCTGCCAGCCGGATCAGTATCTGTTTTGAGGTAAATCATGAGAGTGGTGCGCTTTATCACGCATTATCACATTTTATCTACAATGGATTGAACATGACAAATATTCAGTCGCGTCCGCTTCAAAATAAGAATTGGGAGTACCGGTTCTTTGTGGATTTTGACGGGACGTTTGAGGACGACGCAGTACAGAATGCGCTTCGCGGATTGAAGGAAGAGACGATTTCTTTTAAGATTCTCGGTACATATTAAAGGAGAGTGGAGATATGGCAATTCATACATTTGCAGCTATTTATATCGGAACATACGATGTCAGTCTTAAAGTGTTTGAATTCCTTGACAGAAAGAAAGTACATCAGGTGGATCACATACGATCGCGCTTGGATCTTGGACAGGATGCTTTCGGTAAGGGTAGTATCGGTTATGAGCATGTGGAAGAATTGTGTGACACGTTAGCACAGTTTAAGGAAATTATGCAAAGTTACCGTGTGGACAGTTATGAAGTGTATGCTTCGGCAGTTCTTCGTGATGCGGAAAATGAACTTTTTGTGCTGGATCAGATTTATCTGCGAACCGGCTTTCAGGTCAAAGTCGTGAGCAATTCCGAGCACCGTTTTATCAGTTATAAGTCGGTTGTGGGGAGAGATACTTTTGAAAAGATGATCCGGACAAGTGCAGCGGTCGTTGATGTGGGTGGAGCGAGCATTCAGATCACTATTTTCCGGGATGGGAAATTGATCACAACGCAGCATATCGAAACCGGTATTATGCGCCTTTTTAATCTGTTGGGGGATCGTGGTATGCCGCAGCAGAAATACGAAACACAGCTTGAAGAATATATGAACAAGAAGCTTGAAGCTTTCCGCGCGATGTATATGGAAGAGAGTGTGGATTCTGTGATTCTGATCAGCGATTACGCGATGGAACTGATGAAACGCATGGATGAAAACGGACATAAGGATCGCCAGATCAAAGGCGAAAAGTTTGTCAAATATGTGGAAAAACTTCAAAATAAGCCCCTTGAAGAAATTGCTATGGAATTAAAATTGTCCAATGATAGGGAACCGTTGATCATTCCTGCGATGATTTTGTTTAAAACCCTTGTGGTGAGTGTGGAACCAAAGACTGTATGGGTTCCGGGGGCCAACATTCAGGATGGAATCGCATATGATTATGCACAACGAAATAAGCTGCTTCCCATTACGCATGATTTTGACGCAGACGTGATCTCAGCAGCCAAATTTCTGTCGGAGCATTATCACAGTTATTCGCCGCATATCGAGGCACTTTCGAAGCTTTCAACGAAGATTTTTGATGCAATGAAAAAGGTGCATGGACTTGGCAGACGGGAGAAACTGCTGCTGGAAGTGGCAACAATCCTGCATGACTGCGGTAAGTATGTCAGCCTTACGGAATCTCCGGAAAGTGCTTACCAGATTATTATGGCATCGGAAATTATCGGACTGACGCATCAGGAGCGGGAACTGGTAGCCAATGTTGTTTTGTATAATACGTTGTCGCTTGATCCGTACGAGGAACTGTCGGACAGGCTTACGAGAGAAGATTATCTGTGTGTGGCAAAGCTTTCTGCAATCCTTCGTGTTGCGAATGCACTTGACCAAAGCCATAAGCAGAAGTTTAAAAATATTAAGATCGCAGTGCGGGAACGCAGACTGGTATTTACCGTGGAAGCATTTGAAGATATCTCGCTCGAACAGGCTTTGTTTGAGGCGAAGACGGTTTATTTTGAAAATGTGTACAGTATGAAGCCGATTCTCAAAGAGAAGCGCGTATATCATAGTTAAGGAGGCAGGCATGGATACAAAGATTGATTTAAAAAATTCTGAATTTTATGAAAACAGAGAGCTGAGCTGGATCAAATTTGATAACCGTGTCTTAAGCGAGGCACGCGATAAGTCGATTCCGTTATTGGAACGACTGAAATTCGTCAGCATTACCTCCTCAAACCTTGATGAATTTTTTATGGTAAGAGTGGCATCGTTACAGGATATGGTGCATGCAAATTATAAGAAACGCGATATTGCAGGAATGACGGCAACGGAGCAGCTTGCAGCAATCAATAAAGCAACAAGGGAACTGGTTGAGACACAATATAGTACCTATACGCGTTCTTTGGTTCCGCTTCTGAATAAAGAAGGAATTTATCTGGTCGATGAGCATGAGACATTGACGGATGAACAGGCGGCATTTGTGGATCGCTACTTTACGGAAAGCGTTTATCCGGTACTGACGCCGATGGCGGTGGATGCGTCCCGTCCGTTTCCACTGATCCGCAACAAGACACTGAATATTGCAGCGCTGCTTTCGAGTCGTCAGAATAAAGAGGAGACCGTGTTCGCAACTGTGCAGGTGCCGAGTGTGCTTCCACGCCTTGTGCCGATTCCGGGTGAAGAAGGAACGAAAACCTTTATTCTTCTGGAACAGATCATTGAGCGCAATATCGGCTTGCTCTTTTCTAACTATAAAGTGCTTTGTGCGTATCCGTATCGGATCATGCGTAATGCGGATCTGACGATTGACGAGGATGAGGCATCGGATCTGTTAAAAGAGATCCAAAGTAAACTTAAAATGCGCCAGTGGGGTGAAGTTATCCGTCTGGAAATCGAGCAGAAGGCAGATAAGAGACTGCTTAAATTCTTAAAAACCGAACTGAAGGTGGCAGAGGAAGATGTGTTTCATATAGCCGGACCGATCGATCTGACCTATCTTATGAAACTATACGGCATCGACGGATACGATCATCTGCGCTACAAACCATATACGCCGCAACCGGTGCCGGAGATTGCTTCTGGTGAAGATATTTTTGAGGCGATTCGAAAAGGCGATATTTTCCTGCATCACCCATATGAGACGTTTGATCCGGTTGTGGACTTTATTCGTCAGGCGTCCAAAGATCCGGAAGTGCTTGCAATTAAGCAGACGCTATATCGTGTGAGTGGAAATTCGCCGATTATCAGCTCACTTGCACAGGCGGCAGAGAATGGCAAGCAGGTTACGGTTCTTGTCGAGTTAAAGGCGCGATTTGACGAGGAACATAACATTGTCTGGGCGAAAAAGCTGGAACAGGCAGGCTGCCATGTAATCTATGGTCTGGTTGGACTTAAGACACATAGCAAGATTGCCCTGGTGGTTCGGCGGGAGGAGGATGGCATTCGCAGATATGTTCATCTAGGAACCGGTAATTACAATGATTCAACGGCTAAATTATATACTGATTGCGGTATCTTTACCTGCAAAGAGAGCATCGGAGAGGATGCGACGGCGGTGTTTAACATGTTGTCCGGTTATTCTGAACCTCTTTCCTGGAATGAATTGATTCTTGCTCCGTACTGGCTGCGCGACAAATTTTTACATCTGATCGATCGTGAAAAGAAACATGCAAAGCAGGGACGTTCTGCGCGTATCGTTGCGAAGATGAACTCGCTTTGTGACAGAGGAATCATCGAGGCACTTTATGAGGCATCTGCTGCCGGAGTTAAGATTGACCTTATTGTTCGAGGCATCTGCTGTCTGCGTGTCGGTATTCCGGGAGTCAGTGAAAACATTACCGTGCGTTCCATTGTCGGAAACTTCCTCGAGCACAGCCGCATTTTCTATTTTCTGAATGACGGAGCTACGGAAGTCTATATGGGAAGTGCGGACTGGATGCCGCGTAACCTTGACCGCCGTGTGGAAATTATTTTTCCGGTACTTGAGGAGTCGCTTAAGGAAAAGGCACTTCATATTCTTGAGGTGGAACTGGAAGATAATGTGAAGGCAAGAGTATTGAAGGCAGACGGAGAGTATGAGAAACTTGACAAGAGAGGAAAAGTTCTGGTAAACTCTCAGGAGCAGTTTTGCAGGGAGGCAAAAGAAGCAGTTCCGAAAATGGATCCGGTTGAAAACCAGAGAGTATTTATTCCGGCAGAACCTGTGGAATAAAGTTTGTAAAAATTGTTTTTTGAAAAATGAAATTTGCCTGTTGACATATGAAAGTGGATATGGTAAATTTTAATAGTTGTTAGAAACAAGTAGAGTATCCACTCTCACCTAAGCGCAATTGGGCGACTTAGTGTTCATACTTTTAACATGCCTTTATGTTAGACGTAATAGTGGATAGTCTGCCTATCCACTATTTTTTATTGGAGGTACGGAACTATTAGCGAGTTAATGATTAATGAACAAATCAGAGACAGAGAAGTTCGCCTGATCGGGGCGGATGGTGAGCAGATCGGTGTTGTTTCATCACGCGAAGCACAGAAGATCGCAGATGAGGCAGGACTTGACCTTGTCAAGATCGCACCGAACGCAAAGCCGCCTGTCTGCAAGGTGATTGATTATGGTAAGTATCGTTACGAGATGGCTCGTAAGGATAAGGAAGCCAAGAAGAAACAGAAGACGGTTGAACTTAAAGAGATTCGTCTTTCACCGAACATTGATACGAATGATCTGAATACTAAGATGAACGCTGCAAAGAAGTTCCTTGCAAAAGGTAACAAGGTCAAAATCACTCTTCGTTTCCGCGGACGTGAGATGGCGCACATGAGCAGCAGCAAACACATCTTGGATGATTTCGCTGAGAATCTCTCTGATATCGCAGTGGTGGAGAAAGCACCGAAGATTGAAGGCAGAAGCATCGGTATGGTGCTGGCAGAGAAAAGATAACATTTTAAGGAGGAATAAACAATGCCAAAAATGAAGACTAGCAGAGCAGCTGCAAAACGTTTCAAATTAACAGGAACTGGAAAGTTAAAGAGAAATAAAGCTTACAAGAGACATATCTTAACAAAGAAGACAACAAAGACTAAGAGAAATCTTAGAAAACCGGCTATGACAGATAAGACAAACGTTAAGAATATGAAGAAGATTTTACCATACATGTAAGATTTTGTTAAGGAGGATATTAAGATGGCAAGAGTTAAAGGCGGTTTAGGCGCTAAGAAGAGACATAATAGAACGTTAAAGTTAGCTAAGGGTTACAGAGGCGCTAGATCTAAGCAGTACAGAGTAGCTAAGCAGTCCGTAATGAGAGCCTTAACAAGTTCTTATGCTGGACGTAAAGAGAGAAAGAGACAGTTCCGTCAGTTATGGATTGCTCGTATCAACGCAGCAGCTCGTTTAAACGGACTTTCATACAGCCAGTTCATGCACGGCTTAAAGCTTGCAGGTGCTGACCTTAACCGTAAGGTATTAGCTGATATGGCTGTAACAGATGCAGAAGGATTCGCAAAGCTTGTTGAGCTTGCTAAGTCTAAGTTAGCATAATCTGCTTCCTGCAGTTTGAATTTCGGACAAGATATAAGACCTCGGAGATTACTCCGGGGTCTTTTTTAGATTCTGCCGGTATTCTTTTGGCGACATGTTTTTTTTCTTATGGAAAGAACGTGAAAAATAAAAGCTATTGTCAAAGCCGACGGAATTGGCAATCGCAGTAATGGAAAGCGAGGAGTGCTGCAAGAGGTAGCATGCCTGCTTCATGCGAAAATCCGTCAGGTATTCTTTGGGCGACTGATGCAGCACCAGCTCGAAGGAACGGAACAGGTGGCTTCGGCTCAGTCCGACATAGGCGGCAATGTCCTCGATGGTGATCGGATAGGAGTAATTGGCGCTGATGTATTCGATGCTTTTCTGCACATAAGTCTGGGCGGTGTTGGAAGTTTCCTTTTTCTTGGCGTCGCGCACGAGAAGAGAGAGCGTCAGGTAGAGCTGGCCGGTCATCTCGACAAGGTGCTCGAACTCGTTGCCACGGATTTCGTAGATGCGGAGCAGATTTTCTTTGATCAGGTCACCGTGCGCTACATTGTGGATATACGGATGGATAGAGGAAAAGTCGGTTGCGGTCAGAATGGTGGCGGCATCGCTTCCGTTGAAGCCAACCCAGGCATATTCCCAAGGATCGCCGTCGTCTGCCTGATAGACGACTTCGGTATTGGGATAGATCAAAAAGACATCCCCCGCCTGCAGATGATGCGTGGTGCCTTTGACACGATAAGTGCCTTTCCCGGAGATGATATAATGAATCAGATAATGATCGCGGATTCCGGGTCCCCACTGATAGCCTGGATCGCAACGTTGGCAGCCGACATTGTAGACACTAAGAGAAACCAATTCTTTGTCTGTGGCTTTATAAGAATTTTTATAATTTTCGCTCATCTGATACCTCCGATCCGTATAAACATAGCATATCTGTTTATCTGCATCATACTCGAAAATATACAACCATGCAACAAAATTATATGTTTTTTGCACATTTGATTCTGTACAAGAGAATACAGTTAAGCTACAATGGGTATAACAAATGAACATGATTTCATGCAAAAAAGGAGAGAATGATTATGGCAATTTTAGTTACGGGTGGTGCAGGCTATATCGGAAGCCATACTTGTGTTGAGCTGCAGAATGCAGGTTATGAAGTTGTTGTACTGGATAATCTGTCCAATTCATCAGAGAAGTCTTTGGAACGAGTGGAAGCTTTAACCGGTAAGAAAGCAAAGTTTTATAAAGGAGACATTCTTGACCGTGATATTTTAAATAAGATCTTTGCAGAGAATGAGATTGAGTCATGTATCCACTTTGCAGGATTGAAGGCGGTTGGAGAGTCTGTTGCAAAGCCTTGGGAATATTATAACAACAATATCGCAGGAACATTGACATTGGTTGATGTGATGCGCCAGAACGGATGCAAGAATATTATCTTTTCTTCGTCTGCAACCGTATACGGAGATCCGGCAGAGATTCCGATTACGGAGAATTGCCCGAAGGGACAGTGTACCAATCCTTACGGATGGACAAAATCCATGCTTGAGCAGATTTTGAGCGATCTCTACAAGGCTGACAATGAGTGGAATGTCATCCTGCTTCGTTACTTTAACCCGATCGGAGCTCATCCAAGCGGAACAATGGGAGAGAATCCAAACGGTATTCCGAACAACCTGATGCCGTATATCACTCAGGTCGCTGTCGGAAAGTTAAAGGAACTTGGGGTATTCGGAAACGATTATGATACTCCGGACGGAACCGGTGTGCGTGATTACATCCATGTAGTTGATCTTGCAGTGGGGCATGTAAAGGCACTTAAGAAGATCGAGGAAAAAGCCGGTTTGTGCATCTACAACCTTGGAACGGGACACGGATACAGCGTTCTGGATATTGTTAAGAATTTTGAAGAAGCAAACGGAATTAAGATTCCATACAGTATCAAGCCTCGTCGTCCTGGCGATATTGCAACCTGCTATTGTGATCCGTCTAAGGCGGCAAAGGAGCTTGGCTGGACCGCACAGTACGGAATCCGTGAGATGTGTGCAGATTCATGGAGATGGCAGAAAAACAATCCGAACGGATATGAAAATTAGTATTCTATAACGAAATCAGTCGAATAAGAAAAAGCAGATGTTGTAATTAATTACAACATCTGCTTTTTGTCTATATTGTTGAAATCGTGTGTTGAGATACGAAGTAATGAGAAAAATTAATTGACCATATAATGGTATAAGGATTATAATCTAATTCGTGAAGAGTATAGATTTTATTTCGTAAGGAGGAGATCGATATGACACAGAAATATGAAGAACCACAGGTGCTGTCACTGAGCAACACAAATGAGGGGGTTTATCTCGCAAGTGGAGGAGCATCCTGGAATATCAATGTGAGCGATGTGCAGACATGGAACGGATCGGATCATGTATTTAAGGCGGAATGCACACTGAATGCCGGAACGGAAACAAATGTTAACGGAATGACCATTCAGATGCAGTTCAATTATCCTTTAACAGGTGCAAGACTTGACAGCAACAGCGAGTTTGTATGCTCCTACAGCGGCAATATGGTAACGCTCGTTTCGAATGATTCCAAATCATGTGGACCGGGATGCAAAGTGTATGCACAGGTTTTGGTTCACACAGGGGATGAAGCAACATCGAAAGCTTTAAGTTGCACGTCTTATAGTTGTGTATAAAATTTAAATTTTCGAATTTGTATAAAAAAATTACAAAATATGCTTGACGAACCGGGAACCCTATGATAGTATAATAGACGGTTCGTTGGTCAAGCGGTTAAGACGCCGCCCTCTCACGGCGGAAACACGGGTTCGATTCCCGTACGGACTGCTCACTATTTTAATAATAGCCCAACCCGAAGATAGATGTCACAGTTGTGACATCTATCTTTTTTTACAGGAAATGCATCATCTTGATCCGGTGAATGAAGTGGACATTCAACGAAGTTTCATGTTTAATAAAAACAGTTTGTATATGTTGTTTGAAAAAATATTAAAAAGTGCTTGACGAATGGACTTGTCCATGATAGTATAATAAACGGTTCGTTGGTCAAGCGGTTAAGACGCCGCCCTCTCACGGCGGAAACACGGGTTCGATTCCCGTACGGACTGCTAAGACAGATGTGAAATTCGCATCTGTCTTTTTTGATTCATAGGAAGTTCCTTCCTATGAAGGGGATGCGCAGCTTGCGGAGATGAAGTTTATGCTGAGCATACCGCTCGCGCGCGAAAGTGTGCGACGAGCGCACACTTTATTTTAGAAGAAATGCAAGAAATTACGCTTTTTCCCTTGAAATAAGAAGGAAAGAGTGTTATAGTTTCTTTTAGTAACATAGTCAACTAGGTTGAGAGAGGGCATCAGTCCTCTCTCAATTCACGTTTTAGACCCTATAGAAAAGAGGTGGAAGCATATGTCTAAGGCGGATATTTACGAAGCAAAGACAGAAAGCCTCATTCTGCCAATCCTGGAAAGAATGAATTTTGAACTGGTGGATGTAGAATATGTGAAGGAAGGCAGTGTCTGGTATCTTCGCGCGTACATTGACAAAGAAGGCGGTATCACAGTAAATGATTGTGAGGCTGTTGCAAGAGAGATGAACGAGATACTTGACAGGGAAGACTTTATTCCTGATTCGTACACCTTTGAGGTGAGTTCTCCGGGACTTGGAAGACCTCTTAAAAAGGAAAAGGATTTCGTTCGTAACATGGGCAAGGATGTTGAGATCCGTACCTATCGTGCATTTGACCGCTGCAAGGAGTTTGTTGGAACGTTAAAAGCTTACGACAAGGACAGCGTGACGATCACGGATGAGAACGGAAGCGACCGTACATTCCTAAGAGCCGATATCGCACTGATTCGTCAGGCGGTTGTCTGGTAAACGCATGGATTGTATTATTTTTCGAGATTTTAGCGTAAGATAACACAACAAATAGGAGGAAAGAATCATGAATAATGAGTTATTAGAAGCGTTAAATATATTAGAACAGGAGAAGAATATCAGCAAGGAGACCTTACTTGAGGCGATTGAGAACTCTCTGCTGACCGCCTGCAAGAACCATTTCGGCAAGGCAGACAACGTAAAAGTTGTCATTGATCCGGATACCTGCGAATATCATTGTTTTCAGGAAAAGACCGTTGTCGAGGATGTGGAGGATCCGATCGAGCAGATTTCACTTGTCAATGCACAGATGATCAACAGAAAGTATGAGCTTGGCGATGTTGTTCAGGTTGAGGTGAAATCCAAGGAGTTTGGACGTATCGCAACACAGAATGCAAAGAACGTCATCTTACAGAAAATCCGCGAGGAAGAGCGCAAGGTGATCTACGATGAGTACAATGGACTTGAGAAAGAAGTGGTAACCGGTATCGTTCAGCGTTATGTCGGCCGCAATGTCAGCATCAATCTCGGCAAAGCCGATGCACTTCTGACAGAGAGTGAGCAGATCAAAGGAGAAGTATTCCAGCCGACTGAGAGAATCAAGGTATATATCCTTGAGGTTAAGGCAACACCAAAGGGACCGAAGATCCTTGTTTCAAGAACGCATCCGGAGCTTGTCAAGAGACTGTTTGAGTCCGAAGTGGCCGAGGTGCGTGAGGGAATCGTCGAGATTAAGGCTATTTCCCGTGAGGCAGGAAGCAGAACCAAGATTGCGGTATGGTCCAATGATCCGGATGTTGATCCGGTAGGTGCATGTGTCGGTATGAACGGTGCGCGTGTCAATGCAATTGTAAATGAGCTGCGCGGTGAGAAGATTGATATCATCACCTGGGATGAGAACCCTGCAATCCTGATCCAGAACGCATTAAGCCCTGCAAAGGTTATTTCTGTTATCGCAGATGCGGATGAGAAGGCAGCCAAGGTTGTTGTTCCGGATTATCAGTTATCCCTTGCAATCGGTAAGGAAGGTCAGAATGCAAGACTTGCAGCAAGACTTACCGGATTCAAGATTGATATCAAGAGTGAGACACAGGCACGTGAGTCCGGTGATTTCATTGATTATGAGAATGATTACGAAGACGATTATGAGGACGAGGACGGATATTATGAAGAGAATTATGCTTCTGACGGGATGGTATCCGAAGAGTCCGGTTCTGAGGAATAATTATGGCAAATAAGAAGATTCCGATGCGCCAGTGCGTGGGCTGCGGCGAGATGAAGGCGAAGAAGGAGCTGATCCGTGTCCTTAAGACGGAGGATGGGGTTTTGCTTGATGCGACCGGTAAGAAAAACGGAAGGGGGGCATATATCTGTGCCAATCCCGAGTGCCTGAAGAAAGCCAGAAAGTCCAAAGGACTGGAGCGTTCCCTTAAGGTGGCGATCCCGGATGCGGTGTACGATAATCTGGAAAAGGAGATGAGTACATTTGCAAAATGATAAAGTGTTATCCATGCTGGGAATTGCAGCGAAGTCAGGTAATGTAGTGAGCGGTGAGTTTTCCACGGAAAAGGCGGTAAAGACCGGTCAGGCCTATCTGGTCATTGTCTCTGCGGAGGCATCCGAGAATACGAAGAAGAGTTTCTTCAATATGACGGATTTTTACCATGTGCCATGTTACTGCTACGGAAGCAAGGAGGATCTTGGAAGATGTATCGGAAAAGAGTTTCGTGCATCTTTGGCAGTCATTGATGAGAATCTGGCAAAAGCGGTGGAAAGCAAGCTTGAGATGAAAAAAACTGAATAACGGAGGTAATTCATTTATGGCAAAAATGAGAGTTCATGAACTCGCAAAAGAGTTAAATATAAAATCACAGGAAATTATTGATGCATTAAGCACAACCGAATATGCAGTCAAGAGTGCGTCAAGCGGTCTTGAGGATGAAGCCCAGAAGGTTGTTCGAGGCAAGTTTACAAAGAAAGCTGCGCCGAAGGCGGAGGAAAAGGTGCCTTCTGCACAAAAGACAGAAGAAAGAAAGCCTGCACAGAAAGCCGAGGAGAAGAAAGCGGATGAAGCAAAAGGTGCAGACGGCAAAGAGCGCCCAAAGAAGAAGTCCAGCATCTCGGCAGTCTTTAATGCACAGTACAGTAAACAGTCGAGACGACCGGGACAGGGTGGAAACGGTAATGGAAACGGAAATAACCGTGGTAACAACCGTGGACCGAGAAGAGACAATAACGGTGCGTCCAAACAGGAGCAGCACAGTATCATTCGTCCGCGTCCGGTTGGTGAGCGTGCGATGCGCCCGATCAGTGAGCGTACTGCAAACAATGTGGATGAGTTTACAGAGTCACGTCCGGCAAAGGCTTCAGGCAATGATAAGCCGCGTCAGCAGAACAATAACCGTCCGAACGGAGATCGTAATGACCGTGGAAATCGTCCGAACGGAGATCGTAATGACCGCGGAAATCGTCCAAACGGAGATAGAAACGACCGTGGCAGCCGTCCGAACGGAGACAGAAATGATCGCGGTAACCGCGGCGGAAATCGTCCAAACGGAGACAGAAACGACCGTGGCAATCGCGGAAACGACAGAAATGACAGAAATGATAGAAACAACAGAGGACGTCTGGATAAGGAAATCAACCGCTTCAATAAGGAGAGCGCAGCTGCGGCTCCGGATGATGTAAGAGGCAAGGAGAGCCGTTCCAACGACCGCAGAAATAATAACAATAACAGAAGACAGGAACATGATAAGCTTGGCGGAAAGCGTCAGGAAAATTATGTGAACTTAGAGAAACATGGCGGCAAGAAGAAGCCTCAACAGCAGCCACAGAAGCCGAAGGAAGAGGAAGATGTAATCAAGACGATCACACTTCCGGAGAAGATGACGATCCGTGAGCTTGCGGAGAAGATGAAAGTTCAGCCATCCGTGATCGTTAAAAAGCTGTTCATGAAGGGACAGATGGTAACCGTCAATCAGGAAGTTGATTTCGATGCGGCAGAAGAGATTGCATTAGAGTTTAATTATATCTGTGAGCCGGAGGAAAAAGTTGATGTGATCGCTGAACTCCTCAAAGAAGATGAGGAAAATCCGGAAGATATGGTTGCCCGTCCGCCGGTTGTCTGCGTTATGGGACACGTTGATCATGGTAAGACATCCTTGCTTGATGCCATCCGTTCGACACGTGTGACAGACCGCGAGGCAGGTGGTATCACGCAGCATATCGGTGCATCTGTTGTATCGATTAACGGACAGAACATTACATTCCTGGATACTCCGGGACATGAGGCATTTACCGCAATGCGTATGCGTGGTGCAAATTCAACGGATATCGCGATTCTTGTTGTCGCAGCTGACGACGGTGTTATGCCACAGACGGTAGAGGCAATCAATCATGCAAAGGCTGCCGGAGTAGAAATTATTGTTGCAGTTAATAAAATAGATAAGCCAAGTGCCAACATTGACAAGGTTAAACAGGAGTTATCCGAGTATGAACTGATTCCGGAAGATTGGGGTGGAAGCACAATTTTCTGCCCGGTTTCCGCACATACGAAAGAAGGTATCGACAATCTTCTTGAAATGATCCTTCTGACGGCTGAGGTGTTAGAACTGAAAGCAAACCCGAACCGAAATGCAAGAGGTCTTGTTATTGAGGCACAGCTCGATAAGGGACGCGGTGCAGTCGCAACCGTTCTTGTTCAAAAGGGTACGCTTCATGTCGGTGATTCCATTGCCTGCGGAAGCAGCTATGGTAAAGTCCGTGCAATGATCGATGACAAGGGAGCCCGCGTAAAGAAGGCAATTCCTTCGACACCGGTTGAGATTCTTGGCCTTAACAGTGTACCGGCAGCCGGCGAGACATTCGTTGTCTGCGATTCCGATAAGGAGGCAAAGGCATTTGCTGACACTTATATTTCTGAGGAGAAGAACCGCCTGATCGAGGATACCAAGGCAAAGATGTCCTTAGATGATCTGTTCTCACAGATTCAGTCCGGTAACATGAAAGAACTTGACCTGATTGTTAAGGCCGATGTTCAGGGTTCTGTTGAAGCGGTGAAGCAGTCGCTTGTAAAACTCTCCAATGATGAAGTGGTTGTTAAGGTAATCCATGGCGGCGTTGGTGCGATTAACGAGTCCGATGTTATCCTAGCATCCGCTTCGAATGCAATCATCATTGGATTTAACGTTCGTCCGGATCCGGTTGCCAAGGTGACAGCGGACAACGAGGGTGTTGATATCCGTCTTTACAAGGTCATCTACAATGCAATCGAGGATGTGGAAGCGGCTATGAAGGGTATGCTTGATCCTGTATTTGAGGAGAAGGTGATCGGTCATGCTGAGATCCGTCAGATCTTCAAGGCATCCGGTGTCGGCAATATCGCCGGTTCCTATGTGCTTGACGGCGTGATGGAGCGCGGATGTAAGGTTCGCATTTCCCGTGAAGGCGAGCAGATTTTCGAGGGCGATCTTGCATCACTCAAGCGATTCAAAGATGATGTCAAGGAAGTGAAAACAGGATTTGAGTGTGGTCTTGTATTTGACGGATTTAATGACATTCAGGAGTTTGATCAGGTAGAAGCATATAAGATGGTAGAAGTACCAAGATAGGAATCAGAATGAGAAAAAACAGTATAAAAAATATTCGTATTAACGAAGAAGTTATGCGGGAACTGTCCAACATTATCCGCGGGGAAATTAAGGACCCGCGGATCAATCCAATGACCAGTGTGGTTGCTGTGGAAGTGGCACCTGATCTTAAGACAGCAAAGGCTTATATTAGTGTTCTCGGTGATGAACAGTCACAGAAAGATACGCTTGCCGGTCTGAAAAGCGCGGAGGGATTTATCCGGGTAAAACTTGCGAAATCCATCAATCTGCGTAACACACCGGAGATTAAGTTTGTGCTGGATCAGTCCATCGAGTATGGAATCCGCATGTCAAAGATGATTGATGACGTAACAAAAGATCAAAAGGAGTCTATGGATGAGTAAACTGGATACTGTTCTTGCAGGCAAGACTTCAGTAGGAATTGCCGGACATGTGCGCCCGGATGGAGACTGTGTGGGATCGACACTTGCGGTCTACAACTACATTCGCCTTTATTATCCGAAGGTTGATGTGCGTCTTTATCTGGAACCGATTCCGAATATCTTCAAATTTATGGCACATTCCTCGGATATTCGAAATGAATACACGGATGAGATCACATTTGATCTGTTTATTGCAGAGGATTGCGGCGATACAGGAAGACTTGGCAATGCTGCAAAATATTTTGAACACGCAGCGCATACATTCTGCATTGATCACCATGTGAGCAATCAGGCATTTGCGGATGATAATTATATTTTCCCGGATGCCAGTTCGACTTGTGAGCTTGTATTTGAACTGATGGATGAAGAGAAGATCACGAAAGAAATCGCTGAGTGCTTATACACCGGTATGGTGCATGATACAGGCGTTTTCCAGTATTCCTGCACATCTGCAAAGACGATGGACATTGCCGGACGCCTTATGGACAAAGGCATTGATTATTCCAAGATCATCGATGATACTTTCTACACGAAGACATACAATCAGAACCGCATCATGGGACTTGCATTGCTCAAAAGCAGGCTGTATCTTGATGGACAGTGTATTGTAAGTTCTATTACGCAGGAAGAAATGCAGGAGTATGATGTGCTCCCGAAGCACCTTGACGGTATTGTCAGCCAGCTGCGCGTGACAAAAGATGTTAAAGTTGCGGTATTCCTTTACGAGAATGAGGACGGAACCTATAAGGCAAGTTTCCGCGTAAACGGTGACTTTGATGCTGCTTCTCTTGCAATGGAATTCGGTGGCGGCGGACATGTGAAAGCAGCCGGATGTACGATGCAGGGTGCATTGGATGAAATCGAGTCAATACTTGTCGATGAGATTGCGGCAAGATTATAGTTTTTACAGGTTGGAACATGATTAACGGAATTGTAAACGTATATAAAGAAAAAGGATTTACAAGCTTTGATGTTGTAGCAAAAATGCGCGGTATTTTTCAGCAGAAGAAAATCGGACATACCGGAACACTCGATCCGGAAGCGGAGGGGGTTCTCCCGGTGTGCCTTGGGCGTGCAACCAAAGTCTGTGATCTGCTGACTGACAAAGATAAGGAGTACGAAGCCGTGCTCCTTCTTGGCGTTATGACGGACACACAGGATTTATCGGGCGAGGTATTGGAAGAACGGCCGGTTGAGGCAACGGAGAAAGAGGTAAGAGATGCAATCGTTTCCTTTATCGGAGATTACATGCAGATTCCGCCGATGTATTCGGCCCTTAAAGTGAATGGACAGAAATTGTGTGATCTCGCAAGAAAAGGCGTTACCGTAGAGCGCAAAGCGCGTCCGGTGACAATCCATGAAATTGAGATCCTTTCTGTGGAACTGCCGGAGGTGCGCATGCGTGTGCACTGCTCGAAGGGAACCTACATCCGCACGCTTTGTCAGGACATCGGAGAGAAGCTTGGGTGCGGTGGCTGCATGAAATCACTTCTTCGCACGCGGGTTGCTGCATTTGCAATCGAGGATGCGTTAAAACTGGACGAGCTTGAAGCACGCTTCAAGAGCGGTGATAAGAGTTTTATTCATGCTGTGGATTCTGTATTTCTGCAGTATGAGAAGGCTTCGGTTTATGAGACCGCGGACCGGCTTGTACGAAACGGAAACCGGATTCCGGAAGAATTTATTTGTAATATGCAGGAAAAATATAAGCAGGACTGCATTCGACTTTATGGATGGGAAGGTACATTTATCGGATTATTTTCTTATAAAGAGGAAACAAAAGATTTTAAGCCGATTAAATTATTTCAAACAGAATTATGATGCAATATATTCACAATACATTGGATTTTAAAATAGAAGAAGATACCGTTATTACGCTGGGAAAGTTTGACGGACTACATCGCGGACATGAACTTTTGATGGAAAATTTGCTCACCTGGAGAGAAAAGTACCGTTATAAAGCCGTGGTTTTTACGTTTGACATACCGCCGAAACGTCAGGTTAACGGGGTGGATACGAGAGTGCTGACGACAAATGAAGAAAAGTATGCGATCTTTGAAAGAACCGGCGTGGATTATCTGATCGAGTGTCCGTTTACACCGGAAGTTATGGGGATGGAACCGAAGACGTTCATCGAATGGATGGTGCGCTCCCTGCGCGTAAAATGCTTTGTTGTGGGCAGCGATTTCCATTTCGGGCACAACAGAGCCGGAGATTATAAGGCCTTAAGACAGTATGCCAAAGAATATGGATACGAGGTGGTTGTTCTTGATAAGATGCAGGAAGACGGCAGAGATATCAGCAGCACCTATATCCGGGAGGAAATTAATCTGGGGCATATTGAGAAAGCAAATCATCTGCTTGGCTATGAGTTTTTTGTTAAAAGCGCAATCATTCACGGAAAACAGCTTGGACGTAAGATTGGTATTCCGACCATCAATATGGAACTGCCGCAGGAAAAGCTTCTTCCTCCAAACGGCGTGTATGCGACACGCGTTTTTCTGGATGGAAGGTGGTATAAAGGTGTGACGAACGTTGGATGTAAACCAACGGTCAGTGACAGCACTCTGATCGGTGTAGAAACACATATTCTTGATTTTGACGAGGATGTGTACGGAAAGGTGGCGGAAGTCTGCTTTCTGCATTATATTCGGCCTGAGCAAAAATTTGCATCCATTGACGAATTACAGAAGCAGATGCAGCGTGATGTGGCGGCCAGTGCATCGTTTGGCGGATAATTTGAAAATGTTACAAAAATATTACACATATGTTGACAAATTGAAATATTCTTGCTATACTCGTCTATGTTGTGAGAAAAAAATACTCGCATAAGACGTTTGAAAATGAATTTTCAGTTTGGAGGAATCTATGAAATTCAATGATCTTAATAGGAAAAAAGCCTGTGCTGTTTTTGCATGTGTATTGGTAGCCGGTGTAGTTACGGTATATGCAGTAAACGACAGCAATTCCAATAAAGACAATCACACAAGCAGCCTGAATGCAGGTGTTTCACTTGCTTTGAATGCAAATGAAATTGAATCACTTGATGTAACTGCCGGCGTGGCTGATCTGATGTATGATACGTCAAAGGTCGAGGTGACAGATACCAATCTTGGTAAAGTTGCACAGCCTCTTGCAAAGACAGGTGGCTCGGCGGCTGTTTCAGAGGAGGAAGTACTGACGGATGAAACCGTATCGGAGGATACGGAAAAAACGGTTGCCGAATTATGCGGTTATGAGACTCTTGGTATGTCCAAGATCAGTGAAGGCAATCTGAATATCCGTAAAAAAGCTACAACCGATAGTAGAATCGTCGGTAAAATGACAAAAAATAATGCGTGTGAGATTCTTGGCACAAAGGATGAGTGGACAAAGATTAAGTCCGGAAGTGTTACCGGTTATGTAAAGAGCGAATATCTTTATACCGGTGACGATGCGATTGAGGTGGCTGAGAAAGCTGTGATTACAGTTGCAACGGTAAACACAACAACGCTTCGTGTCCGAAAGAAACCATCGGTCGATTCGTCCGTTGTATCTCTTGTCGGTGAGGGAGAGGATCTGATCGTCGAAAAGATCGTGGATGGATGGTATAAAGTTGAGGTTGATGATGAAAAAGGCTTTATTTCCGGTGATTATATAGACGTTTCACAGAAACTGCCGACGGCTTCAAGCATTAAGGAACTGAATGAATCTTCATCAAACAGCTCATCGGGCACGGGCTATTCCCTTGTCCAGTATGCGCTGCAGTTCGTCGGAAACCGTTATGTATGGGGCGGAACAAGCCTGACTGGCGGGGTGGACTGCTCCGGATTTACGATGCAGGTATATGCACATTATGGAGTTTCCCTTCCGCATCATGCGGCGTCTCAGCCGGCATATGGTACCAGAGTAAGTTCATCGGAAGCCAAACCGGGAGATCTGTTTTTCTATAGTAATGGCAGCGGCATCAATCATGTTGCAATTTATATCGGAAACGGACAGGTTGTTCACGCAAGCAATCCAAGAACCGGAATTAAAATTTCTAACGCATTTTATCGCACACCGGTATGTGTAGTCAGATATTTAAATTAAAAAGTTGTTTACAAACCACTAGGACATATGCTATATTGTTTTAGTATGGTTTTGCCCATATTCGGTAGATGGACACTCCGACCTTCTGCTGATTATCGGGTATAATAAAATTTAAGGAGGATCAAAAAATGATCGCAAAAGACAAGAAACAGGCAATTATCGCTGAGTATGGCAGAACACCGAACGATACTGGTTCACCAGAGGTTCAGGTTGCTATCTTAACAGCTAGAATTCAGGAGCTCACTGAGCATCTGAAAGAGAATCCTAAGGATCACCATTCAAGAAGAGGTATGCTTAAGATGATCGGTCAGAGACGTGGATTATTATCTTACTTAAAGGAAATCGATATTGAGAGATATCGTTCTTTAATTGAGCGTTTAGGTCTCAGAAAATAATTGTAATTCAAGAGCGGAGTGCTATATTCCGCTCTTGTTTTTGATTCATAGGAAATTCCTTCCTATGAATCAAAACGCTCCGCGGGGATGCGCAGCTCGCGGAGATGAAGTTTATGCTGAGCATACCGCTCGCGCGCGAAAGTGTGCGACGAGCGCACACTTTATTTTTGCGGAACTTTTTACCGGGACCACTGAAGAGGGCATATGACATATGCGTTGTTCAGTAGTTTCGGGGTTCTGCATATATGAGCAAATTTTTATTAAGGAGAGAGAACATGTACAAAAGTTATTCAATGGAACTTGCCGGAAGAACTCTTACCGTAGATATCGGAAGAGTGTGCGCGCAGGCAAATGGTGCTGCGTTACTCAAGTATGGCGAGACAACAGTTTTATCGACAGCTACCGCTTCGGATAAGCCGAGAGACGGTATTGACTTCTTCCCACTCAGTGTTGAGTTTGAGGAGAAGATGTATTCGGTTGGAAAGATTCCGGGAGGATTTAATAAGCGTGAGGGTAAGGCATCAGAAAATTCGATTCTTACGGCCCGCGTTATTGACCGTCCAATGAGACCATTATTCCCAAAGGATTACCGTAATGATGTAACTCTGAATAATATGGTTATGTCCGTAGATCCTGAGTGCCGTCCGGAACTGGTTGCAATGATCGGTGCAGCACTTTCCACAACAATTTCCGATATCCCGTTTGACGGACCATGCGCTATGACGCAGATGGGTATGAAGAATGGTGAGTTTATTGTCAACCCTTCCCAGAAGGATTGGGATGAGGGAGATCTGAAACTGACAGTAGCGTCTACTGCTACAAAGGTGATTATGATCGAGGCCGGAGCAAATGAGATTCCGGAAGCTAAGATGATCGAGGCAATTTATAAGTGCCATGATGTAAACCAGACAATTATCGCGTTTATCAATAAAATTCGTGAGGAAGTTGGCAAGCCGAAGCACGAGTACACAAGTTGTGCGATCCCTGAGGAAATGTTTGCAGCCATGCGTGAAATCGTTACTCCTGAGCAGATGGAGGAGGCTGTATTTACGGATGAGAAGCAGGTAAGAGAAGAGAACATCCGTCAGGTTACAGAGAAGTTTGAAGAGGCTTTTGCTGAGAATGAGGAGTGGCTTGCAGTACTTGGCGAGGCAGTCTATCAGTATCAGAAAAAGACGGTTCGTAAGATGATCTTAAAGGATCATAAGCGTCCGGATGGACGTGCGATTGATCAGATCCGTCCGCTTGCCGCAGAGGTTGACCTTATTCCTAGAGTTCATGGATCTGCAATGTTTACCCGTGGACAGACACAGATCTGTGATGTCGTTACACTTGCTCCGTTATCTGAAGTTCAAAAGATTGACGGATTAGATGAGAATGTTACAACAAAGAGATATATGCATCATTACAATTTCCCGTCATACTCTGTTGGAGAGACAAAGCCTAGCCGGGGACCGGGACGCCGTGAGATTGGACATGGGGCATTGGCTGAGAGAGCATTGCTTCCGGTACTTCCTTCTGTAGAGGAGTTCCCTTATGCAATCCGTGCTGTATCCGAGACGTTTGAGTCAAACGGATCTACTTCTATGGCTTCTACCTGTGCATCATGTATGTCACTGATGGCTGCAGGAGTTCCGATTAAGAAGATGGTTGCCGGCATCTCATGCGGTCTTGTGACAGGAGAAACAGATGATGATTATCTTGTCCTTACCGATATCCAGGGCCTTGAGGATTTCTTCGGAGACATGGACTTTAAGGTAACCGGAACACACGACGGAATTACTGCTATCCAGATGGATATTAAGATTCATGGACTGACTCGTCCGATCGTAGAGGAAGCGATTGCCCGCACGAGAGAAGCAAGAGTGTACATTATGGATGAAGTTATGAGCAAGGCAATTGCCGAGCCTCGTAAGGAAGTCAATGAATGGGCTCCAAAGATCGAGCAGATCACAATTGATCCAAATAAGATTGGTGATGTTGTCGGACAGAAGGGTAAGACGATCAATGAGATCATCGCCCGCACCGGTGTCAAAATCGATATCACAGATGATGGCGCTGTATCTGTATGCGGTACAGATAAGGATGCAATCGCTAAGGCAATCGATATGATCAAGATTATTACAACTGATTTCCAGGAAGGACAGATTTTCACAGGTACCGTTGTAAGTATTAAAGAATTCGGTGCTTTCATCGAGTTTGCTCCTGGCAAGGAAGGCATGGTTCATATTTCTAAAATCGCAAAAGAGAGAATCAACCATGTAGAAGATGTATTGACACTTGGCGATAAGGTTAAGGTGGTATGTCTTGGCAAGGACAAGATGGGAAGAATCAGTTTCTCCATCAAGGATGTTCCGGCAAATTAAGGTTCGTCGTGAACCGATCGGTTTTCGAAAACGGACGATACCGGATAATAGAATAACGATAGAAAATTAGCAGTAAGTTTTTTGAGTCGACGGACTTTGAACGATTTCAATGACTGGAAAATTCTCAGAGTTACGGCATCGAACCATACGATTATTTTTATCAGGAAAATTTGCAAATCAACTTCACCAGCGATTTTGGATAGTTGGCTGAGATAGGCGCAATTAGCCATAGGTCATGGAACGGTGAAGCAGTTGCAAATTTGTCCTGCAAAAATAAGTATGGCTCCGATGCCCTGTAACATGAAATAGTTGGTCATTAAAATCATGCAAAGCCCTGTTGGTCGAATACGATTGCTGCTAACTTTCTTTTTTATACTATGGATCCGGTGTCTGTGTATTGGAAATAATCTATCTGTTGTACGGCAAAAATTTGTGGCGTAGGATTAGAAATACGGTATCTGTATATTAAAAAATGCATATCTGATACCGACAAATATTTGTCTTATAGTAAGAAAAAAATGGTTAGATTAAATGGTTGACAAAATAGACGGAATTAACTGCTATAGAAAATGATTGTCATATTTAATGAAACAGACTGACTTTATGAATAAAATAATTGACGCGCGGTGTTATGTTACA
Organism: uncultured Agathobacter sp.; assembly: GCA_934316545.1. Taxonomy (GTDB): domain Bacteria; phylum Bacillota; class Clostridia; order Lachnospirales; family Lachnospiraceae; genus Roseburia. Next base: position 39,468 of record CAKRDT010000009.1, on the reverse strand, counting down.
AGTAAATGTAAGATTTCGCCGCGCGTGATTTTTTTATACAAATTTTTCTGGCACAGTTGCATTTTGAACAAAGAGTAATTTGTTGTGATGTTTTAGAAATTTTTTAATTGATACATCACGCTATAATTATAGGCAAATCCACTTTTTCCACATAAATGGGATGTTTTTTAAGTATTTTAGCGTTTTACTTCACGCTAATTGTATAGACAAAATAGAATTCGATAATAAAATGGTATGAATTTGTAAATGTTTAACTCCTACATCACGTTAAGAATATAGACAAGTAAATCAACTTCTATATTCAGAAAATCAGTTTCAAAATATCTCGGCATGCGGGACATTCTCTTGCGGATTTTGTTAAGCGGGGCGCTATGTAATACTTCTTTTTCTCTATGCCCGACAAACTGACCCTGAGAGAAAATTGGATCATTGAGTCATGGGAGAATCGGAAACTGCATGACCTACAGTAGGAAAATGAGATCTAGGTCATGGGGAACTAGGGAAGGTCATGACCTACAGGAGAAAAATGAAATCCAGGTCATGGAGGAACAGGGAATGCCGTGACCTACAGGAGAAAAATGAAATCCAGGTCAAGAGGAAGGTTGAAATCATATGACCCACAGAAGGAAATTGAAAATAGGACCATGTTTTTACCATTTTGTCACGCAGGCCGAGCCCCATCCTTATTCCGCTTGTTCGATAATAATTTGTATGAAACAAATCACGCGCGGCGAAATTTTACATTTATCTGTAAAATAACACCGCGCGTCATTTTTAAATGAACTACTGCTAATTTTCGAATCTTATCTTATGAATCCGGTATCGTCCGTATTTATCAAAATCTGATCACGACAACACCGAATGTGACCGGCATTTAACGGACGTGTGTTGTATATTCCTGGGCGATGAGTAGCTCTTTGGCCTTGGAACGAGAATACTCGTTTGCAAAGGAGATATGAAGAATACCTTCTTCGAATTCACGGTTATTGACAATCCCAATATTTTTGATGTTGATTCCGGCATCTGCAAGAATGCGGCTGACTTTGGCGATGCCACCAGTCTCATCCGGCAGATCAACGAACAGTTCGTAGTAAGTAGATTTCGTTTTGATGCTCGGAAGCGATAAGGAATCACGATAATCCTTGGCAGACTGAAAAAAGTCAAGGAGTGCCTGTTCATCAGATGTTTCAATGTAGCCGCGAAGCTGCGAAAGCAGAGAGGTGTATTTGTCCATCAGGATCAGAAGCTGATCACGGTTGGAGGCACAGATATTCTGCCACATGACCGGAGAAGAAGAAGCGATTCTTGTGATGTCCTTAAATCCTCCGGCTGCGATCGTTTTCATCGTTTCGTTGTTGTCATCAATTTGCTTGACAAGATTGACCAGAGAATAAGCAATCATGTGTGGAAGATGGCTGATTGCAGCGGTCGAGTAGTCATGCGCTTTATAATCGAGAATGAGCGGAATCGAGCCAAGTGAGCGGACAAAATCACGGAAATCATCGACATCGGATTGTGGTGTTACTGCAGTCGGTGTGATGATGTAGTAGGCATTTTCCAATAGTGTTTTATTTGCAGCAAGAATTCCGGTCTTCTCGGAACCGGTCATCGGGTGTCCTCCGATAAAATTTGCTTCCATGCCAAGACGGATTACTTCTTTGTGAATCTCGGTCTTGGTGCTGCCGACATCGGTGATATAGCAATCCTTGCGAATGATATTTTTAAGTTCAGCCAGGTAATCAAGATTGCGCTGTACCGGCGCGCAGAGAAAGATGACATCACAGTCATGAAGTGCGCGCAAGGGAAGCAGTGCGTCATTGTCAATCAGCCCTTCACGGTGCGCTTCTTTGATGGTTTCTTCATGGTGCGCGGTTGCATATATATGAATATTTGGGTTATCTGCTTTCATTTTCTTGGCAATCGAACCGCCGATGAGACCGAGTCCGATAAAGCCGACCTTGTTAAATTGCATTTGTATATATCCCTTCTGAAATAAATCTATTCTTATTGTACTATATTCTCGGACTTCGTCAATGTAAATCTTCACAGAATTGACGTGCAAAGTGGTGTTGGCATCTTTATTCGAATGAATTGCGGTATAGATATTGAATTTGGGAAAGAAACAATGTTATGATGCATATGTTGTGTCAGGCATCTGTGAAAAGTGTGGATGCTTTTATTGATAGGGAGAATTGTGGCTGCCATTGCTTCAAGAGATTGTGGCGGGACAGCCGTTTAAGATATGAGGGAGATAAGGCATATGAATTTGCTTACGGTTGATCATGTGACAAAAGTATTTACACAAAGAAAAGTGTTTGAGGATACATCTTTTTACCTGCAGGAGCAGGAAAAAGTTGGAATTGTCGGAATTAACGGAACAGGTAAATCAACCCTTCTTAAGATGATTGCAGGAATTGAGGAGCCGGACAGTGGGGCGGTCATCTATGCGAACCAGCTCGTTATTCATTATCTGCCGCAGATGCCGGAATTTGATCCGGACGCGAGCGTGCTGGAAAGTGTTCTATCGTATGCGAGTGTAGGAAGCGTACATAAGGCTGATGATGTGCAGGATGGACAGCAGATGTGGAATCTTGAGAGTTCTGCAAAGTCGATGATGACGAAGCTTGGAATTTATGATTTTGATGAAAAGACCGGACATCTTTCCGGTGGACAGAAGAAGAGACTCGCATTGGTGGCGGCTCTTTTGACACCGTGTGATGTGCTGCTTCTTGATGAGCCGACCAACCATCTGGATGCACAGATGGCAGAGTGGCTGGAAAATTATCTGAAAAATTATCGCGGTGCGATGATCATGGTAACACATGACCGCTATTTCTTGGACAGTGTATGCAATCGTATCGTAGAAGTTGATGGTGGAAAAATCTATAGTTATGAGGCAAATTATTCGGGATATCTTGAAGCGCGTGCAATGCGGCTGGAATCGCTTGAGGCCGGCGAGAGGAAGCGACAGGCATTTTTAAAGAAAGAGATTGAGTGGATACGAAGAGGTGCCAAGGCAAGAACCACGAAGCAGAAGGCACGTATCGAGCGTTACGAGAATCTGCGCGACCAGAAAAGCTTACAGTCGGACAAAAAGGTAGAAATGAGTTCTGTTTCATCACGAATGGGACGGACTACCGTGGAATTGTCCCATATTCACAAAGCGTATAAGGAAAAGGTGCTGATCGATGACTTTTCCTATATTTTCCTGAAGCAGGATCGTATCGGCTTTGTCGGCTCGAATGGTTGCGGTAAGACAACGTTGATGAAGATCATAGATCAGCGTATTGCGCCGGATTCCGGTGAGGTGGTGATCGGCCAGACAATCAAGATTGGATATTACACGCAGGAAATGGAACAGGATCCGTCTGCGGGGATTGCCTATATGGATCCAAAGCTTCGAGTGATTGATTATATTAAGAATACGGCAGAATTTGTCCGGACGCAGGATGGACTGGTTTCCGCATCGGCGATGCTTGACCGGTTTTTGTTTCCGCCGGAGGAACAATATGGCTTGATAGAGAAACTATCAGGTGGAGAGAAACGCCGCTTAAATCTTCTTCGAGTTTTGATGGAGGCGCCCAATGTACTGATCCTTGACGAGCCGACGAATGATCTGGATATTACCACACTTGCGATTCTGGAAGATTATCTGGATTGCTATGACGGAATCGTGATTACCGTGTCGCATGACCGGTATTTTCTTGACCGTGTTGTACGACGGATATTTGCATTTGAGGAAGGCGGAGTGCTGCACCAGTATGAGGGCGGTTATACGGATTATCGAAATAAAGCTCTTGCGGAGGGCAGACTGACAAGTACATTTGACACTATCACAAAGCCATCGGAGACACCCAAAGAAGAATCAAAGACAGATGCCAAGGCGACATGGACACATGAGAAGAAACTGAAATTTACTTATAAGGAACAAAAGGAATATGAGACGATCGAGGATGAGATTGCTGCCATGGAGAAACGCATGGAAGCAATTGATGAGGAGATGGTCAAAAATTCTCACGATTTTGTGAAACTGAATGAATTCACCAAGGAGAAGACTGCACTTGAGACTTCCATCGAAGAAAAAATGGAGCGCTGGGCATATCTGGAGGAATTGGCTGCCGAGATTGCAAAGCAGTAGTTTGTTGAATATTCAGACATTTGCAGAGAAAAATTGCGACTTTTGCATAAAACTATTGTAAAACCACACGAAAATTAGTACAATATAACTATATTTTCGAGAGTGTCAGAATTCTGATTCTGAACAATTTCATAAGATGCAGGAGGGTTTTTCTATGAATGTTTTCACGACTGACAAGATTCGTAACGTTGTTCTCTTAGGACATGGTGGCTGCGGTAAGACTTCTCTGGCTGAGGCGATGGCTTATCTTGCCGGACTGACAAACCGGATGGGGACGGTTTCAGACGGCAATACGATAAGCGATTATGATAAGGAAGAGACGAGGCGGCAGTTCTCAATCCACACATCGCTGATTCCAATTCCATGGGGCGACGTCAAAATCAACATTTTGGATACGCCGGGATACTTTGATTTCATCGGAGAAGTGGAAGAGGCGGTATCTGCAGCGGATGCCGCAATTATCGTTGTATCCGGCAAAGCAGGCATTGAGACCGGAACGAAGCGTGCATGGAATCTGTGTGAGAAATACAAACTCCCGCGCATGATTTTTGTTACAGACATGGACATCGATAACGCAAGTTATCGTCAGGTTGTGGAAGATTTACAGGCGTTGTACGGCAAGAAGATTGCACCATTCCATCTTCCAATCCGCGAAAATGCACAGTTTGTTGGATATGTCAATGTTGTACAACAGAAGGCAAAGCGCTGGAATGACAAGGGAACCGTTGACAAATTTGAAGTGCCGGATTACTCACAGGAAAATCTCGGTATTTGTCGTGAGGCTCTTCTTGAAGCAGTGGCAGAGACGAGCGAAGAGTTTATGGACCGCTATTTTAACGGAGATGAATTCTCTGAGGATGAGATTCGTCAGGCGCTTCGGGTGAATGTTATTGACGGCACGATCGTCCCGGTTCTTATGGGATCGAACACGATGGCGCGCGGTATGTACACCCTGATGGCAGATATTGTGAAGTATTTCCCGAGCCCGGATAAACGTGAGTGTGCCGGAATCAACACGAAGACGAATGAAGTCTATCAGGCAGATTATGATTTCGCAAAGCCAAAGAGTGCGTATATTTTTAAGACAATTGTAGATCCTTATATTGGAAAATACTCTCTGATCAAAGTGAATTCCGGTGTAATAAAGACAGATGATCTGCTGTATAATTATCATCGGGACTGCGATGAGAAGATTGGCAGACTTTATGTGCTGCGTGGCAATAAGACGGAAGAAGTTGGCGAGCTGCATGCCGGAGATATCGGAGCTCTTGCAAAACTGACCAAGTCGCTGACCACGGACACACTTTCTACAAGAAACAATCCGGTTGCATATCTGCGCACCAATATTTCGAAACCTTATGTGTCGATGCGCTATAAAGCAAAGAACAAGGGCGATGAGGATAAAATTTCGCAGGCGTTACAAAAACTTCTTACGGAGGACTTAACGCTTCGCAATGTGAATGACGCGGAAAACCGGCAGACCCTTCTCTATGGTATGGGGGATCAGCATCTTGAAATCGTTGCAAGCATGCTGCTTGAAAAGTACAAGGTTGCAATTGAACTGACGCGCCCGAAGGTTGCGTTTAGGGAAACACTCCGCAAGAAATCTGACGTAGAATACAAGTATAAGAAACAGTCCGGTGGACACGGACAGTATGGCCACGTTAAGATGACGTTTGAACCATCAGGAGATTTGGATCATCCATATGTCTTTGAGCAGTGTGTTGTCGGTGGCGCGGTTCCGAAGAATTTCTTCCCGGCCGTTGAGAAAGGTATTGCCGAGGCGGTGAAATCCGGACCTCTTGCTGCATACCCGGTTATCGGCGTAAAAGCTACTTTATACGATGGATCTTATCATCCGGTGGATTCATCGGAGATGGCATTCAAGGTCGCTGCAGCACAGGCATTTAAGAAAGGCTTCATGGAGGCTGCTCCGGTACTCCTTGAGCCGATTGCAACACTTACGGTTGTGGCTCCGGATGAATATACAGGAGATATCATGGGCGACCTTAACAAGCGGAGAGGCCGTGTCATGAATATGAATGCAGAGAATGGATATCAGGAGATTACAGCTGATATTCCGTATTTGGAGCTGTATGGATATAACACGCAGCTTCGCTCCATGACGAGCGGAAGCGGTACATTCTCTTACGAGTTTGCGAGATACGAGCAGGCACCGGAGGAAGTCGCCGCAAAACAGATTGAAGAGAGGGCTAGCAAGCTTGTTAACATGGAAGAATAATGTGAGATTTTTCATTGCATTATCGATATTGTTTTTTAATTTTATGATGTTATCCCGGGTGGATGCGAAGGAACTCGAAGGGGCAGTCTCTGCCTCTTTGGGTTCTTCTTATGATAGGGATGAATCGAAAACTTCATTGGATGACGCTGTAAACGTCTGTTTTCTTACATTAGGGGGGATTCCAAACGAAAGGAATCGTACAACCTATAAAGTGGGGGCGCAGGATGTGCGGTTGTACGAACCGTATCGATGCGGATACCGTTTCTCCGGCTGGTATATGGATCGCTCGATGCATAAGAAGGTAACCCATTTGTCTGTAAATAAAAGGGCAGATTATGTTCTTTATGCAAAATGGACGCTTAGAATTGATAATCGTTCTAATGTGCAGAATTACAACTATCATGCAAAAGAAAGAAATAAGGACCATAAAATCCGTCTTTTAAAGGATCTGGATTATTCTTTTTATGATGAGATCGATATACCGGGAATGCCGACAACCCGGGAAAAAGATTTTATCAATCAGTATATATTTAGTGAAGCGCAGGCTCCGCAGGGAATCTGCGTGACGGATGAGTTTGTGCTTATCACATCGTATTCGACGGAAGATGATTGCATGGGGGAACTGATGGTGATGGATAAGGAAACCGGAGAGTACATGATTACGCTCGGAATGGATGAAAACAGTCATCTTGGAGGCATTGCATTCGATGGAGATAATGTTTGGGTATGCAATTCCCATGAAGGCACCATAGAGCGTATTTCCTATGATTTTATTCAGCAGATGGCGTATCAAAATAAGGGAGATGTGGTTGATGCAAGAGAAGTCGTGGATGAGTATCCGGTAAAGAACACTCCGTCCTGCATTACCTACTATGGCGGCAGATTATGGATTGCGACACATACACTTGTGGTTAATTCAAAGATGTATGCGTATTATTTTGACCATTCCAGCGATGAACTGATTGCTTTGAGCAGTTATAAGATCCCTTCTAAAGTGCAGGGGGTTGCGTTTGATTCGTCCGGAGGCGTGCATCTGAGTACTTCTTATGGGCGCAGCAAGTCTTCTTATCTGTATAATTACGCATCGATTACATCACTTGCAACGAGCCCGAACCGCCCGTCGCTCAAGGTGGAGATGCCGCCTTGTTCGGAGGAAATTGATATCTATAACGATACCGTCTATGTGATGTTTGAATCGGCGGGAGAAAAGTATCTGGAAGGAACAGATGGGAAAGGACAAAGCCTTTCCCCGATTGATAAGATTCTTATGATACCTGTGGACGAGCTTGATTAATTATCGCATCGCAAAAAGTGTCATCAGCTTTTGAACGCGCTGCCGCTCGGCTTCCGGAAGATCTTTTGAAAGCATTTCGCAGATCAGCTGCACTTCCGGTTTGGTAAAATCAAGATGCCGGGCTTTGGCCTGCTTCATGTTGGCCAAAAGGAAAGGCATGATATCCTTCGAATTCGTTGGTTTGTTTTGCTGCGCGAAAGAGAGCAGAAATTGCATTTTTTCCGGACTCATATTTGCAAAGGCCGGATTCTGAAACAGAGATGAATCCATTGTCAGTCCTCCTATAAATGATTCAGCATATCATAGTTATCCATAACACAAAATAAGTTCATAAGCGTGTCGATTGTTTCCTGTTCCTTCGGGGTGCAATACTGCCGGATCGCATTAAGAATTGCACTCTTTCGGTCGGTGCCTTCCCCAACGGAACAGGCGGCGAGTGTATTGTCCGGTTTTGAGAAGGCATTGTATGCGTTGCGCAGCTCCATATATTGAATCAGCATGGCTGCCGGACGTTTGGAACGTGCATCTAAAAATGGAACTACGGATTTTAAAATCTGTACATTTCGTGTCTGAACGACATCGTCATACGTAACGTTCGTTACATCTTCCATATGCCAGGTTTCGAATTCTTTTTCTTCATCTTATGAGAACCCGCATCTGTGTATGCATATACTAAAGCAAAAAGAGTATATGGGTAAATTGATTGTAGATGGTAAAAATGTTTACGAAGTCGATGAAGAATGTTTAAAAAAACGCAAAGTACCACCGGAATGCAAGGTTGAGGAGGCACTTCGCAAGCAGAAGGAGCAGGGAAAACTTCTTTCGCATAACATAAAGTAAGACATTGGATATCGGCGGAAAATATGAGACGGGTAAAACAATTGGTACACGCAGATCATGTTTACAGGAATGGATACAATGGGCGTGGTGTGTGTGCTGTGGTTCTGGATACGGGGGCGTATCCGCATAAAGATTTACGAAAACAGATTCGTGGATTCAAAGATTTTACTTTAAACCAAAGTGCGTGTTACGACGATAACGGACATGGAACGCATGTTGCAGGAATTTTTTGTGCGGACGGAAGCCTGCAGGGAATGGCACCGAAAGCGCAGGTAATCATTTTAAAAGTACTTGATAAACGTGGAAACGGAAATACCGGGAGAGTTCTAAAGGCGTTGGAATGGGTCGCAAAAAACAAGGCAATTTATGACATACGCATTTTGAATTTCTCGGTTGGATTTCTTCCGGGAGCGGATGATGAGAATCAGAGATGTATTTTGGAAAAACTGGATCAATTGTGGGATGACAATGTGGCAGTTGTTGCTGCTGCGGGAAACAACGGACCGGGCAGGGGAACGGTGACGGTGCCGGGAATCTCGCCGAAAATCATAACGGTCGGAGCGAGCGATGATAAACGTTCGGGACGGAATATGCCTGCCGGTTACAGCGGAAGAGGGCCGACCGGCTGCTGCATTGTAAAACCGGAGATCGTCGCACCGGGGACAAACATATTAAGTCTGGATTATCGCGGCAACTATTATGTGAAAAAAAGCGGAACATCCATGGCTACACCGGTTGTGTGCGGTGCGCTTGCGCTTGCACTTCAAAAAAATCCGAAGCTTCGGCCGGAAGAACTAAAGCTAGGCTTGTGCCGATCGGCAAGACGTGATCCGGACACCGGTGCAGCATGGGGAATTCTGGATGTTGATAATCTGATGGATTTGATATAAAATAGTCCAATCGGAGGGAAAGCGTATGAAGCGATTTGCCAGTAAAATTTTTAGTAAATTAACGATAGGTGCAGGCATCATCCTATTGCAATTTGGATGGTTTGTATATCTTGTCTACAGTGCCAAGCGTTCGAGCTCGGCTGCGAATATGGCATTGGACGTGATTGCGGTTGCACTTGCCTTATATATTGCGAATAAAGATATGCGTACTTCTTACAGAATGTCGTGGATTTTTCTCGTACTGTTTCTGCCGATTTTCGGTATACCAGCGTATTTTATATTTGGACGTTCGGGACTGACAAAGAAAACCAGACGTAAGATGGAAGCCGTTGCGGATAAGGTTGTGGAATATCGCGTAGAGGATTACAAGACGATTCAAGCTTTGCAACAGGAGAATTTTTACGCATTTCAACAATCACATTATATATCTGCTAGGGCGGGATATCCGATCTATAAGGAAGAAGACAGCAACTACTATTCATGTGGAGAAAAATTGTATCCACAGTTACTGGCGGATCTGGAAAGCGCAAAACATTTTATATTTCTGGAGTATTTTATTATTGAACAGGGAAAGATGTTTGACCCGATCGTCAACATCCTGGAGTGTAAGGCCAAAGAAGGTGTTGAAATCCGCTTGATTTATGACGATGTAGGGTGTATTCAGACGCTGCCGCCGAAATTTTATCAGGTACTTCAGGCAAAGGGCATTCGGTGTGCTGCATTTAATCCGTTCCGTCCGGTTCTTTCTATTATTATGAACAACCGTGACCATAGGAAAATCACTGTGATCGACGGCAAAATTGCTTATACAGGCGGTTTTAATCTTGCGGATGAGTACATTAATGAAAAAGAAAAGTTTGGTTATTGGAAAGATGCCGGAATTCGTCTGACCGGGGCGTGCGTATGGAATTTTACCAGTATGTTTCTGGAAATATGGGATTACATTACAAAAACCGAGGATGACTACGCTTTTTACCGAAAGGCCTCGATTCCGCAGCTTGGTGAAATTACAAGAAAACATCTTTTGGCTCAAAAAGCTACGGATATGCCGGTTGCGGCATCTTATTCGGATGCTGTCGAGCCACATGTGACGGGAGCCGGATTTGTACAGCCATACTGTGATTCGCCTCTCGATCATGAGGATGTCGGTGAGAATGTTTATCTGAATCTGATCGGGCATGCGAAACACTACGTTTATATTTTTACTCCGTATCTGATCATTGGATCGGAGATGGCGACAGCACTTGTCAATGCTTCGAAATGTGGTGTTGATGTAAGGATTGTTGTGCCCGGAATTCCGGATAAGAAGCTTGTTTATCTTCTGACACAGGCAAATTTTGCGAATCTGATTAAAGGGGGCGTTAAAATCTATAAATACGCGCCGGGTTTTATTCATTCAAAATGCTTTGTTGTGGATGATGTCTATGCGGCTGTCGGCACGATTAATCTGGATTATCGAAGCCTGTATCTGCATTTTGAATGCGGCACGTTTATGTATCGCACAAAGGCAGTCATGCAGGTGAAGCAGGATGCACTTGCCACAATTGACCAAAGTCTTCTGGTAACGCTTTCGGAATGCCAGAGTAAAAAGCTGATTGTCCGTATGTTTATGGGTGCACTGAAGCTTTTTGCCCCGCTTTTGTAAGCTGTAACAGAATGTGTGTTCTAAATATGGTATGGAACGAGTGCTAAAATACTAAATATTGTAATTTGCTCTTGAAATTTACACAATATCAAGTTAGAATAAGTTGTGTTGATGAAAGGACAAGTTATGGATATGACGGTAAAATTACAGGTGTTTGAGGGACCTTTGGATCTGCTATTACATCTGTTGGAAAAGAATAAAGTAAATATTTATGACATTCCGATTGTTGAGATTACGGCACAATATATGGAATATATCGCTGAGATGAAAAGACAGGATCTCGATGTGCTTAGTGAGTTCCTTGTGATGGCGGCAACTCTGATTGATATCAAGTCAAGAATGCTTCTTCCATCCAATCCGGACAGTGAGGAAGAACAGGAAGATCCGCGTGCGGAACTTGTTCAACAGCTTCTTGAGTACAAGATGTATAAGTGTATGGCTTATGAACTGAAAGATCGTCAGATGGATGCGCAACGTGTGATGTTTAAGGAACCGACGATTCCGGATGAGGTATTGGCGTATGAAGAGCCTCTTGATATTGAGGAACTTGTCTCAGATGTGACGCTTGCCAAGCTCAATGATATCTTTAAGAATATTATGAAGAAACAGAAGGATAAGATTGATCCGCTTCGTTCAAAGTTCGGCAAGATTGAAAAGGAAGAAGTTTCGCTTGAAGATAAGATGGCATTCCTTGAAGAGTATGCTGCGACACATGCACATTTCAGCTTCAGGGGACTTTTAGAAGCGCAGTCGAGCAAAGTGGAAATCATAGTGACTTTTCTTGCGATCTTAGAGCTTATGAAGATGGGAAAGATCTTTATCTCACAGGAACATATTTTTGATGATATCAAGATCGATTCCAGGATCGCAGCATAATGACGGTTGAGGATATATGGAAGAGAAAAATTATAAAGCGATTATAGAGGCAATCCTTTTTACCATGGGAGAATCTGTGGAACTTGAGAAGATTGCGGATGCAATAGAATTGGATAAGAAGACCACCAAAAAACTGATTGATGAGATGTTGCAGGAGTGGAACCATGAGGGGCGCGGCATTGCAATCATGGAGCTTGACGGAGCGTATCAGATGTGTACGAGAACGGAGATGTATGAATACCTGATCCGTATCGCGAAGCAGCCGAAACGAAGAGTTCTTACGGATGTTCTTCTTGAGACACTTTCGATTATTGCATATAAGCAGCCGGTCACAAAGATGGAAATTGAGAAAATCCGTGGGGTGTCATCGGATCATGCGGTAAGCAAACTGGTTGAATATAACCTGGTATGTGAGCTTGGAAGATTGGATGCGCCCGGAAGACCGCTTTTGTTTGGCACAACGGAAGAATTCTTACGAAGCTTCGGCGTACATTCTATTGATGAGCTTCCGGTTTTGAGCCCAGTTCAGCTTGAAGAATTTAAGCAGGAAGCGGAAGAAGAAATGAATGTGCAATTGGATATTTAGAATAAGATAATCATATACATTATGTGAAGATAATGTGTATGGTTATTTTTTATGAGGAGAAAACTGTTAAAGTATATCGCCATGTGCATGGCTGCAATACAACTGATTGGAATGTGTGCGAACTGTTCCTATGCGCAGACACAACAAGATCCGCGGAGAAACACCGTTGAACGAAAGTCGCTGCAGGAAAATCAACTGTATGCGAAATCCTGTGCGTTAACCGATGGAGCTAGTGACCGGCTACTGTATGGAAAGGCACAAACCGTTCCTCTTGCAAATGCTAGTACAACGAAGATTATGACATGCATTCTTGCCCTTGAGGAATGTGAAACGGACGAAATCGTGACCGTGAGTGCGAAGGCTGCCGGACAGCCTAAGGTCCATCTCGGAATACAGGAGGGGGAACAGTTTTATCTGAAAGATCTGCTCTATGGATTGATGCTTGAGTCGTTTAACGATTGTGCTTATGCCATCGCAGAACATGTAGCGGGATCGGCAGAAGCTTTTGCGCTTCGCATGAATGAAAAGGCGGAAAAAATCGGGTGTAAGGACACTCATTTTGTGACACCAAATGGTCTTGACGGGGAAGATGCCGGAGGAGAACATCACACAACGGCAGCGGATCTTTGCAGGATTATGAGCTATTGTACATGGAAGTCCTCACAAAGCGGGCAATTTGTCGCCTTGACACAGACCCGTGACTATTCGTTTGCCAATCTTGATGGCAGGCCGTTTTCGGTATCAAATAAAAATGCGTTTTTGGACATGATGGATTGTGTTGTTACAGGTAAGACGGGATTTACCGGTAAAGCGGGATACTGTTATGTCGCTGCGGCGGAGGAAGGAGGGCGCAGATATTGTATTGCGCTGCTTGCATGTGGCTGGCCGAATAACAAGAATTATAAATGGAAAGACGCCAGAGTGTTGTTACAGTATGGGCTGGACCATTATCATTTGTACCGGTGTGATCAAGCTTCTTTGAAGCTTCCGCCGCTGGAAATCGGTAATGCATATGAGAAACAAAGTCTGGATGAATGGGGAAAAAGAATCGATGTCAAAACGTATATTGATGCAAAAGAAAGTTCAATGACATTTCTGAAAGCCGATTGGGATGAAGCGGAAATAACACGTTCGTTTTCGAAAATCGTGAGAGCACCTTTAAAGAAAGGAGATTCGTTAGGAAGGGTTTCCTATACCATTGGAGGGCAGGAAATCTATGCTTTTGATATCTGTGCGGGAAAGAATGTTTTTCGATGGGATTTTACTGCCTTTTTACATGCTTTATGGAAAGAAATTACAATCTGAAAAGAGTGTGTGAAAAAGTACAATTTTATTAGTGAAAAATTTAACAATTACTGTTGAAATGAGAATGGAAATGTTATACAATCACACTAGCGGAATTTTTTATTTTTTATAGATGGAGGACATGAGATGAGTAGTAACAATGAAAACTTGGCAATGCAGCGTATTGCTAAGTTGGTCGATGAGAACAGCTTTATGGAAATTGGTTCTCTCGTAACAGCGCGTAGCACAGACTTTAATCTGACTGCTGCAAAGGCTCCTTCCGATGGTGTTATCATTGGTCATGGTCTGATTGATGGTAATCTGGTATTTATCTATAGCCAGGATGCTTCCGTGTTAAACGGAACAATCGGAGAGATGCATGCAAAGAAGATCGCTTCTGTGTATGATATGGCAATGAAGATGGGGGCTCCGGTAATCGGATTTATCGATTGCGGCGGAATTCGTCTTCAGGAGTCTGTTGATGCATTGGATGGTTTTGGAACAATATACGCTAAGGAAGTTGCCGCTTCCGGTGTGATTCCACAGATCTGTGGAGTATTTGGCAATTGTGGCGGTGGACTTTCCGTTGTCCCTGCGCTTTGCGATTTTACTTTCATTGAGGGAAATAAGGGACGCATGTTTGTAAATTCTCCGGATGCGATTGAAGGCAACCGTGCAGAGAAATGTGATACAGCCAGCGCAGCCTTCCAGAGTGAGAACAGTGGATGCGTTGATTTTGTCGGATCAGAAGATGAGATCATGGCTCAGATCCGCCAGCTTGTATGTATGCTTCCTGGTAATAATGACGGAGATGTGTATACGGATACATGTGAGGATGATTTAAACCGTGCATGCGAGAGCATGGAAGCTATGAAGGGTGATCCAAGATATCTGTTATCTGAGATTTCTGATGATCATGTATTTTTCGAGACGAAGGCTGATTATGCGAAGAATATGGTAACCGGTCTGTTTAAATTGAACGGTATGACAGTCGGAGCTGTTGCCAACTGCAGCGAAGTATATGATGAAGAAGGAAAGAAAACAGAAGAATTCGAACTTTCTCTGACCGCTAAGGGATGCAATAAGGCTGCTGAGTTTGTTCAGTTCTGTGATGCATTTTCGATTCCTGTTCTTTCCATTACAAATGTGAATGGATTTAAGAACTGTATGTGTTCTGAAAAGAACCTTGCAAAGGCACTCGCGAGAATGACCTATGCATTCGCAAACGCTACATGTGCTAAGGTTAATATGATTACCGGCGAGGCATATGGCAGCCCATATGTATTTATGAATTCTAAGTCGATCGGCGCCGATATGGTATATGCATGGTCAGATGCCAAGGTTGGAGCAATGGATTCTACATTAGCTGCAAAGATTCTTTACCCAGAAGCAAAAGCAGAGGAACTTAAGGAGAAGGCTTCTGATTATGAGAAGCTTCAGTCTTCTGTTGCAGCTGCTGCGGCAAGAGGATATGTAGATCGCATTATTGATCCGGCGGATTCCAGAAAGTATCTTGTAGCCGCATTTGAGATGCTCTATACAAAATATGTAAATGAGCCGGAAAAGAAACACGGTACAAAGTAGAAAGGTGAAGTTTTATGAAGAAGAAAATTGCTTTGACACTCAGCATGATTCTTATGATTCTTATGCTTGGTGCCTGCGGAACAGATCCGACTACCGTGGATTATAACGGAAGTTCTTATGAAGATCTTCAGAATGACAGCAGTACCAGTCTTACAATGGTTCAGCAGCTGGCTGCACTGTTTCGGCAGAATGATATGACAGTCGATCATTTGGATAAAGATATCGCTGAATCATTAAAGACAAATTACGGCATTACTGATGCTCAGATTGAAGCATCCGGAAAATGGATGGATGTAGAGGATGAGTTCGGAAATTATGTTGAGACGGAGGACGATACCTTTACCGTCGCAAAGTCCGGAAAGACACTTACCAGTGATGTCACACTGAAGTTCGAGAAGAAAGATGTCGATTTCCAGGTAGTTTATGATTATTATTCAATGGAGATTACCGGTCTTACGGTTGAACCGATTGATTCGTTGGGACATAAGCTGCAGAATGCAGCCTTAAATACGGTTATTTCCATGTCGGTTGTATTTGCAGTGCTGATTCTGATCAGCTTATTGATCAGCTGCTTCAAGATATTCCCGTATCTTGAGCAAAAGAAGGCTGCTAAGGCTGCGGACGCTGCATCTGCTGCACCGGCACAGGATCAGATCGTATCCCAGATCTCCCAAAGAGAAGAACAGCAGCTTACCGATGATACGGAACTTGTTGCTGTAATTGCAGCTGCAATTGCTGCAAGTACCGGAACTTCTACAAGTGATTTTGTAGTACGTTCGATTAATAGAAGATAATTTTAGGAGGATTGAATTCATGAAGAATTATACAATTACAGTTAATGGTAACGTATATGACGTTACAGTAGAAGAAACCGGAAGCACACCTAGTGTTGCTGCACCTAAGCGTGCTGCATCTGCTGCACCGGCACCGGCTGCTAAGCCAGCTGCAGCTGCAGGCGCAGGAAGCATCAAGGTTGAGGCAGGAGCTGCCGGAAAAGTATTTAAGCTTACAAAGAATGTAGGAGATGCTGTAAAGAAGGGTGACGAGATCCTTGTTCTTGAGATCATGAAGATGGAGACACCTGTTGTTGCTCCGGAAGACGGAACAGTTGCCAGCATTAATGTAGCTGTTGGTGATGCTGTTGAGTCAGGTGCATTACTTGCAACTTTAAACTAGTCTAAGGAGGAATTCACTGTGAGTTATGTAGGCGAAACATTAACGAACCTCCTACATCAGACAGCCTTTTTCAACCTGACATGGGGCAATTATGTCATGATCGCTGTGGCATTGTTGTTTCTGTATCTTGCTATTAAGAAAGGCTTTGAGCCGTTACTGTTGGTACCGATCGCATTTGGTATGCTCCTGGTAAATATTTACCCGGATATTATCGCGAGCCCGGAACAGACAAGCAACGGTGTGGGCGGTTTACTTTATTACTTTTACACATTGGATGAGTGGTCGATTCTTCCATCATTGATCTTCATGGGTGTAGGTGCGATGACAGACTTTGGTCCGCTTATTGCAAACCCTGTAAGTTTCCTTATGGGAGCTGCCGCACAGTTTGGTATCTTTAGTGCATATTTCCTTGCAATCCTTCTCGGATTCAATGACAAGGCTGCAGCTGCTGTATCAATCATCGGTGGTGCGGATGGCCCGACTTCCATCTTCCTTGCAGGTAAGCTTGGACAGACCGGTCTGATGGGACCGATCGCTGTGGCTGCTTATTCTTATATGGCATTAGTTCCGATTATTCAGCCACCTATTATGAAACTTTTTACAACGAAGAAGGAGCGTGCGATTAAGATGCAGAACCTTCGTCCGGTCAGCAAGCTGGAGAAGATCCTTTTCCCAATCGTTGTTACCGTTGTTGTCTGTGTACTTCTTCCGACAACAGCTCCACTCGTTGGTATGCTGATGCTTGGTAATCTCTTCCGTGAGTCTGGCGTTGTCCGTCAGCTGCAGGAGACTGCAAGTAACGCACTTATGTACATTGTAGTTATCTTACTCGGTACTTCTGTCGGAGCGACAACAAGTGCTGAGGCATTCCTGAATGTAAGTACCCTCAAGATCGTTGTATTAGGTCTTGTAGCATTTATGGTTGGTACCGCTGCCGGAGTTTTATTTGGTAAGTTACTCTGCTGGATCACAAAGGGCAAGATCAATCCTCTGATTGGTTCCGCCGGTGTATCCGCGGTTCCTATGGCAGCCCGTGTATCACAGAAGGTTGGTGCAGAGGAAGATCCTACCAACTTCCTGCTCATGCATGCGATGGGTCCAAACGTTGCCGGAGTTATCGGTACTGCAGTAGCTGCAGGATGCTTTATGGCAATCTTTGGAATTTAGTTTGAATTGATTTAGGAGGATTATCATGTCAGAAATAAAGGCAAAGCCGGTAAAAATTACCGAGACAATCTTACGTGATGCGCATCAGTCTATGATTGCTACACGTATGACGACGGAACAGATGCTTCCGATCGTTGACAAGATGGATAAGGTTGGCTACCACGCAGTAGAGTGCTGGGGTGGAGCTACGTTCGATGCATCTCTTCGTTTCCTGAAGGAAGATCCATGGGATCGTCTTCGCAAGTTAAGAGATGGATTCAAAAATACAAAGCTTCAGATGTTGTTCCGTGGACAGAATATCTTAGGATATCGTCCGTATGCGGATGATGTTGTAGAGTACTTCGTTCAGAAGTCGATTGCAAACGGAATCGATATCATTCGTATTTTTGATTGCTTAAATGACCTTCGTAACCTTCAGACAGCTGTTACTGCTGCAAATAAGGAGAAGGGACATGCCCAGGTTGCATTATCTTACACATTAGGTGATGCTTATACCTTAGAGTATTGGACAGATATGGCGAAAAAGGTTGAAGATATGGGTGCAAACTCATTATGTATCAAGGATATGGCCGGACTTTTGGTTCCATACAAGGCTGATGAGCTGGTTAAGGCATTAAAGGAAGTGGTTGATATTCCGATTGAACTTCATACTCATTATACTTCCGGTGTCGCTTCTATGACTTACCTTAAGGGTGTTGAGGCAGGATGTGATATCATTGATACTGCAATGTCACCGTTTGCACTTGGTACCAGCCAGCCGGCAACCGAGGTTATGGTTGAAACATTCAAAGGAACTCCATACGATACAGGACTGGATCAGAATCTTCTCTCTGAGATCGCTGACTACTTCCGTCCGATGCGGGATGAGGCTCTTGAGAGCGGACTTCTTAATCCGAAGGTTCTCGGAGTTAATATCAATACATTACGTTATCAGGTGCCGGGTGGTATGTTATCCAACATGATCTCTCAGCTCAAGGAGCAGGGCGCTGAGGATAAGTATGAGGAAGTTCTTAAGGAAGTTCCAAGAGTGCGTAAAGACCTTGGTGAGCCACCGCTTGTTACTCCATCGTCCCAGATCGTTGGTACGCAGGCCGTATTTAACGTATTAATGGGTGAGAGATATAAAGTTGCTACACAGGAGACCAAGGGAATCCTCGAAGGAAAGTATGGTCAGACAGTTAAGCCGTTTAATCAGGAAGTTGTAGATAAGGTTCTTACTGCGGATGAGAAAGCTTCTGCAATTACCTGTCGTCCGGCTGATCTGATTGAACCGGAACTTGGCAAGATCGAGGAGGAAATGAAGCAGTATAAGCAACAGGATGAAGATGTATTAACATATGCATTATTCCCACAGGTTGCTACTGATTTCTTTAAGTACCGTGAGGCTCAGCAGACCGGCGTAGATGCGAAAGCTGCTGATACAAAGAACGGGGCTTATCCTGTTTAGGATTCCTTGTGATAAAAGTTCGCTGTCAAATTGACAGCGGACTTTTTTTATAGGAAATTCCTTCCTATGAATCAAAACGCTCCGCGGGGATGCGCAGCTCGCGGAGATGAAGGTTATGCTGAGCATACCGCTCGCGCGCGAAGTGTGTAATGAGCGCACACTTTATTTTAACTTGCATTTATCTGCCAAAGTGTTACAATCAAATGCAGTGACGTTTGTCAAAATCATGCGAGGAGAGGGTTTGGTTATGTCAAATACCAATGATCTGTTGAACCGGATCAATAATCATTACAGTTCTATGAGCAAGGGACAGAAATTGCTTGCCACCTATATTACGGATAATTATGACAAGGCCGTTTTTCTTACGGCGGCTAAAATGGGGGAGACGGTAGGCGTCAGCGAATCTACGGTTGTACGTTTTGCTACCTATCTTGGATATAAGGGGTATCCGGAATTTCAGAAGGCATTGGAAGAGCTGGTGCGCAATAAGCTGAATTCGATTCAGAGAATGGAAGTTACATATGGAAGAATCAGCCAGTCTAAGATTCTTGAGACGGTTTTGCAGTCCGATGCGGATAAGATTAAGACAACGCTGGAAAAGATTGATCATAATGCATTTGAACTTGCAGTATCAACGATTCTTGAAGCAAAAAATATTTATATTGTAGGAATTCGAAGCTGTGCCCCGCTTGCAAGCTTTCTTGCTTTTTACCTGACACTGATGTTTGATAATGTACATCTTCTGACGACGAACAGTTCGAGCGAGTTGTTTGAACAGATGGTGCGTATCGGGCAGGACGATGTGATCGTGGGTATCAGTTTCCCGAGATATTCCATGCGAACGCTAAAGGCGTTGGAATTTGCAAATAATCGAAGCGCAAAGGTGATTACGATTACAGACAGTGTACATTCGCCGATGAACCTGTATTCATCCTGTAATCTGATCGCGGACAGTGATATGGCATCGATCGTTGATTCGCTTGTTGCACCGCTGAGCGTGATCAATGCGCTTGTTGTTGCGCTGTGCATGAAGAAGCAGAAAGAAGTGGCAGGAACACTCACGATGCTGGAGGATATCTGGAATGAATATCAGGTATACGAAAATGACGAGATTAATTATATTGACGATTCCATCAAGGTGCATTATGCAAAATTAGAGGATGTTGATGAATGAGTAAAGTGATTGTAATCGGAGGAGGTCCTGCCGGTATGATGGCGGCTTATGCCGCTTCCTGTCAGGGACATGCGGTGACGCTTCTGGAACAGAATGAAAAGCTCGGAAAGAAGCTTTTTATTACGGGAAAAGGACGCTGCAATATTACGAATGCATCGGATATGGACAATCTGTTTGCAAATGTAATGAGCAATCGGAAGTTTTTATACAGTGCTTTCTATACGTTTGACAATGAACAGGTGATTTCTTTTTTTGAAAATCAGGGGTTGCATACGAAGGTGGAGCGTGGTAACCGCGTTTTCCCGGTATCCGATCACTCTTCGGATGTGATTGCTGCTTTGAGCCGTGCTTTGAGAAAGCAAAATGTAGAGGTTCACCTTCGCACGAAAGCTCAAAATCTGTTAATCAAAGAAGGCACAGTCTGTGGAATTGCACTTTCCGACGGAAAGGTGATGGATGCGGATGCTGTCATCGTTGCGACCGGAGGAATCTCGTATCCTTCAACCGGTGCGACCGGCGACGGATACCGGATGGCGGAGGATAGCGGGCATAGGCTTGTGAAAAGTACGCCTTCTCTTGTCCCGTTTGAAACACGTGAAGATTGGGTCACACAATTACAGGGATTATCGCTTCGCAATGTAACCGTGTCGATATATAATGGAAAAAAGAAGCTGTATGAGGATTTCGGAGAAATGCTTTTTACACATTTCGGTGTAAGCGGACCTTTGATTTTGTCGGCAAGCGGAATCATCAAGGCATCGCAGTTTGAGCAGGAGCTTGAAATGTACATAGATTTAAAACCGGCACTTGATGCGGAACAATTGGACAAACGCATTTTGCGTGAATTCGATGCAGCAATGAATAAACAGTTTAGGAACGTGATCGGATCACTGATGCCGGCAAAGATGATTCCGGTTATGATCCGATTGTGCGGAATCAATCCGGATAAGAAGGTAAATGAGGTTTCCCGGGAAGAACGTCAGCATTTGGTAAACCTGTTAAAAAAACTTCCGGTGACGATTACAGGGCTTCGAGGATGGAATGAGGCAATCATCACAAAAGGTGGAGTTTCAGTAAAAGATGTCAATCCATCTACGATGGAATCAAAGAAAGTGTCACATTTATATTTCTGCGGAGAGGTTCTGGATCTTGATGCTTTGACCGGAGGATATAATTTGCAGATTGCATGGTCGACCGGATATCTGGCAGGAATATCGGTATGACATATAAAATCACAAAGAGTGGTTACAATAGAAAGCAGCTATTATGGTGAGTGGATGAAGGAGAAAATTATGGCTTACAATATTGCAATTGATGGACCGGCTGGTGCCGGAAAAAGTACGATCGCTAAAAAACTTGCGGCGGATCTCGGGTATGTTTATGTAGATACCGGTGCAATGTACCGTGCAATGGCATATTATTTTTTGCAGAACGGAATCGATGCAAACGATGAAAATGCAATTGCGGATGCCTGCCCGAAGGTTGATGTTACCATTCAGTATGTGGACGGAGAACAGCAGGTAATCTTAAACGGGGAAAACGTAAATGGTGTGATCCGCAAGGAAGAAGTGGGAAATATGGCAAGCGCAACGAGTGTTTATCCGGTTGTCCGTACGAAGCTGGTTGATCTGCAGCGGCAGCTTGCAGCGCGGGAAAATGTGATCATGGATGGAAGAGATATCGGAACGGTTGTGCTTCCGAATGCGAATGTAAAGATTTTTTTGACTGCCAGTTCAAAGGTGCGTGCACAGAGACGCTTTGATGAGCTTACGGCAAAAGGCGCAGCATGCAATATTGATGAGATCGAAAAAGATATCATTGACCGTGATTATCGTGATATGCACCGTGAGACATCGCCGCTGAAGCAGGCAGATGATGCAATTCTTCTTGATTCGTCAGAGCTTGACATCGATGGCGTGGTTGCTGCCATGAAGAAAATCATTGAAGAGGCTTAATATGAAAACGGTTACAGTTGCAAAGAGTGCCGGTTTCTGCTTCGGGGTCAAACGCGCAGTGAATATGGTGTATGGGGAGGCGGATGCTTCGGATTATCCGGTATACACATACGGACCGATCATTCACAATGAAGAAGTGGTGAAAGATTTGGAAGAGAAAGGCGTTCGTGTGATCCGGGATCTTGATGAACTTGAGGCACTGCCCAAAGGAAAAATTATCATTCGCTCACATGGAATCAGCAGGGCTGAGCATGACAGGATGCTCTCTTACGGTTTTGAGATCATGGATGCAACCTGTCCGTTTGTACTTAAGATCCATCGTCTTGTCGGGGAATACAGCCGCAAAGGCTATGCGGTCGTGATTGCCGGAAATCGTGAGCATCCCGAAGTGGAAGGGATTATGGGCTGGGTGGAAAATCAACCGGCATATACCGTACAGACAGCGGAAGATATCGAAAATTTATCCATATCACAGAAGGAAAAAGTATGTTTTGTTGCACAGACGACATTTAACTACAATAAATTTCAAGAATTAGTTGAAATTATAAAGAAAAAAGGTTATGATATAATTGTTTTAGATACAATTTGCAATGCGACAGAAGAAAGACAGGCGGAGGCTCGTGCAATCGCCGGTCAATCGGAAGCGATGATTGTGATTGGGGATAAGCATAGCTCCAATACACAGAAGCTATATGAGATATCTAAAAAAGAATGTGCAAATACTTACTATATACAAACGAGTAAAGATATGGATTATCGTCAGATACGATCCATCAATAACGTAGGTATTACCGCAGGGGCTTCAACCCCAAACTATATCATCGAGGAGGTTTCAAAGAATGTCAGAAATGAGCTTTGAACAAATGTTGGAAGAATCTTTAAAAACAATAAGAAATGGAGAAGTGGTAGAAGGTACCGTTATTGATGTAAAGCCTGATGAGATCATCTTAAATATCGGCTATAAGTCAGATGGAATCATTACACGTAATGAATATACAAATGAGCCAAATGTTGACCTTACTACAGTTGTCAAGGTTGGCGATACATTAGAAGCCAAAGTTGTTAAAGTAAATGATGGTGAAGGACAGGTTCTCCTTTCTTACAAGCGTCTTGCCGCTGAGAAGGGAAGCAAGAGACTCGAAGAAGCTTTCGAGAATCAGGAGATTCTTAAAGCAAAAGTCAGCCAGGTGCTTGCTGGTGGTGTATGTGTGATCGTAGATGAGACAAGAGTATTTATTCCTGCAAGTCTTGTATCCGACACATATGAGAAAGATCTTACAAAGTTTAAGGATCAGGAGATTGAATTCGTAATTACTGAGTTTGATCCAAGAAAGAGAAGAATTATCGGTAACCGCAAGACTCTTCTTGTTGCGAAGAAAGCGGAATTACAGAAAGAGTTATTCTCTAAGATTGCAGTTGGTGACGTGATCGAAGGAACTGTTAAAAATGTTACAGATTTCGGAGCATTTATTGATTTAGGAGGAGTAGACGGACTGCTTCACATTTCAGAGATGTCATGGGGAAGAGTTGAGAATCCTAAGAAAGTATTTACTGTTGGACAGCAGGTACGTGTATTTATCAAGAGCATCAATGATACCAAGATTGCTCTTAGCATGAAATTTGAAGACGAGAATCCTTGGAATGGTGCTGCTGAGAAGTATGCTGTTGGCAATGTAGTGAAAGGCAAAGTAGCTCGTATGACAGATTTTGGAGCATTTGTTGAGCTTGCTCCTGGTGTTGATGCACTTCTTCATGTTTCACAGATTTCTCATGATCATGTTGAGAAGCCGGCAGATGTACTTAAGATTGGTCAGGAAGTAGAAGCTAAGATCGTTGACTTCAATGAAGACGACAAGAAGATCAGCTTAAGCATTAAGGCTTTGACTGCTCCTGCAGAGGATGCAGCTGAGGACGCTTCTGAATCAGAAGAGTAATTTATAGTATGATATGAAAGAAGTTGTCAGTTGTGGCAACTTCTTTTTTCTTTAAAGAAAGGAGACTTGGTATGTTTGAAGATTACGAAAGATTTAAAAAAGATGTATATCTCCTCACGAAAATTGATCTCAATTATTATAAAGAAAAACAGATGCGCCGCCGTATCAATGCGATAGCAACCAAGAATGGATGCGAGGATTATCCGGAGTATACGCGTATGTTAAAGAATGATCCTGTGAAATTTGAACAGTTTGTCAATTTCCTGACGATCAATGTATCTGAGTTTTATCGCAATAAGGATCAATGGGATTTGATGGACAAGACGGTGATTCCGAAACTCATAAAAGAGCAGGAAAGAAATATCAAGATTTGGAGTGCTGCCTGCTCAACGGGAGATGAACCGTATTCACTTGCTATGGCTTTTTCGAAACATATTCCACTGTCAAATATTCATATTACTGCAACGGATATCGATAAGCAGGTTTTAGCAAAGGCCCAGGTCGGATTATATAATGAGAAAAGTATTTCGGGTGTTCCGGAGGACTTGAAACGTAAGTATTTCACGAAAGTTGGCAATTCCTACCAGATCTCAGACCAGATAAAAAAGTGTGTGACATTTAAGGAACATAATTTGTTAAAAGATCCGTATCCACAGGGCTTTGATCTGATTCTGTGCCGTAATGTTGTTATATATTTTACCGAAGAGGCAAAAAATATGATTTATCAAAATTTCCAAAAAGCATTAAAACCGCAGGGTGTGCTTTTTATTGGAAGTACCGAGCAGATTACAAATTATCGCGAACTGGGTTTTGAACGTTTGAGCAGTTTTTATTTCGAAAAAGTATAATATTATTTTTTTGTTGTGAACATATATTTGAGAATATGATCCACGTAGCGGCGCAACATAACGTCCGATCCACAGAAATCATCGGTCAGTTCAAAGTAACTGAATTTGTCTTTGTATTCTTTGCGGAATTCCGGCTGCATAACACTGTTGCTTTGCGGGAGAAAAGCACCGGACTTGCGGGTGTAACAGTTTGCTGCGCGGGCATTCTCACGAAAATCTTTATCCACGTAGGAAGCTACGCTTTTGTGGACTGCCATATCTTCCTGCGGAAGATAATAGTAATCCTTGTAATTGGCATAAAAATAATGAAGCTCCCCCTCATAAACAGGAACACGGATTGAGGTGCGGCTTTTGGAAATCATCAGATAGAAATCCGACAGCTTATGAGAAATCCGTTTCGGGACAGGATAATCGTTCTTCATAGTGATGATCAGTTCCCGGCCGTTTGTGCCGTCAAACCTGTGGTAAGTATCCACACGGGTCGACAAAAGTGTGTATTGACCGTTAAAAATTTCGATATAAGAAAGCACCGGAAGCAGATCAATCATACAGATGACATCTTCATAGTTGTGCAGATGCAGCAAGCGGTAGGTTTCATGGGACGGATGCTTTACATATTCGTGATAGACATTGATCAGTTCTCCTCCGGTCTGTTTATCGTCACGCGATAACCCTAAGAAGGATTCGATGGTCTTTTGTTTGTAATTTGGAAGTTTCAGCAAAAACTTCAATTCGGAAACAGATTTAAAAATATCCAGATAATTATACTGCTTAAAGTGTTCCGGCAGGTCGTACTGATCACACTTGGCTTTCAAAAAGGGAATATCAAATCCAACACCATTAAAAGAGATGATGGTATCATATTGATTTAACACTTCCAGAAAAGCATTTAAAATAAGACGTTCTTCGCTCGGATTTTCGGCAAAAAACTGATCCACACAAATATATTTTCCACTTTTTCTGGCACAACCGATCATATACAAGGTAGAAGTGGCTGGAGAGAAACCGGTCGTTTCGATATCAAAGAAGATCGAGTGATCGTCAAAAATGAGATCCGTAAGAGGATCCTGTTTGATATATAGTTCTTCTTTGTGTGTGCTTTTCATAGACGTCTCCTTTTGGCTTTTTCTTGTTAATATTCTAGCATATTTTGCTGTTTTCGTCACGTTCTCTTGTATTAAAAAGAATACACAATATTGAGAAAAATTAGTAAAATGGCGTTTCAAATCTGTTTGAAAGTGCTATAATCTAGTTGTTAATGTGTCAGAAACTATAACGTTTCGACAAATAATTATAGGAAAGAGGGCACAAAGATGGGTTTGAAAACATTTAAAGGAGGCGTTCATCCGTATGAAGGCAAGGAACTTGCCAAGGATGCGCCAATCAAAGAAGTTCTACCCAAGGGAGAATTGGTATTCCCGTTGTCTCAGCACATCGGAGCACCAGCTACCCCAATCGTCGCTGTAGGTGATACAGTGCTTAAGGGTCAGAAGATTGCAGAAGCGGGCGGCTTCGTATCTTCTCCGATCTATTCGTCTGTATCCGGTACAGTTAAGAAAATTGAACCGCGGCGTGTCGCTGTGGGAGATATGGTCAATTCCATTATTATCGAGAGTGATGATGCGTTTCAGGAAGTTGACTATCAGGCAGTGGATGATGTGACGACTTTATCAAAGGAGGAGATCATTAACAGAGTAAAAGAAGCCGGAGTTGTCGGAATGGGCGGCGCAGGTTTCCCTACACATGTTAAACTTTCTCCGAAGGAACCGGAAAAAATCGAGTACATTATCGCCAACTGTGCGGAGTGTGAGCCATATCTGACCGCAGATTACCGCAGAATGATGGAGAACCCAGAAGAACTGGTTGCCGGCATGAAGATTATTCTTCAGTTGTTCGACAATGCAAAGGGTGTATTTGGCGTAGAGAACAATAAGCCAGATTGTATTGCCAAGTTAAAAGAACTGGTAAAAGACGAGCCGCGTATGGAAGTATGTGAGCTTATGACAAAGTATCCACAGGGTGGTGAGCGCCAGCTCATCTATGCCGTAACCGGCAGAGCCATCAATTCCAAGATGCTTCCGGCCGATGCAGGCTGTATCGTGGATAACGTCGAGACGATGATTGCAGTCTATAACGCAGTCAAGAACGGAATTCCTGTGATGAAGCGTGTTGCCACCATTACCGGTGATGCAATCGCAAGTCCATCCAATTTCCTGTATAGTATGGGAACACCTTATGCACAGCTTGTGGAAGCTGCAGGCGGATTTAAGGTTGAACCGGAGAAGATTATATCCGGTGGTCCTATGATGGGATTTGCCATGTTTGGACTTGATGTTCCTACAACAAAAACTTCTTCTTCACTTCTTTGTTTTGGCAAGGATACGGTAGCAGAGCTTGAGCCTCTTGCATGTATCAACTGCGGACGCTGTGTGGAAGCCTGCCCTGAGAACCTGATTCCTTCGCGACTTGCCAAGTTCGGCAACAACGGACAGATGGCAGAGTTCGAGAAGTGGCATGGACTTGAGTGTATCGAGTGCGGAAGCTGTACTTATGTATGTCCTTCCAGAAGACAGGTCGCACAGTCTGTTAAGACTATGAAGAAGTTGGTATTGGCAGAGAAGAGAAAGAAAAAGTAAGAAAGAGGTGGATTGTTGTGAGTGAAAAATATCAGGTTTCATCTGCACCACATGTCCGCGCCAAAGATTCAACAAGCAGAGTAATGCTGTATGTGATTATTGCTTTACTTCCAGCCAGTCTGTTTGGTATCTTTAACTTTGGTTATAAGGCATTGGTTTTAATTTTAGTAACTATCGCAAGTTGTCTTGCGTCAGAGTGGATCTTTGACAAGATCGTACATAAGAAGAACAGTTTATCGGACCTCAGTGCCGTTGTAACAGGACTTCTTCTTGCATTAAACCTTCCTGCAGGACTTCCTTGGTGGGAGGCAGTGATCGGTTCTGTATTTGCAATCGTTATCGTGAAGATGCTGTTCGGAGGACTCGGACAGAATTTTATGAACCCGGCACTCGGCGGACGTTGTTTCCTGCTGATTGCTTTTGCGGCAGATATGACGAACTTTAGCAGCGCAAAATTTGAAGCATATTCCGGAGCTACGCCTCTTGGAATGATCCGTAATGAGGGACTCAGCTCTGTGAATATTATGGATATGCTGACCGGAAAGATTCCGGGAACCATTGGTGAGACATCCGTGATTGCTATCCTGATCGGAGCAATCTTTTTGATTCTGATGGGTGTGATCGATCTTAAGATTCCGGCATCTTATATTATTACATTTGCAATCTTTATGTTTATTTTCGGCGCAGATCGCTTTAACACAACGTATGTTGTGGCTGAACTTTGCGGAGGCGGACTTATGCTCGGTGCCTTCTTTATGGCAACCGATTATGTGACATCGCCGATTACGCCGATGGGACAGATTCTGTTTGGTATCTGTTGCGGTCTTCTGACCGGTATCTTCCGTTGTTTCGGTGCGAACGCAGAGGGTGTATCTTTTGCAATCATCTTAAGCAATCTTCTTGTTCCGCTGATCGAGAAGATTACAGTGCCGAATGCATTTGGTATCGTAAAGGAGGCAAAGAAGAATGAATAAACAGATCGTACATGACGCTTTGGTTTTAACCGCCTTTACTCTTGTAATCGGAGTGATTCTCGGTGCTGTATACGGTATCACAAAGGCTCCGATCGACAAGGCTAATGAGGAAGCAAAAAAAGAAGCCTATCAGGCAGTATTTGCAGATGCAGATGCCTTTAACCAGAAAGAATATGATGCAGACGAGGCAAACAAGATGGTTTCGGATGCGGGATATGATGACACGATCAATGACGTTGAGGAAGCAGTCGATGCATCCGGTAACGTATTGGGCTATGTTATCACTGTTACCGCCAAGGACGGAAGCCAGGGAAGCATTACATTTTCCGTTGGCATCCAGAAGGATGGAACGGTAAACGGATATTCCATCACAGATATTTCCGAGACTCCGGGACTTGGTATGAAAGCAGAAGATGAGGAGTTCTACAGTCAGTTTGAGAACAAGAAAGTAGATGCCTTTACGGTTGTTAAGCAGACACCTTCTTCCGATGATCAGATTGAGGCAATCACCGGATCGACCATTACATCTAAGGCTATGGCAAACGGTTGCAACGCTGCAATCCTTTACTTCCAGAATGCGTTAGGAGGTGCTCAGTAATGAACAAATATGTGGAACGTTTATACAACGGTGTGATCAAAGAGAACCCGACCTTCGTTCTGATGCTTGGTATGTGTCCGACACTTGCCGTAACATCATCCGCAATCAACGGACTTGGTATGGGACTTTCCACACTGGTCGTACTTGTATTTTCCAACCTTTTGATCTCGCTTTTCCGTAAAGTGATTCCAAACGGTGTGCGTATGCCGGCTTATATTGTGATCGTTGCATCCCTTGTAACCGTCGTACAGTTTTTGATGCAGGCTTATTTACAAAGTTTATCAAACGCTTTGGGTGTATATATCCCTCTGATCGTTGTAAACTGTATCATCCTTGGCCGTGCAGAGAGCTACGCATCCAAGAATGGTCCAATCGAGTCAATCTTTGATGGAATCGGAATGGGACTTGGATTTACAATGGGTCTTACCATTATCGGTCTGATCCGTGAGATCCTTGGCGCCGGAACCTTTTTCGGACTTCCGTTCCTTTCCGCAGTAAAGGGATTTACACCAATCACCATCTTTATTATGGCACCTGGTGCATTCCTTGTACTTGCGTTCCTTGTAGCCGGAATGAATATCATTCGTAAGAAGATGGAAGCAAAAGGTAAGCCGCTTGCAGAGCCGGCAGGATGTCTGTCAGGCGATTGTGCACACTGTGGTCAGTCTGCACTGTGTACCGGTAAGAGTGCCGCTTCCTCAGACAATAAGCAGGCATAGGGAGGGAGAAGACGATGAGTACATTAGCTGAATTAGTTTTGATCGCAGTTGGTTCTGCAATCGTAAACAACGTAGTATTAAGTCAGTTCCTCGGAATCTGTCCGTTCCTTGGTGTATCCAAGAAGACAGAGACTGCTGCAGGTATGGGTGGAGCCGTAATCTTCGTTATTACCATTTCATCCTTTATCACCGGACTGATCTATAAATTTATTCTGGCCAATCCTTTCCTTGTATCCAAAGGAATCGATCTGACCTACTTAAAGACAATCGTATTTATTCTTGTTATCGCTGCACTGGTACAGTTCGTAGAGATGTTCTTAAAGAAGAGCATACCTTCTTTGTATCAGTCGCTTGGTGTGTATCTTCCACTGATCACGACAAACTGTGCGGTACTTGGTGTTGCGCTTAACTGTGTAACGTATGAATACAATCTGTTAGAATCTGTTATATACGGATTCTCTACTGCTCTCGGATTCTTTATCGCAATCGTACTGATGGCCGGAATCCGTGAGAAAATTGAATACAATGACATCCCTAAGACATTCAGAGGTACCGCAATCGTATTGATTACCGCATGTCTGATGTCCATCGCATTTATGGGATTCTCAGGAATGATCTAGGAGGAAAAGAATATGCTTACTGGAATTATTGTCGCAGCCATTGTAGTCGGCTGTGTTGGAATTATTCTTGGATTTTTCCTCGGAATCTCCGGAGAAAAATTCAAAGTTGAAGTAGACCCGAGAGAGGAAGCAATCCTTGAGGTTCTTCCCGGAAACAACTGTGGTGGCTGCGGCTACGCAGGATGTTCCGGTCTTGCTGCTGCAATCGCAAAGGGAGAAGCTCCGGTCGGACAGTGTCCGGTCGGCGGTGACCCGGTTGCTGCAAAAGTCGGTGAAATCATGGGCGTCTCCGCAGGTGCTTCTGTAAAGAAGGTTGCATTTGTAAAATGTGCAGGAACCTGTGAGAAAGCAAAGCAGGATTACGATTACACCGGTGTGGAAGATTGTGCCGCTATGGCATTTGTTCCAAACGGTGGACCAAAGTCCTGCAATTACGGATGTCTTGGCTTCGGAAGCTGCGTGAAGGCTTGTCCGTTTGATGCCATCCACATTGTAGATGGTATCGCCAAGGTTGACGAGAAGGTATGTAAGGCCTGCGGCAAGTGTGTTGCTGCATGTCCGAAGCATCTGATCGAACTTGTTCCTTATGAGGCAATGCACCTTGTACAGTGCAGCTCCAAGGATAAGGGCAAAGATGTTATGAATGCCTGCTCGGTAGGATGTATCGGATGTCATCTCTGCGAGAAGAATTGTCCTTCCGATGCAATCCATGTTGTTGACAATATCGCATACATTGATCAGGAGAAATGTACAGGCTGCGGAATCTGTGCAGAGAAATGTCCAAAGAAGATCATCTTATAGTTTTATGTGATAGAGTAGATTGGTAAAAAGTAAGCCCGTTCCGGTTGTTCCGGAGCGGGCTTTTTTCTGCGTAAAATATTTGAAAATTGATGTGAAAAACTTCGAATTTTAATTTTCTTCAAATATAACCGCATCACCGATGCCGGAAGTGCAGTGCGTCTTGCCGTCTTCCGTGACAAAGATCGCTTCGGTATCTTTGGTCTGTTCGATCCGTTTCATGCCTTCATCAAGTCCTAAGGCAAAGCAGGTGGTACTTAAGGCGTCACCGTCCATGGAACTCTTGCTGATGATCGTCACCTGATAGAGATTATTCTCGACCGGATAACCGGTTTTCGTATCGAGAATGTGGTGATAGATCTTATCACCGATGCGATAGTAGCGTTCATAGATGCCGGAGGAGACAACGGAAGCATCCTTTACTTTTATGACACCGAGGCTTGTTCCGCTTGAAGCAAAAGGCTTCTGGATTCCGATGGAGTAGTCATCACCACTTGCTTTCTCGCCGAGTGTCAGAACATTACCGCCGAGGCTGATCACGCCCTCCGTAATTCCCTCATCGCGCAGACGGGCACGCATCTGATCCGCAATAAATCCCTTGGCAATACCGCCGAGATCCAGCTTGACATCCGGATCGGTTAGGCGGACCTGATTGCCTTTGATGTCAATTGCGTGATAATCAATATGCCCTAAGGCTTTCTGAATCGCTTCATCGCCCGGAAGAACGGAGGCGTCCGCTTCGTTGTCGGAAGAATCCAGATTCTCCGCAATCTCTGAAATATTCCACAGATCGGAGAGTGCTCCGATCGCAATATCAAATCTGCCGTCACTCTCGTCGGCATAGGCAATCCCGTCCTGTATCAGTTCAAGCGTATCGTCGCTGACGGTAACGTATGCACCGTTTGCATTGTTAATCTGTGAGATTTCGCTGTCTTTGATCGTGTTGGAAAATTTATTTTCATATTCCGATGCGAGAGCAAAGCAGTCATTGATGTATTTCTCGTCAGTTGTTCCGTATAAGGTGATTGTGATGATCGTATCAAAATAAAATCCCTCTTTGGAGACTTTTTTTGTCTCCTGGGAGCAACCGGATAATAAGCCACAGAGTAACGCAAGCATAAGCGCTGTTCCTATCCGTTTTGTTTTCCGGTGATTTCTTTTTATTTTTTTGTTTTTGGCATATTGTGTCATTGTGTATTCCTTCATATATATTGATTTTCTGTACCGCTTCGTTATGTGCTTGTAATATTTGTATTCTCTGTCGTAAATTTATTTTACGGAATTTACTATAACGCATATTTCATTATGCGACAAGACTTGCTTTTTATTTAAGAAGAGACACCTTTTTCGTGTAAGAATCGCGTGCAAAACATGTGTTTTTATATTATAATCGTATATAGGGCGTTTTGTCGGGAATGACAATACTTTATACGCCAGAGAATGTATCAGGTAACGAAGGATAAGCGTATGAATAAACTTTATTTTATTGTAAATACCAATGCAAAGACCGGAAAAGCCGGATTTGCGTGGCACAGTGTGTGCAACATGTTAAAGGAGCGACAGATTCCGTTTGAAGCTTATGAAACGAAATATGAGGGGCATGCAACGGAACTTGCGCGTGAAATCTCCGTTAAGGATCAGAAAGAAATTTATCTGGTCGCGGTGGGCGGAGACGGAACGATGAATGAAGTCTTAAACGGAATTACCGATTTTGAGAAAGTCCGCTTCGGCATGATTCCGAGCGGATCGGGAAATGATTTTGGCAGAGGACTTTGGATTGCCAAGAATCCAAAGGTTGGAATGCATCAGATCCTAAAAGCAATCGCAAGAGAACAAAACGGAATTCCGGTAACGAGAGTCGATCTCGGATTGGTTCGCTGGGGAGAAGAGGAAAGCCGTATTTTCGGCATCAGCTCCGGCATCGGACTTGATGCGATCGTCTGCAAGAAGGCGCTTCATTCGAAATTGAAAAAGGTCTTGAATAAGATACATCTCGGCAAACTGACCTATCTTATGCTTACCGTTTCTTCTCTTTTTACAATGAAGACAGCGGAAGTGACACTTGAGTGTGGAGACAGCAACCGTGTACATAAGATGAAGAAGATGATCTTCGCCGCGGCGATGAACCTTCGTGCGGAAGGCGGCGGTGTGCCGATGGCACCTAAGGCCTCCCCGACGGATGGCATGCTCTCTCTTAGCATGGCACATGGAATTCCGAAGTTTGTCACGTTTTTCTGTCTGCCGCTTCTTGTCGCAGCAAAGCATGAGAGAATCAAAGGATTTTCGGTAATCGATGCGCCGGTGTTGCGGCTTCATGCCGACCAGCCACTTGTACTGCATGCGGATGGGGAATACTGTGGGGATGTGACTGATGTGGAGTTTATCTGTCTGTCAGGAAGGTTGAAGTTTTTACGTTAAAAAGTTGATGTTAAATGGCTTTGTATTTTGTGGAAAGATATGATAGAGTATAACGAGGCAATAAGAATCGAGGAATAGTTTAGAATGAAAAGCGAAACAGGATACAAACGAATTGTGGTAAAAATCGGTTCTTCTTCATTGACACATGAGGAGACCGGCAAACTTGATCTGGGCAAGATGGAGCAGCTTGTACGACAACTCAGTGATCTCAGAAACCGTGGCATGGACGTATGTCTTGTCAGTTCCGGTGCGATTGCAGTGGGGCGTGCAGCGATGGGGATTCATGAAAGACCGGCAGAAATTTCGATGAAGCAGGCTTGTGCGGCAGTCGGTCAGGCGAAGCTGATGATGGTGTATCAGAAGCTTTTTGCGGAATATAATGAGACGGCAGGTCAGGTACTTCTGACGAAAAATACAATGATCAATCCGGTGTCACGCGAGAATGCGAAGAATACATTTGACGAATTATTTGCACTTGGCGTAATCCCGATCGTAAATGAGAATGATACGACGAGTACCTATGAGATGCAGTTTGGCGATAATGATACACTTTCGGCGTTGGTTTCTTCGATGGTCGGAGCGGATCTTTTGATCCTGCTGTCGGATATAGACGGACTTTATACGGATGATCCACATACGAATCCGGATGCACAGCTCGTAAAAGAAGTGGAAAATCTGGACCAGGATATCCTTGGTATGGCCAAAGGTACAACCGGAAGCAATATAGGCACGGGCGGCATGACTACGAAACTTACCGCAGCGAAGATCGCGACGCTTTCCGGAACCGACATGATCATTGCCAACGGAGTAGATGTGAAGGTGATTTCGGATATCTTTGCGGATGATTATACCGGAACGCTTTTTCATTCAAATAAGAATGCAAATTTTAATCTTGCAACATATATTATGGAGACGATAGGATAATGACACAGGAAAAAATTGATCGAATCAATGCGTTATATCGCAAATCAAAGGCAGAAGGACTGACGGAGGAAGAAAAGAAGGAGCAGGATCTGCTCCGTAAGGAATTTGTTGCTTCGGTAAAAAGCAACCTTCGCAGCCAGCTCAACAACATCGATATGGTAAATGAAGATGGATCCGTTGAGAACCTGGGAGAAAAATATGGAAAGCAAAGCCCAACTTCGTAAGAGGATGAAAGCAGAAAGAAACGCATTAAGTGAGGCAGAGCGCCAAACGTACAGCATGCAGATCTGTGACCGATTGTGCGAACAGTCATGGTATGCAAAGGCGGATGCGATTCTGGTCTATTCCGCGATACAAAGTGAAGCAAATCTGGATTTATTTTGTAAAAAGGCATGGGCGGATGAAAAAAAGCTATATTTTCCAAAGGTATTTGGTGAAAAGATGGATTCCTTTTGTGTATCGGATGCAAGTCAGCTGACATCCGGTGCATTTCACGTAATGGAACCGGATGTCGACACTTATGTATTAGAAACGTTTCAATCGACGCAAGTTCAGGTTCCGATACTTGTGCCTGGCGTCGCTTTCTCCAAAAGAGGCGAGCGGATCGGATATGGCAAGGGATATTATGACCGGTATATCGGTGCGCATCCCGGGTTACTGCCGATCGGTATCTGTTTTGAATGTCAGTTGTTGGATGTATTACCGGCGGAACCACAGGATATTGCAATGTGCCAAATTGTGACGGAACTTAATGAATATAAAGTGCGTGATTAATGTAAGATGGTGTTTACGATTTCACATGAATGAATCGGAGGATGTCATCTGACAGGAGGATCAGAATATGAATTTGGAAGAATTATGTAAGAGAGCGCATGATGTCCGGATTAAGGCCGGTATGCTCGATACCAATGTAAAGAATGAGACGCTGCGGAAAGCAGCCGAGGCGATTCTTACACATGAGGCGGATATACTTGCAGCGAATGCGATCGATGTCAAAAACGGACAGGAGCGAAATATGCCGGCCGGTCTTATTGACCGCCTGACTTTAAACCATGATCGACTTGTCGGTATGGCGGACGGTCTGTGCCAGATCGCGGAGCTTGATGATCCGATCGGTGAAGTACTTTCCATGAAGAAGCGTCCGAACGGACTTATGATCGGGAAAAAGCGTGTCCCAATCGGTGTGATCGGTATCATTTTTGAAGCGCGTCCGAATGTGACATCCGATGCTTTCGGATTATGTTTTAAATCCGGTAACTGCGCGATACTGAAAGGCGGAAGCGATGCCATTCATTCGAATATTGCCATCGTATCGGCGATGCAGGAAGCGCTTCGGGAAATGAACATTCCGGACGGTGTGCTCAGTCTGATCGAGGCAACCGATCACGAGACGACCGGAAAATTTATGAAAATGAAACAGTACGTGGATCTGCTCATTCCAAGAGGCGGAAGAGGGCTGATCCAGACGGTTGTCAACGAGGCCACCATCCCGGTTATCGAGACCGGTACCGGAAACTGTCATGTCTATGTGGATGACTCCGCAGATTTTGATATGGCGATCAACATTATAAAGAATGCGAAGACGCAGCGCATCGGTGTCTGCAATGCATGTGAATCGATCGTTGTCAATCGTGCGATTGCAAAGGATTTTCTTCCGAAGCTGTATGCGGCACTCAAGGAGTATGATGTACAGATGCGCGGCGATGATACCGCAGTCGAGTGCCTGGGCGACCGGCCGCTTGTGATTCCGGCAACCGAGGAAGACTGGGGAATGGAGTATCTGGACTATATTATGTCCGTCAAAGTGGTGGATACGATCGATGAGGCGATTGATCACATCAACCGCTACAATACATCACATTCCGAGACAATCGTCACCGAGAATTACGATCATGCACAGCAGTTCTTAAACGAGATTGATTCTGCCTGTGTTTATGTGAATGCATCGACGCGTTTCTCGGATGGGAATGAATTCGGATTCGGTGCGGAGATCGGAATCAGTACACAGAAGCTGCATGCGCGCGGCCCGATGGGACTTGAGGCGCTTACCAGTTACAAATACATTATTTACGGTAACGGACAGATCCGTCCGTAAATCTGTTTTATACAGACAAAATTTTGTTATACAGTGTGAGAAACTCTCGACATTTATAAATGTCGAGAGGAGATCACACGTTGTATGGAAAATTTTTGAATTAAAAAGATTTAGACAAGGATTAGAGTAAGAGGTAAAGATGAGAGATTTAGAGGCAAATGGGCTTAGCGGAGCGGAAGAGACAAAGCTCCAGTATGATTATATTGAAAAAGCAAAAGGCTATGTTAAGGCGAAAGAAGAACAACTCGGCCGCAAGCTGACCTGTTGCGTGAAGACCTTTGGATGCCAGATGAATGCAAGGGATTCCGAGAAGCTGGTCGGTATCTTAACGGATATCGGTTATGTGGAGATCGAAGACGAGCATGCGGATTTCGTGATCTACAATACCTGTACTGTTCGTGAGAATGCGAATAATAAGGTATACGGACGACTGGGATATCTGTCCAATTACAAGAAAAAAAATCCGCATATGATGATCGCTTTGTGCGGCTGCATGATGCAGGAACCGACCGTGGTTGAGAAGATCCGTAAGTCGTATCGTTTTGTCAATCTGATCTTCGGAACTCATAATATCTATAAATTTGCGGAACTGTTATGCCGGAGCATGGAAGCGGATTCTATGATCGTTGATATCTGGAAAGATACAGACAAGATCGTCGAGGATCTGCCGATTAAACGTAAATTCTCGTTTAAATCAGGTGTTAATATTATGTTTGGCTGCAACAATTTCTGCAGCTATTGTATTGTTCCGTATGTAAGGGGGCGGGAGAGAAGCCGTGATCCGAAGGATATCATCCGCGAGATCGAAGGACTTGTTGCAGATGGCGTGTGTGAGGTCATGCTGCTCGGACAGAATGTAAACTCTTACGGAAAGAATTTAGAGAATCCGGTGACTTTCGCGGAATTACTGCGTGAGGTCAATCAGATTGAGGGATTAAAGAGAATCCGCTTTATGACTTCTCATCCGAAGGATCTGTCGGACGATCTGATCCTTGCCATGAAGGAGTGTGACAAGGTGTGTAAGCATATGCATCTGCCGTTGCAGTCCGGAAGTTCGAGAATTTTAAAGATCATGAACCGTCACTACGATAAGGAGCAGTATCTTGAAATCGTGCGAAAGCTTCGTGAGGCGATTCCGGATATCGCTTTGACAACGGATATCATCGTTGGATTCCCGGGAGAGACCGAGGAAGACTTTCTGGAGACACTCGATGTGGTAAAGCAGGTGCAGTATGACAGTGCGTTTACGTTCATCTATTCCAAGAGAACCGGAACTCCGGCAGCGGCTATGGAGAATCAGTGTGATCCGGCGGAAGTAAAGGCGCATTTTGACATGCTGCTGAAAGAAGTTCAGCAGATCAGCACGAAGAAAGCGATGGAACTGGAAGGCAAAGTCGTGGAAGTGCTCGCAGAGGAGCAAAACGAGCAGGATGAGACGCTGATCACAGGGCGTCTTGCCAACAATGCGGTTGTACATTTCCCGGGAGATGCGGGCATGATCGGTAAGCTTTACATGGTAAGATTAAACGAGTGCAAAGGTTTTTATTATCTGGGAGAAGTTGTAGCGGATGCGTAGAAGATTTGGCAGAAATGACGGAATCTTTATCGGGGTTCTTGCCACCATCTGTGTGATTGTTTTCATCGTGTTCTCTGTCATGCACCGGAGTCAGGGAAGCATAATCGTCATTACAAGA
Source organism: uncultured Agathobacter sp. (assembly GCA_934316545.1). GTDB lineage: Bacteria > Bacillota > Clostridia > Lachnospirales > Lachnospiraceae > Roseburia. The sequence goes on along the minus strand of CAKRDT010000009.1, from coordinate 912 downwards.
AACGGTGAATTATATGGAACATATAATCTGTCACAGAATCAGACGATTGAGATTGAGAATATGGATCATGAGGTGACCAATACGCTGCAGATCAAGGACGGTGTGGCAAAGATGATCGAGGCAGACTGCCCGGACAAGCTTTGCATGCACCAGAAAGCAATCTCGGTGTCCAAAGAGAATATCGTCTGTCTTCCGAATCGGATTGTCGTCACGGTTGAGGCTGATCATAACGAAGGACTTGACGGATTTGTACAATAATGGGAAAGAAGGATTTGGCGGTGGAAAAGCAGAATCAAAATTTGATACATAAGACTGCCTATATCGGACTGTTCCTTGCGGTTGCACTCATATGCAGCTATATCGAGACGCTGATTCCGTTTTCGTTTGGAATACCAGGGGTAAAACTCGGATTGACCAACATGGTAATTGTGCTTATGCTTTACACGGTCGGAACGAAAGAATCGTTTTTGGTATCGGTTCTTCGCATTGTGCTTGTGGGCTTTTTGTTTGGCAATCTGTTTAGTATCTTATATTCACTTGCGGGTGGTCTTCTTAGCTTTGTCGTGATGGCACTTCTCAAACGGACGGACAGGCTCGGCTGTGTCTCGGTCAGCGTGGCAGGCGGAATCAGCCATAATGTCGGACAGATTCTTGTGGCGGCTTTCATTGTTCATAATTTTAATATTATGTTTTATATTCCGGTGCTCCTGCTTGCGGGACTGCTTACCGGACTTGTAATCGGAATCTTAGCGCAGGAGTTGATCGTGCGTCTTCCGAAAATACAAAAGTAAGCGATTGCGAAACTCCTGTGGCGGCGTGCTCCGGCTGGGCTGAACCGGTGGCGGGCTTCTATGCTGAACACGATTTTAGACAAAATCATTGAATTTGCGAAAATCTCTGCTGGGCTCAATT
>CAKRDT010000008.1 GCA_934316545.1 uncultured Agathobacter sp. | reverse complement strand
ACAGCACAGCGTCCTCGTTTAGCTGTATTCAGAAGTAATAACCATATGTATGCTCAGATTATTGATGATACAGTTGGCAATACACTTGTTTCTGCATCTACCCTGGATAAGGACGTAAAGGCAGAACTCGAGAAGACTAATAACGTTGATGCTGCAGCACATCTTGGTACTGTAATTGCAAAGAAAGCATTAGATAAGGGTATTACCACAGTTGTCTTCGATAGAGGCGGTTTTATTTACGCAGGCAAGGTAAAAGCATTAGCTGAAGCAGCAAGAGAAGCTGGTTTAGAGTTTTAGGAGGAGACAAACATGAAACGTGAAATCATTGATGCTAGTCAATTAGAATTAGTTGACCAGGTTGTTGACATCAAGCGTGTAACAAAGGTTGTTAAGGGTGGACGTAACATGCGTTTCACAGCTCTCGTTGTTGTTGGTGACAAAAACGGTCATGTTGGCGCTGGTCTTGGAAAGGCAGCTGAAATTCCTGAAGCTATCCGTAAAGGAAAAGAAGATGCAATCAAGAGCCTGATCAGTGTGAAATTAGACGAGAATAACTCCATTACACATGATGTAACAGGAAAATACACAGGTGCTTCTGTATTATTAAAGAAGTCTCCTGAAGGTACTGGTATCATCGCTGGTGGTCCGGCACGTTCCGTATGTGAGCTTGCAGGAATCACGAATATCCGTACCAAGTCTATGGGATCTAACAATAAGCAGAACGTTGTACTTGCTACAATCGAGGCACTTGCTCAGCTTAGAAGCCCGGAAGAAGTTGCAAAGCTTCGCGGTAAGTCCGTAGAAGAAATCTTAGGTTAAGGAGGAGCTAGTAAGAGATGGCAGATAAAGTTAAAGTAACACTTATTAAGTCAACAATCGGTGCTGTTCCTAAGAACAAGAAGACGATCGAAGCTCTTGGATTAACTAAGTTAAATAAGACGGTTGAGTTGCCAAACAATGCAGCTACACAGGGCTCACTTCGTAAGGTTGCACCATACGTTAAAGTAGAAGAAGTTTAAGAATAAGACAAGGAGGTGCCAAAATGGATTTATCTAGTTTAAAAGCAGCTGAAGGCTCAGCTCATAGCGATAATTTCAGAAGAGGCCGTGGACATGGATCAGGCAACGGCAAGACTGCCGGTAAGGGCCATAAGGGTCAGAAAGCTCGTTCTGGAGCACCAAGACCAGGTTTCGAAGGTGGTCAGATGCCTTTATACAGAAGATTACCTAAGAGAGGTTTCAAGTGCAGAAACTCTAAGGAAATCATCGGTATTAACCTCTCTGCTCTTGAGCAGTTCGACAACGATGCAGTTGTATCAGTAGAGACACTGATCGAGGCTGGCGTTGTGAAGAACCCAAGAGACGGAGTTAAGATTCTCGGTAATGGAGAGCTTACTAAGAAGCTGACAGTCCAGGCTAATGCATTCAGCGCTAGCGCAAAAGAAAAGATTGAAGCTCTTGGTGGAAAAGCAGAGGTGATCTAATGCTTGAGACACTTCGTAATGCGTTTAAAATTAAAGATATTCGTAACAGAATTCTCTTTACATTTTTTATGTTAGTTGTTATCCGGATCGGAAGTGAGCTTCCGGCTCCGGGTGTCAACGGTGAGGTTTTTAAACAGTGGTTTGAGAGTCAGTCCGCGGATGGATTTGGATTTTTTAATGCAATCACAGGTGGTTCATTCCTGAATATGTCTGTTTTTGCATTGAACATTACTCCATACATTACATCTTCCATCATCATTCAGCTGCTTACGATTGCAATTCCGAAGCTTGAGGAAATGCAGCGTGACGGTGAAGAGGGAAGAAAGAAAATGACTGCAATTACACGTTACCTGACAGTTGCACTTGCACTGATTCAGGCTGTTGCAATGACAATCTTTTTCTACCGTGGAGAGCAGCTGACATCAAGCAGTCCTCTGACATTCATCATGGTTGTCACTGGTTTGACTGCAGGTTCTACTGTATTGATGTGGATTGGTGAGCGTATTACTGAGAAGGGTGTCGGAAATGGTATTTCAATTGTTTTGACAATCAATATTATTTCCCGTATTCCACAGGATCTTGGAACTCTTTGGAGTCAGTTTATTGCAAACAAATCCATTCCGAAAGGAATCGTTGCAGCACTGATCATCTGCGCGATCATCGTAGCGATGGTTGTATTCGTAGTATTCCTTCAGGATGCTGAGCGAAGAATTCCTGTTCAGTATTCCAAGAAGATTCAGGGCCGCAAGCAGGTTGGTGGTCAGCAGACCCATATTCCGCTTAAGGTTAACACGGGCGGCGTAATTCCGGTTATCTTTGCTCAGTCATTGATGCAGACTCCGGTAATTATCGCAAGTGTACTTGGAAAAGGAAACGGAACTGGTATTGGCAGCAAGATTTTAAAGGGATTATCTCAGTCAAACTGGTGTAATCCAGAGCAGCCGATTTACTCAATCGGACTTGTTGTATATCTGTTACTGCTTATTGCTTTTGCATATTTCTATACAGAGATTACCTTTAATCCATTAGAGATTGCAAACAACATGAAGAAAGCAGGCGGATTTATTCCGGGTATCAGACCTGGAAAGCCAACCAGCGATTACTTAAGTCAAATACTCAATTATATTGTCTTTATTGGAGCCGTTGGTCTTGCCATCGTTGCAGTGATTCCGATTTTCTTCAACGGTGTATTCAATGCTGACGTATCATTCGGTGGAACATCCATCATCATTATTGTTGGTGTAATCATCGAGACATTAAAGCAGATTGAGTCACAGATGAGAGTTCGTTATTATAAGGGATTTTTGAACGATTAATTATGTTTTGGAGATACTGTCTACAGTATCTCCATTCATAATATAATGCACATTTCAAAGAATGGAGAAAAGAATGAAGATTATTATGTTAGGGGCTCCGGGAGCTGGTAAGGGAACACAGGCAAAGCAGATCGCGGCTAAGTATCAGATTCCGCACATCTCAACAGGAGATATTTTCCGTGCCAATATTAAAAACGGTACGGAATTAGGAAAGAAAGCAAAAACATATATGGATCAGGGCGCTCTTGTTCCGGATGAACTGACATGCGATCTTGTTATGGACCGCATTCAGCAGGAGGACTGCAAAAACGGATTTGTACTCGATGGATTCCCAAGAACGATTCCTCAGGCAGAGGCACTTGATGCAGCACTCAAGAAGATCAATGAATCCATGGACTATGCAATCGATGTGGATGTTCCGGATGAGAACATTGTCAATCGTATGGGAGGACGTCGTGCGTGCTTAAATTGTGGCGCAACCTACCATATCGTATTCAATCCTACAAAGGTTGAAGGCAAGTGTGATGCATGCGGCAGCGATACGGTACTTCGTGATGATGATAAACCGGAAACCGTTCAGAAGCGTCTGAGCGTATACCATGAGCAGACACAGCCTCTCATTGATTACTATAAGGCACAGGGAATTTTAAAGTCTGTAGATGGAACACAGCCGATGGATAAGGTATTCACCGATATCGTCGCAATTTTAGGTGAATAAAATGACGATAACGATTAAATCTTCCGAAGAAATCGAATTGATGCGCGAAGCGGGAAAAATTCTCGCAAAGGTGCATCAGGATCTTGGAAAAGAAGTTAAGCCAGGGATGTCAACGTTGGACATTGATCGATTGGGAGAAGAGATGATCCGTAGCTTTGGATGTATTCCTTCCTTTAAAAATTACTGTGGATATCCGGCATCCATCTGTGTGTCCGTGAATGACGAGGTCGTACACGGCATACCGACGGACAAACGGATTATACAGGAAGGCGATATCGTAAGTCTGGACGCGGGAGTTATTTACAAGGGATATCATTCCGATGCGGCGAGAACCGTTGCAGTGGGAGAGGTAAGCCAGGAAGCCCGTTTACTGATTGAGCGAACAAGACAGTCCTTTTTTGAAGGAATGAAGATGGCGACAGCAGGCCGGCATCTTCATGATATTTCAAGAGCGGTTGGCGATTATGCGGAAAAATTCGGATATGGTGTTGTGCGTGATCTGTGTGGACACGGAATCGGAAGCCATCTGCATGAAGAACCGGAGATTCCAAATTTCAGACAGTGGCGCAGAGGCCCTAAGCTTCGTGCCGGAATGACGCTTGCGGTAGAGCCGATGATCAACATCGGAACACACGAAGTGTTCTGGATGGATGATGAATGGACCGTCGTTACAGGAGACCATTCATTATCTGCTCATTATGAGAACACGATTCTTATTACGGAGGGCAGACCGGAGATCCTTTCTCTGACAGAGGAGGAAAAGGAAGCCGGATTGCCGGATCTCATTTAACAACAATCAATTGATTCAATTCAGGAGGAAAGAAAGTTATGTCAAAGGCAGACGTTATTGAAGTAGAAGGCGTAGTAGTTGAGAAACTTCCAAACGCATTTTTTAAGGTAGAACTCGAGAATGGACATCAGATTCTGGCAACCATCAGCGGAAAACTTCGTATGAATTTTATCCGTATCCTGCCGGGAGATAAGGTGACAATTGAGATGTCCCCATATGATTTGACCAAGGGAAGAATTATTTGGAGAGATAAATAAAAAATTATTGACTTCCATGAAGTGTCTGTGTATAATGTTATACGGACACTTTTGGAAAAGTACCTAAAGATTGGCGGAAATCCGTTGAAATAGGGCTTTTATAGAGAAAGGAGGATTTGCTGTGAAGGTAAGATCATCAGTTAAGCCTATTTGCGAGAAATGCAAAGTCATCAAGAGAAAAGGAAGCATCAGAATTATCTGTGAGAATCCAAAGCATAAGCAGAGACAGGGTTAATTACGAAAGTAAGTTATAACCCTGCTTTTGTGCGTTGTGATATCCTTTTCACAATGGGAATCCGTTTGGATTTCAATTCATTATGTGCGGCTGCAGCGCAGACCATTTGCGCTGTTCATAATAAACAGAGGCATATCTGGATGCGTATCATTATACCGAGTGGTGCCCATCAAATATGCAAATATGGAACCCTCATCTGTATGCACACATTTCAGGACGTGCAACCGTAGCTGCATACGGATCCGGGACGGAGAAGGTATATTGTTGCAGATATACATATGACTACTAATAATCAGGAAAATTTTATGGAGGTGTAAACACACATGGCTCGTATTGCAGGTGTAGATTTACCAAGAGAAAAACGTGTAGAAATCGGTTTAACTTACATCTACGGAATTGGTAGAACAAGTTCCAACCGTATCCTTGAAGCAGCTAACGTAGATCCTAGCACACGTGTTAGAGATTTAACTGACGACGAGGTTAAGAGAATCAGTGCAGTCATCGATGAGACACAGACTGTAGAAGGTGATTTAAGAAGAGAGATCGCTCTTAATATTAAGAGACTTCAGGAAATCGGATGCTATCGTGGAATCCGTCACAGAAAAGGACTTCCTGTTCGTGGACAGAAGACAAAGACAAACGCCAGAACAAGAAAAGGTCCTAAGAGAACTGTAGCAAACAAGAAGAAATAATTAATTTTGAGAAAGTAGGTTAGTTTAGATATGGCTAAGAACGTTGCAAAGAAAACAACAAAAAAGCGCGTAAAGAAAAACGTTGAACGCGGACAGGCACACATTCAGGCATCTTTCAACAATACAATTGTAACTCTTACAGATACTGAAGGAAACGCTTTATCATGGGCAAGTGCTGGTGGTCTTGGATTTAGAGGTTCAAAGAAATCTACTCCATATGCTGCACAGATGGCAGCAGAAACTGCTACAAAGGCAGCATTAATTCACGGATTAAAGACAGTTGATGTATTCGTAAAAGGTCCGGGATCAGGACGTGAGGCAGCTATTCGTGCCCTTTCCGCTTGCGGTCTTGAAGTTACATCCATCAGAGACGTAACTCCAGTTCCTCATAACGGATGCCGTCCACCAAAGCGCAGAAGAGTTTAATTAGGAGGTATCGATTAAGATGGCAGTTAATAAAGTACCTGTACTGAAAAGATGTAGATCCCTTGGTTTAGAGCCAAGTTATTTAGGATATGATAAGAAGTCCAAAAGAAATCTTCAGAGAGCAAACCGTAAGGTATCTGAGTACGGACTTCAGTTACGTGAGAAGCAGAAAGCTAAATTCATCTATGGTGTATTAGAGAAGCCTTTCCGTAACTACTATAAGAAAGCAGATAAGATGAGAGGATTAACAGGTCCGAACCTTATGACAATCCTTGAGTCAAGACTTGATAACGTAGTATTCCGTCTTGGTTTCGCAAGAACAAGAAAGGAAGCTAGACAGATCGTAGATCACAAGTTCGTAACCGTTAACGGTAAGGTTGTAAATATTCCTTCTTACTTAGTTAAGGCTGGCGATGTAATCGAGATCAAAGAGAGCAAAAAGAACATTCAGCGTATGAAGGACATCGTTGAGGTTGCCGGTGGAAGAATCGTTCCGGAGTGGTTAGACATTGATGCTGAGAAGCTTCAGGGAACTGTTAAGGAATTACCTTCACGTGAGCAGATCGATGTACCTGTAAACGAGATGTTAATCGTCGAGTTATACTCTAAGTAATTAGTGTGATGTAGTGCAGGCGCTGCACTATTAGAGATGCACCCCTACGGGGTGCGTCTCATTAAATGCCGAACGAAACCCGAGAAGGAGGGACTTTGTAGTGTTCGATTTTGAAAAACCAAAAATTGAGATCGCTGAAATTTCAGAAGACAAGACATATGGCAAATTTGTTGTAGAACCTTTGGAAAGAGGATATGGTACGACACTTGGTAATTCTTTAAGAAGAATTATGCTTTCTTCATTACCGGGAGCAGCTGTTAGTCAGGTTAAGATTGACGGAGTTCTCCATGAGTTTAGCTCAATCCCAGGTGTTAAGGAAGATGTTACTGAAATTATCATGAACATCAAGAACCTCGCTATCCGCAATAATAGTTCTACAAATGAACCAAAAGTTGCTTACATTGAATTCGAAGGTGAAGGCGTTGTTACTGCGGCTGATATTCAGGTAGATTCGGATATCGAGATCATGAATCCTGAGTTGGTAATCGCACACTTAAACGGTGGCGCAGATTGCAAGTTATATATGGAACTGACAATCACGAAGGGCAGAGGCTACATTAGTGCAGATAAGAATAAGACAGAGGATACACCGATCGGTGTGCTCGCTATCGATTCTATCTATACACCGGTTGACCGTGTAAACGTAACCATCGAGAATACCCGTGTTGGTCAGGTTACCGATTTTGATAAGCTTACATTGGATGTATATACCAATGGAACCTTAGAGCCGGACGAGGCTGTCAGCCTTGCTGCCAAGGTATTAAGCGAGCACCTGAATCTTTTCATCGACTTGTCCGATGCTGCGCAGCAGGCTGAGGTTATGGTTGAGAAAGAGAACGATGCACAGGAGAAGGTTCTTGAGATGAACATCGATGAGCTGGAACTGTCCGTTCGTTCTTATAACTGTCTGAAGAGAGCAGGAATCAATACAGTTGCTGAACTGATCAATCGTACTCCGGAAGACATGATGAAGGTTCGTAACCTTGGTCGCAAGTCTTTAGAGGAAGTATTGGCGAAGCTGAAAGAATTAGGATTACAGTTAAATCAGGGAGAGGAATAATTCGTTTGGGAATTACAATCTTCTTTGATGATATAAGAGATGGCAGATCAGTAAGTCCGAAGGAGCGTGACTGTCTACTCTTTGTGGCTAATGCAATGTGTGAAATGCATTGTACAACAATTAAGAATGGGTTCGGTAAGTAAGTCCGATGAGCGTGGCCGGATACCCCACAAATGGAGGAAAAAACAATGGCAAAGTATCGTAAGTTAAGCAGAACCTCTAGCCAGAGAAAGGCTTTATTAAGAGGTCAGGTAACAGCTCTTATCGCTAACGGTAAGATCGTAACAACAGAAGCTAAGGCTAAGGAAGTTCGCAAGATCGCTGAAGGTCTTATCGCAGCTGCTGTACGTGAGAAAGACAACTTTGATGAAGTAACTGTAACAGCTAAGGTTGCCCGTAAGGACAAGGATGGCAAGAGAGTGAAAGAAGTTGTTGACGGTAAGAAAGTTACTGTATACGACGAAGTACAGAAGACAATCAAGAAGGATCAGCCTTCACGTCTTCATGCAAGAAGAGAGATGCTCAAGGTTCTCTACTCTGTAAAGACTACAGACGGAACAAAGAAGGGCACAAAGGAAGTTGATCTTGTTGCTAAGTTATTCGATGAGATCGCTCCTAAGTACGCAGACCGTAACGGTGGTTACACAAGAATCGTAAAGATTGGTCAGCGTAAGGGTGACGGAGCTCTTGAAGTACTTCTTGAGTTAGTTTAATATCGATTAGACCATGAGACCCCATCTGCTTTGCAGGTGGGGTTTTGTAGTAGAAAATGTATTTAAATTCATGTGTCATGTCTAAGAGCCTTGGGATAAGGCTTTTTCTGATCGGTTCTTCCGAGCAGATAATCAACACTTGTGTTATGAAAGTCAGCTAATGCACAGATCGTTTCAAGCGGAATTCCACGATCATCATTTTCATACCTGGAATAGGTTCGCTGCGTAATATTTAGAATATTAGCAAGTTCTTGTTGGGTAAGGTCTTTATCTTCCCGTAAATCTCGTATTCGTCTATAAATCAAAATGTTGTACCTCCCCATTTTTATTGATATTAGTATATGTGAGACCAAATTGGACTATTGCTATTTAGACCGATATGGACTAAGATTGTGTGATAAGGCACAATGGAGGGCACATATTGAACTATTTTAGAAAATTGGTAAATTATAAGAATTGTAGTAAATAATACGGAGGGAAACATGTCAAAATTTAGCGAGAAATTGTCCGGTTATATTACCGCAAGTGGATATAATGTATACCAATTAGCGAAAGAAGCTTCTTTGGATCGCACAACATTGCAGAAAACAACAAGGGGACAACGTTTACCTTCATTAGACTATATAAAAGATATTTGTCGCTATATAAAGATTTCTAAAAAGCAAGAGGAGGAGTTAGTCACCTTATACCAGAGTGAAAAATTGGGATATGAGACAGTAGATTCATGGAAAGAAATTGATGCATGCTTGAATGATGTTCAAAAAGTATATGAACAGAAAGCAAGTAATCCTATGGATTCTATTCATATAGATGAGCAGAGTATAGTCTGTTTTAATGAGCAAATTCAACATACATATACATCCGAAAGTGAATGCATTAAGGCAATCATGTGCATGATTGAACAGGAAATATTAGAACAGGATAGTCCGGAAGTATTTATGGATGTATCATGGGCGAGTCGGTTTGCTTTAGAACAATGTGCATTAAAGCCTAATGCAAAAAGACCGGAATCAAAGCGATTAGTCTGTCACCAATTGGTAAATCTAAGAAATACAGAACAAGCGAAGGACGGCGTATTAGAAAATATCAAGATGCTTCGACAGATTGTTCCATATGCTTTAGCGCCGCAAAATGAATATGATGTGAGATATACTTATATAAATGAAACAAATGAAGAACAGAGATATCATTTATGGGCACATTATGTTATAACGCATCAGCATGTTCTTCTTTGCTCGAATGAAAAACACAATATGGTAGTGATTTCCAATAAACAGATTGCGGAAGTCTATAAGAGTGAAGTAATGGAAATGGCAAAGGCATATAGGGCGTTGCTTGATTATCAAGGTTTTTCAGGAGAGGGAATCCAACGCTATCGTAAAATGATGAATAATTATGAGACACGCATAACGTATGAACCGTTTCCTTGTATAGCGCTTATGTGCCCTCTGGAAATACGCCGACAAATTTTAGCGGACCCTGATCTGAAAGCCTATGCATCGGCTTTCTTTGAAATCCCCAAAATTTCAAGTAATCAATATATTAATATATTTGGAATGAAGGGTATAAAAAAGTTTATTGAAACAGGACATCTTCCTGGCATGTTCGATTCCTATTTTGTTGCAGAGACGATCGAGATGCGGAAGTGCATGCTGACATCGTTTTATGAACAGTTGGTTACGGCTCCGAGACGTTTTTATATGATCAATGAGGATGAGTATGACGAAGGTACTTCGTTTGGAATTGAGATGTTTGGGAGAAATCGTGTTGTGTTTTATTCCTGCTCTGCAGAATATCCATTTGGATTTATTTCCATTGATGAGCCGGGAATCTGCGATATTTTTGCAAGCTATTTTGACAATTTTATTCAATCTAATTATGTGTATTCTATAGAAGAGTCAATAAAGAAATATGAAGAAATTGTACGACGATGTTTTGAAGAATTAAGTGAATAAGGAACAATAATATGCCAAAAGAGTCATATCCCTAGGGAATGACTCTTTTTTTAGATGAACGTAAAAGGCGCAATGAGAGGCACATATTGAAATAATATGTATAGTTGATAAAATATTTATAATTACAAAGGGGGGTATGTTATATGAAACTAAAGAATAAAATAATCTTATTTTTGGCAATTGTTGTGGGATTGAGTGGATGCTATCCGGTGACTACGCAGGCATCTACGGATAATACAATCCAAAATGCAATGCTGATCAGCGAGAACGGAACTTACAGTGGATCCGCACCAGAGGGCGAAGCTTATTATCGCTTGGATATCAAGCAGGCTGAAGTTGTCACATTGACATTGGAGGCTTATCAGACATACAGCGCTTATATTACACTGTATGATAATGAATATGAAGAAATAGATTCTTGGTATGTTGGTCATGATGAAAACAGAAATGCGGCATACAAAAAGGTGAATTTATATTTATGTTCGGGAAGCCATTACATTAAGTTAAATGCCAGCGAAAACGCAACATATTCTTTTAGATTGAGTAGTCAAAAGGAAAAAGAGACATTCCCAGAATCACAGAGTGATCGAAATGACATTTTATCACAAGCCAAGAAGATTTCATTAGGTCAAAAAGTGTATGGAATGATTGGAAATGAAGATGCGCAAGATTTTTACATTTTTGATATGCCATTTTCAGGAAAACTTGTGATTTCTCATACTAATTATATTGAGAGTAGTTATGCAAGGTATGAGATATTAAACAGTGAAGGAAACAACATTGGTTATTTTGAATCTTATTACGACAATAATAAAGGATATGCATATAGCAAACGATATGTTGACTTGGACAAGGGAAGATATTACATAAAAGTTTGTGGTAATCATGGATCATATCATTTTGTAATGAGTGTTAAGCCGGAAGCTGGAGGCATTGAGTCCGTAACAAGAACGAAAACAAAGGCAACGGTTCGTTTGGAAAAATCCGATGAGGCAACAGGATATATATTGCAATATTCAACATCCGACAAATTTGGCAAGAAAAGCACAAAGTCCAAGACCATCAAAGGAACAACAGTAAAATTAAAGGGATTAAATAAAAATAAACAATATTACTTAAGAGTAAAACGCTATAAGAAGTGTAACGGAAAAACATATTATAGCGACTACGGAAACGTATATACAGTATGGCCGTAGAAAAATGATATAGATATATATAAATTGAAAAAAGCAAAGCAGTTGAAAGGCTGCGACGCAAAGCTATAGGGTCTGTAAAATGATAGCCAGTTACCAACTAATGTGCATGAAGTAAGGCATTACACTGAATGTAAATCAGTTGTAATGTCTTTTCTTTTCTAAAGAAGTAATTAAATAAGAATAAATAGTGGGGTAATAAAAAATTTTGGTTCGAGAAATTTTGTGTGTTTTGATCGAAAGAAGGGAATGATAAGAATTATGAAAAAAGTGTTTACAATGTTTTGGGCAATGAGCCTGGCAATGTGCTTAGCAAGTTGCGGGAATAGTGGAATGACTGAGAATACTATGGAAGATGAGACTGAGAATTGGGCGGATGATTATGAAGAGGAAGAATCTGAAGATGAAATAACAGAATCGGATCGTGTTATTTCATTTAGTGGTGATGTTATTGTTACAGATGATAATATCTTATATTTAAAGTCAGATGGTACGATTTGGGGGTATGGAGTTAATGATGAGGGGCAATTAGGAAACGGACAAAGAATTGACAGTGATGATTGGACTCAAGTTGAAGGTATTTATGATGCAGTAAAAATATATCAAGATGAATATCGGTTTTATGCACTTACACAAGATGGAAAATTGTATCATTGGGGAAAAAATATTTTTGTACCAGAGGTAGTAGATGGATTTTCTGATGTAATGGATATTAACATATCTCCCAATGTAGAGCCGTTTGAGAAAATGATTGTTACTTGTGAAGATGGACAACAATATGTTGAAATGATAGTGGACAATTTTTATGAATATTTTATACCGTTGGACTTTGATAATAAAAAAGATATTCGTGTAACTAGTGATAAAACAATATTACTAGATGGGGAATTATATGTATATAGTCAGAAAAAAGATGTTAAATTTTTGTACGAAGATAGTAATATATGCGAAAAGAGCTTTCAGGAGGTGTATGATTTGAAGAAAATTCCGTGTAGTGAACTTTTGATTGAAGGTTTGGGATATTCTGAAAGTTATTTTATTGGTATTGATTCTGGTGAACTATACAAATTAGATCAAAAAAATTTGGAGCTTATTAATCAAGGCGGAAAGAATATAAAAAATTATGTAAAGTGGGGGAAATATAATGAATATTATTTGTTTAAAAATGGAACAATTTATACTCGTGGAGAAAATAAGTATGGTCAATTAGGCGATGGAACATACGAGGATTTATGGAAAACATCATGGGAGATAAGAGATTACTGTTTTAAGGAGATGTTTTTTCGATATGGAAGGATTGTCGCAATTGATTATGATAATAATGTGTGGGGATGGGGGAATGGATTTGGAAACGAGCCAAGCGTAATTATTGCGGCAGAAGAATTTTATAGTAACTAAACAAATCTGAAATGCAAAAAGGAGGAAAAGTCTATGAGAAATTATTTCAAAAAGGTTGTAATGGCATTGCTTGTAATGGCAATGATAGTTACATTTTTACCAATGGAAAAAATGCAGGTACAAGCGGCAACAACAACGGGGTGTGTTCCAATTATATGTTACACAATACCGACAGGACGTACCAATACATATAACTTGAGTAATGGAAGATATACATACACAGGTTATATTGATGGTGCAACAGATTGCTGTACAATTCTTGAAGTTAAATCAGATGGGTATGTGCGTGTGAAGTATCCAGTTTCAGGGGGGAGATTTCGGACTGCATATGCCAAAAACAGTGCATTTTTTGTAAATACAGATTTTTCTACACAAAAAACACAGCTTGGAACCTCAAAGACGGCTTATCGCCGTAGTAACTTGTCACAAACGCTTGGAACTGTTTATGCAAATGATCAAGTTATAGTTGTAGGCTATTCTGGGAATAAAACACAGGTTATCTATCCAGTAAGTGGCGGATATAAAATGGGGTGGGTATCTGGAAAATATAGTACACAATCAGATAACGTAGAAAATGCTAATATTAAGAATGGATATTATCAGATTAAGTGTGCGGCAGATCAAAATATGGTGTTAGATGTTCGTGGAGCAAGTACAGAAGATGGTGCAACAATTCAGATCTATCAGAATGCTTATCAAACAAATCAGGGATTTTTGATCAAGAACTGTGGTGATGGATATTATACTATTACTGCAATTCATAGTGGAAAGAATCTTGATGTAGCAAACAGCGGAAAGAATAACGAAACAAAAGTTCTGCAGTGGACAGCACATAATGGAGATAATCAGAAATGGGAAATTGTTAAAACATCAGATAATTTTTATAGTTTTATTTCCAAGTGCAATGGGCTGTACCTAGATGTTGGAGGAGCTGTTTTTAAAAACCAAACACATATGCAGGTATATGAAGGAAATAATACCATTGCCCAGAAATTCGTACTTGTAGGGGTGTCTGTAAATGGACAAGAATATAACCAGAATTCTGATTCAGAATCATCAAATTCATCTGTTAAAATTCAACAGATTGTAAATTATGAGTTGTCACAGCTTGGAGTTGGAGATTATCGTGGTAATAACAATGTCGTGTACAACACCTGGTATTATGGAAGGACTGTATCTGGAAGTGGAAAGGCATGGTGTATGGCATTTCAGTCATATTGTGCAAATCAGATTGGAGTGCTGGACAGTGCAATTCCAAAGACTGCAAGTTGTGCATCGGCTGTAAGCTGGTATCGACAGAGAGACCAGTTCCAACTTTCAGCTTCGCATGGAGGCAATTATACGCCAAAAGCTGGCGATCTGGTGTTTTATGGTTCAAACGGTTCTTCTCACGTGGGTATGATTATTGCTGCACCAGTAAACGGGTATTTACAGGTCGTAGAAGGCAATGTAAGGGCTGGGAATGGAAATTATACCGTTCAGAAGTTTACAAGAAATACTAGAAGGCGGGTTGATTCATCTTATGTATATGGATATGCGATACCGTCCTATTAAAAACAAGGAAGGGAGAGCCGTCAAAATATGCTTGGTATATTTTGACGGCATAAAAGAGGATAATATTTATGCAAGACACGAATAAAAAATTCATTGAATGAAAATTGTATTGGTGCTAATACTTGCAAACTTAATGCTATGTGGTTGCGGTGCGCAAACTGAATCTAAATCAGATAAATACACTACCATAAAGATCTGTACAGTTTTTGTTGATTCGAAAACGGGAAATCGTATTGAGTATCAATACGATCCTAATGGGAAATGGATAAAGGAGATGCAGTACGGTGAGGATGGAAGTAAACTAGCAGAATTAAAGCATGAATTTAAATATGATAAAACAGGTAATTGTATTTGCATTAAAACGACAAAGGACGGTGAAGAGCATAATGTTGTAAATTATAAATATGATGATGTAGATCATATTATCAGTGAAGATGCAAACTATAATTGTGATGCTGGTGGAAATTATATATCGTACATACGAAAAAACTTTGAGTATGAAGATGAAAATCCGATACGGATATGGTATGAGTGGACAGAGAAATATTTGACCGGTCGAATTTAAGAGATAACATATGAGTATGACAACGAAGATAGAATTAGCGAGAAATACATAAGTGAAGATTGTCCGGCGGGGAGTCCTGGTTTTTATTCATATGAATATAATGCGGACGGAAAGATAGAAAGAATAGAATATCGGGAAAATAAGGAAGATGAAGGCGAGATGGTATATGAGTGTGTCTACGATGAGGAAGGAGCTATAATAAAAGATACAAATGGAGAATATGAGAATTCAGATATGACCTTTTCGGGTGAGTTAACAGTGGCTCCATATGGATGGAAGAAATTGTGTGAGGCGTGTTATGCACATCCATATCATGAAGAATATGATGATTATTATTACCAATTATACATAGAAAAATTATCCTCGCGAGCCGATGATTTTTCAAGGAAATATGAAGAATAAGGAGTTTGTAAAATGAAAAGAAAATAGTTGGAGTGCCGAAAATTTTATGAGAGTAAAATAGAAGTATGTTACAGAAAAAATATAATATACCAAGAATATGAAATGAGGAGAGAGGAACCGACATGGTAAAGAAGATTAAAATTTGTCCACAGTGTAAAAAGTGGACTGTTGGAAGCGGAGAATTTTGCGGAAATTGTGGCGAAACACTGATTGTAACAGAATATACGGATATGTTTTTTGAAAAATTGTCACCTATAGAACAACAGGAATATGTTGAAAAGGCAATTGCAGGGGAACAAATAATGCAAGAAGAAGTTCATACAACAGAATCAAATACTTCGCTTGCAGTATTTTTAACGGATAGTCTTGTCGTAGGTAAGATATTGCAGATTATGGGGGATATTATAATCTTCTCAAGTATATTGGTTGCATATGATCACGGGAGAAATACATACAGTGATTTTTCTTCTATAATATTTTTGGAATATTTTTTGAATGGCGCAGCAATTGGCTTGATTACGAATGGTGTGGGGCATATAATTACCTTGTTAAGTGAGATAAATGGAAAGATGAATAAGGAGTAATTTTCATGAAGAAAAGATATTTCAGTATTATTTTTGTTTTGGTTGTTACATTACTGCTGACATCTTTGCCATGCAATGTGTCTGCAAAGACAAAAAGAGAAAAGGCATTGGAGGCGTATCAGAAATTTTTAGAAAAGTATGAATCATCGTTTACGGTTAGAGAGGGCGATTGGGAGATGCAGAATACGGAAAACTATAAATTTTGCTCTCTATTTATGGTAAAAGATATGGATGGAGATAAAGTCCCAGAGCTTATAACATTGCATCCAAATGAGTATAACTCAAGTCAAATATATGTATATACATATAAAAAGAATAAAGTTGTTCCGGTATCTAAAAATGGAGTTAGTTGCGCGAATCAAGTGGGAGGTTATGCATATGTCTATTTATGCTCCCAAAATCATTTGCACAATCATTTCTTCTATAGTTTATTAGAAGAAGATGATACTGCATACAAGTTAAATAGAAAGGGAAAACTTTCAAAATATCTGGATTATCAAGAGTCATTTATAACGAATAAAATCGTTTGTAAGAAAAATGGAAAAAAGATATCGCAAAAGAAGTACAATTCTTTAATAAAGAAATGTAAAGCACAAGATGACGCGTGGAGAACAAATAATCAAACGGAAAGAGATCAGTTGATCAGATAATTTGGGGCAAAGGAGATAGCATAAATGAAAAGAAAATGTAAGAGTATCGTTATCATGCTTATAATGTTGATTACAATATTATTTATCTGTCCTACTTATACGAAAGCTGCAACCGAGAATACACTTAGAAATAAGCTGAAAGAAAATACTTCGGAAACGATTCGTGAATTTGTATATGCGGATATGAATGGAGATGGTAAGAAAGAGGCTATCGCAATTACCGCAAAGAGTGAAGGAGATTTCGGATATACAGATGCAAAAGTATGGTATGTGACGTCGGCAGCATGTAAAAAGATCGTGGCATGTGAAGGCTGGGAATTGTATCCTGACTCATTTAATGTATATAAATTGAAGAAAACAAGAATGGTTACATTTCATGCGGGTGCCGGCGGCAGCGGATGGCTTACGTATGCATATACCTTTAATGGTAATCAGGCAAATGAAGTAAAAAATATTGGAGAAGGGATTACCTATTTAGGAAAAAACCAATTTGAAGTTATAGATAGCCAATTTGATGCACTCGTAGATGGGACAGGACATACCTGGAATAAATATTATTCCAAATGGGATGGAAAGAAATTAGTTGAATATGGTGGATTGAAAATTACACAAGCACAGTTGAAGAAAGCGAAAAATGGTGCTAAAATTCTTAAGCAGATAAAGAAGCAAGGTAAAGTAGGAAATATATACTATCGTGCAAATGGAATGGTTTTTGTAAATTATGTAGCAGATGGACAGAATTTGAATGTTTCATTAAAACTAAAAGATGGTGTATTGTCGTATTATGTTAGTAAGGGAGCGTATGGACAAACGAAGTTTGAGAAAGCTACAAGTGAAGGCGTTATACATAAGTCGATTAGTCAATGTGTGAAATATCCGAAAAAGTTTCCACTGAAATGAGAAAAAGCGTATTGTAACAAACAAATGAGGAAAAATAATCTGCATTTTACATTGATAGGATCACTGTGATAAAATCCCGTCTTTGACAGTTGAAAAGCAAAAAACGGTTGTAGGCTAGTAAAATTAGGGCTTACAGCCGTTTTTTGTTTCGCGGCGATATGTCTATTGTGCTATAATCTTTTTGTATAGCTGAAAAGAAAATCGATAGTCTGCCTTTAAAATATACGAGTGATTATGCGGATGAGTTGTTCGATATTGAGCCGATCGGATGGATGTTTACCTATCCTTCTGATATGGGAGTGGGAAAGATGAGCTTACCGTGGGGAAAGGTGTTTGCGGAGGTTCTAGATTATACATTAAAATCATTGGATCCTGCAATCATAAATGTAAGTCAATCTACGGAAGTTAAAAACACATATATCATTCACATGAAGTCGGGAGATTTGTTAGTACAAGACGGTGAAATTATACGTAAAAACATATTGTCGAGTGGAACGAACGCTGGAATCGATATTGCTTCTTTAATTTATTCTATATATCAGGGAGAATGTGGATTTTATTATTGTGATGAGAAATTTTCATATATACATAGTGAATTGGAAAAGGCATTTTTAACAATTATGATCGCCGGATTGCGTGACAATGAACAACTTTTTTTTACAACGCACAATTCAGATATTTTAGATTTGCCTTTGCCTAAGCATTCTTATACTTTCTTGAAGAAAGAGTTATATGAGAATGAGCAATTGATTAAGTGCGTTTATGCATCTGATTATTTGAAGCGCAGTACGGACTCTGTAAGGAGAGCAGTTGATAATGATTTATTTTCTACAACACCTAACATAGAATTGGTTTATAAGATTGCAGAAATCGATGAGTTCGCAAAAGAGGAAAGTTAATGCAGGGAAAAAGGACAAGGTACTACCAATATTTTGTTGAGGGTGAGGACGAAAGAAAAATTATTAATACGTTGAAGAGCGATATGGGGCTGATCAAACCTGGAAAGGTTCAGGTTTTCAATTGTGTTAAGGAAAAATTGACCGCGCTCAAACTCATGACGTTAAAAGACGGAACCGCTGTAGTTTTGGTGTAGGCAGGATGAAGAAAGATATAAGGGAATTGTGAATGCGGCAGAGGAGATAAAGAAGAACATAAAATAATTATAGTGGTTATACGAAGAAATGGCGAATCGGAATCGGAAGCAAGGAGTACAATGGTGAACGAACATAATATAAATCGGGAACAGAATATGCTTGCGGTTTTACAGGCGGAGCCGACCGAGGAAAATCTGTGGGATGCGGTATGCCTTTTTCAGGGAACTGTTTTTAAGACATACTCGGGATTAGAGTTTACGTATGAACTGCGAAGAGGGCGAAGCGGAGCGTACACGAAGGAGCTGTGGAACGATCGCCGCGGCTGCAGCAAGAGTCTGGTGTGGAGTTCGGTGATGCTGGCTTTTTCCCATATCGGGGAAACCGGTAGTGTGGTGGAGCGGCCGAAGGCACTCGGAGATATCCGCGGAGTGACGTATATCTATGCACTGTTCTATCGATTCGGCCTCATTGATGTGCCGGGTCAGGTGAAGGAAAAGATGGTATTTTTGGATGAAAAATCGTATAATAGAGGAAGATAATGCGTAAGATAATACGCAAGATAACGGAGGTATTTATATGGGAGAATACAGACCGCCTTTTACGATAACAAATAAGATATTATCATATGTATCATCAATTTCCGAGAAAATCGGCCAAATAACCGCAACCAGTAATTTGGAAGCAAAACCACATTTAAGACGCAATAATAGGATCAAGTCGATTCATTCTTCTTTGAAAATTGAAGCGAATTCGTTGACGTTGGGACAGGTTCGGGATTTGATAAATGGTAAGACGGTGTTGGGGGAACGTAAAGAAATTCAGGAAGTAAAAAACGCCTATGCCGCGTATGAACATCTTTCAGAGATTGATCCATATAATATTGGGCAGTTGAAGCAGTTTCATGGAATTATGACAAAGTATCTTGTGGATGAGTCGGGGCAGTTTCGTTCCGGTGAGGAAGGTGTCTTCAATGGCGATGAATGTATTTTTATGGCACCGCCGGCGCGGATTGTGCCGCAGCTTATGGAAGATTTGTTTGCCTGGATGAAAGAAGTTCAGAATGATGTTCATCCATTGATTTTAAGTAGTGTATTTCATTATGAGTTCGTATTTATTCATCCTTTTTCGGATGGTAACGGCAGAATGGCGAGATTATGGCATACGGCTATTTTATCGAAATGGAAATCGGTGTTTGAATACATCCCTATTGAAAGTCAGATTGAAAAATTTCAGGATGATTATTATGCGGTGATTTCACAGTGCCACGTTGCCGGAGAATCTACGATGTTTATCGAATTTATGCTGTCTCAGATCGATAAAATTCTAGAGGAGATATCGGTTCAGTTCAGTGAGAAAAATGAATATCTTCCGGAATCGATCCAAAAGCTACTGGATATTATGGAGTATGATGTTCCTTACACGAGTAATGTTTTGATGGAACGGCTGGGACTAAAAGCGAAAGAAGGATTCCGAAGGAATTATCTTCAACCGGCGATTGCGATGAACCTGGTTCAGATGACGATACCGGACAAACCGAATAGCAGGAATCAGAGATATGTGCGAATTTAATGTAAGCGCAAAAACGTTTGCTGCTCCAACACAACAAAATAAAACAAATAATGCTATACGATGGATTTAGCAAGTGTAGAAGTTCTGTGATAAAATAAATCCATAAATAACTTACAAAAGAAAAAAGGGAGAATATGACACGATGAAGAAGAAAAGTAAGTTTATGGAGGAGTTCAAGAAATTTATTTTAAGAGGCAATGTTATGGATACGGCAATCACACACTTTATTTCTGGATGTGCTATGATAGAAGAAAGAGAATGGTAAGTCGAGAAGGAGCCAAAGAATAGAGATGAACAAAGAAACAAAGCAGCGTCTGGACAAACAATTTGATTTCATCCGCGAGATCGACAAGGAGAAGTTTATCGGAAGGCAGACGTATCTGACCGGTGGGACGCGCAAAGAAGATGATGCGGAGCATGCGTGGCATATGGCAATCATGACACTTTTACTCAGTGAATATGCGAATCAGGAGATCGATGTGCTCCATACGATCAGTATGCTTCTCATTCATGATCTGGTTGAGATCGATGCCGGGGATACTTATGCCTATGATGAGGAAGGCAAAAAGACACAGGCTGCGCGCGAACGCAAGGCGGCGGATCGCATCTATGGAATGCTGCCGGAGGAACAGGGAAAGAAGATGTATGATCTGTGGCTGGAATTTGAGGCACAGGAGACTCCGGAAGCCAAATTTGCAAGGACGATGGACAATATACAGCCTATGATGCTGAATGCCGCTACAGACGGCAAGGCGTGGGTAGAACACAGTGTACAGCTAAGCCAGATCCTCGGACGAAACGCACATACGGCAGAAGGCTCGGAAACATTGTGGGAATATGCGCGCGAGAATTTTATTCAGCCACATCTGGATCAGGGACACATTCGTGAAGCCTGATCATTCGGATCGATTACCGGGATTTTGTCCTTAAGAGTAAAATTTGCAAATTTTCAAGAAAAAATAATATTGACACGCACGGAACGTGTTTTATAATAAAACGTATTGAGAGAGCAATTCAAGAGATGAAATTGTTTTGATTTACGATATGAGGGAGAATGTTTGATATGAGAAAGTATAAGAAAAATGACGGGCATGAGATTCATACCCGTCATTTTTATCTCTATAAAATCATGTCAAATTATGCATTCTTCTGTGCATCATTGTACTTCTGCACATAATTCTTGATGCGATCGTATGGATTAAGAAGATCGCTGATCGAAGAATCATGATTCAAAGTATCAATGATATAAGCAATATACTTACTCATATCGCAGCTGATGTAGTATTCTCTGCTTAAGAGTTCCGGAGTCTGGTAGATCAGGTTGGTGGTAACAACACGGTAGATCAGACCTTCTTCGTATGCCTTATCGAAAGAAGCAAGTCCGTTTGTGAACAGACCGAACGTAGAAACCACGAAGATACGGTTTGCTTTACGCTTTTTTAATTCTCTTGCGGTATCGATCATACTTTCGCCGGAAGAAATCATATCATCGATAATAAATACATCTTTGCCTTCCACATTGGAACCTAAGAACTCATGAGCAACGATCGGGTTACGTCCGTCAACAATCTTACTGTAATCGCGTCTCTTGTAGAACATACCCATATCGACACCGAGTACGTTTGCAAGATAGATCGCACGGTTGGTAGCACCTTCATCCGGGCTGATGATCATTAAGTGATCCGAATCGATGGTAAGATCCTTAACATTCTTTAAGATACCCTTGATGAACTGGTAAGAAGGCATTACGTTCTCGAATCCGTTGAGTGGGATCGCATTTACGACACGAGGATCGTGAGCATCAAAAGTAATGATGTTGTCGATTCCCATATTGTAAAGCTCCTGTAATGCTAACGGACAGTCGAGCGATTCGCGGGCGGTTCTTCTGTGCTGACGGCTCTCATACAGGAATGGCAGGATAACTGTAATTCTGCGGGCCTTTCCGCCGACCGCCGCGATAACACGCTTTAAGTCTGCAAAGTGGTCATCCGGAGACATATGGTTCGTCTGTCCACACAGAGAGTAAGTCAGGCTGTAATTGGTTACATCGACCATAATATAGAGATCATAGCCACGCACGGACTGGTTGATCACACATTTGGCTTCGCCGGAACCGAATCGTGGGATGTATGGCTCAATAATGTAGCTGTTTTTGTGATAATCTTTGAAAGCGATGTCATTGTGATGCTCATGTTCGCGGTGCTCTCTCCAGGTCGCAAGATAGTTGTTTACTTTTTTTCCGAGTTCGGCGCAGCTGGCGGTTGGGATCAGTCCCAAAGTACCGGTTGGCATGGTTTCCAGAATTCTTTCATCGTTTGGCATGATTTGTCCTCCATTAAATGTGTAACAATATTTATATGTAATAACCTGCGAGATAAACAGGATATTAACGGTTTGACCGCTGCTGCTTTTGGATACGGATATCAGTTTTTGAAAAAAGCTTGATCATCGTATAGTCGCCGCAGATCCGGGAGAAGGTTCTCTCCGAATAAATATCTACAATCTGGTTGAAATTCAGATTGGTCGAAATAATTGTTGATTTGTGTCGGAGCAGGCGCTCATTGACACATAGAAAAAGCTGCGAAGTTGTAAAGGAATTGGACAGTTCGGTACCTAAATCATCGATTACAAGCAGATCGCAGTCAAATATGTTCTGATGCGCCGCAATCGCGTCGGCATCTTTTTCAAACACACCTTTGCTTAATATATCAAATAATTGAAAAGCTGTAAAGTAGATCACCGAATAGCCTTTATCCAATAATTCTTTGGCGATGCAGTTTGAGAGGAACGTCTTTCCCACTCCGGTATCGCCGTAGAAAAATAAATTCTTCGGTTTGTTGTCAAAATCATCAATAAACTGATGGCATGATTCCACTGCCTGTTTCGCGGTCGTTAAAGCGGATAATCCGGTAGTGGTGCTGATGTCATCGTCGGAATAGAAATCAAAAGAAAAGTGCTCAAAATTCTCGCGCTCCAGAATCGTCTGGAGATTGGACTGGGCGTAAACGGTATTGATGATCGCCTGCTTAAAACAGTGACATTTCTGACCGTTTATATATCCGGTATCTTTGCAGTCCCGGCATCGATAGACCGGATCTAAATATTGCGGAGTGTATCCGTTCTCTTTCAAAAGAATCACCCGTTCCTCCCGCAAAGCATTCAATTCATCTTTTAACGAAGAAATCGCGGACGAATCGCCATCCAATAAAAGACGAGCCTTGTGAACGGCGCTGGACGCAACTGCAGCATCGATTTCCTGCAGACGCGGAACGCGTGCGTAGACAGACAGGCGGCGCTCATCGAGAATACGGCGGTCCTCAAGCTGCTGACGGTCGTAGTCTCGCATGATTTCATCATATTGGGAATTTGACAGTGCCATAGTTTCCTCCGGGATTAACGAATGGTTGAGGATAGAAGTGCACCCTCAAGATTCTCGTAGTCATAGTTGCGTGGATTAAAGTTGTTAAAGCTGTTCCGCTTAATGCTTGCGGAATTGACCGCTTTCGAAGAAGTCTTCTTCGCCTTGGAATACGAAGCATCGATGCGTTTCACATCTTCAAGCGTATGCACCTGATTCTTGTGCCAGTTGGTAAGGATGGAGTCGGTATATTCGAAACTTGGCTGATGCGTCGCAGAAATCGTGCGGCTGCACGCTTCCTGGATCAGCGCAAGATCAAAAGCATATTCCTTCGTCCATTTGCGAATGAATGCAGTCTCGGATTCCACGAGACTTCGTCCGGTAATGCCAAGTGCTTTCATGACACCGTAGTATGCCTGCGAATGAATCGCGGCATCCTCCTTGGCTTGTTCAACCGTTGTAATATGGTTGGCGTGCCATCCGATTGCAACCCTGTCCAGATAACGCATGCTCGAATGTCCCTTGCTGATACAATACTCCAGCAAGTAGACGATCAGGTCGTTGGAGAAATGAAGCTCTTCGCGCCAGTAGAGCACGGTGTTGACATCCGATTCGCTGAGTGGATGGCGGATGTAAGTTTCTACAATAAAGAATAATTCGGAAATCGATTCGTCCTTGCGAAAGGCGGCAATCTCATCGAGAGTGTATTTGCGCTTTGCCGGTGTCGCACCGGTATCGCTGACTGAATCGCCAGGCGTGGAAGCCGCTTCAAGGATTGCTTTTACCTTTTCGGCTTTCTCGGAAGCGGAAACTGCATCAATCGAAGAATCCGGATTGGTCTGGTTGTCCGAAGGCGATAAATTTTTTGCTTGTGGGGAATCAACCATCATGGAACGGTTGTCTGTGGCTGGATTGCGATCGCTGCCATCATAAGGAAGCATATGGATCCCACAGATCTCTCCCTGCGTAGTTTCGTCCAGACGCAGAAGTCCTGTTTTCTGCCAATAGCGCAGCGCGCGGATGACGTCCATTTCTGTGTTATTAAATTTGTCTGCAACTGCAGTAATCGTAAAATTGTATGCATGAGATTGCATGCAACGTAATAAATATAAATATACCTTAACAAATTCACCGTTTGCCTGTGGCATAAAATCGTCGATGAAACGATTCGAAATTAAGGTATCTGTAATTGGACAATCATTATGTAACTGAATCTGAACCATAGTATTCCCTTTCCTTTAGTGCATTTGTGATTATAGCACAATCATTTTGCAAATGGAAGAAGAAAAAGGTCCGCAAATCCGCGAAAATCAAGGGATTACAAGCGATGAGGAAAACGTGGATAATGTGGATAATTTTGTCGAAATAGCGGGATAAAATCGATCGATAATCCTCAAATGCCGTAAAATGGAGCAGTGTAAAGAGTGCAAAAAAACAAATAGGTTAGCAACAAAAAATCCACATAGCAAAATTGATCAATCAACAAAACTATGTGGATAATGTGGATAACTTATTTGCCGAGAATCGCTTCGCCGATTTCTACGACATTTCCGGCGCCCATAGTTATCAACAGGTCGCCGTGCATACATTTTTTTAATAAAAATTTTTCGATTTCTTCAAAGGAAGGAAAATAATAGCATTCGGTTCCTTTGGCTTTGAGACGGTCCAGGATATCTTTGGAGCTGACACCGAACGTGTTCTGCTCGCGTGCGGCAAAGATATCTGCAAGTACAACAAGATCAGCCATAGACAAAACATCGGCAAAGTCATCAAGGAATGCCTTGGTTCTGGAATAGGTATGAGGCTGGAATACAAGTACAAGTCTCTCATGAGGATAGTTCTCTGCAGCCGTCAGTGTCGCGCGGATTTCGGTTGGATGATGTGCATAATCATCAATGACAGTGACTCCGTCGATACATCCTTTGTATTGGAAACGACGGTTGGCTCCGGAAAATGCATCAAGTCCCCGGATGATTGCATCGGTATCGAGTCCCATGGTAACTGCGAGGGCAATTGCTGCGAGGGCGTTGCTCGCATTATGACGACCGGGAACGGAAAGTTTGATTTCTGCAAGTTTTCTGCCAGCATGCATTGCGGTAAAATGCGGACACGCTTTCTCATCGTAGCTTAAGTCCTCGGCGTAAAAATCAAAGGATGGGTCAAATCCGTAAGTGATAATTTTCTGTGGAAGACCATCGGTGAGAGCCTGATAGTTGTTTATCTCTCCGTTGATAATGGT
Source organism: uncultured Agathobacter sp. (assembly GCA_934316545.1). Taxonomy (GTDB): domain Bacteria; phylum Bacillota; class Clostridia; order Lachnospirales; family Lachnospiraceae; genus Roseburia. The sequence continues at coordinate 39,595 of CAKRDT010000008.1, read as the reverse complement.
TGCACCGCCGGGAAGCGTATTGCCGGCAAATTTGCGGAACGAATGGCGGATATCATCAAGATCTTTAAAGAAATCAAGGTGTTCTGCCTCTACATTTAAGATAATGCTGTACTTCGGACGGAAATTCAGAAAGCTGTTTGTGTATTCACAGGCTTCGGAAACAAACATCTCGGAGCCTCCGACGCGCAGATTGCCACCGATGGAAGGAAGAATCCCTCCGACACTGATGGTTGGATCTGCATGAGCGGCAAGCATGATCTCGGAAATCATGGAAGTGGTCGTGGTTTTACCATGGGTTCCGGCAACGGCTACAGATTCATCGTAATTGTCCATGATCTGTCCGAGCAGCTCGGCACGCGAAAGCATTGGAAGATTCCGGGCAACCGCTTCGGCATATTCCGGATTATCCTCATGGATCGCAGCGGTATAGACGACAACCTTGATTCCGGGAATGAGGTTGGATGCTTTCTGACCATAAAAAATGGTTGCACCTTTGGAGGCAAGAGCACGGGTAAGGTCGGATTCTTTGGAGTCGGATCCGGAAATTGTAAATCCCTCTTCAAGCAGTATTTCTGCAAGCCCGCTCATGCTGATGCCGCCGATTCCGATAAAGTGTATGTGAATCGGCTCGTTAAAGTTTAATTTATACATAAAGATTACCTACCTATATTATAAAAGTTTTATTTTATTATACCACTCTGTCAGTGTTGACGCATCTAGAAAAGCATTGTGCAAAATGCCAAAAAACAACCGAAATATTACAACGATTTGTGAAATATGTTGTATATAAAGAGCCAATATGCTATAATGGATAAATCAGAAAACAGAAACATCTGTTGATGAAAGATTGAAATTTGTAAAAATAAGAACAGACGAGGAGTGATTACGTGATTAAAAAAGAAATGATAGCTATGCTTTTAGCAGGCGGTCAGGGCAGCAGACTTGGAGTTCTGACAGCGGATGTTGCAAAGCCGGCAGTGGCATTCGGCGGAAAGTACCGGATTATTGATTTCCCGCTGAGCAACTGTATTAATTCAGGGATTGACACGGTAGGTGTATTGACCCAGTATCAGCCACTGCGATTGAACACACACATTGGAATCGGTATTCCGTGGGATCTGGATCGTAACAATGGTGGAGTAACGGTGCTTCCTCCGTATGAGAGAAGCGATAATAGTGAGTGGTATTCCGGTACGGCGAATGCAATCTACCAGAATCTGCGGTATATGGAAAGCTATAATCCGGAGTATGTTCTGATTCTTTCGGGTGATCATATTTATAAGATGGATTATGAGGTTATGCTTGATTTTCATAAGGCCAATCATGCAGATGTCACGATCGCAACCATGCCGGTTCCGTTAGAGGAGGCAAGCCGATTTGGTATTGTGATCGCAGATGAGAATAAGCGGATTGAGGATTTTCAGGAGAAACCGGCAGAGCCAAAGAGCAATCTGGCATCTATGGGTATCTATATTTTCTCATGGAAGGTATTAAAAGAAGCATTGATCGAAATGCAGGAACAGCCGGGATGCGACTTCGGTAAGCACATTATTCCATACTGCTTTGAGAAGAATATGCGCCTTTTCGCATACGAATTTAACGGATATTGGAAAGATGTCGGAACACTCGGATCTTATTGGGAAGCCAATATGGAATTGATCGACCTGATTCCGGAGTTTAATCTCTATGAGGAATATTGGAAGATCTATACGAAATGTGATACGATCGAGCCACAGTATATTGCACCGGGAGCTCATGTAGAACGATGCATTATCGGTGAATCGTCAGAGATCCACGGTGAGGTTATCAATTCGGTGATCGGACCGAATGTATATATTGGAGAGGGATCGGTTATTCGTGATTCCATTATCATGAAGGACACCTGCATTGGCAGAAATGTTACAATGACGAAGTCGATTGTGGCAGAAAACTGTCGTATTGAAGACGGTGTGACACTTGGCACCGGTGAATCGGCACCGAATAAACTGAATGCAAGTATTTATTCCTTTGATCTGGTGACGGTTGGTGATGATTCCGTAATTCCGGAGAATGTGACCATCGGAAAGAATACTGCAATATCCGGAGTGACCGATAAGGATGATTATCCGGACGGACAGTTGGCGAGTGGAGAAGTAATCATTAAGGCAGGTGACAGATCATGAAAGCAGTAGGTATTATTTTAGCCGGAGGCAACAACAACCGCATGGGCGAATTGTCGAAAAAACGTGCAATTCCAGCGATGCCGGTCGGAGGAAGCTTTCGATGCATTGATTTTGCGTTAAGCAATATGAGCAACTCACATGTACAGACCGTTGCGGTATTGACACAGTATAATGCACGTTCGTTAAACGAGCATCTGAGCTCTTCAAAATGGTGGGATTTTGGACGTAAACAGGGTGGCATGTATTTGTTTACACCGACTGTTACGGCTGAAAACAGTGACTGGTATCGCGGTACGGCAGATGCGATGTACCAGAATATTGATTTCCTTAAGAGACGCCATGAGCCGTATGTGATCATCTCAAGCGGTGACTGTGTATACAAGATGGATTACAATAAGGTATTGGATTACCATATCGCCAAGAAAGCAGATATCACGGTTGTCTGCAAAGATATGCCGGTAGATGCAAAGATTAATCGTTTTGGCGTGCTTCGAATGAATGAGGACTCCAGAATTGTGGAATTTGAAGAGAAACCGATCATTGCACAGTCGAACACGATCTCGACCGGAGTCTATGTGATTCGAAGAAGACAGTTGATTGAAATTCTTGAAAAATCGGCTGAGGAGAATCGTTTTGATTTTGTTGCGGATGTTTTGATCCGTTACAAAAATATTAAGCGTATCTATGGCTACAAGATGAAAGAGTATTGGAGCAATATCGCCAGTGTGGATGATTACTTCCGCACCAATATGGATTTCTTAAAGCAGGATGTCAGAGATTATTTCTTCCGTCAGGATCCGAAGATTTATTCTAAGGTGGATGATCTCCCACCGGCAAAATACAACGCGGGATCCGATATTACCAACAGCTTGATTTCAAGCGGCTGTATCATCAACAGCCGTGTTGAGAATTCGGTTCTGTTTAAGAAGGTATTTATCGGTAAAAATTGCGTGATCAGGAATTCTATTATTCTGAATGATGCCTATATTGGCGACAATACGCATATTGAGAACTGCATCGTGGAGAGCCGCGGAACGCTGAAGGCAAATACATACTATTGTGGGGAAGACGAAGTCCGGATTGTCTCTGAAAACAATGAGCGCTATATGCTCTAGATGAAAGCGGGCGGACGATCGGCAAGAGAAGGGGGTTTATATGCAAATTACAGATATCCGGATACGAAAGGTTGACAAAGATGGTAAAATGAAAGCCGTAGTATCCATCACCATTGATGATGCATTCGTGGTACATGATATCAAGATCATAGAGGGTGAGAAAGGCTTGTTTATCGCAATGCCGAGCCGGAAGGCAAGTGACGGTGAATACCGTGACATCGCTCATCCGATCAATTCGGGAACAAGAGAAAAGATTCAGAAGATGATCTTAGATAAGTACGACGAAGTCTTAAGTGAGACGGCAGAGTAAAGAATCAGGGCTGTGGAGCAATCCATAGCCCTTTTTGAGCGAAAAGAAAGAGTAGGAGATTTACCATGTTTTTAATTGTCGGTCTGGGAAACCCGGATAAAAAGTACGAGAAAACAAGACACAACATTGGATTTGATACGGTGGATGCGCTTGCAGACCGGTATCACATTACCATGAAGGATCACAAGCATAAAGCGTTGTGCGGCTCCGGCGCGATCGAGGGCGTCAAGGTGCTTCTCGCAAAGCCTTTGACGTACATGAATTTAAGCGGTGACAGCGTAGCGGAGATTGTCAATTTTTATAAATTAGATCCGGAGGATGAGATGATCGTGATCTTTGACGATATCTCCCTTGCGCCGGGCAATATCCGTGTGCGGAAGAAAGGAAGTGCGGGCGGGCATAATGGTATCAAAAGCATTATTGCACGGTGCGGCACACAGAATTTCATGCGCATCAAAATCGGAGTGGGCGAAAAGCCGCAGGGCTGGGATCTTGCGGATCATGTGCTGGGACGGTTTTCGAATGAGGATCGTGCACTGGTCGAGGATGCGATCGAGGATGCGTGCTGCGCAGCGGTCATGATGATGCAGGGCGATGTGGACGGTGCGATGAATCGTTTTAATGCGAAGAAGCAGGCATAATAAGAAAGATATCATTCATTAGCAGGAGAAATAAAGTGAGAGCATTTACAGAACCCTTACAGGAATTGAGCGGATTCGAGGAGATGACGCGGGAGGCACAAAAAGCAGGACTGATTACGATCAGTGGCTGCATTGATGCGCAGAAATCACATATGATTTATGGAATTGGCAATGACCGCAAGCAGAAAGTCATTGTCACTTTTCATGAGCAGAAAGCGAAAGAATTGTATGACGATTATCGCTTCTTTGATCCGAATGTGGTCTATTATCCTGCAAAGGATGTTCTGTTTTACCAGTCGGATATCCGCGGTAATCTGCTGACGGCGGAACGTATCCGTGCGCTTCGCGCGATTCATGAGCAGCAGGAGGTTACGGTGATCACCACTTTTGATGCGCTGATGAATACGATGGCTCCGCCACAGACGCTCTGGGACAGCATCCGGCGAATCGAACCGGGAGATACCGTCGTTCTTGACGAGCTTGTGAAGTGCCTTGTGCAGATGGGGTACGAAAAGGAATATCAGGTGGATACGATGGGGCAGTTTGCGCTTCGCGGCGGAATTTTAGATGTGTTTCCGCTGACGGAGGACAATCCGGTGCGTATCGAGATGTGGGGGGACGAGGTCGATACGATTCGTTCTTTTGATGTGGAGAGCCAGAAGTCGATCGAGAATCTGGAGGAACTTGTCATTTACCCGGCATGCGAACTGGTACTCAGTGATGAGCAGAAGCAGACGGGAATCGAACGCTTTTTAAAGGAAGCCGAAGCATTTTCTTCCAAATTAAGAAAAGAAATGAAAACGGAAGAAGCGCACCGTGCGCTGTCCACTGCGCAGGAACTTGCGGAAGAGTGGGGAGAATTGTCTGTGACGGCCGGAATGGATGCCTTTTTGTCCTATTTTTGCAGTGAGCGGGTAGGGCTTTTGGATTATATGGATCCGGAGGAAACCTACCTGTTTTTTGATGAACTGAGCCGATGTACGGAGCGGGGGAAACAGACGGAGGTGGAGTTTGCGGAGAGCATGAAGCAGCGTCTGGAGAAAGGTTATATTCTGCCGGGACAGATGAAAGAGTTGTTCGGGTTCAAAGAAGTGATGGGCAGACTGGAGCGCTACTCCTGCATTGCGGTGGCAGCACTTGATGTCAGGACAAACGGTTTGAAGTCCAATGGTCAGTACGGTATCCATGTAAAGAGTGTAAATGCGTACAACAACAGCTTTGAACTTCTGATCAGGGATCTGCAGCATTATAAGAAGAACGGCTACCGCATTATTTTGCTGTCAGGATCGAAAACGCGTGCTGCGCGGCTTGCCGAGGACATCATGAATGAGGGGCTGAACTGCTTCTATACGGACGATTATGACCACGAACTTCTCCCGGGACAGATCATGGTCTGCTACGGCAAAGTGCACAAGGGTTACGAATATCCGATCCTGCAGTTTGCGGTCATTACGGAATCGGATATCTTTGGTGCGGAGCGCAAGAAGAAAAAGCGTCACCGCACATATGAGGGAGAAAAAATCCAGAGTTTTACGGCACTCAACATTGGCGACTATGTGGTGCATGAAAATCATGGTCTGGGTGTATACAAGGGAATCGAGAAGATTGAAGTTGACCACAAGGTCAAGGATTATATTAAAATTGAATATGCGGGAGGTTCTAATCTGTATATTCTTGCCACACAGCTGGAACTGATCCAGAAATATGCGGGCAAGGATGCAAGAAAGCCGAAACTGAATAAACTTGGTGGACAGGAATGGGGCAGAACGAAGAATAAAGTCCGGGGAGCGGTCAAAGAAATCGCGCAGGATCTGGTGAAGCTGTATGCGGCCAGGGAGGAGCAGGACGGATATGTCTATGGACCGGATACGGTATGGCAAAGGGAGTTTGAGGAATTGTTCCCGTTTGAGGAAACCGAGGATCAGGTGCTTGCCATCGAGGCAACCAAGAAGGATATGGAGAGCCACAAAATCATGGACCGGCTGATCTGTGGGGATGTCGGATATGGCAAGACGGAAATTGCAATCCGTGCGGCATTTAAGGCAGTGCAGGAGAATAAGCAGGTCGCTTATCTTGCTCCGACTACGATTCTTGCACAGCAGATTTACAACACGTTTTCACAGAGGATGAAGGATTTTCCGGTAAGAGTCGACTTGTTATGCCGCTTCCGCACGGCGGGCGAGCAGAAAAAGTCGATCGATGATCTGCGCAAGGGGCAGGTGGACATTCTTGTGGGAACTCATCGTATTCTCTCAAAAGATGTACAGTTTAAAGATCTCGGACTTTTGATCGTGGATGAGGAGCAGCGTTTCGGCGTGGCACACAAGGAGAAGATCAAGCAGTTGAAGACAAACGTGGATGTGCTGACACTGACTGCGACTCCGATTCCGAGAACGCTTCATATGAGCCTGATCGGAATCCGTGATATGAGCGTGCTTGAGGAGCCGCCGATGGACCGCGTGCCGATTCAGACCTATGTCATGGAATATAACGAGGAACTTGTCCGTGAAGCAATCTCGCGTGAACTTGCGCGACAGGGACAGGTTTATTACGTGTACAATAAAGTCAGGGATATTGATGAGGTGACGGCGAAGATTCAGGCGCTTGTGCCAGATGCAAATGTGGCTTTTGCACATGGACAGATGCATGAGAAGCAGCTGGAGGATATCATGTACCGGTTTATCAACGGTGAGATTGATGTGCTTGTTTCAACCACGATCATTGAGACGGGACTGGATATCTCCAATGTCAATACGATGATCATCCATGATGCCGACAACATGGGGCTCTCGCAGCTTTATCAGCTCAGGGGGCGTGTCGGACGATCGAACCGTACCGCCTATGCATTTCTGATGTATCGCAGGAACAAGATGCTAAAAGAAGTTGCGGAGAAACGACTTGCGGCGATCAAGGAATACTCGGATCTGGGCAGTGGATTTAAGATTGCGATGAGAGATCTTGAAATCCGCGGCGCGGGAAATCTGCTTGGAGCCCAGCAGAGCGGTCATATGGAGGCGGTCGGTTACGATCTGTACTGCAAGATGCTTCATGAAGCGGTCAAGGAAGCCAAAGGGGATGCGCCGGAGGCGGACTTTGATACTTCGGTTGATATCCGGACGGATGCGTTTATTCCGGCAGCCTATATTGCGAACGAGTCGCAGAAGCTGGATATCTATAAGCGTATTGCGGGCATCGAGACCGATGAAGAAGCGGAGGAAATGTTAGAAGAATTGATCGATCGTTTCGGAGAACCGCCAAAGTCCGTACAGAATCTTCTGGTGATCGCGCGTTTGAAAGCGTTTGCACATAAGTTGTATATCAGGGAAATTGTACAAAAGGACGAAGTCCTAAAACTTACCATGTACGAGAAGGCCTGTATTGATCCGGCAAAGATTCCGGAGCTGATCGAGGCCTGCGCGCCGGCACTCAGGTTCACTGCAGACGCGCAAAATCCATCTTTTTCGTATGCACTGAAGGTAAACTCAAGAGAGGCTGCAAGGGATATTCTGGATGTGTTGAAGCAGCTGCTGGAATGTATGAAGACATTTCTGGGCGTGCAAAATGCATAAAAAGCTTGATAGTTGAAAAAAAAAGCTCTATAATATATGAGCAAATGCTCTAAGGTAGAGTTTACTTAGGAGGAATTATGAAAGCAAAGAAAGTATTGGCACTTATTTTAGCATGTGCCCTTTGTGCATCCGCGTTTACCGGATGCGGTATAAATAAGAACGCAGCTGCAGCGACCATGAAGGATCAGACGGTTACCATGGGAGTTGCCAATTTCCTGTGCCGTTTTGAGCAGGCATCTATGGAGGATCTGTACAAGATGTATCTTGGAGATTCTTCGGATAATATCTGGGCAAGAGATATGACCGGAAACGGAACCACGCTTGAGGAAAGTACAAAGAGTCAAGCTCTCGAAGAATTGCATGAAATGTACACGCTGCAGCAGCATATGAGCGATTACAAGGTTGAGCTTACTGCGGATGATCAGGCAGCGATCAAAGAGGCGGCAGAAAAGTTTATGTCTGCGAATTCCCACGAGGCACTTGATGAGCTGGGCGCAACAGAGGATATCGTAGAAGAAATTCTGACCTTGTATACCATCAAGAGCAAGATGAAGATGGTAATTGAGGCTGATGCAGATACCAATGTGTCGGATGAAGAAGCCAATATGCGTGCCTATAGCATGGTGTCATTGGACATCAGCGAGGGCAGCGAGGATGCGGATGCCAATAAGAAGACCGCAGACCAGATGGAAGAAGCACTGAAAGAAGATGGTGCAACATTGGATAAGGTTGCTGAGGATCATGGCCAAAAGGTAACAACAGGCACCTATGATGCGGATAATGATACACTTGACGAAGAAGTCAAGAAGGCTTTGGATGGCTTGAAAGAAGGAGAAACTTCCGGACTGATCGAGACCGATGATAAAGCATACTTTGTACGCATTGATAAGGATACGGATGAGGACGCTACGGAAAAGAATCGGACGTCTATTATTAACCAGCGCAAAGATGACTTGTACCAGAAAGTTTTAAGTGGATGGCAGGAGAATGATAATTGGAAGGTAGATCAGAAGCAAGTCAAGAAAATTGAATTTAAGAACTCCCTTACGCATCAGGATCCGAATGCATCTACAGAAAGCACGGAAAGTGCTGCAAGTACCGAAAACGTAGAGAGTACACAATAATGTTGAAAGATAATATTGTTTTAATTGGAATGCCGGGGGTGGGTAAGAGCACCGTCGGCGTTATCCTTGCTAAAGTATTAGGCTACCAGTTTATAGATGCAGATCTTGTGATTCAGGAACAGGAAGGAAGACTTCTCTGTGAGATTATTGAGCAGGAAGGCACAAGTGGTTTTATTGAAGTTGAGAACCGCGTAAATGCATCCATTGAGGCGAAGCATGCCATCATTGCTACTGGCGGCAGCGTTGTGTACGGCAGGGAAGCAATGAAACATCTTTGTGAAATCGGAACGGTGATCTATTTGCAGGTTCCGTATGATGTATTAGCAAAGAGACTGGAAGATATCAAAGGAAGAGGTGTTGTCCTGCGGGATGACCAGACACTCCGCGATCTGTTTGAGGAGCGTACCCCTCTCTATGAGAAGTATGCAGATCTCTGCATCTGTGAGACGGGGCTTGGCGTAGAACAGACCGTCGATCAGGTCGTAGAGAAATTGAATTTGATGAATAGCAAACAGAAAAGTAACGAATAGTATATTTAGTAGGGGCATTTCATTTTTTGAGGTGAGATATGGAACAGTACGTGATCAAAGGCGGTAATCCGCTGAATGGTGAGGTTGAGATCGGTGGTGCAAAGAATGCGGCACTTGCAATTCTTGCAGCCTCCATTATGACCGATGAGACCGTTACAATAGAGAATTTACCAAATGTTAGGGATATCAATGTTTTGCTGCAGGCAATTCAGGAAATTGGTGCAAAAGTAGAACGCATTCATGCACACAAGGTTAAGATTAACGGATCTTTTATTCGTGATGTGAATGTGGACAATGCATTTATCCGCAGAATCCGCGCATCGTATTATCTGATTGGTGCGTTGCTTGGCAAGTACAAGAAAGCGCAGGTTGCGCTGCCGGGCGGATGCGATATTGGAAGTCGCCCGATCGACCTTCACATGAAAGGATTTCGTGCGATGGGAGCCAATGTGGATATCGCACATGGACTTGTCGTTGCTGAGGCAGAAAAGTTAAGCGGAACACATATTTATCTGGATAAAGTATCGGTAGGAGCTACCATTAATATCATGATGGCTGCCTCTATGGCGGAAGGCAAGACCGTAATCGAGAATGCGGCAAAGGAGCCGCATGTTGTGGATGTGGCAAACTTCTTAAACAGCATGGGAGCGAACATCCGTGGAGCCGGAACCGATGTGATTCGTATTGTCGGTGTGGAGAAGCTTCACAAGACAGAGTACTCGATTATTCCGGATCAGATCGAGGCTGGAACCTTTATGTTTGCAGTTGCGGCAACCGGTGGGGATGTACTGGTAAAGGATGTGATTCCGAAACATCTGGAAGCGACTACCGCCAAACTTGTTGAGGCAGGATGCAGAGTGGAGGAATTCGATGATGCGGTGCGCATTGTTTCGGACGGAAAGCTTCATCATACACAGGTGACGACTCTTCCGTATCCGGGATTCCCGACCGATATGCAGCCGCAGATGGCTGTGCTTTTGGGAATCGCTGAGGGAACAAGTACGGTAACCGAGAGCATTTTTGAGAATCGTTTTAAATATGTTGATGAGCTTACCCGTATGGGAGCCAACATCAAAGTAGAGAGTAATATCGCAATCATCAACGGTGTGAAGCAGTACACCGGAGCTCATGTGAACGCGCCGGATCTTCGTGCCGGAGCTGCACTTGTGATCGCAGGTCTTGTTGCGGAGGGGATTACCATTATTGATGATATTTATTATATCGAGCGTGGATACGAGGAGTTTGAACGTAAACTCAGAGGAATCGGAGCCCAGATCGAGAAGGTCAGCGATGAGAAAGAATTGCAAAAGTTTATTTTGAAAGTTTCATAGAAGACAAAAGATGCCGCACAGTTGGATGTGCGGCATCTTTTGCGAATTGCTATAATACAGCTTTAATATACAAATCTTTGTCTGCGGTGGACAGATCAATACAGCTTTTGTCATCCAGCTGAACGATCGGACGAGACAGATCGTTTTGATTGAGCATAACAATATTGCAACCTCTGCCATCGCTCAAAATTACCCGGTTACTCTGGTAGGTTACGGCAATCTGTTTTAAGAAGGTCAGAATGTAGCGGGTGTAATATTTCTGATACCCTTCTTTTTCGAAGCTGCTGATTACCTGAAACGGACAGAGCGGAGCCCGGTAGGATCGCGCAGCTGTCATCGCATCGTAGACATCGGCAATTGCAACGATCATTGCAAAGTTTTCGATGAAGTCTTCGCTGAGTCCGGTTGGATAGCCGCTGCCGTCGCAACGCTCATGGTGCATCAAAGCAGTCTTTTTGATACGTGGATCCATATTCGACTGATGTTTTAAGATATCATACCCGTATTTTGGATGTTGGCGGACCAGATCAAATTCTTGATCGGACAGAGCTCCCGGTTTGTTGAGAATTTCTTCCGGAATTTTGAGTTTGCCGATATCGTGAAGAAGTCCGGCAATCGTTAAAATATCCAAATCATGTGTCTGCAATTTTAACCATCGTCCGATCATTCTTGAAATCAATGAAACATTCAGACAATGTGCGTAGACCGAATCGGCAATCGTTCGCATGTTATAAAGCATGTCAAACAATTCAATGATGGTGTTACGGGAGAGAAAAAGCTCGGATACGCTTGCAAGCAGATCATTTGTGTCAATGGGTTCATTGTGATCGGCAGCGGAGGTAAAAGACTCCTTCATTTTTTGGATGCATGCAAAATATGCAAATTGGAAATCGCGAAACTCCGGAGAGGCTGCGACTTTTTGAGAATGTGTTTGGCTTTCCTCTGCGTATGTTTTTGGCTGCCTTGGCTGCTCGACCGGTTTTGGGTTATCCGGTTTCGCCGCCGGCTGAGGGGCAGGCTGCAAAGCATCGCTATGGACACAAACCTTTTCCACTCTATATAATTTCATACGGTTGATCAACTGTCTGGTGATGGTCGTGTTGGCAGACGCAAGAATTTGTCCTACCGGGGTCTTGACCGGTTCGGCAGTTATCATTCCAATCTCTAATTCTTTTGGCTCTAAGGTACGCATAATCAGCCCTCCCAAATGAAGTACTACATAATCTAAAGTATAAAGAATTCGACACAAAAAGTCAATAAAATAGGACTTGACAGATACAATATTTTGGCGTATTGTAGCGGATAGAGATTTCAAATTTAATATTGTAGCTTTTCTCTTATTCAGAGTGATGGAGATACATAGGATCTGTGAAGTCACGGCAACCCCGTTTTGTACAACAGGAAGGTGCCAACCTGAGCGAGTAATCGAACAATAAGAGGATTTGATGATCTTAAATTCAGTCAGTCCGCTTACATGCGGATTTTTTTATTGTACAATGCGTTTTAAACGAAAGGAGAAATCGATGGAAAAATTATTATTTACATCAGAGTCCGTAACCGAAGGACATCCTGACAAAATGTGTGATGCGATTTCAGATGCCATCCTTGATGCCTGTATGGAACAGGATCCGATGAGCCGTGTTGCGTGCGAGGCAGCCAGCTGTACAGGATTCGTGCTTGTAACAGGTGAGATTACAACAAAGGCTCAGCTTGATATTCCTTCAATCGTAAGAAAGACGGTTAACGAGATCGGATACAATGATGCCAGAACCGGCTTTGACGGTCATACATGTGCAGTTATGGTAGCATTGGATCAGCAGTCAAGCGATATCGCTATGGGGGTTGATAAGGCGCTGGAGGCTAAGGAAGGTGAGCTGACCGATGAGCTTGATACCGGAGCCGGCGATCAGGGTATGATGTTTGGTTACGCAACCAATGAGACACCGGAGTTAATGCCTTACCCAATCTCTCTTGCACATAAGCTTGCTTTACAGTTGACAAAGGTTCGCAAGGACGGAACTTTAACCTACCTTCGTCCGGACGGAAAGACACAGGTTTCCGTAGAGTATGATGAAGCAGGAAAACCAAAGAGACTTGAAGCGGTTGTATTATCTACGCAGCATGATGAGGATGTCACTCAGGAACAGATTCATGCGGATATCAAAAAATATGTATTCGATCCGGTTCTTCCGCAGGATATGATCGATGAGCATACAAAGTTCTTTATCAATCCTACCGGACGTTTTGTGATCGGTGGACCGCACGGGGACGCAGGTCTGACAGGACGTAAGATTATTGTAGATACCTACGGTGGATATGCCCGCCACGGCGGTGGCGCTTTTTCCGGAAAGGATTGCACCAAGGTTGATCGTTCTGCAGCATACGCTGCCCGCTATGTTGCAAAGAACATTGTAGCAGCAGGACTTGCGGAGAAATGTGAGATCCAGTTGTCTTATGCAATCGGTGTGGCAGAACCTACATCGGTTATGGTTGATACATTCGGAACCGGAAAGATCGCCGATGACAGGCTTGTTGAGATTGTAAGAGAAAACTTTGATCTGCGTCCGGCCGGAATCATCAAGATGCTTGATCTGCGCAGACCGATCTATCGCGGCACAGCAGCGTATGGACATTTCGGACGCACGGATCTGGATCTTCCGTGGGAAGCAATTGACAAGGCCGAGGCATTAAAGAAGTATCTTTAATTTGGTTTTGCAGCTTTCGTATGTTTATGAAAAGTTTACATACTTTCCAAATAAACAATGTTATAATAAAGCACAGGGAATTTGATCTCTGTGCTTTTTTAGTGGGTTGAACGGAGGATGAAGAAATCATTATGAAGATCAAGACGAAACTGATCATTTCTTTTTGCATCATTATTTTTGTACCGGTGTTTCTTGCGGCAATCACCATCATAGGTTTTTGCAATTTTCAGACACATGTGATGGAGGAAACATACGGAATTAAGAATGCCAATGCGTATAGCATTATGAATTCGGTACAGCTGTTAAATAAATATACCGTTGCAGATTTTGAGAAGATCAAGAGGGCTGCCCGCAATCATTCGGAGGAGTTGCTAGATACAAGTTATCTGCAGGATATGAATGCGGATCTGTTGACGAAGTATTCCTATTTGATTGTGCGTGTTGGAGAGCGTTATTATTACAATGGAGGAACGGACAATGAATCGATGCTTGATTCGCTGCCGAAGTATGGCAAAACCGGATCAAAATCCGGTGAGGGAATCTACATCGACAGCGAAGAGGATGTGCTCGTGAAACAGGTTGATTTTAAGAATGATGCCGGGAAAAATACGAGTGTATTTATTATCACATCGATGGATGAGAGTGTGCCGGAAGTGCGTCAGCTTGTTTTTGGCGGCGTGGTTGCGGTCGTTCTGATCCTGCTTATGACAGCGTTCATGATGATCATCTGGATCTACCAGAGTATGATCACTCCGATCAAGAAGCTCCGGGCAGCGGCAGAAAGCATAAAGGAAGGCAATCTGGATTTTGAGATGGATGTCCGCGGAGATGACGAAATCGGCGAATTATGTGTTACCTTTGAAGAGATGCGCCAACGCCTGAAAGACAATGCGGAAGAAAAAATCAATAGCGAACGTGAGAATAAAGCGTTGATCAGCAATATCGCGCATGATCTCAAGACTCCGATTACAGCGGTCAAGGGATACTCGGAAGGAATTATGGATGGGGTGGCCAATACACCGGAAAAAGTTGATAAATATGTGCGAACCATATACAATAAAGCTAATGAGATGGACATGCTTATCAATGAGCTGACACTTTATTCCAAGATTGATACGAACCGTATTCCGTACAATTTTACAAAGTTAAATGTCTATGAGTATTTTAAGGACTGCATTGAGGAAATCGGTCTGGATCTTGAAGCAAAGGGCATCGGTTTGTCGTATTTTAATTATGCTACGGCAGAAACGCTTATTATTGCGGATCCGGAGCAGCTTAGGCGTGTCGTGAATAATATTATCGGCAATTCGGTCAAGTATATGAACAAGACCGACAAATACATTAATATCCGGATCAAGGACGTCGGAGACTTTATTCAGGTTGAGATTGAAGATAACGGACGGGGAATTGCCCAGAAGGATCTGCCTTATATTTTCGACCGGTTTTACCGTGCGGATGCGTCGAGAAATTCAGCAACGGGCGGAAGTGGTATCGGTTTGTCAATTGTAAAGAAGATTATCGAGGATCATGGTGGTAAAATCTGGGCTACCAGCAAGGAAGATTGCGGAACAACGATGTATTTTGTAATTCGTAAGTATCAGGAGGTAAAAGTAGATGAGTAAAATTTTGATCGTGGAAGACGAGGTCGCGATTGCAGATCTGGAGAAGGATTATCTGGAACTTAGCGGTTTTGAAGTCGAAATCGAGAATGATGGTAAAAGCGGATTGGATCGGGCTTTGAAGGAAGATTTTGATCTGTTCATTCTGGATCTGATGCTTCCGGAAGTGGATGGATTTGAAATCTGCCGCCAGATCCGTGAGAAGAAAAACACCCCGATTCTGATGGTATCGGCGAAGAAGGATGATATTGACAAAATCCGTGGATTGGGACTTGGAGCAGATGATTATGTGACAAAGCCGTTTTCGCCAAGTGAGCTGGTTGCACGGGTAAAGGCTCATCTTGCACGTTACGAGCGCTTGATCGGAAGCAATATGCCGGAGAACGATATTGTGGAAATCCGCGGAATCCGAATTGATAAGACGGCGCGGCGCGTATGGGTTAACGGCGAGGAAAAACCATTTACGACGAAGGAGTTTGATCTCCTTACCTTTCTTGCGGAGCATCCGAATCATGTATTTACGAAGGAAGAATTGTTCCGTGAGATCTGGGATATGGAATCCATTGGAGATATTGCAACGGTAACCGTGCATATTAAAAAGATTCGCGAGAAAATTGAACTTAATACTACCAAACCGCAATACATTGAGACGATATGGGGCGTAGGGTACAGATTTAAACTATAAAGGGATAATTAGTTTATGAAAATTTCGGAAATTGAGAAGGGAAGCAATCTCGTTGTCAAAGTCTTTCCCAAGGTGATGAAAGACGGCGTGGAGATACGGGGTACGCGCTCGTTGGACTTTTCGGTAAAGGTACAAAACGTGTATGCGGCGGCGGTCGTTGTAGATGAAATTAAGACCGCTGCGGCATCAGGAGATAAAGCGGGCGCAAAAAAAGAAAAAGGGATGGCAACCGTTAGTTTTCAATCCCCTAATGTATTTATTGATCTGTATTTGGTGGAAGCAGATACCCCGCCGATCGTGTGGGAGAATGTGATCATCAAACATGCCAGAGGGGATAACGGTCCGTGCCACGTTATTATGCCGAGCAAAGAAGGCATTAAAATGAACCGTAGACATGCGTATCGCCTGGATGTGCATGCGCCGGCCAACATTACGGTCGGAAGAGACCGGGTGCAGGTGCAGGGAATGGTGCGTGATGTGTCTTTAAACGGATTTGCAATTGTCACCACAAAGGAAGATATTCGAGGTGGAGAGGAAGTCCGCGCGGAGATGCTTGATAAGGATACGGCAATCATGCTTGTTGGGGCATGTGTGCGCAAGACAACCGTATCGGATGGCCGTTTTCTGTATGGATGTAAAATGAAGTTTGACAATCCGCAGCTTCGCAAATTTATTAATGAAAAGCAGCGCCAGCGCATGAAGACCGATTAAAAAAGTTCAGTGGAAAGAGAAGTCCAAAGGGCAGATGCGCAAAATGGATTGCGCAATAACAGAGAGCCAGGATACACAGGAGGTAATTATGGAGAAACAGAACGTATATTTTACAACATTTAAGACAACAGGAAGCGAGAATCTTTTGCAGAAGCTGCACCGGCTGATGAAGAAAGCCGGTTTTGAAACGATTGACATGAAAGACAAATATGCAGCAATCAAGATTCATTTCGGAGAGTATGGAAATCTCGCTTTTTTACGTCCGAATTACGCAAAAGTTGTTGCGGATTACTGTAAGGAACTGGGGGGAAAGCCATTCCTGACGGATTGTAACACGCTTTATGTCGGCAGCCGTAAGAATGCGTTGGATCATCTGGATACCGCATATGTAAACGGATTTTCGCCGCTGCAGACGGGGTGCCATGTATTGATCGCGGATGGACTCAAAGGAACCGATGAGACGATCGTTCCGATCAACGGAGAGTATGTAAAGGAAGCCAAGATCGGACATGCGATCATGGATGCGGATGTATTTATTTCACTGACTCATTTCAAGGGACATGAGATGGCAGGATTCGGTGGCGCAATCAAGAATATCGGTATGGGATGCGGATCCCGTGCCGGAAAGATGGAGCAGCATTGTGACGGTAAGCCAAGCGTTAATGAGGCGCAGTGTGTGGGATGCGGTTCCTGTCAGAAAATCTGTGCACATGGAGCGCCGATCATGGAGAACCACAAGGTACATATCGATCATGACAAGTGTGTCGGTTGCGGACGTTGCCTGGCTGTCTGCCCGAAGGATGCGATCGCTGCGGACTATAATGATTCGGTGGCGATGCTCAATTACAAGATGGCAGAGTATGCGTATGCGGTATGTAAGGATCGCCCTTGCTTCCATGTTTCGCTGATCTGTGATGTCTCGCCGAACTGTGACTGCCACCCTGAAAACGATATCCCGATCATCCCGAATGTCGGAATGCTGGCATCGTTTGATCCGGTCGCTTTGGATCAGGCGTGTGCGGATTTGTGCAACCGGATGACTCCGGTCAAGGATAGTGTGCTTGGTCACAATCTGGAAAAATGTGACCATGACCATCATGAGGAACATGCGGATCATTTCCATATGACGCATCCGGATACCGAGTGGAAGACATGCATCGAGCATGCGGTCAAGATCGGGCTTGGAACGAACGAATACGAATTGATTACGATCTAGGAGGCTGTAATCTCTATGACAGAACAGGAATGGAAGGTACGCTACAACGATTTCAGCCGTCCGTTCAGGTCGCGCGCAGGGGAAGAATTACCGCTGAATCATAAGTTTACATGGAATGGAGATACGTGGGTGGTGTTGTCTGTCTATCTCTGCGGCAAGGGACTTGTGCTTGATGTGGGGAAATGCGTGGAACCGGATGTGATGCGCGCGTTTGTCGATAAGTGGAAGGATTATGAGGATCGCGATGATCTGCCGCAGGCACTTGAAAATCAGATTCTCGAGGAGAATCCGGTGAATGTGGATCTGGTTCCGGAACTGAGTATTAACGGAAAGCCGCTGAAGTGGTCAGGCAGCAGCGGAATGACCGATCTTCCGGCATCTGTTATGAGCGGAGTGTCTGCCGGAAGTGTTCCCGTGCCGGCTACCGATTGTCCGGAAGAGGAATCGGAACCGGAAATCTGTGGGGATGCGGAAGCGTATGCGTGGACCAGACATTACAATCTGGATGCCTCGAAAGTGTGGTCGTTTCATAGGATCAACTTTGCGTGGGCAACGATGCGCAAGCCGAAGATTTCTTCGATGCAGCTTCGATTAAAAACAGGACCACATCAGGTATGCGGCGAAACGTTCGGACCACTGAAACCGGGCGAGAGTGTGGAAATCGTAAATCCTAAGACCAAGGAACAATATAAGCTTACGGTATTGGGATTAGATCCGATCGAGCTACCGAAATTTCCGGTTACGATGCGTAAAATGGAATATCCGAGATGCTGTATGCAGATGAGCTATCGGATAGAGCCGGAGATCGCACAGGAAAATTTATATTTCAATGATTGTGCGCAAGGGGATCAACCGGTTATGAAAGATGATAAGGTAGTTGCAAGTGTCAGTGTGATCGGTCATGCAGATGGTCCGACTTCCATCTTTCTTGCAGGAAAGCTGGAAGAGAAAATGGAAGGACGTATCGCTTGTTCTGCGCTGCATTTTGAGCCGGTGGAGGATGTCGTATGGCAGCCGGTTTTCCGCGTGGATGAGGATGATGCGGTTGTGTTGGAGCTGCCATTAGCGGAAGTCTGACGCGTATGGAAAGAAACTTGCAGACGGGTCGTTGCATTATGGTATAAATGGGCGGCAATGGATGTAAGCAGAAAAGCAGTGAGAGTAAGCATTGATGATAGAGGAGAAAACAATGGAACAGGAGACGACTGTACATAAGCGTCGCCCGCGCTACAAGGGCAAATACCCGAGGCGTTTTGAAGAAAAATATAAGGAATTACAGCCGGAGAAGTACAAGGACACAATCGAGCATGTGATCAGTAAGGGAAACACCCCGGCAGGTATGCATATCTCAATCATGGTCAATGAAATATTGGATTTTCTGAAGATCCAGCCGGGCGAGACCGGATTCGATGCAACACTCGGATATGGCGGACATACCAAGGCGATGCTGCAGTGCTTAAATGGGCAGGGGCACATCTATGCGACGGATGTCGATCCCGTGGAATCGGAAAAGACGAAGAAGCGTCTTGCGGATCAGGGATTCGGAGAGGACATTCTCACGGTTCGTCTGCAGAATTTCTGTACGATCGATGAGATCGCAAAAGAAGTCGGAGGATTCGATTTTATCCTTGCGGATCTCGGCGTATCCTCGATGCAGATTGATAATCCGGAACGAGGCTTCTCATTTAAGACGGAAGGACCGCTGGATCTGCGGTTGAATCAGCAAAGCGGAATCAGTGCGGCGGAACGCCTCGATACGATCTCAAGGGACGAGCTTGCGGGAATGCTCTACGAGAATTCGGACGAACCATACTGTGAGGAACTTGCCAAGGCGATCACGGATGAGATCCGTAAAGGAAACCGGATCGACACGACAACGAAGCTTCGCCAGGTTATTGAAAAGACTCTTGATTTTCTTCCGGAGAAGGAGAAGAAAGATACGATCAAGAAAACCTGCCAGAGAGTATTTCAGGCGCTTCGTATTGATGTGAACCACGAATTTGAAGTGTTATATGAATTCATGGAGAAGCTGCCGGATGCGCTTCGTCCGGGTGGACGTGTTGCCATCCTGACATTCCATTCCGGTGAGGATAAATTGGTCAAACGTGCATTAAAAGAAGGATTCCGTGACGGAATCTACCGTGCGTATTCGAAGGATATTGTACGTCCTTCGGCACAGGAATGTGCGCAGAATGCACGTGCACATTCTACAAAGATGCGCTGGGCTGTGCGCGCGTAAATCTATTTCGGGGAAACCGCCGGTGAGGCATGATCCGGAGAAGGAAAAAGAAATCTGGGTCAAGAGAACCGCCGGTGAGGCTTGACCCGGAGATAGGAAGAAAGTGGAATTCGAATCGAGTAAATTAGGGCTTGCGTAAATGAAATGCGTACGTTATAATACAGTCGTTATATGACTGACGGAATGAGTGGAGAACCACGTGGAGTATAACAGGCAGTGTATTGGCTGCCGATAGAAGCAATGTCTCTTCGGGACATCGCAAGCGATACCTGCTTCGCAGGCACCGCAATGGCCGACCGTCTGGGCAACAAAAGAAGCCTGGAGGGTCTTTTTTTATCTGATTGTATCAAATCGAAAACATATCCCCCAAGACTTGACAAATTACATACGTTAGGATAGCCTATCAATGGTTAGATAAAACTAATGTATGGCAACAAGAAATCATTTTATATAAGGAGGAACATCATGTTAGAAATGAAGGAATGGGATGGATTCGAAGGACGTCTTTGGAAAGAAGAAATCAACGTTCGCCAGTTCATTCAGGACAACTACACCCCATATGACGGAAACGAGGACTTTCTCGCAGACCCGACTGAAGCAACGGATAAGCTTTGGGGCGCATTACAGAAGCTACAGAAAGAGGAGCGCGCAAAAGGCGGCGTTCTTGATATGGAAACAGAGGTTGTAACAAGTATTACAGCTTATGGTCCGGGATATATTGATGAGTCTTTAAAGGATTTAGAGCAGATCGTTGGTTTACAGACGGACAAGCCACTGAAACGTGCATTCATGCCTTACGGTGGAATCAAGATGGCTGTACAGGCATGTGAGACTTACGGATACGAAGTAAGCTCCGACTTAAAGGAGATCTTCACAAAGTATCATAAGACGCATAATACAGCAGTATTTGATGCCTACACACCTGAGATGATGAAGGTTCGTCACGCGAAAATCTTAACAGGTCTTCCGGATACATACGGACGCGGACGTATCGTTGGTGATTACCGTCGTGTTGCGCTCTATGGTCTTGATTACCTCATCGAGGAGAAGAAGAAAGACAAAGCAAACTGTGGATGCGGTCAGATGACAGATGATGTCATCCGTTTAAGAGAAGAGATCGCTGAGCAGATCAAGTGCTTAGAGGATATGAAGAAGCTGGCAGAGATCTACGGATACGATATCTCAAGACCTGCGACAAACGCAAAGGAAGCCGTACAGTGGTTATACTTCGGATACCTTGCAGCAATCAAGACACAGAACGGTGCAGCAATGTCCGTTGGACGTGTCTCTACCTTCCTTGATATCTATATCAAGAGAGATATGGACAAGGGAATCCTGACTGAGCAGCAGGCACAGGAGTTGATCGACCACTTTACCATGAAGCTTCGTATGGTGAAGTTTGCCCGTATTCCTTCTTATAATCAGTTGTTCTCCGGTGATCCGGTATGGGCAACACTTGATGTGGCCGGAACAGGTGTGGACGGACGTTCTATGGTAACGAAGACGGACTTCCGTTTCTTACACACATTAGAGAACATGGGACCGGCTCCGGAGCCAAACCTTACGGTATTCTATTCATCAAGACTGCCACAGGCATTCAAGGATTATGCAGCAAGAATTTCAATTGAGACAAGTTCCATCCAGTACGAGAACGATGATGCTATGAAGCCTGTATGGGGCGATGATTATGCGATCTGCTGCTGTGTATCCGCTACACAGACCGGTAAGGAGATGCAGTTCTTCGGCGCTCGTGCTAACCTTGCAAAATGCTTACTTTACGCAATCAACGGTGGCGTTGATGAGAAGTCCGGCGAGCAGGTTGGACCAAACTACGCACCGATTACTTCTGAGTACTTAGACTACGATGAAGTAATGGCTAAGTATGACAAGATGATGGATTGGTTAGTTGACATTTATGTTAATACATTAAACCTGATCCAGTACATGCATGATAAATATTATTATGAGGCTGCTGAGCTTGCGCTCATGGATACCGACTTAAAGAGAACATTCGCAACCGGTATCGCAGGATTCTCTCATGTCATCGATTCCCTTTCTGCTATCAAGTATGCAAAGGTTAAGGTTGTTCGTGATGAGACCGGTCTTGCAAAAGACTTTGAGATCGAGGGAGACTTCCCTAAATATGGAAACGATGATGACCGTGCCGATGAAATCGGAGTATGGCTCCTTAAGACATTCATGGATAAGTTAAAGAAGCATCACACATACCGTGATTCCGAGCCTACAACATCCATTCTTACCATTACGTCAAATGTTGTATACGGTAAGGCTACAGGCGCAATGCCTGACGGACGTAAGGCCGGCGAACCACTTTCACCGGGAGCTAACCCAAGCTACGGAGCAGAGCAGAGCGGACTTCTTGCTTCTCTCAACTCTCTGACAAAGCTCCCATATGAGTGGGCACTTGACGGTATCTCAAATACACAGACCATCAACCCGGGTGCACTCGGAAACAACGAGGATGAGCGTGTTGAGAATCTTGTAAACGTTATGGACGGTTACTTCGATCAGGGAGCGCATCACCTGAACGTTAACGTATTCGGTAAGGAGAAACTCATCGATGCTATGGAGCATCCGGAGAAGGAAGAGTACGCAAACTTCACGATCCGTGTATCAGGATACGCTGTTAAGTTCATCGATCTGACCAAGGAGCAGCAGATGGATGTAATCGCACGTACCTGCCACGAGAGCATGTAATGATCTAAGGTGTCACAAATCACAGAACACTCCTGCTTGCAGGAAGTGGATTGTGATTTCGTGACCCGAACAAACATGAGCATGCAGCGATTTTGGAAGAAAATCAGCGGAATGCGAATGTTTGTAGAATTGCGGGAGTTGCGGAGCAACAGAGCAATTCGTAGATCATATGTAAAGTAATGAATAAGAAAATAGGGTTAATACATGAATGAATATTTGTGTATTAGCCCTATTTTTATGATATAATTTGCATATATTATTTGAGGGTTATAAACGAGGTGAAACAATGTTAGGAAATATACATTCAATCGAGACATTTGGTTCGGCGGACGGACCGGGCGTGCGCTATCTGATTTTTTTGAAAGGGTGCAACATGCGTTGCAAATACTGTCACAACCCGGACACATGGGCGAAGACAGAAGGTGAGATGAAGACACCGGAGGAGATCTTAAAGCAGGCACTCCGCTACAAAAACTACTGGGGCAAAAAGGGCGGTATCACGGTCAGCGGCGGTGAGGCATTGCTGCAGATCGACTTTGTGACCGAACTGTTTACACTCGCCAAAGAAAAAGGCGTCAATACCTGTCTGGACACATCGGGCAACCCATTTACAAGGGAGGAACCATTCTACTCCAAGTTTGAAAAACTGATGGAAGTGACGGATCTGTTTATGCTCGACATCAAGGAGATTGATGAGGAGGAGCACCGCAAACTGACCGGACAGACGAACGAAAACATTCTTGATATGGCACGCTGCCTGTCTGGGCATGGAAAGAAAATGTGGATCCGCCACGTACTTGTGCCGGGAATCACGGATGATGAAGGACAGCTCACGCGGCTTCGTGCGTTTATCGATACACTCGATACGGTAGAGCGTGTGGAAGTATTACCATATCATACACTTGGGGTGTTCAAGTGGAAAGAACTCGGAATTCCGTACGCGCTTGAAGATGTCGATCCGCCGACAGCAGAGAGCGTTGCACGCGCGAAAGAAATCCTTGGATGCGAGGCGTGATGCAATCGTATAGAAAAATAAGATTCAAGGTACTAAAAAGATGAAAATATCAAAATAGTACCGTGAACAGGAAAATTGTGGTAGGAAAGTCAAAGTTATCATTACAGTATAGAGGGAGCGGTATCGTGAATTCACCGGAAATTTTATACGAAGATGACAATCTCATTGTCTGCTACAAGCCGGCTGGTGTCGCAACACAGACGAAACGGCTCGGGCAGCAGGATATGGAGAGCATCCTCAAAAACTATGTGGCGGACAAGCTGCGCAAACAGAATAAGAATGCACAACCCTATATCGGTGTGGTGCACCGGCTCGATCAGCCGGTCGAGGGTGTGATGGTTTATGCGAAGAACCCTAAGGCTGCCGCCGCGCTCTCGAAGCAGGTGCAGGAACGCTCCATTGGGAAGAGCTATTATGCATTGGTGCAGCTTCCAGAGAATAAAACCTTTGTGGAAACAACGGGATTACCCCAAGAAGGAACGAAAGAAGATTATATGGTGTTTGATCGCAGGACGAACATCTCGAAGCTTGTTCCCAAAGGAACGAAAGATGCTAAGAAGGCGATTCTTGATTATAAGGTGATAGCGGAAGAACAAGGCAGAGCACTGCTTGATATCACGCTGCATACGGGCAGACACCATCAGATCCGGCTGCAACTGGCGGGTATGGGGACGCCGATTACCGGGGATAAAAAATATGGAAAAAGCGAGGCTGCACAGCTGGGACTCTGCTCCTATCGTATTGCTTTTGCCAATCCGGCTGACGGAAAAGAAAACGTGTATCAAATAAAGCCTAAAAACAGCGTCATCTGTGAGCTCCTGGAACAGAAACAGGCGTAAAATGGCAGAGGTGCAGAAGGCGTAAATCTTGACAATAACAGGGGATTGTCTTACTATAAAGGAGTATAAAAGTCTGTTAGGACAGACTTGGATTGCAGGGGGCGTAATCCATGATTGATAAGTATTATAATGGGGTGATCGAGCAGGTTTATAACCATGTCGGCACAACCGAGAAGAACATTGTTATGGCTAGTTATAACAATGATTTCTCAATTGAAAAATTAGAGACTGTAAAACGTTATCGGAAGCAGATGGATAGCGTTTTTTTTGCCTCGCGTGAGTTTGGGTATCGGGAATTGACCGGAGCATATGACCCGTTTCTGGACACAATCTGTGATATGTTTCGGGAATATGGTACGGGAGATTTCGATGCATTTATGGATGCATGCGGGGTGTATGAATTACACAAAGAAACCCTGCGAGGTTATTATGAGAATGGAATCTGCACACGTAATGAGAACGTTCTGCTCAATGAAGTCGCTTATGAGCAGCGCCGCATGACGGAAGGCATTGCATCGATGCTGAAGGAATTGGCAAAAGAACACCCCGTTGTGATCGTGATCAATCGTTTTCAGATGGCAGGCAGAAGTACACTGGAGCTTGTCCGCGAACTGATTGTTCATCCGGATGCAGGAATCGGATTGGTTTTGGGTGTCAATGATTCTATTGGCCGCAAAGAGTCGATTGTCGACGTGTGGGATGAGATTGTTGAAAGCATTAAGGATCAAAGTCTGTTGTATCATATAGGCTCCTCAGATAGCCGGAGAACGGGACAGATGAAAGAGCATCCGTTGGGCGAAGGCTATGCGGACAATGTGGACGTTGATGAAGACTATGAGAAAAGTATCCGCAAAGTTGCCAACATAATGGACTTCCTTGACTATGATCAGGCGAAACGCTATTTCTGCGAAGTAGAATATAAGATTAAATTCGAAGATGCGCGAATGAAGGATTCGAGCAGGCGGGAATTCTACTTGTTATATGCAAGAACATCCATTCTTCTGGGCGAGTTGTCGAAGGCTTTGGAACTGATTGCTGAGGCATCCGGTTTTGTCCCGATGGAGGAAGAATTTCTCTACCGCTCGCAGCTGGATTTCCTTCGTGGAGTGTGCTATATGTATCAGGGAAAACTTGACCGTGCCGGAAAATATGCGGATCGTGCATATGAGAGAGCGGTGGAGAGTGAAGATGACCGACAGGTATTTCTTGCGCAGCTTCTTAAGGTGATGGCACAGATGTCCGGATGGTACAACATCTTTTTCTGTGTGCAGGATATTCCGATTGAGCCGGAACTGATCGAAAAACTGATGAAGTACAATTATCAGAATCATCTGGCACATATTTATGTCTATGCCTATGACAATCAGCCGAATGTTGTTGCCAAGGCATACCGGTCGGAAGCTGAGCTCTTTCATTTTGGCAAAGGTGTTGCTTTGGCCAAGAAGATAGGTAATACGCAGCTTGTTTATGATGCATACCAAAAGAATATTATGCTTGCTTCGACAAATGGTATGAATGAGATCGCATTGTTATATTCGGTGCGCACATACGAGTTCATGAAGAACGAAGAAAGTTTCTACGAAGGAAGAATGTTCTCCGGAATTGGTTATAATCTGAGCGCAATGGGAAAGAATGCATTGGCGGAGCAATATTATGATCATGCGATTCAGGCTTTTTATGAATTAGGCAGATCGGAAGATATCGCGGAAGTATATTATAACAGGGCGCTGAATCATGTGATGCTGGAGTTGTTTAAAGAGGCGGAGCATGATCTGCTTTTGGTAATGAAAGTGATCGAGAAACTTCACTTGAACAGTCTGCGTGTATGTAATTTGTCGAAGCTATATGCATTACTGGCATTGACCGGTATTATGCAAAAGGATCGTTTTACATGTGAACGCTATCTTTTGAGCTGTCGTCAGTTCTTGAATTATATTATTGAAAAGGAAAAGAATAACAAAAACGAAGAGATCATTCATGATTATGCAAAATGCGACGACGATATGTTTCTGTATATGTTCGCGCAGGCTATGCTAAAGAGAATGGATGGAGATCTTGAAGTCGCATACAATTATTTTGCAAATGCAGAGAAATTCCTTGCGAGGGCAGAGGGAAATGAATTTTTCAGCTATCGCATTTTCCGTCAGGCACGAATGGAATTGTTCCGGCAGATGGGGCGAACGGAGTTGTGCGAACGTGAAAAGGAACTGCTGGAACAACATGAGGTGTTGTGCGCGGAAACGGCTGCGTCTGTTCCGATGGAGTTATTGAAGGAAATCACGCCGGATATAGAAAGCGTCGGAAAACGCGCAAGCGAGGCGGATATCGAGGCATTGGTTAAGCAGGAGGGGCTGATGAGAGATTATCAGACGAATAAGAGACAGATGGATTTTATGGTCTCCTGGCAGAAAATGATCGATATTACGGATCAGAAGATTCCGGTAATGGTGCAGAATGCTGTCAGCAGTTTTATCAATTATTTCAATCTGGATTGTGCGTTGTATATTTATTATCAGGACGGCAGACCGAACGTTCTTTATAATGATAGCGGATGCAGCATGACGAAAGAGGTACTGATTGGCATTCAGCGCGCAATGAAAGAATATCCGCAGGGTTTTGCAGTGTCCAAAATCGGTGATGGATTTCAGGAGCATCAGGATGTGATTGCTTACTTTGGAGAGGATGAAGTGTGTTCTTTTGTTGCGGTGCCATTTATGAAGAATGGTACACTGACCAGCTTACTGATCACTTATGTGCGCATGAAGGATAATTGGCATGGATCCATCGAACGTTATATGCTTAACGAGGATGATCTGCATATTTATCGTCTTTTGTTCCGTGAGATGGAATATTCGATCAACCGAATGGAAGCCTATGAGAAAGTTTATGAGATGAATCGGCGGTTACAGGCGGCAGCAGAAACGGATATGCTGACCGGCGTATACAATCGTGCGGGTATGTACCGGCAGATTGCACAGATGGAAGAACAGTTAAAAGGCAGCCCGAGGGGATTCGATATGGGGCTGATGTTTATCGATCTGGACAATTTTAAACATTACAATGATACATACGGACATGATATCGGAGATCTGATCCTGATAGAGATGGCAGCCATCTTTCGGGAGGTGACGACCGGAAAAGGCTTTGTCAGCCGATACGGCGGCGATGAGTTCATTATCATTCTGGAGACAAACGATCGCCGGGAATTGGAGCAGATGGCAAAAGAAATCTACTTGCGGATTCAGGCGACATCCGGCTTTCGAAAGCAGATCGAGGAGCATCTCGGACATCCGATCACGGTGGATGCCGAAAGGCTGATCACATGCTCCATGGGTATTGTTTACGCTGCAGATGTGCATAATGAGGATGAGGTCGGAGAACTGATCAAACAGGCAGATGATCTGTTATATATTGTAAAAACTGGAGAAAAAGGACACTACAAATTTTTATGAAAATAAATTTACCGGAACATGTGAAACAAATCATTCATCGCCTGCAAAAGGAAGGTTATGATGCATATGCTGTGGGCGGGTGCGTGCGGGATACTCTGCTTGGACGCAAGCCACAGGATTGGGACATTACGACATCGGCGCGCCCGGAGGTGGTAAAGTCTCTGTTTTGCCATACGATTGATACTGGAATTCAGCATGGAACGGTTACGGTTATGCTTGATCATACAGGATACGAGGTTACGACCTACCGGATCGACGGGGAATATGAGGACAGTCGCCACCCGAAGGAAGTCATTTTTACCGGCAATCTGGTGGAAGACTTAAAAAGACGTGACTTTACGATCAATGCTATGGCCTATAATGATGAAACCGGATTGGTGGATGCCTTTGACGGAGAGAAAGATCTGGCGGCCGGGATCATCCGCTGCGTAGGAAAGCCTCATGACCGTTTCGGAGAGGATGCGCTCCGCATGCTTCGTGCAGTGCGGTTTGCAGCACAGCTCGGATTTGCAATTGAGCCGGAGACCCTGACGGCGATCACCAATCTGGCAGAAAATCTTCGTGCGGTAAGTGCAGAACGAATTCAGATGGAATTGGTGAAACTTCTGACGTCTGCGCATCCGGATGAGATGCGGACGGTTTATCAGACAGGACTGACGCGTATCTTTATGCCGGAGTTTGATGCGATGATGATGACGGAGCAGCAGAATAAGCATCATTGTTATTCGGTCGGAGAGCACACGCTACACACATTGTTACATGTGGAGGCGGACAAGATTCTCCGGCTTACGATGCTGCTTCACGATGTCGCAAAGCCGGTGTGTATCACAACGGATGAAGCCGGACAAAACCATTTTAAGGGGCATCCTGCCAAGGGCGCGGATATGGCAAAGGAGATTTTGCACCGGCTGAAGTTTGACAATGATACAACGGATCGCGTATGCAGGCTGATCCGTTACCATGATGACCGGCCGGAACTTTCCGAACGCACGGTCCGGCGGGCAATGAACAGAATCGGCGTGGAGAATATGCCGGCATTGTTTGCGGTAAAGAGAGCAGATACACTTGGGCAGAGTATGTATCACAGAGAGGAAAAACTGGCCTATGTGGATACATATGAACGCCTTTTTACAGAAATCTGCGAGGCGCAGCAATGTGTAGAGAAAAAAATGCTTGCAATCGGCGGATCGGATCTGATCGCGATGGGAATGAAGCCGGGCAGGGAGATTGGGCTGCTGCTCAATGAATTGTTTGAACGTGTACTTGACGAACCGGAATTGAATCAGAGGGATAAGCTGCTGGAACTGGCGCATAATTTGAAGACCCGTCTCATATGATAGAACACAACGGATGTCATATGGGAGGGTTTTTTGTGTATAATCAGTCGGAAGCAATTCTGCAACAGTACGACTTGGAAATAAAACAGATCAGTCGGGGAAGAGGTGCATATATTTGTGAAACGAACGAAGGAAAGAAGCTGCTTATGCCGTTTCGGGGATCGAAGGAGAGGGCGATGTTCCTTCGGGAGGTATTGATACGGCTTGCCGAGAATGGATATGAAACGGAGCAGATTATGCTTACGAAGGAAGGCGGGGCGGTGGCTTTGGATGATATGGGCACGCGTTATTGGCTGAAGGATATGATTTCCGGTGGAGAGTGCAGTACGAGCCGTGAGCCGGATATGATGCGCGCGGTCACGCAGCTGGCCAGACTCCACAGTGCGCTTCTTGCTTATGCTCCTGAAATCCCGGATTTTATCCGGACGGATCGCAATGACCCGGCAAATACATACCGCAGGCATTACCGGGAACTGATCAAAGTCAAAAATTATGTGCTCGCAAGACACGGACGCAATGAGTTTGAACGCCGGTTTCTCATGCAGTACGAACATTATATGCAGGATGCCGGTGAAGTGATCCGCATGATCAATGAGAAGGAACTTCATCCGATGAAAGGATTATGCCATGGTGACTTTAATCAGCACAATGTGCTAAGGACGGCAGATGGATTTCGCATTGTGAATTTCGAGAATATGAGTTATGCAATGCCGGTATTGGATCTTGCAAATTTTGTGCGCAAAATGCTTGAAAAAAACGGGTGGCAGAAAAATCTTGGAATGCAGCTTGTGGAGCAATATGACAGAGAACGCACGATGAGCACGGATGAAAGAACGCTTTTGTATCTGGTATTGCTTTTCCCGGAAAAATTCTGGAAAATTTCGAACCATTATAGCAATTCACGGAAAACATGGGGATCGGAACGGGAGATTGAAAAGCTGGAACGGATGGATGCGCTTGAGGAACAAAGGCACGCTTTTTTGGAAAATATGTTTTTATTCTTATAAAAATCATGTATACTAAAGCTATGAAGAAAGTAAATGGATCACAGATAATTACATATATACTCATTGTCGGGCTGCTTCTTGCATTTGCAGGATGCGGCAAGCAGGAAAGTCTTGGAAACGGAACTTATTTTCATCATTCGATCGCATTGGAAACGCAGGATCGTTCAACTGCGCAGACAGAGCCGGAAGGAATCTGGCAACAGGATCTTTATCTTGTTGTGGCTGTGGACCAGATCGAGGAAACGCTTCGCTTGTATCGCTATGAAAATCGTATGGAATATCGTTATTATTATGGAACAGGAACGCGTTTTCTTGATGAGTATGGTCAGCGGACGACGGTTGCTTCGTTCGTACAGGGAATGCTGATTACGATTGGAAATGTCAATGCGGAAGGAATTCTTTGCGATGCGCAGCTTTCGGATGATGCCTGGGTGTACGATGATGTGAAGCGGTTTCATGTGTCGCCGGAGCTTGGCATGCTGCAGATTGGGGATTCAAAGTATCGCTATGATGACAGTACGTATGTATTCTCCGGGGATGAGAGGGTGACGATGGACGATATTGCCAAAGGCGATACCCTTTCCGTGACAGGTGTGGATAAGCAGATTATCTCTGTGCGTATTACGACGGCGCAGGGGACACTTGCGCTTACCAATACGAAACTTTTCGAGGGAAGCTTTTTGCAGCTTGGAAGCAGGATTTTTACGGAAGTGACGAAAAATCTTACGATGCAGGTCGAAGAAGGAACTTACGAACTTACAGTTGCAAATAACGGATGGGGTGGAAGTACGGAAGTTACGATCGCACGAGGGCAGACGACGACAGTGGATCTGGATAAGATCAAAGGCAAAGGCCCGAAGTCCGGCAAGGTCAGTTTCCTGATCGATGTAACGGGATCCGTGCTGCTGATTGATGATAAGGAAGTGGATTACAGCAATCCGGTCAAGCTTACTTATGGGCAACATACCATTGCTGTCTATGCGGATGGTTATGATGTATGGAGGCGAAATCTTTATGTCAACTCCAAGAAATCAACGATTATCATCAATCTCATGGATGAGGAAGCTTCTACAGAGACAGATGTGACAGGGGATTCGACAAATACAGAGGACAGTTCGCAGACGACTGCGGAAGAAAGCCGTTCCTCCGCAACGACTTCCGAAGCGTCAGGTACTACAGAATCGGGAACTTCCGGAAATGAGAATTCGGAAAGCACAAAGAGGCAGGAAGAACTCGATCTGATTAAGGATCTGCTTTCAAGTATGACAAAGTCGAGCTCAATTGTGTCAAATTGATGATTTTTGCTCCTTATTTTTGGTTGTTTTTAAGAATGAGAAATCCCCAAAAATAGGCATTTCTCCTTGACAAATATTAGGAAAACAAGTATAAATAGATTTGTAAGTAATTTGAGAGAAGGAACTCGAATTATATAATAAATGACCCATAGGAGGAATTTTGACATGAACAAAGCAGAGTTAGTCGCAGCTGTAGCTGAGAAGGCTGAGATTTCAAAGAAGGATGCAGAGGCAGCAGTAAAGGCATTTACAGACGTTGTTGCTGAAGAACTTAAGAAGGGTGAGAAGGTTCAGTTAGTTGGCTTCGGTACATTCGAAGTATCTGAGAGAGCTGCAAGAGTAGGCAGAAACCCACAGACTAAGCAGGAGATCACAATCCCGGCTTCTAAGGCACCTAAGTTTAAAGCTGGTAAGGCTTTAAAGGATTCTTTAAACTAGTTTTGCTAATTGTCAGTGGAGCACCTTTGAGGGGCTCCACTTTTTTTGAGGGAAAGAAATGAGATTGGATAAGTTTTTAAAGGTATCCCGCCTGATCAAGAGAAGAACCGTTGCGAATGAGGCCTGTGATGCGGGACGAGTCATGGTAAACGGAAAGCCTGCTAAGGCATCGACCAACGTTAAGGTTGGTGACGAAATCGAGATTCTTTTTGGACAGAAATCGGTTAAGGTACGTGTACTGAATATTCAGGATACCACCAAGAAAGAAGAAGCAAAGGATCTGTTTGAATATATTTAAAGCATCATGATGTTTGATCCATGTTGTTGTATGGGATATTTCGGAAATTGTTTCATATACTGAATGTAGAAATACATTGGGAGGCAATAGTGGAATGGAAGACAAAACCGTTACCCGACAGCACAAACTTATATTGAATGATCGCAAAGCTGCAAGTTTTACAGGGGTTATTGATGTACATTCCTTTGATCTGAACGAACTTCTGCTTGAGACGGAGCAGGGAATGCTTCATGTCAAAGGTAAAGATCTTCATGTGAATCGTCTGGATCTCGATAAGGGCGAAGTGGATATCGACGGACAGGTCGATTCGCTGAATTATTCACAGATGCCCGGACGAAAAGACTCCTTTTTCGGAAAGCTGCTTTCCTCATGAACCCGGTTGAAGGACTTGAACAGGAACTCATTCTGTTGGGGCAGGCATTTCTTTCTGGGGCAGGACTTTCCCTTGTATATGACATGATTCGCGTGATTCGACGCATTGCTCCACATGGAATCATTCTGGTTTCAATTGAGGATCTGGTGTATTGGGTTGCAGCCGGAGGGTGGCTTTTTCTGAAAGCATGTCAGGTAAATAATGGAATCATTCGGGGGTATATGCTGCTGGGAATCGGTGCCGGGGCGCTGGTCTATGGCATTTTGTTCGGGCGGTGGTTTATGAGGATCGCTACAAAATGGATTCTTGCTGCCAAAAAGCGATTGAAAAGAGTGACAAAAGCCGTTACAATAGAATTAAAGAAACTTCACAGGAATCAGGAGACGGAAGAATGAAGAAAAGAAAAAGAAGACGCCGTAGTACGGGTACTGTGTGTATCAGCATGATCGTTGTGGTGTTTGTTGCGGTTATGGCGATACAGATTTATCAGTTAAAGCAAAAAGACGCGGACTACATGGTGCGTGAGAATGAACTTAAGGAGCAATATGAGCAGGAGACGCAGCGTTCTTCTGAGATCGATGATCTTGAAAAGTACATGCAGTCGAGCGAATATTATGAAGATATCGCAAAGAGTAAGCTGGGGCTTACTTATAAGAATGAGATTATCTTCAAGGAGAGCGATGATTAGAAGCATGAGGTGGAAGCCTTGTGCTTCTTTTTATGTCAAAGCATAATATATGAATCAAGCATGAATTCCCTCGAATCGAGTGTAAAGAGAGGTTTTGCCGATAAGTTTTTGAAAACACGTAGAAATTGTGACAAGTATTTTACACCCTCTTATGTATAATCCATGGTTGAAAATCAGGTAATGGGGATCGCTGCCGTACCGGTTTTGCAATTACCTGTTTAAAAACTGGGATAGGAGGTGTGCTATGAGTACACAAAATAAAATCGTGGAAGGTCTGGGTAAAGTCGTGTGTGCAATTCTGGGGGCATGCAGCAGTCTGTTGTGCATTCTCGGTTATTATCCGCTTGTGCCGGCTTTCTATGCCGGCTGTTGTCTGGATCAAAGGAAAAATGTATTGCTTTACATAGGAATTCTTGCCGGAATGGGCTGGGGGAT
Source organism: uncultured Agathobacter sp. (assembly GCA_934316545.1). GTDB lineage: Bacteria > Bacillota > Clostridia > Lachnospirales > Lachnospiraceae > Roseburia. The sequence goes on along the minus strand of CAKRDT010000008.1, from coordinate 5,743 downwards.
GCCAATCGGCACAACGGTGAAGTATGTGTTTATTCTGCTTGTCAGTGGAGTGGGAATTCATTTTTACCGTTGGGCGAATCATCGTTGCGGCGGATGGGTAGCAGGATTTCTTACGGGACTTGCAGTAACAGTTATGAACTGTTCGGGGGTGCTTTTTTCCGTAATGGATACCAGGGCGTTGATCCTTGGTATCTGTGAAGGCATATTCGTTATGGGGGCGACGGTATTGATTCATTATCTGTATCATATGGCAGCGGAGCTGAACCATTCATGGACAAGGAAAGAACATCCCGCTATGGCGCAGCCGGCTTATCATCGTGACGGCAGGATCTATGCACTTGCGGAAGCGGTAGATGAATTGTCGGTTGCGTTTCTTGCAATGGATAAAAGGACAGAAAAGAGCGGGCATGAGAGTGTGGAATTGCTTCAGCAGGAGATCACAGGGAAATTATGTGCGGCGTGTGATGGATGTGCGGTCTGCTGGGAACAAAAGGAGAATGAATTGTCGCAGCGGCTCAAAAGCATGCTGTTGGCGGTGATCGCACACCATCCAAGGGAGGAGATCATCGAGAAAAATTATGTGCAGGAATGTCCGCGTTATTTATGGATGGTCGAGGAGGCGATATGGGCTTTTTCCCGAATGGAATTAAATGAAGCATGGTATCAAAGGCTTCGCAGCAATCGCCGCGTGATTGCGGATCAACTGGATGCAATGGCACTTGTCATGCAGGATTGGACAAAGGAACCGACAAATCTGGATGCGCAGTCGAAAGTATTGTTGGCAAAGATTGCATATGAGGTAAAAGAACGGGGGCTTGTTGCGGAACAGATCCATTTGTATGAAGATGAAAACAAACGAAAATTTGTGACCGCGATGGTTGCAAGCAAGTGGGGCGGAGGGATTCCGGCGAAAAACTATCTTCGTGCACTGGAGCGTGCCACAGGGCTTACACTCCGCCTGCAGAAAGATGCCAGATCTATTTTTACAAAGGATCCGGTTATGGTAACGGTATATGAAGATACCGCATATTATGCGATGTCTGCGATTGCGACCAGAGCGAAAGAACATTCTGCCGCAAATGGTGATAATTTTTCACTTTTTGCATTGGACACCGGAAGCTACCACATTTGCCTGTCGGATGGAATGGGCAGCGGAACTGCGGCGAGCAAAGAAAGCGAGATGGTTGTGGAACTGATTGAAAAACTGATGGAAGCAGGATTCCCGAGGGAGACTGCGATCCGGATGATGAATTCTACAATGGTATTAAAAGGCGATAACGAGTCCTATTCCACGCTTGATTTTGCCGGGATTGATTTATATACGGGAGAGCTTATGGTTACGAAGATCGGCGCGGCGGCTTCGTTTGTGCGAACTTCCAAAGAGGTGCGCTGCATAAGCGGGGCATCGCTTCCGGCGGGAGTCGAAACCGATCAGATCCCTGCGGTACAAAAGGAGAAGCTCACCAATGGGGATTTCCTTGTAATGGTTACAGATGGTGTGTTAGAATATCTACATGTTAAGAATCCGGAAGTCATTTTTGCGGATATGATACAGGAGATGAAAACAGAGAATGCCGGCGTGTGTGCCGATACACTGATGGAGCGTGTGGTAAGCTACACGGGTGGACATGTGCCTGACGATATGACAATCGTAGTCACCGGCATCTGGGAGAAGTAATGATTGAAGAGGTTGCAGCGTTTATCAGACAATGGAATATGATCAGCCCCGGAGACTGTGTGATTGCCGGGGTGTCGGGAGGCGCAGACTCGGTCTGCATGTGCTGTGTGCTGGCGGATTTGTCCGAACGCTTCGACTTTACCCTTCGTGTTGTGCATGTGGAACATGGAATCCGGGGTGGAGAGAGCGTGGCAGATGCAAAGTTTGTACAGAAGTTTTGTGCGGCAAAAGGAATTGACTGTGTGATTCATCCGGTTGATGTGCCGGCATATGCCAGAGAGTATCGAATGGGTGAGGAGGAAGCAGCCCGCTTTTTGCGGTATGAAGCTCTTAAGCGGGAAGCGGGGAAATATCCTGCGAGCAGGATTGCACTGGCCCATCACATGGAAGATAATGCAGAGACGATGCTTTTTCAGATGGCAAGAGGAAGTGGTCTTGATGGATTGTGTGGCATCCGGCCGGTGCGAAGCGATGGGCAGAATGTAACTTATATACGTCCTCTTCTCGGGTGCAGTCGTGCCCAGATTGAACAGGAGCTGCATGTGCGGGATCAGGATTATTGTACGGATGCAACCAATCATGAACTTGTTTACAGCCGCAACCGTATCCGCCATAAAGTTCTTCCGCAGCTGTGTGAAGTCAATGCACAGGCTGTCATGCATCTGAACAGGCTCGCGGAGCAGATGAATCAGGTTCGTGATTACATGGATATACAGCTTGCACAGGCATCGGATCAGATCGTTGTGCAGGAAGATGAGGATACTGTGATCAAGGTAAAACCGCTTTTGGAGCTTCCGGAAATTATGCGGACGAGACTGATACATCATGCGGTCGCGCAGGCGGCGGGAGCCAGGAGGGATATACAGGCCAGTCACATTTTTTCCGTGCTTGAACTTGCCCAAAAGCAGACCGGGCGAAGCGTGAATCTTCCCTATCAACTGACTGCGGAACGAAGTTATGATGTCATATGGATTCGGCATCGAGGGGACATACAAAAGCCGGTCGCGGATGCAGAAACAAAGATAACGGCAGAAGTTTTGGCTGAGATAGCAGCTTCAAAAGAAAAAAAATATGTGTCGGGAACAGATGGAGCGGCATGTTTTTCCATGCGTGTTTTTAAATTTGAGGGGGATTTGTCGGAAATTCCGCAAAAAATATATACGAAATGGTTTGACTATGATAAAATTAAATTTGGTTTTTCTATCAGAACCAGAAGAAATCAGGATTATTTTGTGATGGACGATAAAGGGCATCGCAAGAAGCTATCCGATTATTTTATTGATCAAAAGATTCCGTCAAAGGAGCGGGATACGACGCTTCTTGTTGCCGACGGCTCCCAGATTCTATGGGTTGTAGGAGGCAGAATGGGACGGGGAGCGCAGCTTGAGCGTACAAGCCGCATGATTTTGGAACTTAGTTACGAAGGAGGAACAAGTGATGGATTATAGTAAGAAGCATAACATATCAGTTCATTTGACAGAAGAGCAGCTCAATGAGCGAATTGCACAGATGGGTGCAGAGATTACCAAAAAATTTGAGGGAGAGTCCGTATATCTTGTCTGTATTCTGAAGGGATCTATTTTCTTTACAACGGAACTTGCAAAACGAATTGAATTACCGATGACCATTGATTTTATGTCGGTGTCAAGCTACGGTGCAGCAACAAGTTCGTCCGGAGTTGTCAATGTCAAGAAGGATCTCGAACAGTCCATCGAGGGAGAGAATGTCATTATCGTGGAAGATATTGTGGATTCCGGTCATACATTAAGCCGTCTGGTTTCCTTGTTTGAGAGCCGTAAGCCGAAGACACTGACAATCTGCACGCTTCTCGATAAGCCGGAGCGCCGCGTGGTGAATGATCTGAAAGTGGATTATACAGGATTTGTAATTCCTGATAAGTTCGTTGTCGGATTTGGTCTTGATTATGATCAGAGATACCGTAATCTTCCTTATATTGGTTTTGTGGAAGATGCGGAATAATAGAGTGATTGCGGATGAAACAGCAATTGCGTAACAGAAAAGGAGTTGCAGAGTGAATACAAGAAATAGGAATGGATTTCGTGGATTTGGTTTTTATGCGGTGTTGATTCTCGTAGTGATACTGATCTGGTATGGACTAAGCGGGAATACGACAACGAGTTCTTACACGAAATCAGATTTTCAGAAGGCATTAGGCAAAGGGGATGTGACTTATGTCAAGGTTGTTCAGAATCGTGAAGTGCCAACCGGTAGTCTGCGGATTAAACTAAAAGATGGAGCGCAGCAGTATTTGTATGCATCGGATATCAACGAGATGCAAAGCATGATGGACGATGAAAAGTTTGATAACTATACGCTTGAGGATGTGCCGGCAGAAAGCTGGATCATGACACTTTTGCCGTATTTGCTGATTTTCGGGGCGTTCTTTATCCTGTTTGTGATTATGAACAATAATGCGGCAGCCAATAGCGGAGGCGGCAAGATGATGAGCTTTGGCAAGAGCCGCGCAAAGTTATCTACGGAGGAGGACAATAAGACTTCGTTTGCCAATGTCGCAGGACTGCGTGAGGAAAAAGAAGAGCTTGAAGAACTTGTGGATTTCCTGCGAGATCCGAAAAAATATACAAAACTCGGTGCGCGTATCCCGAAGGGAGTGCTTCTTGTCGGACCTCCGGGAACCGGTAAGACATTACTTGCAAAGGCGGTTGCCGGAGAAGCGGGAGTACCGTTTTTTAGCATTTCCGGTTCGGATTTTGTTGAGATGTTTGTCGGTGTCGGTGCATCCCGTGTGAGAGATCTTTTTGAGGATGCAAAAAAGAATGCACCATGTATCGTGTTTATCGATGAGATTGATGCAGTCGCAAGACGACGTGGAACCGGTATGGGCGGAGGTCATGATGAACGTGAACAGACACTCAATCAGATGCTTGTTGAAATGGATGGATTTGGTGTCAATGAGGGAATCATTGTTATGGCTGCAACCAACCGTGTGGATATACTTGATCCGGCCATCATGCGTCCGGGACGATTTGACCGTAAGATTGTAGTCGGAAGACCGGATGTTAAGGGGCGCGAGGAAATTCTGGCTGTGCATGCAAAGAATAAACCTCTTGGTGAAGATGTCGATTTAAAGCAGGTTGCTCAGACTACAGCAGGATTTACAGGTGCGGATCTTGAGAATCTGCTGAACGAGGCGGCAATTCTTGCCGCGAAGGAAAACCGCGGATTTATTATGCAGGCGGATATTCAGAAATCTTTTATTAAGGTTGGAATCGGTGCGGAGAAGCGCAGCCGTATCATTTCCGAGAAGGAAAAGAAGATTACGGCGTTCCATGAAGCCGGACATGCGATACTCTTCCATGTACTTCCGGATGTCGGACCGGTACACACCGTATCCATTATTCCGACCGGAACCGGCGCTGCCGGCTATACGATGCCGCTTCCGGAGAAAGATGAGATGTTTAATTCCAAGGGACGTATGTTACAGGAAATTATTGTGGATCTTGGCGGTCGTGTTGCGGAAGAACTTGTCTTTGACGATATCACAACCGGTGCTTCCCAGGACATCAAGCAGGCGACACAGATGGCGCGTGATATGGTGACACGTTACGGAATGTCGGAAAACATTGGACTTATCTGCTACAAAGAGGATGATGACGAAGTGTTCATTGGACGTGATCTTGCACATGCGCACAACTACAGCGAGGGAGTTGCGTCTGCGATTGATGCGGAAGTTAAGAATATGATTGATCATGCCTATGAAGAGGCTAAGCGCATCATTGGCGAACACAGGGATGTGCTTGATCGTTGCGCGGATCTTCTTTTGGAAAAAGAAAAAATAACAAGAGAAGAATTTGAGGCGCTGTTTTAAAAATTGGATTAAGAATAGCGAAAATGGAATTCGTTCGTACATGTAATTTGTGTGCGAACGAATTCGCATTGTACACATTGCACAAAAACGGACATGAACTTTTGTGAAGTTTGTGCACACTTCTTTTGGAAACCATGCTATTATAATAACCGTAAAAACCCCCCAATACATTATATAGTTTTTGCTATACCCCATAGTAAAAATACCTTCTCCTA
>CAKRDT010000007.1 GCA_934316545.1 uncultured Agathobacter sp. | reverse complement strand
GGAAACAGCATGATCAGGAGATTCTGCTTGTTCAGAATGAATTTGTATAAAATAAATCACGCGCGGCGAAATCTTACGTTCACTTGTAAAATAACACCGCGCGTCAATTTTCCTTATTTACTATGAGGCAAATTTTTGTCGTGCATCAGATATGCTATTTCTACACAGATACCGGATAGAAAAAAGTAAAAAGGAAAATTAGCAGTAAGCTTATTCGACCAACAGGGCTTTGCATGATTTTAATGACCAACCCTTTCATGCTACAGACATCGGAGCCATACTTATTTTTGAAGGACAAATTTGCAACTGCTTCGGGTTTCCATTCTGCCCGCTAATAGCGTATCAAAAACAAATTGTAGCTGTCTATCTGAAATAGAGCCAGAAGCTGACTTGCAAATTTTCCTGAACAAAATAATCGTATGGTTCGATGCCGTAACTCTGAGAATTTTCCTTCTACCCTTGGGCGTAACGGGTTAAAAACTGTTTTGTCCGCTCTTCTTTCGGATTGTCAATCACCTGATGCGGATCCCCCTGCTCGACAATCACGCCTTCATCCATAAAGATGACCTGATCCGCTACATCTCTTGCAAACGCCATCTCGTGGGTGACAATAATCATCGTTGTCTTCTGGTCTGCCAGACTTCGAATAACCTTTAACACTTCACCGGTCAGTTCCGGATCAAGCGCGGATGTCGGCTCATCGAAGCAAAGGATATCCGGCTTTAACGCCAGTGCCCGGGCAATTGCAACACGCTGCTGCTGTCCGCCGGACAACTGATGCGGATAATGATCCATACGCTCAGAGAGTCCCATGCGGTCAAGAAGCTGCTTCGCATGCTCCTCGATTCCGGCAAGAACTTCTTTCTTATTGCGCTTAAAATCCGGTTGTTCTTGCGCCAGAAGACGCTCCGCCAGCATCACATTCTCCAATGCCGTGTACTGTGGAAACAAATTAAAAGACTGAAACACCATGCCGAAATGTAAACGCTTCTTTCTTAAATCCGCATCACGGTCGCTCTGATTTAAAGATGCATCAAATAAGACTTTCCCGTTCACGGTAATACTGCCGGAATTCGGTCTTTCCAAGAAATTCAGGCAACGCAAAAGTGTTGTCTTTCCCGAGCCGGAGGATCCGATAATGGCAAGCGCACTGCCTTCTTCCATCGAGAAACTGACATCGCGAAGGACCTGCGTTTTACCGAAATGCTTCTCTATATGATTTACTTCTAAAATTGCCATGTCATAAGTCCTCCTACTTGAAATAATCCAGTCTGCGCTCAATATAATTGAACAACAGCGTCAGTATTCCGACGAACACCAGATAGAAGAGTCCTGTATAGAACAGCGGCCATGTCACTCCGGCAGATTTCATAAATGAATATCCGGCAAATGTCAACTCATATGCTGCAATAATGCGGGCAAGTGAAGTATCTTTGACAAGCGTGATAATTTCATTCGACATCGGCGGAACGATGCGCTTGATCATCTGCAACAATGTAATCTTAAAAAAGATCTGACGCTTTGTCATGCCGAGTACCTGTCCGGCCTCTCTTTGTCCGGCCGGGACTCCCTCGATGCCACCCTTAAAAATCACGGCAAAATAGCATGCATAATTGATGGCAAATGCCACAACCGTTGCCGTAATTCGTCCAGCTTCGTTTCCACTCCAAATATTACGTTTCAGCCACATACCCGGTCCATAAAAAATAATGATCAGCTGTAACATAAGCGGTGTTCCGCGGATCACCCATACTATAAGCTGGAGCAGATAGCGCAAAGGCTTAAATTTACTCATCAAGCCGAATGAGAAAATCAAGCCAAGCGGCAACGCAAAAATCAGTGTAAAGATAAAAATTTCAAATGTAGTCGCAAAACCGCTGAGAAGCGTCTGCGTAACAGACCAAAACATCTTCTGTAATTACTCCTTTATTTCTGTGGTACTACAACAACCTGTGCGTTGTTACAATAAGCATTTGTACACTCCATAGATGAAGTCACCTCATCCGTCAGTGTCATACCATTCCATACAACATCAATGTTGTTGGAATCAAGCTCCATGATCTTGTTGTCCCAGTCAATTTCAACAAACTGAGCCTCAACACCAAGCTTGTCTGCGACCATACGAGCCATGTCCGCATCAAAACCGATCCACTCATCGCCATCCTTGTAATCCATCGGCTCAAAATCCGTGATACCAACGATCAATGTACCTTTATTCTTAATATATTCTACATCGCTATCGGAATCAGAAGCCTCATATGTAGCATCCTTCTGCTCGACCAAAGCATCCTGTACACCATACTTTTCAGCGGTCTCCTTCATTGATCCGTCCTTATAGCTATCTGCAAACACCTGATTAATATAAGAAGCAAGGTCGGAACCCTTACGACATCCTACACCATACTCTTCGGTTGTCAATTCATCCGTATGGATCAGATCCGGATAACTTGTTCCGTCTCCGATCATCGCACCCGCCATCAACAGGTCAATGATTGCCGCGTCCGATGTACCGGAAGCAACTTCCATCAATGCATCTGCCTGCGAGCCCACCGAATTGTATTCAAAGCCTTTCTCCTTGGCAACCGCCTCTCCTGCAGAACCGGCTTCTACCGCATATACTTTGCTGTCGGCGCTGTCAGCATTCTCTGACGATGAATCTGTTTTACCGCCACATGCACACATGCCAAGTGCCATACAACCAACCAATAATAACGATGCTATCTTTCTTTTCATATTCCTGTATCTCCTTTACGAATGTCATCTGCTTTTGTATTTTAGCAAATTATCATACTAAAGTAAAGCGGTTTTACAAAAAGGCAGGCTGTTACGCCCGCCTTTCACTTTCTTCTCAAATTATATATGCAAATCAAACTCTATTTTTCCGTAAAGACATCATCCAATACCTTTTTTAACGTGTTGGCAGACTCGTGAAGACTCGTCACCTCATCCTGATCCAGATCAATCGGCACCTTCGTCTCGTATCCATCCTTTCCGACGATACAAGGCATCGAAAGGACGACATCCGAGATTCCATACTCTCCATGCATCATCGTCGAGATTGGAAGAATTGACTTTTCATCTCTCACGATTGCCTCACAGATTCTCTTTACCGACATGGCAATGCCATAGTACGTTGCACCTTTCCGCTGAATAATACCGTAAGCACTCTGCTTGACTTCCTCCGCAATGCGCTCCGTTGCCTCGGCATGATTATAGTGTCCGCGCATCTCGCAGAACTTATCAAGAGGCACGCCGGATACATTGGCACTGCTCCATGCCGCGATCTCACTGTCACCATGCTCACCAACAATAAAAGCATGTACACTTCGGCTGTCCACCCCAAGATGCTCCCCAAGGTGATATTTCAGTCTCGCACTGTCAAGCACCGTTCCTGAGCCGATAACGCGGTTCTCCGGATATCCGGACAGTTTTAATGCTGTATAGGTCAGGATATCAACCGGATTGGCAACAACAAGAAGGATTCCCTCATAATCCCGCATCGTGATTTCCGGAATGATCGACTCAAAAATAGAAACATTTTTGTGTACGAGATCAAGTCTTGTCTCATCCGGCTTCTGATTGGCTCCCGCGGTAATCACAATGATTGCTGCATCCGCAATATCGTCGTATCCACCCGCATAAATCTTCATCGGTCGGACAAACGGCAGTCCATGCGCAATATCCCTTGCCTCCCCTTCCGCCTTGTCATTGTTCGCATCAAGAAGAACCATCTCATTAAAAAGCCCACTCTGCATTAAAGCAAACGCAGACGCAGAACCAACGAATCCGCATCCGATGATCGCCACCTTACTTGGTTTCACTGTAGCCATATTTTATCCTCCATCCTTAATCATCCGCATTTCTGTTCGCCTTCGGCAGCTGTTGTACAGTTCCTCTCCATCTCCCGGCTGACGAAAGCACTACATGTATTTTCTTTATTATACCCAAATCATCGAATTTATGCCAGTTTCCGCCGCAGTTTTATCAGTATTTTTTTCTCAAGACGGGATACTGCCACCTGATTCATCCCAAGTGTATGTGCCACCTGTGTCTGCGTCTGTTCATCCATATACCTCAGCCGGATTAATTCTGCCTCATTTTCCTCAAGTTCATCCATTACCTGCGCGATTGCAATGCGATTGAGTACCGGCAGCTCAAAATGTTCCTTATCCTCGATCTGGTCCTCAATTGTGAGTGCATGCGTCCCCTCACTCCCCCCGCACAAAGGTTTCGAAATCGATTCCACTTCATAAACCGATTCCATCGCAGCCACAATATCTTCTTTTGATAGCCCTGTCTTATCCGATAGTTCTTCCATCGTCGGCTCACGGTTTTCTGACTCTTTATATTTTTCTCTGACAATTGCGATTTTTCTTGCATATTCCTTTAGTTGGCGACTGACATGAATCATATTGTCATCACGCAAAAAACGCCTGATTTCCCCCATAATGAGCGGCACCGCATAAGTAGAAAAGGAATATCCCATTGCCGCATCAAACTTGTCCACCGACTTAATCAGTCCGATCGCTCCGATTTGTACCAGTTCCTCAAATTCTGTTCCCCTGTCTGCAAAACGTTTTGCCACCATATAAACTAACCCCATGTTTTCCCTCACCACTTTGTCGCGCGCCGCTTTATCTCCATGTTGTGCCCTATACATGGCATCCTGCCAGACTTCTTCCTTTGCAGTGAAACTACTGCTCACGCTCCCTTTCTATGTATTTCCACATAACCACTTTCGTTCCTTCGCCAAGACCGGATTGCACCTCGATCCGATCCATAAATGCTTCCATAAACGCAAATCCCATTCCCGATCGTTCGAGCTGCGGCTTCGTTGTGTAAAACGGCTGCATCGCCTGATCGATATCTGCAATCCCGATTCCATGATCCTCCACCGTGACAACAAGCTGCTGTCCGTCCCGGTCGCAGCTTAGCTGCACACTCTCCTGCTCATTATCGTATCCATGTATGATTGCATTTGTAACAGCTTCGGAAACTGCAGTCTTAACATCCGCAATCTGTTCCAAAGTCGGATTCATCTCCGCCAGAAATGCAGTAACAATCATTCTCGCCAATCCTTCATTTTCCGACTTTGCATCAAAAATTACCTGCATATGATTCTGTTGTTCCATCTCGTCCCCCTATCTCATATCCGTCTTCAAAATATCCTGTGCCGGTTTTGTCACATCACATTCGTCCATTTCGATAATTTGTGCCAATCCCGATTTTTCAAAGATTTGCAACGCACGCCCGGTCAGATTTGCTGCTCGCACCCTTCCTCCATGCAGATCCATATTTTTCTTTCTTCCGATGAGCACACCAATCCCGGAGCTGTCCATAAATTCCGTCCCGGCAAAATCAAATACCAGCGTTCGGATATGCCACGAATCAATGAGGCAGTCAACCTCTTTGCTCATATGTCGTACCACATGATGATCCACCTCCGCCGGCATCACAATGGTAAGTTTTTCTTCCGTAAGATGGTATTGTAAATCCATAACTGCTTTTTCCTCCATCCTTATTTTCCTGCTTGGACCACATAGAAAAATCCAAAAGAATTTCCTTATACAAAAAAGACGCCACAGCATTTCTGCCTTGACGTCTTTTGTAAATCAATATCAATTTCTTATTTTATTCCGACTGCGCATCCACATAATTTTGTGAAGTTCTTGCACGCTCCGTTCCCGGATGATTGTCGATCACATATTGATAATACGGCTTCGCGGAATCCAGATCTCCATTTCTGCGATAGGACTGCGCCAAATAATACGCGGCAGATCCATCCTGAAAATCTTCCTCTTCATCCACAATCTTTTGCAGATCGGTGATTGCATCCTCGTACTTGCCGCGCTGATAATAACCATATCCTTCCTGATATAATTTGTCCAGATACTGTGCACGGACAACATCATTTAAATCCTTATAAATACTCTTTGCCTTCTTTGACAAATACGAAGTATTTACTTTATCCAAAGCCTGACCGGCACTGATGACATCATCAGAAGTATATGCAACATACGCATTTAAGAGCCGCTCATACGTTTTAATCTGATCCGCAACCTTCTCATTATTATTTGCTTCTTCCTCCAGCTGATCCTGAAGATCCGAAATCTGCTTCTCCAGATCCTTGATGGTCTGTCCGTTACTTGAAATCGTATCACTTGCTTCAAGAATCTGCTGCTTTGCATCCTCCTTTGCCTGATTCTTCACATTCGGAACAACCAGAAACGCCGTGACGGCAGCACCAACAACGAGTCCCGTCACAATATAGGCAAGCGAAGCACCAAGCGAGGATTCCTTGAATCGCTTCGGCATGATAATCGTCTCGTTACCACTCTGATAGGAAATGAGATCGTCATCCTTTGGTTTCTTGGATGGACTTTTCTCCTTCAGCTGCGTATTCACTTCTTTCAGATAACGAAGCGTTGTTGTATTATTTGCATCAATCCTGCCTGCATTACGCAACGATTTCTTTGCAAGCTCCAGTTTGCCATCCTGCAGATAAAGAAGAGCCAAAAGCTGATGTCCCTTGACCAGCTTCGGATTCATCGAGAGCACTTTCTTCAGCTGGATGATAGCCAGATCCCGGCTGTCCTGCTGACAGTAATGCAACGCCTGATTATACTTCTTGATTGTCTGATTGATCGTATCAAGCTGGCCACGATTCTTCTGAATTTCATCAAGATATCCATTGGCAAGATTATCCGTTGGCTGATAACTCTGCGAGATTACCCACTCGCCGAGTGCCGCCACAGTCTCTCCCATCTCATGATAGACAAGACCTAACAGATTTCTGGCAGCAATATTGTATTTATTGAATTTCAGACTGTTCCGCAGACTTTCCACTGCGCCGGACAGATTCCGGACCCCCGCCTGCTGCAATCCTAAATTATAATAAGAATTGGAGATCCGTCTGACTCTCCAGAAAATTGCCAGATCCTCACCACAATTCGGGCAACGCTTCGCATCGCCTACATCCTGTCCACATTTATAACAAATCATACAAACCTCTCATCTATATGTCACAGCCTAGCGGCCTGCCTTCACGTCACGCAGAATCTCAGCGATAATATCGGTCACATCCGTCATATCATGATTGTAGATTGCAGACTCTGCTTCTTCCACTTCGAGGCTTGGTTCAAAGTTTTTTAGTTCTTTTTCAAAATTAATCATTTTCTTTCTCCCGGATTTCTGAACCTTATCCCATTTGACTACTTTATTTATTATAATATAGCGCCTTGGGTTTGCAAGCGATTTTCTATAAACTTTTTTAAAAATTTATCGCATGAATCGCGTTCATCCGACAAACCGAATGTCAAACAATCGCGATACATGAACCATGTACCGCGATGATTGACTTTACAATATAACTCTTTTATTTCATCTGTGCCAGGCGTTCCTCAACCTGTGCCATCATCTGCTCGTACTTTGCAAGCTTCTCCTTCTCCTCTGCAACCTTTTCCGGTTTTGCATTGTTTAAGAATTTCTCGTTGGAGAGCATTCCTTTTGAACGGGCAAGTTCCTTTGTCAGGCGCTCCTTCTCCTTGTTCAGACGCTCCTTCTCCTTCTCGAAATCAACAAGATCCTCAAGCGGAAGATAGATAACCGCGCCAGGAATCACAACAGATACCGCATCCTCACCAATTCCGTTCTTGTCTGCCTGTACATGAATCTCACTTGCAGAAGCAAGGTTTACATAAACTTCCTTATTCTCCTCGAATGTTGCACGAAGTGCAGTATCCTCGGATGTGATGTAAAGCTTTGCCTTACGTGATGGCGGAACATCCATCTCGGTGCGCACGTTACGAATACCTTTTACCAGATCCTTGCAGTGCTCGATGGCTGCCTCATCTGCCGGGAAGTTCCACTCATCCTTGTATTCCGGCCACTGAGAAAGCATGATCGTCTCCTCTTCGGACTGGATCGTGCAGAAGATTTCCTCTGTGATAAACGGCATATACGGATGCAACAGCTTTAATGCATTGATCAGTACGGTACGAAGCGTCCACAGTGCTGCGTTGGCAGACTTCGGATCCTCGTCCTTCTTATAGGTACGAACCTTGGCGATCTCGATGTACCAGTCACAGAACTCATCCCAGATGAAATCGTAAACCTTCTGTACTGCGATACCAAGCTCGAATTTGTCCATGTTCTCGGTTGCATCCTTGGCAAGTGTGTTGACCTTTGAAAGAATCCACTTATCAGCCGGATGAAGCTCATCCAAAGAAGGCTCGGTAATCTCGGTGCCCTCTAAATTCATCATGATAAAACGCGAAGCATTCCATACTTTGTTTGCAAAGTTACGGGAAGCCTCCACACGCTCCCAGTAGAAACGCATATCGTTACCCGGTGCATTACCGGTGATCAGTGTCAGACGAAGCGCGTCTGCACCGTATTTATCAATAACCTCAAGCGGATCAATACCATTGCCGAGCGACTTACTCATCTTACGTCCCTGCGAATCTCTTACGAGTCCGTGGAAGAGAACCGTGTGAAATGGTGCCTTGCCCATCTGCTCATATCCGGAGAAGATCATACGGATTACCCAGAAGAAGATGATGTCATAACCGGTTACGAGCACATCGTTCGGATAGAAGTAATCAAGATCCTCTGTTTTTTCCGGCCATCCGAGTGTTGAAAACGGCCAAAGTGCAGATGAAAACCAGGTATCGAGTGTATCCGGATCCTGTGTCCAGTGCTCCTTGCCACACTTCGGGCATTTACCCGGCTTCTCGATGGATACGACCATCTCGCCACAGTCATCACAATACCATGCCGGGATGCGGTGTCCCCACCAGAGCTGACGACTGATACACCAGTCACGGATGTTGTCGGTCCAGTTGAAATACGTCTTATCCATTCTTGCAGGAAGAAGTTTGATCTCACCATTTTTCACACCTTCCACAGCCGGCTTGATCATCTCGTCCATCTTAACGAACCACTGCTGCTTGATCATCGGCTCAACGGTTGTGTGGCATCGGTCATGCACACCGACATTGTGGGAATGCGGAACGACTTTCACAAGAAGTCCTTCCTTCTTAAGATCTTCAACCAATGCCTTGCGGCACTCATAACGGTCCATTCCGGCATACTTTCCAGCTTTCTCGTTCATGGTCGCATCATCGTTGATGACAACGATTTCCTCTAAATTATGGCGCTTGCCGACTTCGAAATCGTTCGGGTCATGTGCCGGTGTAATCTTAACGCATCCGGTTCCGAACTCCTTATCGACATATGCATCTGCGATAACCGGGATCTCACGGTCGGTCATCGGAAGCTTCAATGTCTTTCCGATGATATCCTGATAACGCTCATCATCCGGGTTTACTGCCACAGCGGTATCTCCGAATAACGTCTCCGGACGTGTGGTTGCGATCTCAACGAATCGTCCCTCTTCGCCGACTACCGGATAATTGATATGCCAGAAAAATCCGTTCTGCTCCTCATGCTCCACCTCGGCATCGGAGATGGATGTCTTACATACCGGACACCAGTTGACGATACGTGAACCCTTGTAAATCCATCCTTTATCATATAATTTGGTAAATACTTCCTGTACAGCATGGGAACAGCCCTCATCCATTGTGAAACGCTCTCTCTGCCAGTCAGCGGAAGAACCAAGCTTACGAAGCTGCTTTACGATGCGTCCGCCGTACTCTTTTCTCCAGTCCCAGCACTTCTCCAAAAACTCCTCACGGGTGAGATCCGCCTTGTTGATGCCCTGCTCCTTGAGGGATTGAATGACCTTAACCTCGGTTGCGATAGAAGCATGGTCGGTTCCCGGCTGCCACAATGCATTGTAGCCCTGCATACGCTTGTAACGGATCAGAATATCCTGCATCGTGTTGTCCAACGCATGTCCCATATGGAGCTGTCCTGTGATATTTGGTGGTGGCATAACAATGGTAAACGGCTTCTTGCTGCGGTCTACTTCTGCGTGAAAATAGCCATTGTCCTCCCACTTCTTATAGAGACGATCCTCAATGTCCTTCGGATCATAAGTCTTACTCAATTCTTTGCTCATGATTTTTTCCTTTCTTCCTTGATAAATCTTCAAGAACCCTTCCATATAATTCGCAAAACCGCACGATATCTCGTGCTTTCTCGTAGCTTCGCTACTAATTTTGCTCATATATGAGGCGGAGACTCTATTCGAGTCCCCTTACGCATAAGAAAAATGCTTCTTCCATGCAAGCATGAATCATCATTTTTCTTATGCTTACGGGTTCTTTGCGAATAGTTTCCTTGTTGCACTAAAAAGCGCCCCTCCTGCCACAAGACAGGAAGGGCGAATGTTCGCGGTACCACCTTCGTTCGTGTTCCATAAAATTTCTTTGAACACCTCAAGTCCGATAACGGGGACGAATCGGAAATGCCTACACAGTGTATCCTTCAGCATCTCAGTTCCAAAGCTACCTTCCACACCACGTTTTGCGGACATCTTCCAGCCGATGAATGTCCTTCTCTATCAGCCGCCCGGTGCGTACTCCTCTTTGTCATCACTTTTGACTATCTTTTATCATGATACTTGCGTGGTGTTTATTTGTCAAGATACAAATACGAATTCTGCAATATGCTCGTTTTTATTTCCATATCCACAATTCGGATTGACACGCATAACAAAATCCGATATTGTAAATCTACAAACTCAAGCAAACGAAAACCGGTATGTGAGATCGGTTCGGCAAATCATTTGGTGCACGATAATTCATGTGCACGAATACCCGAGTTTAAAGAATTAAATACAGACTGTTTATTTTGAATTTTGACGGACTGTTTTTGTTGTAAAACAGCCTCGTTATGATATACTTAAGAAAGGAAGAAACTGCATGAAACAAACCAACGACAAGTCTTCCGTGTCTCCAAATACGGCGCAGGAAGAAAATGTGGCACGCAGCACCGTGTTTGACGATGTATTCCGAACCATCGCACAGAAAATGCCACAACTCCTCATTTCACTGATCAATGAAGTATTTCACACAAACTACAGTGAGGATGAAGATTTTGAGCAGCTGAGAAATGAGCACTACGAAAAGTATGGCAAGATCATTACCGACTCGATCATCCGTATCGACCGACATATCTATCACTTAGAGTGTCAATCCGAAAAGGATGCCGAGATGGTAATTCGAATGTTCGAGTATGATATTTCGATTGCCTTGGAACACGCCTCCGATTTGGGCGAGATCTGGGAGATCGAATTTCCACAGTCATGTGTATTGTACATCCGCAATCACCGCTCGCTGCCGGAATACCATACGGCGATTGTCAAGTTTTCTGATGGACAGACGGTAACCTACCAGGTTCCGATCATTCATGCACAGAAATACACGGTCAATGCCATGTTCGAAAAGAATCTTCTCATATTGCTTCCATATCACATTTTGCGATATGAACATTTTTTAAAAAGCAATAAGTCCAATGAAAAGAAGTTGAACCAGCTTCTCGGCGACTATCGAAAGATAAACGAACGGCTCACAGATACCTGCGAGAAAGAAAAAAAGTCAGAGCTTTACAAGGACATGATATGTCTCATCAAAGAAATCGCAGACCATGTAATTCCCAAGGGAAACGAAGCTCGGAAAGGAATGGATGATATTATGGGCGGAAAAGTTTTAACATTACCATCAGATCTAATTGAGGAAGGGCGAAAACAAACCATCTTCTCATTTGTACAAGATGGAATTATTCCTTTGTCAGTCGGTGCCGACAAAGCTAATTTGTCTATAGAAACATTCAAAGCCGAAATGCGAAAAGCCGGGTATAAGCTCCCAGCAAATTCTTAATAACACTCAAGCCGCAAAGAAAACTTCGCGGCTTGTTGTCAATAACCACCAATTACGTATAGCGTCAAGAGAAACATACGTTCCTGCCGTTTTAATTTTCTAGAATTTTCTTATCACATTCATCTATAATATATTCCCGCATATGGGAAAGACGGCAGAGTCCTCTCCCATGTACAGATTTTCGTTCCGATGTACATTTTGCACAAAACAAAGAGGATCGTCACATCCTCTCTGCCTTTACATTCTGTTAAATTTTCATATATCCGGACATCATGCACACGCCGACCGCGCCTGCCTCGATGCAGGCATCCGCGTTCGTCTCATCGATTCCACCGATCGCATAGACCGGAATCTGCACCGCCGCACAGACATCCTTAAGGAACTCCAGTCCTCTGCCCGGCAGTCCCTTCTTGCAGTCCGTTGCATAGATATGTCCTGCTGTCACATACGTTGCGCCCGCCCGCTCGGCGCGAAGCGCATCCTCCACCGAATGTACCGATGCACCTCGTATGGTAAATTGCGCCTTTTCTTCCTCGCTCATTGCGGTAAATCCTGCGAGCGGCATATGGATCGCCGATATGCCAAGTTTCCTTGCAACACTTGGATAACTATGAAGGACAAGCTGCGTTTCGGTGCGTTCGCCCAACGTTTTGACCTCTGCCGCCAGCTTCTCATATTCCGCCTCGCCCAGATCCTTCTCGCGCAGGATCAGCATATCCGGCTTGGCATCAAGCACGCGCGCGATCTGCTCCTCAAACGGATGCGCAGCGAGCGCACGGTTCGTTACACAGATTTTTTTATACATAGACATAATCGTTGAGCACCGGCTGCAGCCCTTCCTGCTCCATATCATCATACATCTGATCGAAGCTTCGTCCATCCGAGATCTCGAACTGCTCATCGCCGGAATCGCTCTCCTCCTTTCCGGTGTACTTGCTCTCGTGAT
The DNA here is from genome assembly GCA_934316545.1 of uncultured Agathobacter sp. Taxonomy (GTDB): domain Bacteria; phylum Bacillota; class Clostridia; order Lachnospirales; family Lachnospiraceae; genus Roseburia. Next base: position 57,489 of record CAKRDT010000007.1, on the reverse strand, counting down.
CGCCGATACCCGTGGATACACCTGCGGATATCTTCGTTGCCGCGATCTTGACAATGCCGTCACGGAAATGTTTCTGCTCTCTGGAGGATACCGTGATTCCTACATACGGCAGGAAAATGCGGTATGCACACAGAATCTGGCAAAGCTGCTTTTCATGCACATCAAGAGGATTGATCTTGTCGTTGTTGATGATCGGTCGAAGTCTCGGGCACGACAGGGAGTACTCTGCATACGGATACTTTCTCTGCAGATAGTACACGTGAAGTGCCGACGCCAATGCATCCTTATGAAAATCCGACAAGCCGAGCAGTGCCGAGAAACCGACGCCCCGCATGCCGCCCATAAGTGCACGCTCCTGTGCCTCGAAACGATACGGGAAGACACGCTTGTGTCCCATCAGATGCAGCGTCTCGTATTTATCCGAATCGTAGGTCTCCTGAAATACGGTAACATAATCCGCACCGCACTCATGCAGGTAGCGGTACTCATCGCTATTGACCGGATAGATCTCCAATCCGACATTGCGGAAATATTTCTGTGCCAGCTTACATGCCTCACCGATATATTTCACATCACTCTGCGCGCGGCTCTCGCCGGTCAGCATCAGGATTTCCTCGATACCGGAATCCGCGATAACTTTCATCTCATGCTCAATTTCCTCGAAATTCAACTTCTTTCTATGAATGTCATTGTAACAGTTGAATCCGCAGTAAACGCAGTAATTCTCACAGTAGTTTGCAATATAAAGCGGCGTAAACAGATAAACCGTATTGCCAAAATGTTTGCTCGTCTCGATCTTCGCACGCTGCGCCATCCGCTCCAGAAACGGTAAAGCCGCCGGCGACAAAAGTGCCTTGAAATCCTCCACCGTGCAAGTCTCATGCTCCAAAGCCGCCTGTACCTCTTTGGCGGTGTATTTCCCGTAATCGTAGGAATTCATCTGCGCGAGTACCTTGTCCATGATATCGGAATCAATCTGCTCCATACCCTCCATATATTCCATGTGATTGGTGCGGCTCGACGGATCAGTCTCCAGTTTATGTTTGTGTTCCAAAGCCGCCTCACTTAATTTATCCGAATCGATAAAAAATTGATTTTCTGCCATTGTCGTCCACCTCTAATCCCTTAAAAATCCGGTCAGCGGATCCGATGCTGCCGCGCCACGCTCAAGCACACGTCCGAGTCCTGCAAGGTATGCACTTCTTCCGGCTTCGATTGCATCCTTAAATGCGCCGGCCATCGCCGGAACATCACCGGCTGTGGCGATCGCGGTATTGGCCATAACAGCTGCTGCCCCCATCTCCATCGCCTCACATGCCTGCGACGGACGTCCGATTCCGGCATCCACGATCACCGGAAGGTCGATCTCATCGATCAGGATCTGGATGAATTCTTTGGTTGCCAGTCCCTTGTTGGAACCGATCGGGGAAGCGAGCGGCATCACGGCTGCTGCTCCCGCATTGACCAAATCTCTTGCGGTATACAGATCCGGGTACATATAAGGAAGTACGACGAATCCCTCGTTTGCCAGCATCTCGGTCGCTTTGACCGTCTCCACATTATCCGGAAGCAGATATTTGCTGTCTTTCATGATCTCAACTTTCACGAAATCACCGCATCCGAGTTCTCTCGCCATACGCGCAATCCGTACTGCCTCCTTTGCATCTCTTGCGCCGGATGTATTCGGAAGAAGGGTTACTCCCTCCGGAATGAAATCAAGAATGTTCTCTTTTTTCTTTGTGTTGGTTCTTCTGACTGCAAGTGTGATGATCTGTGCGCCTGCATTCTCTACCGCTGCCTTGATCAACTCCATGGAATATTTTCCTGATCCTAAAATAAAGCGGGAAGAAAATTCTTTGCCGCCTAATGTGAATGTGTCTTTTGCCATTGCTTTTGTCCTCTCTTTCTGTCTGCGCCTTATGCTAAGGTGTTCTCTCTATTCGTTAACAGGCGCCTCCGCCCATAAACTGCACGATTTCTACAACGTCTCCGTCATGAAGCATATGCTTCCCATAATCCTCCTTGTGCACGATCTCCTCGTTGCACTCCACGACATACGTGCCCGGCTCGTAATCACTCGCATCCAGGTATGCCTTCAGAGTCTGCCCCGCTACGTCAATGTCCTTACCGTTGATGTGTACCATATTGTCCTCCATTCCTACGTTATTCTGTTATTCCCCGCAATTGTGAACGTTCTTTGTAGCGCGCTCCCTCTGCGGCTTGCTCCTACCCGGCTGGCACCTGAGAGGACACTAGTTATCCAAAATCAGGAATTTGCAAGAAATCTTCGCTGGGCTCTTTCAATGATTTGCTGTCCGCTCAAGCTTAGACAGTGTCGCTCCGAACGTTCGCCTGAACACAGACTGTGTAAACACATCTGTGTCAGTCGTACATTCAGAACTCCACAGTCGAAGCGATGCTCGGACACAAAACTTGAGCCCATCGAACATTCCGCAAATTCAATGATTTTGTTTAAAACCGTGCTCCTCTCAGGTGCCAGCCGGGTAGGAGCAAGCCGCAGAGGGAGCGCGCCCTAAAAGCTTCCATAATTGCGCATGAAAAAAGGCCACACGAAAAAAGCTACACCCGCGGTGGTGTACCCCTTCGTGTGACCAATGTCTCACTCTATGGTTCCAATATTCGGAACATTTGTACTTTATCACAACAAGATGCGAAAAGCAACCCTTTTAAAGCTCTTCCTCCGTCATATCCTTCTCACGGTTGAATGCATCGTAAATACACGGAATGACCACCAGCGTCAGAAGTGTACCATATACAAGCCCTCCGATGATCGTGATCGCCATCGGGCGCATCATCTCGGAACCTTCGCCGATTCCGATTGCGGAAGTTGACATCGCAAGGATCGTGGTAAGGGCTGTCATCAGGATCGGGCGCAGTCTCGTCTTGCCAGCTTCAATGATTGCCGATTTCTTGGATGTTCCCTCATGTCTCGCCTGATTGATGTAGTCAATGAGCACGATACCATTATTTACGATCAGTCCGGCAAGCATGATAAATCCGAGCATGGAAGTAACATTGACTTCCTGTCCGCTGATAAACAGTGCGATAAATCCACCGGTGAACGCAAGCGGAATCGAGAACATAATGATAAACGGCGATACCAATGACTGGAACTGTACGACCATGATCAGGTAGATAAAGATTACCGCAAGCACAAGCATGAGAACAAGCTGGCTCATAGAGTCGCTGATCGTCTCATCCTCACCGGTCATCTCGACCGAATATCCGTCCGGGATGTCGAGCTTGTCGATTTTCTTCTGTAATGCATTACCGATAAGCGTTACATTGTGCTCCTCATCCACGTTGCAGGATACAGTCAGATAACGGGACTGTGCATCTCGGCTGATCGTGCTGAGCGTTGTGGTATTCTTCATCGTTGCGATCCTGGTAAGCGGAATCTCTTTCTCTTTACCATTCTTGTTCGTGTACGTAAAAGTCAGATTCTTAATATCATCAAGTGTGGTATCTTCCTGATCCTCGGTCTGTAAGTAGACCTCGTAATCCTTGATATCGGTTGAGATGGTCGTCACACTCTTGCTGTCCGCCATCTTTGCCGCTACAAGCTGATAAACCTGTGCAACCGTGTAGCCGTATTTTGCGGCTTTTTCCTTATTGACCGTGATAGTAAGCTGCGGCGTTGCATCATCGAGTCCATCGTCCACATCCATGGTACCCTTGGTGTCTTCCATAACGGAAGCGATTTCCTTGGCCAGTTTCTGCAGGATATCAATATCGCTGCCCTTGATGCGGACCGAGATACCCTCGCCGAAAAAGGCGGAGTAATCCATCGAGGACGAGTCGCATGTGACATCGCAGTCCATATCTTTCGTGCGGTCCAGGATCTCCTTGGAGACTTCATCGTTGCTGACATCCGAATCTTCATCGAGCAACACATACATCGTTACTTTATCACTTTCGCCACCCATAAGATTCATCGTGGAGTTGCCGCCGATGCTGGCTCCGATCGTGTCGATGCCCTTGATATCGGAAATCTTATCGATCACTTCGTTGGAAGCATCCTTTAACTCATCAAATGTTAAGTTCTCGCCTTCCTTTGCGGCGATCGATACGGAGATCTGGTTTGTCTCCATATCCATATCCATGAAATTCATTCCCTTCGAGAGGCTGAGCACCGCACTTCCCGCAAGAAGCACAACCGCCACGATAAAGACGATCGGTTTAAAACGCAGACAGTCTGCGAGGAACCGTCCGTATGCATCCTTCATTGCATCGAACCAAGGATGACGAATCTCTTTGGTCTTTTTCAATGTTACCGATGCCATGGCAGGCACAAAAGTAAGTGCAACGACAAGGCTGGCGATCAGTGTATAGGCGATGGTCAAAGCCAGATCGACAAAGAGCTGTCTTGTAATTCCTTCCGTAAAAATGATCGGCGCGTATACACTGACGGTTGTCAGAGTGGATGCGATAATCGCACCGGTTACCTGGCTTGCGCCCTGTACCGCTGCTTTCTTGATCGAGTAACCCTCGTGGCGCAGGCGGTAAATATTCTCGATGACAACGATCGAGTTATCCACGAGCATTCCGATTCCGAGAAGAAGTCCCGACATCGAAATAATATTCATCGAAATTCCCGTAAAGTACATGAGCACAACCGCAGTCACTACAGAAAGCGGAATCGCACATGCAATCACAATCGTAGGCTTGATATCCTTTAAGAACAGGAGTAGTACGATGATTGCAAGGATGGCACCCCAGATCATATTCTGCATTACGCTTTTTACGATCATATCAATGTAGACACCCTGATTCATCAGTACCGTCAGGTTCAGATTGCTGTCCGCCTTCTCAAGCTGATCGAATTTATTTAAAATGCGATCCGTAACCTCTCCGGTCGAATATCCGGTCTGCTTCTCGATGGAAAGTGTGACGGCCGGGTTTCCGTTGACCACTGCGTAGGTCGCATCGGAATTGTCCGTCATCTCGACATCTGCCACATCGCTCAGGCAGATCGGATCGATTCCATCCATATTCAGATCCATCAGAACAAGATCCTTTAAATCATCCTCACTCTTGACAGCCTCGCCGACACGGACAAGATACTTCGTATCTCCGTCCATCGCGTAGCCTGCCGGCATGTCAAAGTTCTGTGCGGTAAATAAGTTCGATAATGTGTCTTTCGTCAGAATACTGTTCAGGTCTGCCGAATCGTATGCTTTCTCCTTCGCATCATCCAGATTACTCTGTGCGGTTTCGAGAGAAGATGCCGCATTCGACAATTCAGCGGAACTTGCGCTCATCTGCAGTGCTGCAAGTGCTGCATTGGCATTTAAGGTATCCATCGCTGTAGAGAGTGACACTTTACCCTCCTGCACTTTCTCGAGTGCACTGTCAATCGTCTTGATTCCAGTGTTTACCTTGGTCAATGTCGCCGATACGGTAGCTGCTGCTGTCGGCAGATCCTCATATGTATTGACCGTAATGCCAAGCGCACTAAGGCCGGCAAACTGCTTCTTGACTGCCTTATTGAACGCCTTGATCTTCTGCTGCATCTCCGGAAGCTGCGCTGCATCCGGATTGTCTTTGAGCACAGTTGTAATGCTCGTATAGCCATCCGAAGTCATCACCGTGTTTATGCCTTCCTGGATCTGGGTCAGAGACTTCTGCTGTTTCTTGAGATCCTTCAGCTGCTTCTGCAGGTCTTCCTCCGTCTTATACAGCTCATCGCGTTTCTCCATGGTCTTATTGAGTGCATCGGAAAGCTGATCCTGTCCGGACGTCATCGACTGTTTTCCGCTCTCCACCTTGGCACTCGAATCATCAATCTTCTTCTGCGCGTCGGTAAACTGCTTATCAATGCTTTTCTTGATCTTCCTGTTGAGCGCATCGATCTTATCCTGATTCATTGTCACCTGGATGCTCTCATCGAGCTGTCCGGTCGTTGAAACCGATGCCACACCCTCAAGACTCTCGAGACTCGGCACCAGATCGTTTTCCACATAATCCGAAATTTCCGAAGCGCTCATTCCGTCCACATCCACAGCTGCCGCGACAACCGGAAGCATATCCGGATTGATCTTCATGATCATCGGTGTTCCGACCGAATCACTCCACTGACCGGAGATCTGATCCAGGCTCTGCTGGATTTCGATCACAACCGAATCCATATTTGCATTCTGCTCATACTCGAGCGTTACGATCGAGTAACTGTTGTACGAGATGGAACTGATATTCTTAATATTCGACGTGGTCGCCATCGCCGCTTCGATCGGCGCGGTCACCTCACTTTCCACCTTCTCCGGACTCGCTCCCATATCCGTCGTAACAACGAGCGCATACTGAAAACTCATGTCCGGCAACAGATCCGTTGTCATCTTCATCAAAGAAACAACGCCGAGCACGATCACCAGTATGACGCCGACTAACACGGTGTACGGTCGCCGGACACTATACTTCGATATCATATCATTCCATTCCTCCTGTTTTTTACCATAAATTGGTCAATTATTTTTATTATACCTATAGCATGGATTTATTTACAAGTTGATGAACCGATACTTAATTTTTATTTTAGATTTGATGCTGCCAAAAGCAATTTCCGCATAACAAAAAGACACGCCGGATCACTCTGGCGCGCCTTAGTTTTACATATTCTCTTTTTCGGTTGTCTCCTCATCGTCCACAATCGCTGCCGAAGCTCCTGATACGGCTGCGATCACTGCGATCAGTGCTCCAAGCACTGCAACTCCGATGATGCATCCAATAAAAATCAATACCCCTGTCTCTGACATTATCGTTCATCTCCTGTCTTATTCTTGTTATCTTAACCAATCGGATATCCACTTATCCGTTCTCTTTCATATGTCGTTATTATAACATTTTCCATCCGGAATGCAAAGACAAATATAACAAAAACACCCGCCTCGCTAAATACAGATTTTCAACCTATATCTGACGATTCGGGTGTTCTTATTTTATGTATGAAGTATACCATCCTTGCATAGGATCCATTTTTATCTTTCTATTATAGCTTCTATTTTTCGTTCATCTCTTCCATCGAAATTACATCATCAAGAATATAACAAAAAGTCGGCGAGGATGACTGTTCATTTTCTTTATACGGAGAATTCAGATCGATCCTGTCATTCGGATCAAACACACTCACACCGGTAAATGGTCCGGAAAAGACCTCCAATTCTCCCTTGCCTAATTTTGCAATGGTGTCCTCAACCATTTCCTTTGTTCCGCTTGGCGCAACGGTCTCATTGAGATCCAGAATCCGTACCCAGCCCTTATCAAGACCGGCCATAGCATCCTGTCCATACGTCCGTCCATCGATGCAATCTTCGATTTTCTTATCATGGAGCAGGGCTCCGATCGACTGCTCAAAATAATACGAGTAATCAACACAACAACTGATCAGCGATTTGGTTGGAGCAATGTCCGTCATACTCTGATTGTATCCTACATGATAGACCGGGATCTCCAGTTTTGCATTCTCGCAAGCGGTAGCTGGACCAATGGTATCCGAATGTTGTGAGATAACCACACAGTTTTCATCGATCAGTTCGTTTGCAGCCTGTTTTTCAAGTGAATAGCTGGACCATGTATCGGTATACTTAACGATCATGGTGGCTTCCGGAACCATCGATTGTACCCCAAGATAAAAAGCGGTATAACCGGATATTACTTCCGGCAGCGGAAAAGCCGCCACATAGCCGACTTTTGCCTGTTGGGGGGTGATGATATTTTTTTCAATCATCTGTTTGATTTTCATTCCTGCAACTCTGCCGCATACATATCTGCCCTGATAGATTTCCCCAAAACAATTATGATAATTCGGCAGAACCGGATCCGAATTTGCGTTATCTCCTGTAGGGACACAGAACTGAATATCCGGATACTGTTCAGCGATGGCTTTCACATCCGGACCATACCCATAACTGGCTGCGATAATATAGTCGCAGCCTTCATCAACCAGCTCCTGAAGGTGCGATTCCACCTGTCCCTCTGCCACATTATAAATGGTCACACATTCAATCCGGTCACCATACACTTCTTTCACATGATCTCTGGCTTTAATAAAATTATTGGTATAAGGTGTAATTTCATCCCCTACAAATATGAATCCAACCTTCAGATGCTTTTCATCCTCTCTGGTTATTTTATGGATTCCAAAGGAAAACAACGACATCACCAGACAGGTTATTATGCACAATGTATATACTCTTTTCATTCTTTCTGCTCTCCTTTTGCTTTTGCATATAACCGTTCTGCATCGATAACGCCTTCCTCAATCAACGAAAGCATGATTTCTACAAGGTGCGGGTCCAATTGTGTTCCGCTGCAGCGTTTTAATTCTCCAATCACAAAATCAAGATCCAGTTGTTTTCGATATACACGATTTGCGGTCATCGCATCAAACGCATCTGCTATACCGATAATACGTGCCTCTATTGGAATTTCTTCTCCTTTCAGTCCCTGACAATAACCGGTTCCATCATATCTCTCATGATGATACAAGGCTCCAACTCCCACATTGTCAATCAAAGTAAAATCCTTTAAAATTTCTCCTCCCCGGATTACATGTGTCTTCATAATTTCATATTCTTCATCGGTCAGCCTTGCCGGCTTATTTAAAATCGCATCCGGTATTCCTATCTTACCAATATCGTGCAACAAAGCCATCTTGCGGAGATTTTCGCATTGTTCTTCCGAGTATCCGAGGCGTTTTGCAATAGCAACCGAATATTCCGATACACGATAAGAATGCTGGCTCGTATTGGAATCCTTTGCATCCACGGTGCGTGCAATCGAAAGAATCGTTTCATTGCTCATCTGGATCTGTTTCTTTGCATATTCCAGTTCCAGCTTCTGCTTCAGCAAGGTTCTCTGCATCTTCGATCTTGTGATAAACCAGGTAATCCACATGAGAACCAGTCCCGCAATCAAACAGACATAAAGTTTAAACCACCAGTTCTGATACATCTCAATGTCTTTTTCGATCACGTATCTACCGGCCTCTATAACATTTCCGTTCACATCATCCAAAATCGCTATTTCAAATACATATTGCCCTTGTTTCAGATTCGTGTATGTGATGGAATTCAATTCGCTTAACCGGCATACCCGTTCCGACTTATCGCAGCCTTCCAGCTTAACCCTTACATACGGATCATCCATGGAATAATTCAACACTTCCGGTGAAAATGTAATCTGATGCGCATCTGCGGACAATTGAAACGGATCCACACGATTGATCTCCATGCTCTTGCCGTCAACTTTTACCGAATTCAAAATCATTCGATAGGACTTTGTTGTCATATCGTACTTCGTCATATTTACTTTTACGACGCCCGTATCGCAGCATAGATACAAATCATCATTTTCTCTTCCGATCCATGAATTTGCGACTAAAGAAGCTCGAAATCCCCGTTTGGAATTGATTAACGGATATTCCGTCCTCACATTTTTTACCAGATCTTTCGCATTTGCAACATAAATTCCCGCACTGCTCAAAATCCAGCAGGTTCCGTCGCTGTTACATATCAGATCATAATTATTGCTGTATGGAAATTGATCAAGAATCGTCACTTTGCCGTCTGCCGACAGATAACAAAGCCCATTACTTGTGACAATAAAAACGCCAGCCTGAATCGGATCATAAACCATACGAAGAACCACATCCGATGATAAGCCATTCTTTTTCGTAATACTTGAAACATGGTTATCCTTATCAATTCGTGTAATTCCGCCTCCATCCGATCCAACGTAGCAGGCATCTTGATACTCCAAAAGACAAAGCGATTTCTCATTCACCAGCCCACGTTTGGCATCGAGAATACTCACAACGGAATCCTTCGACAAAACTGCAACTCCATAATCTCCGGCAGCCATTATTTTACCATCACTGCACTCGATGATCGTCCGGAACCGCATGCCCGGCATTCCGTTTTCTTCTGTAAAACTCTTTATATGATATCCACCATGGTTTTTTGCGGTAACTTTATATACACCCTTCTCCGTCGTAGCAATCCACAATGCATTTGTACTGTCCACTTTCAAGCAACGGACACGCACCCCCTGAAGCAGTTCCGTAATGGTATTACTTACTTCTTTTTTGTCGTCGATTACAATCAACCCGCTATCCGTACCGCAAAACAACAATCCATCCCACTTCGCCGTCGTATTGACGACGACATTCTGCCCAATCTTAGGAAATAATTCTTCAAATGGAGATTGGCACATCTCCAATAATCCCAGTCTGGAGGAACTGAACCACAGATTGCCCTGGTAATCCATCAGCATATTGTCAATGGAACTATTAAAATTATTGGTATTGATACTCTGACATCTGCCCCCTTTGTCAATCAATGCCACTCCTGTATCCGAGCAGACAAACAATTCTCCGTTTTCCGTCTGGTAAAAGCAATTGATTGTTTCGCATCCGTCCATCACAATCCTGGATTCCAGGACCGGCTTCCCCGATTTCATTGTATAAACATATACCTTATTATCCGTTGTTCCCAGATACAACTGCCCATCCTGCGAAAAAAACGCTGCCTTGTAGCATGCATCCGGTTCAATGCCTTCCGGTGCGGGTATCTGTTTTCCATTGTTGATCCAGAATACATCTCCTCGCTCTGTTACCCCGGCCACATTTCCGTTATCATCCGCAGTCATCGAAACTACATTTTTAATTTGATCCAATGATCCGGTCACCTTGACTCCGCCGCTGAGGGATACAACGGACAGCCCCTCGGCGGTACCGATATAATAATTTCCTAAAGAATCACATACAATCTGTTTCACAGAATTAGAAAGCAGACCATTTTGATCATCTACTACATTAATAGGCTCCTCATTGATAAAAATAGTAACGCCGCTATCATTCGTTCCTGCCCACAATCTGCCCTCTTCATCAACATACAGGCAATTTACCGTTTTGACCGAAGAAATGTCCTGAAGATACACAAACTTTGCTCCATCATATTTGAACAGTCCCGCATAGGTAGCGATCCACAGCTTTCCATCCTTTGTCTGTGCAATATCATTGGCTTCGCCGGATATAAGGCCTTCCTCTTTCGAATAGATCTTCTGCACATAAGAATCATAGTCTATTGTTGTTTCCTGCGCATTCGCCGTATCGATGCTGCCAAAGCATCCCGAAACCGCCAGAATCAATAACATGAGTTTTGCTGCAGCCTGAAGATTCTTTTTCGAACCTCTTCGCATACAGCGCACACCTTTCAGCAGCAAATAGACAATTTCCACACTCGCAAGCTTGTCCAAAAATTCAACGCAAAACTGTCCGATCACATACGAAACATAACGGGGAACGCCTTTATCCATGCACATCATCATAACCTGATTTCCCCACACGTTTCCGGACATTCCATTATACAAAAGCGTATTGATCAAAACCGCAACAATGGTCGAAAAAACGGCAAGTCCCATTCCCAGAGTCATGGTTGTAAACTCCCTGTCAAACACGTTCTTTTTGGAAAAATAACCGACAGCAATGCCAATCAAAGCTCCAACAATACAATAAACCGTTTGTCGGTCAACAAAGATTCCATAAATGATATTATTCGAAAAGCCGACCACGGCACCACACACCGGTCCTCCCAGATATGCAATCAGAAATGTCCCGATGGAATCGCACCATAGCGGCAATACGAATTGATCCGCCAAAACGCGTCCGACAAGATCCAAAAGTAATGCTGCGATTGTGAGCAAAACAATCCAATATCCCTTCTTATTTTTCATTTGTATCCTCTCTCCTCTTCCGCAACCAGACTGATTACGGCTCTCCGTTTCTTACATAAGCAACAATCATCCCTTTGATCCGCTTCAATTCAGAAACATAATTCTCATCCTCATCTGCGCCCCAGATAAACCCATTTGCATAGTATGTGCACGCTGCCATCATGACGTGAACCGTCTCACGCATAAACTCCTCAAACGGAATATCCGTTCTGAATGTATGGTCTTCTTTGGCTTTCTCATACATTTTAAGAAATCTTGTATCTGCCGAATATAAAGATAACTTAAAATTATTGAGCATTGCACTGTCTGTACCTGCGCGGCTGACAAAATGGTTAAAATTATCATTAAACTGCAAAAGTGCTTTATGGTTAACGCACATATCAATGTAACTGTCCATTGTAAATATAAAGCGATCGATAGCAGGAATCTCATTGATGGATGCAATCGGTCGTTTTTCGTCCAATTCATCCAGATATTCCTTCCATTTTGCTGCGTTAACCGCTATCACCAGTTCCAGTTTGCTCGGATAATGGCGGAACAGTGTAGCCCTTCCGACGCCTGCAGCCTGTGCAATTTCACTCATTTTGGCAGATTCAATCTTATCTCTCACAAATATGTGAAATGCGGCATCAATGATTTTCTTTTTGTCTACTTGTTTCATAACTTCCCCTTATTGATACTTGCAGTCTTAATGTTAGCACAAAACGTCTAAAGATTCAATCATTCATCCGCAATCTGTTTTCCTGACACATCCATATGATAATTCTCCCTCATGATAAGTTCGGAGATCGGCACGATCGTATACCCCTTCTCTTCCAATTGCGTCAACATGGTGTCTAACGCTTCTGCCGTATACTTTGCACCATTGTGACAGAGAATGATCGCTCCCGGACCAAGTGCCTTATGATTACAAACCGTATCAATAATAGAATCCACGCCATAGTCTTTCCAATCAAGCGAATCAACCGACCATTGGATCGGATAATAGTTCATTTGATACGCCGTCTTAATGACGGCATTATCATATGCCCCATACGGTGGGCGGAACAAAAACATTTCATAACCGGTTAGTTCCTTCACACGATCATGCACACTTTTTAATTCAGCTTCCTGTTCCGAACGGGAAATCGTTGTCATATCATAATGGTGTTCGCTATGATTTCCCAGATCATGCCCACGTTTTACAAGTTCTTTCACACAATCCGGATGATCCGTCACCCAGCCTCCGGTCATAAAAAAAGTGACTTTGACATTGTGTTTCTCCAATATATCCATAATTTTCGAAAAATCTTCCGCGCCCCAGGCGGCGTCAAAGCTGAGTGCCACTTTATTTTCGGTTGTATCCACACAATAGATCGGAAGCTCCCTCTCTCCGACCGTCGCATTGGTCAGCAGGCTTCCGGTTGCCCGGTACGAAACAAACACCAGACAAGCAAAAAGAGCCACACCGACAACTCCGAATAAAGTTCCCGACTGTGACTCTTTCTTATTTTTATTTTTCCATATTTTACGCATATTGCACCTGAAAACAAACTCTTATCATATTTTATTCCCAATGCAATGACGTTAGTACAAAAAATTATGCCTCAAGCTCTGCGGAGCGCTCAATAAACTCCTTTACCACCTCGATGGACTGTAATGCTGCTTTCTCTGCGAAGGTCTGATAATCCATTGCTCCACCTTCTCCATCGGAAATCGAACGAAGAATCGCAAACGGAACCTTGTTCACATAGCATACATGCCCAATACTGCCGCCTTCCATCTCTCCGGCAATCGCATTAAACCGCGCATGTAAGAGTGCTTTTTGTGTTTCCTTATGAAGAAACAGATCACCCGTTGCAATCGTTCCGACTTCATAGTGGATTCCCTTATCCGCAAGACAGGAGCACAGAAGCCTGCGCATCTTCTCATCACTCGGAAGAAACACCTGATTGAGTCCGGATAACAGACCGATTGGATCGCCCAAAGCGGATGTATTCATATCATGCTGCACCACCTGATCGGCCACAGCAACATCCATGACCCCAAGTTCCTTGCATAAGGTTCCGGCCACACCAATGTTGATCACACAGTCTACATTAAATTTAAGAATCATTGCCTCCGCGCAGATGGCTGCAAATACTTTACCGATTCCACATACAGCGGCAACAACTTCTTTGCCCTCAATCGTTCCGCTGACATATGTCACTCCACTGTATTCTTCTGTCTTTGCATTCTCCATGGATGCTTTTAATTCATCCACTTCCATCTGCATTGCGCCGATTACACCTATTCTCATACTTGAATTTCTCCTTTTCTACAACTTCTCGTTTTCTCACTTGCATGCATCATGAAGTCCTTGCATCACACCACATTGCATATATCGCTTTTCCGTTTGGAAATGTCTTATCTTACGCATTTGGGTAAGTAAATTCCAGATTTGTCTGGGTCTCAAGTACTTCCAGATACAACTTGGCTTCCATTCTGGCTGCTTCCAGTGACAAATTCTCATAATGTCCGCACTCGATTGCCGAAGCCCCAAATACCTCTCCCTTATGGTCAATGATCTGCTGTAATACTTTTTTTGTCATTGCAAATACTTCCTTCGGACTTTGTTTGCTGCGCACGAGTAAATAAAATCCTGTCTGACATCCCATCGGGCCAAAGTATACAACATCCTCTCCCATCTTGGAATTGCGGATATAAGTTGCAAACATATGCTCCAATGAATGCATACTTGCATTATCCATATAATCGCCGGCATTCGGCTTTCTCGTACGCAGATCGTACGTGATCACATCCCCATCCTCACGGGAAATATAAAATCCCGGAACCAACATATTGTGATTAATTGTAAAACTCTTAATTCGATTCATAAATCCTCCTTAAACCATCTGCTTTTCAAACTCATCCAGATACTTTGCAAACACACTTAAAGCATCCTCCACCGGATGCGGTGTGCTCATATCTACCCCTGCTGCTGCGAGCAGATCAATCGGATCCTTGGAACATCCGCCGGACAAAAACTCCTTCACATAGCGGTCCACCGCAGGCTGCCCTTCTTCCAGAATTTTCTTGGAAAAAGCGACCGCTGCCGAAAATCCGGTTGCATACTGATATACATAGAATGCCGTGTAAAAATGCGGAATCCGCATCCACTCATAGTCGATTTCATTGTCAACAACAACATCCGGTCCATAGTACCGCACATTCAGGTCATGATAAATCTTGTTAAGTTCATCCTTTGTCAGACTCTCTCCCAACGCGGTCTTCTCATGAACGATCTTCTCAAACTCTGCAAACATGGTCTGGCGGAACAAGGTTGTTCTAAAATTCTCCAGGTAATGATTTAAAATATAATTTCTGTTCTTCGCCTCGGTTTCATGCTCGAGCAGATAATGATTGAGCAGACATTCGTTGCATGTTGAAGCGACTTCCGCAACAAAAATCAGATATCTCGAATATCTGTAAGGCTGTGTCTTATCTGAATAATACGTGTGGATTGCATGCCCCATCTCATGTGCCAGTGTAAACATACTGTCAAGGTCATCCTGCTGATTTAAAAGCACATACGGATGCGTTCCGTAAGCCCCCCATGAATACGCACCGCTTCGTTTATTCGCATTCGCAACCACATCGATCCATCCGTTTTCATATCCCTCACGGAGAATATCCGTATAGGCTTTTCCCATCGGGGCCAGTGCTTTCGCAACGTTCTCCTTTGCTTCCTCATACGGAATCGTCTGATCCGCATCCGGCACAAGCGGAACATACAGATCATACATATGCAGATGTTCTACGCCGAGAATTTTCTTTCGAAGCGCCATATAACGATGCATATCCGGCAGGTGACGATGAACCGTTTCTATCAGATTGTCATAGACAGTCTCCGGAATATTTCCTTCACTCAGGTGCATCGCCCGCACACTCGGATACTTACGCATTTTGGCAAAAAAGCTTTCCTGCTTCAAGTTGCTGACAAACACAGAGGCCACGGTATTGCCCCATTTTGCGTATGTATCATATACTCCGCGGAATACCTGCTTGCGCAGGCTGCGATCTTTGTCATTCAAAAACCTGATAAAATTTGCATGCGTAATCTGAATACGGTTTCCTTCCACATCTGTGATATACGGGAACTTGATATCTGCATTATTAAACATAGAGAAAGTATTCTCCGGACCTGCAGCAAGTTCTCCGGCTGCAGCAAGAATATTCTCTTCTGCTGCAGAAAGCGTATGTTCTCTCCTCCTTGTGATCACTTCGATCGCACGACGATATTGCTCCAGTTCCGGCGCATCTTTATAAAACTGTTCCATCGTTTCCTGCGGAATGGAAAGGATCTCCGGATCCGCAAAACTGAGTGCGGAAAGTACATTCACCTTCACGGACTCTGCCTTTGCCACATATGCCTGATAATGTGTATCGGCAGTATCCTGATGATAACTCTGGTTCGCATAGACATAAACACGGCTTAACTTATTAAGCAGCGTATCCTGCTTTTGAAAGAATTCCGTCAGTGTACTTGCACTCTCTCCTAATTTTCCCCTGTATTGTGCAATCGTCTCAGACATGCGATCAATTTCAGCGACTTGTGCCTCCCACTGTTCATCCGATGCATACAGATCGCTCAATTTCCATTTCAGCGCTTCCGGCACCTCCGCGCGCTGGTATTGCTTCTTTTCTGACATTTATAATCCTCTATTTCTTTACTGAATAAAATAAGCAGCTTCATGCACACATGCCGAATCTGCTTATCCTATTCTAAATGGTCCAATCGTACTATTTTTTAATCAATGTTCCCATACCACCGGTAATCTCAGCAGCATCCTTATTGAGCTTCGTGATCAAAGCGGAACGAATTGCAGACTCGCCGATAAAGTCAATGGCAGCCTCAATCTTCGGTGCCATCGTTCCGGCCTCAAACTGTCCTTCGTCAAGATATTTCCTGGCATCTGCCAAAGAAAGTGTATCCAGTTTGATTTCATCTTCCTTACCGTAATTTAAGCAGACCTTATCCACACTGGTAAGGATTACGAGCATATCTGCGTCTAAAAGTTCTGCCAGTTTTCCTGCGGCAAGATCCTTCTCAATAACAGCACTCGCCCCCTGCAGACGGTTGTTCTGTGCAAGAACCGGAATTCCGCCACCGCCACATGCGATAACGACCTGATCCGCATCAGATAAAGCAGAGATTGCATCAATTTCGACAATATCCATCGGCTTCGGAGCAGCAACGATTCGTCGGAATCCGCCTTCCACTTCCACCACATGGTTTCCCTTTTTCTCCTCTTCCTCTGCCTCTTCCTTTGTCATAACACGACCGATCAGTTTCGTTGGATGGTAAAAGGCCTCATCATAAGGATCTACCACCACCTGTGTCAAAACGGTTGATACCGGCTTATAAATTCCACGATTTAACAGCTCGGTACGGATTGCATTCTGCAGATCGTAGCCGATATATCCCTGACTCATCGCCGAACACACCGATGTCGGTGTGGCGGTATACTCCGGATGGTTGTGGCAGAACTCATTCATAGCGGTATGAATCATGCCAACCTGCGGACCATTACTGTGTGTAATGACAACCTGATAATCCTCACGGATGAAATCAGCGACTGCCTTCGCTGTACGGGCAGCTGCCTTCTGCTGCTCCGGAAGGGTACTTCCAAGCGCCTCATGTCCCAGCGCGATCACAATTCTTTTTTTCTTCATACTTCCTCCTTATTTGCTCTAAGCGTTCCGTTTATTTATGCCTCAAGGAATAATTTCCGGGAAATAAAATTATAGACCGTGACCAGCATCGTCGAAAAGATCTTCGCCACTGCATAAAATACACGGAAAAATTCCACTGCAATCCACATGATCATCTGGTTTAAAGCAAGTCCGACAAAACTCAACGCAACGAAGATTGCCATCTCCTGAAACTTATTCAGTTCATCTTTGCCTTTAAAAACAAACCTCATGCTAAGTATATAATTTACTACTACGGATAACGTAAACGATATTGCCGAAGACAAAAAATAACCCAGATCCGTCGTCTCCGTCAGCAATATCATAACCCCATAATCAATAAAAAAGCATAATGTTCCGACCAATCCGAATTTGCAAAACTGCAACAGCAGCTTCTTGATTCTCTTCATAATCGTCTCCTGCGAAAATAGATTGCCCCTATAGGACAATCTATTATATCGCATTTTGATTATTTTGTCTATTTATTGCTGGTAACTCCGGACTGGGATAAAAGTTTAACTTCCACCGTCTGTTCCTCGTAACCGTTTCCTAATCGTTCAAATGTAACCTTAACTTTCTGACCGGATTTATAGTAAGTCATAAGCTCCTTCAGCTGCTTCATGGTCGATACTGCCTGACCGTCAAAGGAGGTAATGATATCACCCTGACGGATGCCTGCGTTTTCCGCAGCCGATCCGGATACTACCTGGTAGACATAGACGCCTTCCGGCATATTGTAAGCCTGTGCTACATCGGAAGAAATATCCTGTCCCTGAATGCCTAAGAATGCCTGCTGGGACTGGTCAACCTTTTCCCGCTCGATCAGCTGATTGATGATCGGCATCGCATCGGACATAGGAATCGCATATCCAAATCCCTCAACACTGGTATCCGAGTACTTGGCGGAGTTGATACCAATGACTTCACCCTGCGCATTCAATAATGCGCCACCACTGTTACCAGGGTTGATTGCCGCATTGGTCTGGATCATATTATTGTTCGTAACTGTCTGACCATTTGTTTCATCCTGAACACTGACGCTTCTGCCTAATGCGCTGATGATACCATTGGTAACAGACTGTCCATATCCCAATGCATTACCGATTGCGATCACGCCCTGGCCAACCTGAAGATCCTCCGAATCATTTACATTTGCAACCTTAATCTGCTTTAAGGTGTCGTCCTTGATGCTGGATAATGCAACCTTAACGACTGCGAGATCATCTGCAGCATCCGTGCCTTTTACTTCGCAGCTTACGGTCTCGTTATCACAGAACTGGACGGTTAAAGAATCCGCATCCGCTACAACGTGATTGTTGGTTGCGATATATAAATATTTGTCGTCCTGCTTGATGATAATTCCGGATCCTGCGCTCTGGCTTTCCTGCTGCTGCGTGCCCCAGAAGGTCTGGTAGGAAACCGTACCGGTATTTGTGATTGCTACGATACTCGGCATCGCCTCCTTGGCGATCGCTGATACATCGGACAGATCCTGCGCACTTCCTGTGGAAGATGCCTGCGAAACCTTATTGGAAGCATCGGAGGAACCGGATTTCAATTCACCCGCACTCTCCTGCTGAATTCCAAGAACCTTATTGCCTGCATAATTGACTCCGGTAAATGTACCGCCGGCAACAAGCCCGAATACCAGGGCGATTGCTGCGCACTTGCCAAGTGTTGCACCGAATCCGCCACGCTTCATCTTTGCTTTCTTTGGCTTCTTTCCTCCACCGACAGGCTGCTGGTACGGATTGTATGACTGCTGTGCATTTCCATATGCATTGTAGGCATTCTGCTGACCGCTGTATGCGTTGGTCTGCTGACTTCCATATGCATGATAAGAGGTCTGCTGCTGGCTGCCATATGCATTGTAACCTGTCTCCTGCTGACCGTTGTATGCACTCTGCTGAGCACCGGTCTGTGCCTGCTGTGTGTTGTTGGTTGTCTGATCTGTGTTATTATTGAAATAGTTGTTATCCATAATGAAGAACTCCTTTCTTGTTTTCTAAGGAGAATTCTATCCGCTATCTGTGTTCAAATTGTGACAAACTCATGTAAAATCTGTTATAAATTACCTTTCCGCCACTTTTATTCTACCGTAACCGATTTTGCAAGATTTCTTGGCTTATCCACATCAAGGCCTTTGCCAACCGAAACATAATATCCGAACAGCTGAAGCGGAATGATCGCCAGTGAATTGGTAAAGTAGGAATTTGTCTTAGGAATATAGATCACACTGTCAGCAGTCCTCTCGATATCCAGATTATCCTCATTGGTAACAGCAAGCACATACGCACCTCTGGTCTTTACTTCGACAATATTGCTGATCGTCTTCTTGTACAATGCTTCCTGCGTAACCACGGCGGTCACAAGCGTTCCATCTTCAATCAGCGAGATGGTTCCATGCTTTAACTCACCGGCCGCATATGCCTCCGAGTGAATATAAGAAATCTCTTTTAGCTTTAAGGAGCCTTCCAGAGAAATTGCATAATCAATGCCTCTGCCGATAAAGAATACATCCTTCGCAGCGACATAACGGTTTGCAAATTTCTGGATACGCTCACGGTTTCCGAGCAGACTTTCAATCTGATTCGGAAGCATTTCTACTTCATGCAAATACGCTGCAAGCTGCTCACCGTCAATCGTTCCTCTTGCCTCTGCAAATTTTAAAGCAAGAAGATAGTGCGCAACCAGCTGACAACTGTATGCCTTGGTCGTTGCCACTGCAATCTCCGGCCCTGCCCATGTATACATCACGTTATCCGCCTCACGGGCAATCGAACTTCCGACCACATTGACAATACCAAGTGTACGCACCCCATGCTCCTTTGCGAGGCGCAGCGCAGCGAGCGAATCCGCTGTCTCACCGGACTGACTGACAATGATCACCATCTCGCCCTCTGCAAGAATTGGGTTGCGATAGCGGAATTCGGACGCAAGATCAACTTCTACCGGAATTCTGGCAAGTCCCTCGAACACATATTTTGCTGTCACACCGGTATGATAAGCAGAACCACAGGCTACTATATGGATCTTCTTAACCGCACGGATTTCATCATCCGTCATACCAAGTTCCTCGATTACAATCTGATTGTCCTTGATTCGAGGGCTGATGGTATCTTTGACCGCCTTCGGCTGCTCATAGATTTCCTTGAGCATAAAATGCTCGTATCCGTTTTTTTCGGCGGCATTAATATCCCAGTCAATATGTTTCGACTGTTTTTCAATGGCCTCGCCGTCCACATTGAAGAATTCAATACTATTTTCCGTCAGACGGGCAATCTCGCCATTTTCAATAAAGTATACATCTCTTGTATATTTCAGGACTGCCGGTACATCCGACGCAATCAGATTGCCGCCGTCCGCTTTCCCAACGATCAGCGGACTGTCTTTGCGTACCGAGTAAACCACGCCCGGATAATCCGCAAAAATAATGCCCAGCGCATAGGATCCTTCTACGCGATGGATGACTTTCACCAAAGCAGTCAGCGGATCCTTATCATATTTGTTATAGTAATAATCAAGCAAATGTGCGACAACCTCCGTATCCGTCTCCGAACGGAACTGGTATCCGCGATCCATCAACAGCTTACGCAGCTTCAAATAATTCTCTATGATACCATTATGTACCACTGCGATGGTCTGATCGGTATTAAAATGCGGGTGCGCATTTGCCTCCGTCGGTTCTCCGTGCGTTGCCCAACGGGTGTGACCGATTCCGATATGTCCCGGCATATTCACACCGTCATGGGTCATCTCACTCAACACTTTCAGGCGGCCGGTTGCCTTATTGACCACAATTTTTTCACCATCATATACCGCCATGCCGGCCGAATCATATCCGCGATATTCAAGCTTGGATAATCCGTCCAGCAAAATCGGTGCAGCCTGTTCTTTCCCTACATAACCTACAATTCCACACATAATTTTTCCCTCTTACTCTCTATTCTTTATTCCTTCCGCTTTCCCTTTCGTCATACATCACAGGTTGGAATCAATCCACACTATATGATAATAGACCAATCAGAACGATTGGTCTACTATATTTTGTAATTTCTTGCTTTAATTTGTTACAGTATCTGTATTTGTATTGGTATCCGCACCCTTTTTGATTCCGTCTGTTCCGGTCGCGCCGGCCGTCTCATTATAATCGGAAGTATTAATCAGTGCAGAATCCTTCGTGATTCCGGTCTTGTAAACGATTGCATCACTGATCGTCTGAACCGTCGAAGAAGGTACATACGTCGCATCCTCAAACATATACTCATGCAGCTCCTTCACATTCGTTGCAAGATCTGCCGGTATAACCGTATCTCCGCTTCCCGAAAGATTCTTCGTTGTAAGTTCAAACGGAAATCCTGTCGTACTTGCAATATTGTAGGAACCAACATCCTTCGCCAGCGAGAGGATCTGCGTGATGGATAAGCTTGTGGACACATCATCAATGACAGAATTACAGATATTGGTAAGTGTTGCGAAATCCGCCTTTTTGGCTTTCTCCATGATTGCCTGTAATACGATTCGCTGTCTGGACGCACGCTTAAAGTCATCTCCGGCAAGCTTACGGATTCGCGCATAAGTCGTTGCCTGCGTTCCGTCAAGGTGTACCAGACCATACTGTGTCACATTCGGCGTAGCTTTACCGGTTACGAGATCAACATCTTTCTTGTACTTATTAATCTGGTTCATCTCACCTTCCGTGATCTCCAGATCAAGTCCGCCCAGATCATCAATAACCTCAACCATCGCAGCCCAGTCCACACAGGCATAGTCTTTGATATCCAGATCCAGATTGGAATTCAGCATCTGTACCGCCTGTTTCGCGCCACCATGTGCATATGCAGCATTCGACTTATGATAAGATCCGTTTCCGATACTCAGATAGGTGTCCCTATAAAGGGATACAAGCTTAATGTCCTTGGTCTTATTATTGATGCTTGCGATCATAATAACATCGGAATTACCGGTATCATAATTGTTTGAACTACGGTTATCCAATCCAAACAAAGCAATATTCGTATATCCCTCCAAAGAAAGAATCGTATTTTCATCCAGATCACTGTTAATGCCGGCCTCCGACACATCCAGATCCTCGTACTTGATACGATTCATCATGCTGACAAAATATGCTGCCAGAAGCAGGATTGCCAGAAGCAGAATCTCAAAAACGAATAACAACAGCTTTCTGCTTTTTTTCTTCTTTCTTCTTTTTCTGCTATTTTTACTATTTGCCATATTTTTAAATCCTTTTGTTTGAATGTCATGATTTTTCGGAAACCCTGACACTATGTTTGTTGTGTATATAGAGCCATGCATCCGCATAACCGGCACGCTCATCCTCGGACATGGACGAATACTTTTCCAGGTCAAGATTCGTCAGTCTCATCTCGGAATTGCCACATTGGTGGCACTCCACATCTTTTCGTCTGCTCACCATTCGAAGCCATCCACACTGTGGACATATGTATATCTTCATCATTGATCTATACCATTTATTCGAATGTCTTAAGCACCTGCGCCTTTAACTCTTCAAGTTCTGCGTCTGCACCCTCAAGCGATGTACCGTTTACACCAACGTAGAACTTAATCTTTGGCTCAGTACCGGATGGACGTACGCAGCACCATGCATGATCAGAAAGTTCATAATACAATACGTTGGAACTTGGAAGTCCTGTAGCGGTCACTTCTCCGGTTTTCATATCTTTTCTCGTATCAGCCTTATAATCACGTACAGCAAGTACATCAAAGCTGCCAATCTTTTCCGGTGCAGCATTTCTTGCACGGTTCATAATCTCCTGAATCTGAGCGGCACCGTCAATTCCCTTCAGCGTCATGGTAGCAATGCCTTCACGATAATAACCATACTTCTCGTACATCTCGATCATACCATCCCACAAGGTTTTACCCTGGGACTTTAAGTAAGCGGCGACCTCGCATAACATGCACACAGCAGCAGGAGCATCCTTATCTCTTGCATAAGTTCCAGGAAGGCATCCATAGCTCTCCTCGAAACCGAATACATAATTCTTCTCTCCGCTTTTCTCCATTTTGAGCATCTGCTCTCCGATATACTTAAATCCGGTCAGCACCTCAACAAGTTCTACATTGTATGCGGCAGCAATCGCTTTTGCCATATCGGTTGATACGATAGACTCTACCAGTACCGGGTTCTTCGGCATCGTACCATTTGCAGTCTTCTGTCCTAAGATATATTCTGCGATCAGCATGGCTGACATATTACCGGTAAATGTTACATATTCGCCACTCTTTGTATCCTTGCAGTACACACCAAGACGGTCTGCATCCGGATCGGTCGCAAGTACGAGATCCGCATCCTTTTCCTTTGCAAGCTTAAGCGCCAGCTCCCATGCATCCGGATTCTCCGGGTTCGGGTAAGGTGCTGTCGGGAAATGTCCGTCTGCAACGGCCTGCTGCGGCTCGATAAATACCTTTTCAAAGCCAAGATCCTTTAATACTCTCTTGACCGGACCGAGTCCTGTTCCGTGAAGCGGCGTATAAACGATGGTGATATCCTTTGCCATCTGCTTGATGATCTCCGGATGAATGGACAGATTACGAAGCTCGGCAAAATATTTCTCATCAATATCATCTGAGATAATTTCATACAGACCCGCTTTCATTGCCTCGTCTTTATCCATGGTCTTAACCATATCAAAGGAAGTCACTTTTGCAACTTCATCCATAATATTGGTATCGTGTGGAGGCGTTACCTGTGCGCCATCCTCCCAATATACTTTATATCCATTGTATTCTCTCGGATTATGACTCGCAGTAATAACAATACCTGCAATGCATCCAAGTTCACGTACCGCAAACGACAGTTCCGGAACCGGACGAAGGCTCTTGAATACATAAGCTTTAATTCCGTTTGCTGCAAGGCATAATGCTGCTGCATCCGTAAACTCGTCAGCCATCAGTCTGGAATCATGCGCGATTGCTACGCCTTTATTCTGTCCATTCTGTGAAAGAATATAATTTGCCAGTCCCTGTGTAGCCTGACGAACGGTATACACATTCATACGATTCGTTCCGGCACCGATGACGCCGCGAAGTCCGGCTGTACCAAACTCAAGTGTACGATAGAAACGATCCTCTATTTCTTTCTCGTCTCCCGCCAAAGCCTTCAGCTCTTCTCTGGTTGCCTCATCAAAATATGGGTCGTTACACCACTTCTCATATGCCTGCTTATAATCCATCGAACAATGTCCTCCTATATTTTCATAATGATATCGTAAGACATTTTATCACAACTTGATTTATTTGGAAAGTTTTTGCACTAAAAATTAGAATCTCTTAAGATTTCGTTCATAGAATGCGCACAAAAAGAAGCAGATCCCATCTTATACTGAATCTGCTTCTCAAAATTCATGATTAACCTGTTTAACCAGAAAATCGTTTATTCATATTCTATTTTGTCTCGTAACATCCCTGAACTACAATCTTATAATGATCATAATTTGCCTGTGTATACTGACTGGTACTTACATAATTATAAGAAGCGGTATTCACTTCTTTCTTGCTTAATGTTCTTGTTCCGCTACAAGGTACATCGATGATGTTGTCGTTGGCATCATAAGCAATAACGTAATACTTTAAAGTAACTTCTTTATTCAAAGTATTCTTTAATTTCAGATCAAACTTGATCTGGCTGTCTGTTTCTTCTACGTTTAACTCCTTATATTCAACCGCGCTACTCGCAATGTTCTTATATGTCTTATCCGGATAATATCTTCCAACTCCGGAAACCGATGCGGATGATGCATCACAATCGATTTCATAATTGGTACCGACATAAATCTTCTCGTAATGTACTTTTCCTGCAAACAATTTGTAAATGCTTGTTGAATCCTTTTTTACAACCTCTCCGGATGTATCCTTCAACGTATATGACAACGTTGCTTTATCAAACATTGCTCCTGTTGTATTCTTTGCAGTTACTAATACATATCCGTTATTCAACGGTTGCACGTTACATGAAAATGTAGGTTTCTTTACTGTAATTTTATAGACAAGCTTCTGTGTTTTATTATACCAGTCCTTACCTGTAATGGTCACATTGGCAGATCCCGCTTTCTTCGCAGCGATTGTAACTTTTTTACCACTCTTGCTAGTCTTTGCTACCGCCTTTTTCGAAGATGATACGCTTGATAATGACTTACAGGTTACATATACCTCGACTTTCTCGCCAACATAAAGTGTTAACTTTTTAGTAGTTGTTGCAGCCTGTGTCGTTGCTACCTGAGGAAGGATTGTCACGATCATAGCAACTGCTAAAAACACGCTTAAAATTCTTTTGGTTAATTTGTTCATGGAATAAATTCTCCTTTCATTTGGTGACGCGGACTCTTAATTTGTAAGTCTTTGCGCCCATTTTCATAGTTACGGTAGCGGTGCCGGCACCCTTTGCCGTCACTTTACCACCAGAGGTTACCGTAGCAACTTTTTTATTGTTGCTGCTATAGGTAATCTTTTGTTTTGTTCCAAGAGCCTTAAATGTATCGGTTCCTCCTACCGACAGATTCATCGTACTCTTGTTTATAGCAACGCCTCCAAGGGTTGTGGTCGTATAACTCTTATCAGAAGAAGGAACCTTTGTTAAAGCAGAAACCTTATAGGTTTTGCCTGCGATCACAACGGAATTTTCCACATTCTTGCTGCCTTTGACCACACTGACCTTTAAGCCGTAATGCTCAAGAATTTTTTTATAGGTATTGGCGCGACCGGTATAATTAACGTTTCCCTTTTCAAGAGCCGTCTTGACCGACGCCGATGTTCCACTTGTTTCAATATGTGTTGATACCCACTGTTCTGCCGCGACCGCTTTCTCATAATCGCTCATGTAAGGTGTCACATAATTGTTCCATACCGTTTTCAGCACATTATCCTGCGTTCTGGCAGCTACTTTAAATGTATATGTATACGTCTTGCCTCCAACGGT
This sequence comes from uncultured Agathobacter sp., assembly GCA_934316545.1. GTDB lineage: Bacteria > Bacillota > Clostridia > Lachnospirales > Lachnospiraceae > Roseburia. The sequence continues at coordinate 31,067 of CAKRDT010000007.1, read as the reverse complement.
GGCAGAAATCTTTGTGCTGCCGGCTTTCTTTGCCGTAACAACACCATCCGAGTTTACCGTTGCAACCGATTTGTTCGAGCTCTTCCAGGTTGCATCCTTATTTGTATTCAGTACCGCGATCGTTTTCTTTTCTCCTATGTACATCGAAGTACCATTCGGCTGAACCTGCACCGAAGTCGTATTTGTATAATGGATGCCATGTAAGAAAGCGTAATGCTCCGCTTCCGAGCCATAAGGTGCTACAATCGTAAGTCTGCTGAGATCGCAGGCAGCAAACGCATCATCCGCAATGCTTTTCACACTGGCAGGAATAGAAATGCGATACAACTGCCCCAATCCGTTAAATGCTTTCGACTCAATGGTAGTATAGCCGGACGGCATCGTGATTGTCTGAATATTTGTCAAAGTCGAAAATCCTGTTCCAAAATTGGTAATCTTATAAGAACCGATTTTTTTCGGCAGCTTTACGCTCTGCGAGCCACCGAAATATGCAACCACGGTACATCCCTTCTTTGTTGTCGCATTCTTCGGCAAAATGTATACATATCTTGCATCATCTTCCGTATATTTTGCTCCCGGATATAACTGATCATCCTCTGCAAGCTGAGTCCAATTCACGGCAGCCTGCACCGGTGCCGGAATTGCAACGCTGCTTCCAACCAATAAACAGGCAGCCAACAAACCTGCTGCACATTTTTTCCCTCTACAATTTCTCAGATATTTCATACTTCTCACTTGTGTTTCCTCCCATCAATATTGCCAATGAGATCAATTTAAACATATTATATCGTACTTCTTTCACACAAACAACCCGTCACAAAGAAGATTTCAATTTTAAAGCCTGAGCTTTTGTGACACACCACGCCACAAACCTGGCCCATATATATGCACCACCAAAAATAATGAGAACATTGCCCCACCATGGCAATCCTAGATACGTTTTTGCAAATTGCGTACCCAATTCTCTTCGAATAACAATATGCGCCAAATAAATTTCCAATGAAATTGCACCCCACTTGCAACATATACTGCGCAAGCACTTCGGTGTGCAAGACAGTACAATAACAAGAAAGAATGCTGCCGCTACGCCTCCGCACCAATATATGTAGCGCTGCAACAGACCATGATACATATGCATCTTATTCGTAACGACATAGGATGCGACAAATAACACAATTGTCACAAGCGGAATCATAAATGGAATATGCCTTTTTTCATAAACGAATTTTCCGCAAATGCATCCTGTAAGAAAAACAGGTACTCTCGGCAAAGCTAAATCAATCGCCTGATACAGTCGAGGATATTCAAAATGAATTCCTGCTGTAATTATTACAATAATCAAAATCAGACCCGTAGTTCGACAAACCGAAGATATAATATTGTTTTTTTCAAAAAAGAATCGATAAATATATGGATATACAAAATACAGAATCAACAATAGTGATACATACCAAACCTGCCTGTCACTATCAATCCAATATTGTAATAGGAACACACGATTCACAAATCCCCATATTGAAATTCTATGCATCATAAGATATTGCAGCCAAAGCAACATACTTGTAAAACATACAGGATATGCAATTCTTGCAATGCGTTTTTTTATAAATGCATAGAAATCCGGATTTTTTGTAAAAGAAAAATATAAACAGATTCCGGATAAAAACAGGAAGATGTCCACGCCCATATTTCCCATGCCCACAAATTCCATCAAGGCATGATATAGACTGCTCCCCTTTATCGTTGGAAAATAATGGCTTTCTTTCATGTGAAATAGCATAACCCAGAATATACTGATTCCGTAAATCTCACCCCTGTATTCGCTGAGTGACTCCAACCGGAATTTACCATTTTTAATTGTTCTTGCCTGCATCTTTTTGTCTTCTTTCTACCATTATATCTAAAACATAATAGGACACATTCGTGCCCTATTACTGCATAAACTTATTGCAACGTTGGCATCGTCATATCTTCATCTGAAAGAATAACGCCATCGATTACTTTATCTACAAGAATTCTTGCATAATTAATCTGTGTCTCATCCGGATACATAACATAGCTGCGTTTCGTTGGCATCGAATAGGTCTTCTGGGAGCTTCCCTGTCCCGATACTGCAAACGATTTTACATTCCACGATGCCATATCCGAAAGCTGCATTCTTACCAATGCCGAAATGTCGGAAGAACTCATATTTGTTGTAAACATTCCTTCCATGCTGTTTAAGATTGCAGAATAATTGTTCAGTACTGTTGTTCCGGAAGAAACCTTCTGAATGATCGCCTCGATTGCCTGCATCTGATGACGGCCTCTTGCATTATCACCGTCCGCAAACGCCTTACGTTCTCTTACATAAGACAAAGCAACCGTTCCATTCAACTGATTGGTTCCCTGACTGATATAATATCCGCCCTCACTCGTGCGGAACGATTTTTCCGAATCAATCGTGATTCCGCCAATCGCATCGATCATTGTCGAAAATCCATTAAAATTGATCTGTACATAGTAATCCACATTCTCCTGATACAGATTACCCAATGTTCCCATAGAACAATCAATTCCATAGACTCCGCAATGTGTCAGTTTATCACGCATCTCTCCACTCACCGTGGTCTGCACGTAATAATCACGCGGCGTATTCAAAAGCAGCACCTGCTTAGTCTTTGGATTAACAACAGCAAGAATATTGACATCGCTTCGACTGGTCGCGAGTTTCAGATTTCTGGTATCAGAGCCACTGACATAAACAACAAACGGATCCTGTGTAATATTCTTAGTCGTATCCGTATTATCTTTTACCACAGTTGATTGTACTTCATGGTCGTATAACGTCTTCGTCTTATCCGAAAACTCCTTATAATCATCCTGACTCTCGATCACATCCACATAAGCTGCATTCAATATGATGGCATCCACATTGCCTGCATATAAAGCATCTACCATATCAAATACCGTATCAAAGCTCTGTGTTTTAATCTCCATGCCGAGATTCTCATTGATTTTGTCAATTGTCGTCTTTGTATGCTCGAAATCGTAATTCTGCGTAATTGCAAATATACCATCTTTGATATCCGCAACCGATTCTGCCGGATTATCCGCAAGAGCATATACCGATACCGTGTCTGTCACAACTACATGATCCGTAATATTGGAAATTGCATTCCCCGCCTGCCACATCATAGAGGATGCTGCAATGCAAAGAGCCATCGTCATCGCCGAAATCACGCAACCGATACTTCTTTTTACATACAGTTTTTGTTTTTTCTTTTTGGCAGTTAATTTCTTCCCCTTTTTCTTCTTAACCTTCGAACAAAAAAAATAATAAACAATTGTCAAAAGCCACACAAGAATTAAAACAACTAACAGCGTATATTTCGTTGGTAACATGTTCAGCCAGACAAGAATGCCACCAGTAATAATTGATACGATCAACTGGCAGATCAGTATGATCCCTGCCGCAATTTTCCATTTGCTCTTTTGTTTTTTCATAGGTTCTCTCTCTTTTATATACGTAAATATAAATTTTATCATAGCACCGTAATAACTTACTGTCCACTATGTTTCAACGAATTCATCCAAAAAATTGCATTTCAAAAATAAAAAGATGTCATACCTTACATCCTAATATGTGGTATAATCTCTTTTATGTATGATATTATAAAAAACAGGAAGGCGAATATATGCGTAAAAAAATATTAACTATATTACTTATTTTTTCAATATTTTTTACCTTTTTCCCCTCACAAGAAGTTTATGCCGGTACACTAGACACAGAATTAAATATCTATGCCATGTATCTGCCGGGGACAGACAAGGGCGATTCTGTACTACTAGAATCCAAAGATCATTATCTACTGATCGATATGGGAACTGCTTCTCATGTTACAGCAATTATAAAGCAGCTGGTCGCCATTGGTGCTACAAACATTGATGTGATGTTCAGCCATCTTCACAAGGATCATATTGGTGGATCTTCAAACAACCTTCTTGCTGGTTTAAAGCAATTGGAAGCTGCAAATATTCATGTAGACACCCTGTATCTTGCAGATCCGTCCTTATCACCTTATTCTTTAAACAACCAACGAAGATACACTCGCCTGCAAAATTACATTTTATCACGAAATAATAGTCAAATTGTCTATCTCAATGTAGGTGATCATGTTAAAGTTGGCGATGCTGATGGACAAATTATCGGTCCTCTTTACACAACTTCTTTTACGCCCGCGAAATATGCCACAACACCAGGAAGTACCTTAACCGAATCCGGAGCTTCTATATACACCTACTATGAGAATAACTGTTCCCTTGCAGCAATTTTCACATGTGGATCGACCCGCTACTTTACCGCCGGTGATTGTATGTCTGATGAAGCCAATTATCTTTTACAACAGTACGGAAACGAATTAAAATGCGATATAATGAAGCTATCACACCATGGGATCAGTTCCGGTAACTCAGCCGAATTGTTAAAAGCGATTCGTCCGACCTATTCCTTCGCATCCAACTCAAGTTTCACCGGAATAAATGAGGATACCGGACATTGGAAAACCTATGCTTCTGCCACGCGTGCCACCAAATACGGAATGTGTTACTTGCCAGCAACAGAGAAAAAAACGATGATCTACCACATTAAAAACGATGAAATCACTTTGTATCAAGGGACAACCATTTCATCAAAAACCAAAGTCAATAAATGGATTTCTGTTTATGGTGAAGATGGTTTTAACAGAGACCATAACATGTACTATTATGAAGATGGGCAACCGATTACGGGTATTCATTATATTGACGGTCATTATTTCTATTTTAATGAAACCGGTCGTATGGAATACGGAAAATTTTCATCAACAACCGGGAACTATTTAGGTTGGAGAACCTATGATGAAGGTCGACGCTTCTATCGGTTATCATCTGATGAAAAATTTGCCTATATGGCAAAGGGCTTTACCAATATTGGAGGAGACAAGTATTATTTCCGTTCCAATGGATGTAAAATGATAAATGGAACGAATGAGATTATATTTAAACGTATCGGTTCAAATTATTATGCGCTCACTCCGGAAGATACCTTTCTTTATGATGAGTGGTATGATGTAGCCCGAACCCCAGATTCATCCAACGATGTATCCACGGATACAGAATTCAGTTCCAACGAAGACGCGTCAAATGAAAATACAGATGAAGAACTTGTTGACACATACTATTTCGATGTATCTGGAAAAATGGTTCGAAACCATATAACAGAAATTGATGGTGATTACTATATCTTTTCAAAAGAAGGATTACTCATTCGACCTGATAACGAAGAAGAATATCAATTGGTTAATTTTAAAAATAAGACTTATGCAGTCTATGAAGATGGCTCTCTATTAATCGATGATACCTTATCTATCAATGGAGCAAAATATTATTTTGATCGTTATGGTGTTATGAAAAAAAGCACTATGGTCAAAATAGGAAAGTACAACTATTACTTCGGAAAATCAGGCAAACTTGTTCGCGACCACAAGATCAGGTGGAAAGGGCAAAAATACTATTGTAAACCGAGTGGCGTAGTCAAGAAACTAACAAAACAAAAAAGATAATTAAGGGCTGCAACATCTTTCTGTTGCAGCCCTTTTCATTTCTTTTGTTCCTTTTTATTCAGGACATATTTTGATTTAATCAATTGTATTACCAGAGCACTCTCCCAATATAGCTGAATTCTGATATGTATAAATGCCCCTTCCTGATGCAGTCACATGGTTCCCAGTAATACTTCCTGCACTACTGTTTTTATTCAAGAAAATACCAGCATTCTTTGCATAGCTTACAGTATTTCCCGAGATTGCTCCCGATGCACTTGCTCCATTGTATAGATATATTCCATATTTTCCAGCCATACTAACCTTATTGTCTGTAATTGCATGAGCATTACTTTCCCCTTGGAAACAAATTCCATAACGTGGAGCATCCGTAATCTCATTGCCCATCACTTCAATGCCCTCACTTTGAAATTCTACAAAAATGCCATCATAATCTCCCTTGCCATTACATACAATTGTATTTTCTTTGATTGCAGAATCCTTTACATCAAAGAATTGAATGCCATGCCCACAAGTTGTGATTTTATTATTTGATACCGTAACGCCACTAACATAATAATTGTTTTTGGGAATCAGGTCATGAGAACCATGACCAACTGCATTCGTATCCTTCGTGAGATTAAACCCATACACTTTAATTCCAACTGATTTATCTACTTCACTTGATGGAGTTATAATAATATTGTTTTCGGCAATTTCTGCATCCGCATCATAGGCAACAGAATAATCAACCTTCTTCTTTCCGTCAAATACACTTTTATATACCGATTGAACATTGGGTTTAAAATATTGGAACAAAATTCCTGCACCACAGTTCTTAATTTCGTTGTTCTTAACTTTACACTTTCGATATCCGAGACAAACGATTGCTTCTTCTGCGACATTTGTGAAAGAATTATTTTCAATCACAACATCATCAAAATATACTCCAACTATCATACTATGGCTGCCAACACCTCTTGGAACATTTTTAAAAGTACAACCGCTAACCTTTACATGTTTCATTGGCGTTCCATCCAGATATGTTCCTGGAAAGATATATTCTCCACATGGAATATCTAACTGAAGTGCCTCCTGCTTCTCTCCTGACCCATTCCCCGGCATATCCTTAAATGTACAATTTTTAACCGTAAATCCATCAATTGCCGCAACCTCCATCTGATGAGCACATCCGCCTCCCGTTAAAGTGCAATCATCAAATGTCACATTTTTACTATGCGCTGCACGAATCAGAGAAGAGGTATTTTTGCGATTTCCCTGAAAAGTACCTCCAAGCACCTTTATATTCTGAATGGTTCCATATCCCTTCATTTTTTTTGCATTCTCATTAATCTGACTGTCTCCTAAAAGGAGCATATTTCCAGATGACATACTGCACTTTAACGTCGAACCTGTAAGATTTAAACATACATTACCATATAAATGAATTACGTCTTTAACCAGATAGTTTCCCTTCGGAACCCTGACTGTATAAATGTTCTTCTTGCCTGCCTTTTTAGACGCAGCCCTTAATGCAGCATTCAATGGTTTTGAAATATCTTTTCCTTTTTTTGCTTTAACAGTAATCGTATGCCCTTTAACCGTATACAATTTAACATCTGAAGCCGCTTTTGCGGAAATCGTTTGTGTAGAGAATAACAATATTGCAACCAATAATAACCAAATTATCTTCTTGCTTGATCTTTTCATTTATTTTCTTCTTTCTCAATTTTCTTCCAAACTGCGTCTGCTATCATTACAGAAATCATAGGAATCGGCACATATGGAATTTTCATTCCTGGTTTAACAAGCATGTGTTCACGATCCATAGAAGGTTTATGATCCTGATCCCTTGGAACAATCCCTCCGTCTGTATTTACCCAATACCAATTGTGCTTGACTCTGATACGTATGTACCATCCCTCTAACGAATATCCATCTCTTCTGAACAGATCAAAACGAGACATTATCTCTCCGCTATTTTGGAAGTTATGCTGGCGATACTCGATCTTTCCATTTGAGATCGTTCTAAGTTCTTCCGATGTAGTATTAATTTCCCCGCCAGTCCAAACCGCTTCCGTCGAATTTCCATAATAAGCGAAATCCATCTTCATATTTTTACGCACGGCATCGTAGTCTGTGTGAGGTCTTGGATGTTGTTCAGCGTAGGCAATAGCCGACAGAATAAACTCACCTGACTTTTGTCTTTCTTGAGTTAAAAGCCTTTCAACGTTTCGATAATTGATTTCTCGATCAAAAGGTCTTTTTTCCATTCCGAGAAAAATTCGTGCACTGTGATAATATCTGCGCAATCCTTTTTGAGCAGCTCTATCCGCAAATCCTTTACGTAATTCATCAAACGTACGATCCGTAAGTTCAAAGGTTTCCAATAAATTACTCAATTTATCACCATTTCGCTTGCTGTTGAAGAATTTCTTATGAAACAGAATGCTAAAACAGGTCGCATGAAACGAATTTGTAAAAATGCAATCTGCATATTTCAAATAACCCAGCCATTCTTCCGGACCTGCTGCAAAATCCTGAATTACTTCGACATCCTTATCCTGTACCATTCCACCTTCGATAGGCAAATGTGTCAATTCAACAATTCGAACATTGTGTGTCTTGGCATATCGAATCGCCATATCAAATAATTCTTTTGGTCGCTCCATCGCATAATATACAACAATATAATTCTCGATCTTTGGTCTGATCAAAATATTTTCATACTCTTCAACAGGTAATAAGAGCACCGGATCGATCACCGTTGTCACCTGTTTTTCTGGTAACAGACTGTGCACATAATCTCCAAGGCTTTTTTCCCGAACAGAAATAAAATCAATATCAGAAACTGCACGCGCAAAATATTCTTCTTCATATTTCGGTATCGACTTCGGCACCCCCCGGCTGGCAGCATATGAAATCTTCCATTTGTTTTCCATGGTCTTGCAATCCAGCAGGAATCCTCTATCGAATCCCCAATACTCATCACAGGACCAAATAACATCCGTCACACAAATATAACAGTCAAATCCACTGTCAACCAAATCCAGCTTTACTTCATCATATGCTTCGTCCGTCTTATCATAGTAGGTCTGCACAAAATCTTCAAATTTGTCAAAACGTTCACAGCGTTCATCATGTAGTGCTGCGTACCCTTCCCACTTGAATTTATACTGTCGAAGTTTTATTTCCCGGTCTCGAATCCCTTCTTCTGTCTGCGGTTCCTTTTCCAACAACTCATTATACTTTTTCTCATAGTAAGAAGCAGGCTCTCTCGCAGGAAAATCATCGTTATAATTAGGGGTATAATCAATAACTTTTGACTCAATGCCATGCATCTGTAAAAAACGCTGAAACGCCCAACTGTGAATCGGGCATGCAAAGTTCAACGATTTGGTATGCATATTGATCGAAATCAATCCTATCTTCATATCTGTCTCCTATGTCTTTTACTCCATCCAGCGAATCATGCGCTTGTACGCATCTACCAATCCAACCTCCGGTTTCCATCCAAGCGCACGCATCTTTGATGCGTCCAGCCACATTTTTACCGGTGGTGCATACCCCAAAGATGCACTGTCTTCTGGGATATCGATCACAGCCTGAATCTTGCTTCCGGCGATCTCTTTTGCAACAAGCTCTGCCATATTGCGGATCGTAATATGACTCTCCTCGTTTGCAATATTGTATGCTTCCCCTGCTGCGCCCTTCACCAGAAGCGTCAGTATCGCAGCGATCGCATCTGCCGTATATACATAATTTCCTTCCGATTCTCCGGTCGTATGCAGGACAATATTCTCTCCATTGACTGCACTTCTTGCAAACTGTGCAAATACACGGTTTTCTGTAGGAAGAATTCCCGCTCCAAAAGTCTGAGCCAGTCTTGCGCTGATCACATTCACTCCATACTGCGCCGCATATGCGGTACACATACACTCACACATACGTTTACCTTCCGGATAGCAGCTGCGAACCGTCTCGATATCGACATATCCCAGATCTTTTTCTGCTGTCTTTCCTTCGGTCTTCGGCTGTCCGTAAATCTCCATAGAAGAAATGTAAATAAATGCTCTCACTTTTTTTTCAACTGCAAGCTGCAGCATCTTCTCTGTTCCGTCAATCGAAGTACGAATGGTTCCTACCGGATCGGATACCATAAGCTTAGAAGCCGTAACTGCTGCCGCATGGATGATATAATCGCATTCGCCCTCACAACATACTTTCTCCGTTGCCAGATCTGCCACGATGTAAGAAAGCGCATCCGTTTTTTCATCTTCAAAAATACGATCGGCTTTATCGGTATTACGCACAACAGCATATACCTTTGCATTCAGATTTATGGTCTCATTGGCATATAACAGACATCTTACCAGCAATGAACCGACCAGTCCCGTTGCGCCTGTGATCAAAAATGTTTTGTCACGCAGCTCATTCCACGGAATATTACGTTCCGTAAGCTGCTTAAAATCCTCTATCAATACCTCTCTCATAGCAATGCTCCTTAACTTTCAAGACCGTAGATCTGCGCTTCCTCTCTTGCATCGAGAAGTGCACGCATCGTATAGAAATCATCCGGTGTTGTAATCTTGATATTCTCCTGCGGACCCTCGATCAGATACAGTTTTTTGCCGTAATACTGCATCATAGAGCAGGAATCGATAAAGTCATATTTATTTTCCGCCATTGCCTTGCGGTGTGCTCCAATGATTTCATCCAGATAAAAGCTCTGTGGTGCACGTGCCAGACGTGTGTCTTCACGGTTTGGAACATCCTCGATCGAATTATCCTCACCCACAACCAAAACTGTCTCCTTTACCTTCACACAGGTAATGGATGAACCATATTTTTTTACAGACTCAATGTTATCGGTAATGGTCTTCTCGTTGATCAGCGGACGTACTCCGTCATGAATCAATACGATCGACTTTTCTCCGGCAGCAATCTCTTCTGCTGCTCTTAACCCATTGTAGATGGACTCCTGTCCACTTGCTCCACCCGGTACAACCTTCTTTACCTTCTTGATATTAAATTTTTCCAACAGTTCCTGCAGATAAGGAATCCAGTCCTCCAAACATGCAACCGCAATCGCATCGATTCCCGGATGATTTTCAAACAATTCAAGCGTATGGATAATAATCGGCTTTCCATATACATCAATAAATTGTTTCGGCTTGACACGACTGTTCATTCGTTTACCTACACCACCTGCAAAAATTACTCCAATATTCATAATAACCTCTCCCTGCTTTCTAAAAAATAGTTTACATTGTTCTTATTATTTCTGACGATACGGTAAAATTTTCTTTTCCTGATATTCAATCATCGTATCATAAATGCGCTTACAGTTGTTATGATCATTATAATAGAAGAAATCATCAGCACGACGTACATATTCTTCCTTCATCTTACATCCACTTGCCATGTATTCACATAACAGATCGATCAGTTCATCATTATCATGTGCAATTTCTCCGAATGCCATCGTATCATAGAAGAATGTTCCCTCTTCATAATGTTGAGGAATATCTTTATGATGCAGATAAACAAGCGGCTTTCTCATATAAGCAAAATCGAACTGGATTCCCGAGAAGTCCGTTACCATCAGACTGGATTCACGGAACATGGTCTCATAACTCATATCACCAACAGCCGGAATAATATCCACATAATCATTTTTATCAAAGTCATTTACCTGCGCACTTACAATCGGGTGCAGTACATATTTAATACGATATCCATATTTCTTGGCCGCTTCGATCAGCCGCGGATCATTGATCAAGGCATTAAATACCTGGAAATACGTGCTCTCCTTGAACAATGGATTATAATCTCTCTGTTCGCCCTCACTTGTCCGAACCGGAACCGCTGCCTGCATTCGCCACGTTGGGCTGATCAAAATCTGTTTTTTATCATCATTTTTCAGACCGTCATACCGTGGCACACCAGTAAGCTTTAGGGCATCATACCCTTTATAATCATATATTGGTTTAGAAAGATTTTCAATTTCATACTTTGATGCGCAGAAATATAATCTGGTGTTATCACGCAAGCGATTCTGAGCCACTGCAATCTTTTGCACGGACATTCCATGTTGCACACAACACACATGGAAATCAACCAGATCACGCACATAACTTGAATTAGGAAGACCATAATTATTAAATGCAAAAACAGTCGAGTTTGAAATAACCATCATATCTGCCATCAGGAATACCAAACGATGCTTAATACTTCCTCTGACAAGCGGTTTATAACCATCTTTCTTTAAACGTTTATAATCCGTTGCATTCTTATCAATCAAATAATAATGCTTATTTCCATCCTTTTGTGCAATTGAATACCGATATAAATATTCGGAAGAGTCCCCACCTTTATAGATTTTATCCAAATACATCCAAATTGGTTTGCGCTTCATAATCGGGCGCATCATAAAATAGACCTTTCGGATTACAAGAAACAACCATGCACGTTTTTTGAATGATAAAAACATTTCTTTCGATAATCTTCGTTCCTGCCTCTTTTTATCCTTTGGAGTAATTACACAAATGCGCATTCCCTCCTCATCCTTAAGGGCGATATACTGTGGATTCATACCGAAACACCAATAACTGTTTGAAAAAGCTCCACTCATACGGCTAAAATGAGATTCATAACAAAATGTGATTTTTATCATCTCATCTCCGATTTTTGCCAGACAAAAAAGGTGTGCGTCCTCAACACCTTCCATCGGAAGATCCACATGAAACGAATGACCTTTATAAATACTCACGCCGAATACTTTATTTAATGCATACCGCTGATTATACTGAAGGTTATACTTTTTCCCATTAAAACTCAAATAAACCTCTGATGCCATTGAAAACAGGATTGGATGAATCGTTCCATCAATCCGTAGCATTTTATCCTCATAATTCATGAAAAGAATATTTGTCTTTAAATTTGTAATTTTATTGAATATGACGTTTTCTGCACCATAATATGGAATTCCAGAAAGATATTTCTTTTCGAAATGATAACCCTGACCATATTTTAAAATGCCATAAAGCCATTTTAAAGAATCCGTCACATTTGATTCCTGAATTTTATGACAGTTGAATAAAATATCATCATCTATAAAAGAAAAAGCCTGTCCTATTTTTTCCAAACATAAAGACTCCTGTCCTTCCGGAATCACATGTTTATTTCGATTGTTCATGTTGCTCATAAAGCGAGCCTTCACACTAAACAAAAAATTATACTGTATAAAAGTCGGAACCCTTCCATTTTTTTCTTTTTGTTTCTTCAGAAAAGGTATCCAAAACTGTGTAAAAGATTTATCATACCAATCTTCATCATATATCGGTTCAAAAAAAGTAAAATCTCCTTCCTGTGCTCTAGATGAATAAAATATTATTTCATTTAAGAAGCGTACCTTTTTATAATGAGATACAATAGAAAGGAAAAATTCCCGTTCAGTTTCAAGACCTAGTTCTTTATGCAGCGTTCGCTTGCAAAACACTTCTGTTGCAAGAATCGTTCCACCAAAATAAAACGGATAAATATCAAAATCCTTTTTCACATTGACACTTATGATTTTTTTGCCCTCATGAAATTTTGCAAAAGGCCCCTCAGTTTCATCCTGCATCACTTTGTGCATCATAATCACAGTATCATCAGCATTCTCCTGTAAAATATCATGTAAAAGGGATAATGCGTTTTCAGACCAACGATCACCGCTATAAAGATATGTTACAAAATCTCCATCTACCGCCTTTTGTGCATCTTCATATACTTCTACTTCCGATGCCCCAATGAGAGATCTCGTTGTAACAGTTCCATTTTTTATCTGAAAACTCGCATGATACAATTGTTCTTTACTTTCTGGGTAAATCAGAATTTGAATTGCATCTTCATATTTTGCAAGTTCTGCTTTCAGATAATCTAATGTTACCTGATTATCGTTTTCTCTTTCCGACAACTTCCATATAATTGATAATTTCATGCTTTCGTTTCCTCGCTTACCTTTTTGAAGCTTTTTTCTTTTTCGGCTTTGGATTTTCCAACTCATAAGCTTCAATCATTTTTTCATACATCGGTGCAATTTCATCAATTCCACCAAAAGCTACTAATTTTCCATGGTCAAGAATCATCGCTTTATCACAGATACGTTTTACCTGCTCCAATGAGTGGGATACAAAAAGTACGGTCACTCCGGAATCAAACATACTCATTACTTTCTTTTCGCTCTTCTTACGGAACTTTGCATCTCCTACGGAAAGAACCTCATCCAGAATAAGTATTTTCGGTGAGACAATGGTTGCAATTGAAAATCCCAGTCGTGACTTCATTCCCGACGAATAATTCTGCACAGGAACATCAATGAATTCACCCAATTCAGAAAACTCTACAATCTCATCGTATTTTTCATCAATAAACTGCTTCGTGTATCCTAACATTGCTCCGTAAAGATATATATTCTCTTTGCCGGTATACTGCTTTTCAAATCCAGCTCCTAGTTCAAGAAGCGGAGCAATCTTTCCATGTTTTTCCACAGAACCCTCTGTCGGTTTGAACACTCCTGCGATCACTTTAAGCAAAGTACTCTTTCCGGCTCCGTTTAGTCCCAAAATCCCGACATGGTCCCCCTTTTTAATAGTCAGATTAATGTCTTTGAGAGCCCAAAATTCATTATACTCTATCTGGCGACGGATCGATTTGATCACATAATCTTTCAAACTATCGACCTTTTCCTTGCTCAGATTAAACTTCATTCCAACATTTTTTAATACAATTGCATTTTCTTCGCTCATAAAACACTCCATTCTTAGATCTGGAGGATGAATTCATCCTGTTTCTTAATAAACATAATCAAACCTGCCACGATTGTCACAACACTAAACCCAAGTGCATACAAAAAATAGTGCAGATTCATCATTCTTCCAAAAACTGCTGCACGAAAAATGTCAATGATACAGTATAATGGATTAAATTTCAGGATCCATGCAAATCCACTATCAAGAATCTTTTCCGGCTGATAGAAAATTGCACACATATACATAATCAGCATTAATGCAACTCCCCAAAGATACTCCATATCCCTGAAAAACACTCCCATTGTTGCAAGAATGAATCCACAACCAACAGAAAGCATCAACACAAGGATTAACGCAATCGGAGCCTGAATCAGATACCATGTCGGTCGAACATTCAATACAGCTGCCACAACGACGAGTACGATCAATGAAATCAAGAAAATAATGTAATTAAACAAAATGCTTGATAACGTATAAAGATACTTCGGTACATAAACTTTTTTTATCATAGCTGCGTTTCGACGTATAGATGTCAGCGCCGACTTTGTTGAAGTGGAATAAAAGTTGTATAATAAGCGTCCGCAAAGAATGTATACGGAGAATTCCTTCGTACGTGTCCCGAGAATCGTACCGAAAACCATAGTCAGCACAATCATTGTGAGCAACGGCTCAAGCAAGGACCATAAAATACCTAGATAGGATCTTCTGTATTTGAGTTTAATACCTTTTTTAACAAGTTCGCTTAACAGAAAGCGGTAATTTACAAATGAATCAATATATTTTTTCATATCTACCTCGTTGCGTTTATTTTACAAATTCAGCCTATTTTATCAAGTAATATGCTATACGTCAAATTCTGCCCATACTTTCATCTTATGATCCACACGTTTTTCTGCAGGTGGAAGTACCATATAATCGCCAAATATCTGTCTTAAATACCGGTCATAACAACCAGGCGCACAATACTGCTTTCCCTCAAATGTCACATTGGTAAATGCAACCACCTCATCATGCAGACACCGCTCACCCACACCATAGATGCCATAAGTAATCGCACCTACATATTTTGATCGATCATAATCATATCGTCTGGCAATTCGATCCATCTTATCAATGATGCGCTGATAACCAACACATCTCATAAGAAGAACGATCGGCGTTTTTGCGATAATATGTCCCGGCGATGTGCCCTTGCCGATCTTGGCTCTGGCATTCTGGATCATATAGCGCATCTTCTTCATCTTCCGGAAAAGACGAGCCGCTTCCTTTTCATCCTCCGGCCATCCATCCTGCGGGAAAATATCCAAAAACAAATGTAATACCTGACATTTTTCCCGAATATACTGTGAACTGTTGCGCTCCAGGTGTGTCCCTGCATGGATCAATTCACAATACGGATTGGACAAAGTTCCTTTCTCGCCGCTGATTGCCTGTAAATGCTCGCTCACCGGTTCCTGATTCACCAATTCAAGAAATCTCTCATAATCCTTTCTCGGCATACCAACATCAATATCATCATCCCACGGGATAAATCCCTGATGTCTTACTGCACCAAGCAAGGTTCCGCCCACCAGATAATAGCGGAGTCCATGCCTCTGACAGTAAGCGACAAAGTCATCCAACATTCCTGTCAGGACCTGCTGAATCTGTTGTTTATCAAGAAGTTTCGGTGCCACATATTCTCCTGGAAGCTTCAGATCATACAACACATGATGCTCTCTTTTCTCCTCCGGCGGAATCTCCATATAATCTCCATACAATCTTGTCAGATAATTTTTATAATCACTTGTGACACATAACATGTGTCCTTCAAACTCCACCTTCTGCGTTTGCATGAAAGTTTCTCTCTGATACAATTCTCCAAAGAAATGATTTCTCCCTGAGGGAATGGTAATATATTCTGATTTTTCATCCGTACATTGTGCCATTTTCTTCTGCACACTGCGATACAGTCCCATGGGATTGCATGCAAAAAGTACTCCGATACACCGCTTCACAAACATGATCACGCTTGCTTTACGGTTTCCTTCCGCAAGCTTTTTGAACTCATCACGCCACGCATACATCCGGTAACACGATAAAAAAAACAAACCTGCCTGAACACCGATTCCATGCCAGGCACGATAAACAGCATTATTATAGGTATTTTCTATAATAAAGATATCCAGCTTAATTCCGCAATTCTCTTTTTTCTGATTCATGTATTCCTGAAATACAGTATTCCTTCTGTGCACCTGTATAAAAGAGCTCAGATAGCCCTCTGTGTAAAGTGGCGCTTCGATATAATATTTGTCTGGATATCGATTCTCGATCGCATGAATCAGCTGAGTAATATATTTTCTCGGAATATTCAGGTCAATGTCGTCATCCCACGGAATAAATCCACCATGCCTTACCGCACCAAGTGCAGATCCACCGCCCAACATATAAGGGATTCCATTCTCTTCACACAATGCGATCACATCCAAAGCCGCTTCCAGCACAACGTTCTTGATTGCCTCCGTCTCTTCATCCGTCAAGCGATGCAAACCCGTTTTTCTGGACAAATTTTCTTTCAGCAATTCATTTGTCTGTAACACTGCCATATCATCTTCCAGCTTTCAGTTTTGCAAAAAGTTTCGTATTGCGTTCCTTCACCAACGTAATGACCGCAGACTCCAACCAAGTAAGATACGTATTCTTCCAACGGATCGGAACAAGCATGATCTTCATATACTTAGAGCGCGGTTGTGCGATCTTTAACGCTTCATCCACCCGCGGATTATGAAGCATCTTTTTGATCTCCGCACGTCTTTCTCTACCATTTAATGTACACTTTGAACTCGTGACATTTGCGATGCATCCTACCATTCGCTCAATGTAGCGGCGGGCGATCATCTCCTGCGTCGGTGCATTATCCACGCCCCACTCACGGTACAGATCCAGCATCCATCCGTGCTCCTCCTCGCGCTTATCGTACATATCCGCACGATAAGCTGCAGTCTCTGACTCTGCACGCGCACGAATAAAATGATAGTAAGCCTTTGTGGAAACCACAACGGACTCCACATTTCGGATATAACTGATATTAAACGGGAAATCATCCCACAATGTCTGTGGAAAATATAACCCGTGTTCTCTCATATAATCAAGCCGGTACAATTTATTCCAGGGTGTGTATAACATATTCCGGTCAAAATACCGATAAGATTCCTCGCGGAATGACTTTGCATCCGTAAAAACTTTATCATCCACACAGATTTTCTCACTCAGATGCTTGTCCCCATAATAAGTATCGATGTAATATCCACATACGACAAGCTGCGCATTGTGTTGCTCCGCCATATCGTACATATCCTGTAGCATCGTTTTTTCTGCCCAGTCATCGGAATCAAGAAAATACACATATTTTCCTTTTGCCATATCAATTGCTGTGTTTCTCGCACTCGGAGCTCCACCATTTTCTTTGTGGATCACCTGAATACGGGAATCCTTTGCCGCATAGGCATCACAGATTTCGCCGCTTCGATCCGGAGTTCCGTCATCGACGATCAAAAATTCATAATCCGTAAATGTTTGTGCCTGTATACTATCAATCGCCTTGCCCACATATTCTTCTACCTTATATACAGGCATGATGATGCTGATTTTTATGTCACTCATACGTTGCTCCTTCATTCCCCCGGTTGTCCTATCACTTTACAAATTTCGCCTTTCAAAATAAAGTGTGCGCTTTCTTCACTCTTTCGCGCAAACAGTATGCTCCGCTTAAAAAAGCCTATAAAACAACAAACTACCATCAGTATAACACAAATATGCGCAAAGGCAATCTGTTTAATTCCCAAAAAATGCTGAAAATAGGTGTAAAATTTGTTATAAAACCATAGATTTAAAAACGGGTGAGAATTGAACTCTATCAATTCTCACCCGTTTATTCCTTTTTTCTAATCCGACTCTTTCCTGATCGCGGTCGTCTGGTTTTCATCCACACCTTCCGTATTCTCCCTCACAAACAGGATCTTAAACGTAAGGAACAAAATCTTGATGTCCATCCATACCGAATAATTTTCAATATAAGTCAGGTCAAGTTTTAACTTGTCATACGGTGTCGTATTATACTTTCCATACACCTGTGCATAACCGGTCAGTCCGGCTTTCACCTTCAGGCGAAGCACAAACTCCGGAATTTCCTCTGTATACTGATCCGCGATGATCTGGCGCTCCGGTCTTGGACCGACAACCGACATCTCGCCTTTTAAAATATTAAAAAGCTGTGGCAGCTCGTCAAAATGGATTGCACGGATCACCCGTCCGACCGGTGTCACCCGCGCATCACCCTTGGCAGCAAGTCTTGCTCCTGCATCCTCGGAATGCACCGACATGCTTCGGAACTTGTAGATCATGAACGGCTCTCCGTCTTTGGTTAAACGTTCCTGCTTGTACAGAATCGGGCCATGATCATACAGCTTGATCGCAAGTACGATCACCAGCATAAACGGCGATGCAATCACAATGCCGATCAGCGAGATCAAGATATCCATCAGACGCTTTACAAACTGATCCACAATACTCAGTCCCTGATTGCGGGACAGCAGAAGCGGTGTATCAAACAGATGGATGTCATCCGCTCCCCGGAAAAGAATATCCGAGATTTTTGGCGTTACATAAGTTCTTACCGACTCCTGATAACAGTATTTCATAATCTGGTTACGCGCCTCCGAAGGGAGGTCGCATAAAACCACAGCGTTATATTTTTTGATCATCGGATACAGCTTTTCATATCCAATACGATAGCTTTCTGCGGCACAGATATTGTATTTATCTTTTCTCGTATTAATCTTGGAGATCAGATCATCCGGAGAATAGTTTCCATAGATAACAAGCATCTGTCTTGGCGGATATAAATACTGATAAAATTTCCGGATGACGATAACCCACGGTACAATAAATATAATTTCCGTAAGCGTCATAACAATCAATGGTTCCGGATTTAAATAGTCATTTGCGACCAGACAGATTTCAAAATATGACACGATCATCGCAAGAAATACGGCAAGTATCTGTGACAGAATAATATCGGAAACTCTCATATATCCGATCCGGTATCCTCCAAATACTTTTGTAAAAAAGAACACGAACAGTACATACATACCGATAACCGCCCAGTTACCTCTGCGGAAAAAAGTATTCGCCTTGTCAAGTTGCGGAACATACATCACGTACCATACCCAGCCAAAGCATAATGCTTCCACCGCCAGAGTCAGCACGTTCGCAACAAAGTTGAGTAAATGTTTGTATTTTTCCTTCATATTGTTTTATCTTCCTCGCAGTGCATAATTTGCGCTTACTCTCCCAATCCACTCTCAATATATGCGATCAGTGATTGTAACGCTTCCCGCTCATCCTCCCCCTCACAGATCAGGGTAATCTCATCTCCGAACTTAATGCAGGCTCCCAACACACTCAAAACGCTCTTGGCATTGGCAGTATTGCCCCTGTACTCAAATGTAATTTTACTTTTAAACCTCATCGCCTCTTTGCAGAGGTTTCCGGCAGGACGCAGATGAAGTCCTGTCGGATTCATGATCTTGATTGCCTGTGACAGCACAATAAATCCCTCCTAAATCATCACTTTCATAATGAGATCCGCAAGCTTTCTTGCCTCCTCATCAATGACTGCCTGATCCTTGCCCTCGATCATCACTCGAACGAGCGGCTCCGTACCGGATGGGCGGATCAGCACTCTTCCCTCTCCGGCAAATTTATCTTCCAGTTCTTTGATTGCATCTGCAATCTCGCTGTATTCCATATAGCTTTCTTTCTTGTGGTTCGGAACCTTTGCATTGACCAGCGCCTGTGGTAATACTTCCATCACCGTTGCCAGATCCGAAAGCTTCTTTCCGGTATCAACCATAACCTGCAACAGATGAAGTGCCGTAAGGAGTCCGTCACCGGTCGTGTTATCATCAAGGAAAATAACGTGTCCCGACTGTTCTCCGCCGAGATTATAACCGTTTTCCAACATATTTTCAAGTACATAACGATCTCCGACCTTCGTCTTTTCAACATGAATACCATTCTTCTTTCCCATAATCGAGAATCCAAGATTGGACATAACGGTAACAACGATCGTGTCTTTTGCAAGTCTGCCCTTTTTCTTCAGATAATTTCCACAGATGGCCATGACCACATCACCATCAACCAGTTTTCCATTCTCGTCCACGGCCAGCATACGATCCGCATCACCATCAAAAGCGATACCCACATCCGCTTTCTCCGATACGACGCGGGCGCATAACTCATCCATATGTGTCGATCCACAGTTCGAATTAATATTGGTTCCGTCCGGAGACGTATGTATTGCAATCAGATTTGCGCCAAGATCCGTAAGTGTCTTAACCGAAGTATAGGAACTTGCGCCCTCCGCACAATCCACAACAATCTTTAACTTAGACAGATCTACCGGAACCGTCTTTTCCTGATAGCGGATATACTCATCCACAATATCAAGCCGGTACTCCACCTTACCGATTCCCGGTCCGATCGGGAATACGACATCCTCCATATCATTGCGGATCAATGCCTCAATCTCATCCTCCAGTTTATCAGATAACTTGTAACCATCTCCGTTAAAGAATTTGATTCCGTTAAATTCCATCGGATTGTGTGATGCGGAAATCACGACTCCGGCATCCACCTTGTGCTTCCGTGTCAGATACGCAATCGCCGGTGTAGGCGCAACACCTACATAGATTGCATTTGCTCCAACGGAACAGATTCCTGCCATCAGGGCACTCGCTAACATGCCTCCCGAAATACGTGTGTCACATCCCACGATAATCGTCGGCTGATGCGACTGCTCCTTCGTGAGCACATAAGCCCCCGCCTGACCAAGCTTCATCGCCAACTCAATTGTAAGTTCTGTTCCTGCGATGCCTCTGACACCATCTGTACCAAACATTCTAGCCATATCTCACTTGCTCCTTGTCATCCTCTTATTTTTGTATGCACTGCAAATCCATTACGGATTACTATTATCATCGGATGTCGAATCATCCGGATTTGACGAATCATCCTCCGAATTGTCCGAATTCGAATCATCGTTTCCACCGGAAGATTTCTTCGTGATTTCCACCTCAACAGAGACCGTGCGCACTGCATAACTGCTTTCATCCAATTCAATTTCAAGATTTACCTGATGCAGCCCTTCTTCCATTCCTGATACGTCAACGGAAGCTGCAAGATTCCCTGCACTCAGCCTGTTGAGATCATTCTGAAGTCCACTCACCGTTACCGAAGCAGTATCCTGCTTGAACTGAATATCATATGCATCGTCGAGTCCGTTTACAGTGATATTGTTCGTTGAAATCGTAAAAATTTTCGACTGGTATGCCTCTATTCGAACCTTAACCGTTACCGTTGCTTCTGTAGCATCTACTAACTCGACACCGTCCGGAAGATATTCCGTGATGTCGATGGTGGTTGTAAGATCATCTCTGGCGCCACTCACATTAAGGACTTCTGCCGGGACAGCCAGGGACATAATCGGATTTAAGACCGCTGCCGATCCCTTAATCTGGATATTCTCCGGATCACTGGTAATTTCAACGACGCGATAGTCTCCGGATGGTGTTCCTGTTGTGGAGAACACCAGCGGAATTTCTTTCACGCGCAATATTTTTGCAGAAATTGTAACCGTCGTATTATTGTATTTCAGCCGGGTTGTATCAATGTCATTTCCATCAGCATCATAGAATACCGGAAGAACATTATCGGATAGATTCATTGACATGCCTTCCACGTCAATCGTTGCAACGACACTGGCAATCTGATCAACAACCTTCGCCGGTCCCGTCACATTCAGCACGTTCGGATTGGTCACCGTCACTTCTCCCAGTGCATAGCCATCCGCAACCTGCCCCGTTGTATCCGCAGTGATCATAAATCTTCTGCTGACAAGATCATCCAGCGAAATCTCCAGATACTGATTTTTTCCATTGTACTTAAGCGATGAATTCGAACGGCGGCTTGTAACTTCAACCGGAACCTTCGCCGTCTTATTATCTGCATCCATGATCATCCGGTTCATGTCTGCCGTTGCCGTAAAATCCGTATCCTCAAGCTTATTGATCACGCTGCGCTTTGCCGTAACCGAAAACGTAATCGTATTGGTTCCATTCAATACTTCATAGCATTTGTTCATATCTGTGATAGCAGATTCATTCTCGACCGTTACATTCGTTGTAAAACGGACCGTCTTATTCGGGTCATCTATATTATATACGACCAGCCACAGAATAAATGCAAAAACGACTGCAAGAATTTTATAACCGATATTGTTCACCAGGGTTTTGAGAATTTTATTTACCATTCTTCAACCTCCTTCTGATGAGTTCAAGACCTGTAACCTCACGACTGTGGTTCTGCAGATAACGCAGCTTTTCCCGAAGGAAATCCGCCTCCACACCGTGATAGATCTGTCCGCGCAATGCAATAGAAACCTTACCGGTTTCCTCCGATACAACAATTGTTAGCGAATCGCTCACTTCGCTGATGCCCACTGCTGCACGATGTCTTGTTCCCAGGTCCTTGCTCAGCGCAAGACTGTCGGAAAGCGGAAGATAACAGGTCGCAGACACAACACGATCTCCGCGTACAATGACCGCACCATCATGAAGCGGCGTATTCTTTTCAAAAATATTGATCAAAAGCTGGCTGCTTATGATTGCATCCACATCAATTCCGGTACGCACATATTCATTCAAAAGAATTTCATCCTCCACAACAATCAGAGCACCCGTGCGTACTTTTCCCATTGCATAACTTGCTTTAATCAGTTCCTCGATCGTGCGGTCGGAGAATCTGTCATTTTCGCCTTTGCCGAGATTAAACCATCGACCGAAAAGATTCTTTCCACCAAGATTTTCGAGTGCCTTGCGCAATTCCGGCTGGAAAATAATGACCAGTGCAAGAAGACCTACGCTGAGCAGATTTTCCGCCAGCCACAAAATCGTGTTCATATGAAAGATCAGCGCAATCAGAATAAAAATCAGGATAATCATGATTCCTTTAAACAAATTCCACGCACGCGTATTCTTGATCCAAAGCAAAACATAATAGAACAGGAAAGAAATGATCAGAATCTCAACCACATCAACCGGTGACATTGAGATATCCGGAAAATCCAATGCGCCAATCGTTCGCTCATATAAATCCGTAATCGTGCCCGTATAATTCTGCATATTTCCTCCTTCCTGATCCAACAATCACAATCCGTTACTACTTCAACAAATCCTCATCGATATCGAGTTCTTTCGCAATCACCTTGCGTGACGTCTCCTCCTCTTCCGGCGTAAGCGTCTGCTTCGAGCGATCGATTCTTTTTCCCATACTTGCCGTATTGCCGAAATGTTTTACAGTTACTTCCTTGACCGCAACCATTTTTTTCGGAACCGCCTTTACATAATAGTAATAATCATCATCCTCAAACTGAACCCGTTCGGTTCTTGCATAATCGAGATTCATAAACAAAAACTGGATTACAAAACCGATCAACAGTGAAAGTATATTGCCAACAAGTAATCCTAATGTCTTACCCGACACATTCAGCACAAGATATCCGACAAATAAACCAACAATTTCAATCAATGATCCGGATATGATTGCAAGCGTCCATGCATGATCCACTTCCAGTCTGCGGACAATGTACACAACAATTGCTGCCAGCGTAAAGATGGCAATCACAAGATACATCTCTTTGTTGCTCAAAAGCTGTCCTACCGAGATATCAAACTTGGAAGAATCCGCTGCTCCTGTGCCTGCGTCTGCGGCAACATTCTTAAGCGTTCCTGAATTCTGATGAATTCCATCCAAAAAATAGTAGATGACGGTACCGCAAATAACCGCAACTGCGGAATAGGCATCCCGCAAAAGAGAACACCCGATCGGCATCACATACGGAATGTTCCATTTAAAACACACCGGAGTCAGAACCGCTACCAAACCATCCTTCGGCGCAAATCGGAAATACAGGAAAAACAGTACTGCAAAAAGCAAAAGCGTCGTTACCGCGACTTCCAAAGATAAGGCATACATATCTGTCAAAACAACAAGTGCCGCCAGCCAGATCATCGCATTTACCGGCAGAACCGCACACACCAGTGCAAGGATGAGTGCAACCGGGAACCGGCTGATTTTCTCCATGAATCCGATATTCATATTGATGGTCGTAAAAAGTATAAACGCAACGATAAATTTGAT
This sequence comes from uncultured Agathobacter sp., assembly GCA_934316545.1. GTDB lineage: Bacteria > Bacillota > Clostridia > Lachnospirales > Lachnospiraceae > Roseburia. The sequence continues at coordinate 6,472 of CAKRDT010000007.1, read as the reverse complement.
AACCGGAAACAAGTATGTCTCATACTTGCTGTAAAAACGGATCAGACGATCCTTAATCTCCAATAAACCTGTCATAAAGCCTCCCCTATGCTTTCAATTTGTCTTCTCTCCGATACATTTTGCGAACCTTCTTCAAATGCCCCACATATTTATGAAGTTCTTTTCTTCCCTGAGCATACCGGATACTGTAAATAAAAACCGTCATCAGAAGATAGATTGCCATAAATCCCACATAGATCAAAATAAACCGGATGATAAGATTCATCAGATCCGTTGAATTCACGAAAGTGATTGCAGCCGTCATATCACCGGCCACCCACAAGGCAATCATAAGACAAAAAACGATTGTTCCTGAAAAGAAGCTTTTGATCAGTTCCTTTCCAACATAATCCCATATATAATATTCTCCCATCGGATGGCACTTTTTATCCTCGTGTTCGTCGTACACAGCCATCTGATAAAGTTCCCTGACCCGTTCCTCGTTGATCATTTCGTCCTCCTGCTTATAATTGGACACAATTACACATTATTTTTGTATTATACCACATCTGCCTGTGATTTCAAAGAACGAATTCAATTCAGCCCGTTTCAGAAAAAAAGCCCTGGACATCTATATGTTCCAAGGCCAAAACAACTAGCTTTTTAAGAATCTCATCCGCTCACGATCCCTCTCTGCTTTTTTATTTCCATCCGGAGCAAATTCCGGTGTATAGGCACTGCGCAATGTGATTGCCAGTTTCGTCTTGCATTCTTCGCAGTACTTGCCTGTGCGGATCATCTTGCCGCAATTTTCACACGTAATTCCGGCCTCCGACGCATCCGACAAAACCAGTCTTTCCTCACGCACCCACTGCTTAATCTGTTTGACCGACACCTCTAATTCACGCGAAACCGTCTCCATAGAAGAATGTGGATTCTCCTCCAGATATTTTTTCACTTCCTGAAATTTATCTTCAAGTTTCTTGCGGCAATCCGGACATAATTTTTCATTGCCCAACACATTAAATAACCGGCCGCAGCTTCTGCAGTTCATAACGTTCATAATCGCTTCTCCTCCCCTATAACCCGACAGTCAGATTGAAATCCCCTCACCGGTACAAAGTGCCAGAAAGAACACTTCTTCCACTCCGCATCGTCGCAGTTCCCCTGCCACTGCCTCAACCGTGCTCCCCGTCGTATATATGTCGTCAACAATTAGAATCTTCTTATATTTTACTATAAAGTCCGCCGCCTGAAAAGCCTTTTTCAGGTTGTTTTTGCGTTCTTCATCACTCAGGTACTTTTGTGGTCTGGTATTTTTGATTCTGCGCACACCGTTCTTAACCAGCGGCAGTCCGCATATTTCAGCCAGCCCGGCTCCAAAGATCTCTGCCTGATTGTATCCGCGTCTGCGCATTTTGGGCTTGTACATCGGAACCGGCACGATTGCGTCAACTCCGATGCGGCGGATCCAGTCTGCATAAGTTTCTGCCGCCTGTTGTGCATAAAATCCGGCATACTCTCTTCGATTGGAATATTTAAACCGATACACAGACTTGCGGATTTCTCCGCGGTATATATACACAGCCTTTCCCTGCCTGCAGTACACAGGCTTTGTTCCCCGGAAACGTTTTATACAGTTATAACAATATTCACGATCCTCTGACGCAAGAGGTCTGCCACAGCAGAAGCATACATTTGCTCCCACCGGATACAGCTTTGCTTCACAAGCCGGATGTATCATCTTTCCGGCACGGATGCATTCCACTTCAAGGATTTCATCACACACTGCGCATCGTGGCGGAAACAGAATCTGTAATACTTCCTGTACTATTCTGCATCCTCCTTTGCCCAGCCAAACGCATAATGGACGGCTTTCGTCCACTCTTTGCGCTTCTTTTCTCTTGTCTCCGGCTTCATCTGCGGCGTAAATACACGGTCCAGCTTCTGATTTTTGATCACTTCATCCTTATTCTCCCAATATCCCACAGCAAGTCCCGCCAGATACGCGGCTCCGATTGCCGTCGACTCCACACACGCCGGACGATTGACCGGCACACCGAGTATGTCCGATTGGAACTGCATCAGAAAATTATTCGAGCTTGCCCCTCCGTCCACCTTCAGGGAGCGCACTTCGATTCCGGAATCCGCCTGCATTGCCTCGATCACATCGCACACCTGTAAAGAAATCGACTCCAGTGTTGCTCGTATGATATGATTTTTGTTTGTTCCGCGCGTAATGCCGACGATTGTGCCCCTTGCATACTGATCCCAGTGGGGCGCACCTAATCCCGTAAATGCCGGAACCACATAGCATCCATTCGTGTCTTCTACCTTTGATGCCATATATTCGGAATCCGCAGCAGAGTCAATCAGACGCAGCTCGTCGCGCAGCCACTGGATGGCAGCCCCCGCCACAAAGATGGAACCTTCAAGTGCATAATGAACCTCACCGTTAAGCCCCCAGGCAATCGTTGTCACCAGACCGTTCTTTGAAAACACCGGTTTGTTTCCGGTATTCATCAAAAGGAAACATCCGGTTCCGTATGTATTTTTTGCCTCGCCCTCATGAAAACACGTCTGCCCAAACAGTGCGGCCTGCTGGTCTCCTGCCGCGCCACTGATCGGGATTTCTCCTCCGAAGAATGATGCATCCGTATGCCCGTATATGCAGCTGGAAGGCATCGGCTTCGGAAGCATGCTTTCCGGTATCTGAAGCTCCTCAAGGATTTCATCATCCCAATTGAGTGTATTAATATTAAAAAGCATCGTTCTGCTCGCGTTCGAGTAATCCGTAACATGAACGCGGCCTTTTGTCAGCTTCCAGATCAGCCACGTTTCCACGGTACCAAAGAGCAGTTTCCCTTCCTCCGCAAGTGCACGAGCCCCCTCCACATGATCCAGGATCCACTTGATCTTTGTTGCAGAGAAATAGGCATCAATGATCAGCCCGGTTTTCTGACGATAAGTTTCCTCTAACCCCTTTGCTTTTAAAGCATCCGCAACATCCGATGTCCTGCGGCACTGCCAGACGATCGCGTTATAGACAGGTTCCCCCGTCTCTTTATTCCATACGATCGCAGTCTCTCTCTGATTCGTGATGCCAATAGCAGCGATATCCTCCGCCTTGGCATTGATCATGCTCATTGCCTCCACTGCGACGCCGAGCTGGGTAGACCAGATCTCATTTGCATCATGTTCTACCCAGCCCGGATTTGGAAATATCTGACGAAATTCTTTCTGTGCCATGGAGCAGATATTGCCCGATTGATCGAACAGAATGCAACGGTTACTCGTTGTTCCTGCGTCCAATGCCATAACGTATTTTGCCATAAAAACCCCTTTATACTGTAACTTGTATTTATCCAAGACGGATACGGTTGACCATATCGATCTTAGCTGCCTTCTCTTCGAATTCGCTCTCGCTCATTTCTTCCGTCGTAAAGCCGGTCTCGCCTTCGATTCCCGCACTCACATAAGTGACTTTTCCGAATGCATTCTCGACTGCTGCCCGATCCGATGATGTGCGTACAAAGAAGCGGTTGCGGCTGTCTTTATAATCGACAAGTTCAATTTTTTCCGGCTTCCAGTCAATGTAGATATTGGTATTCTTATGTTTGACCATATCTACCACATCGGCAACTACCGCACTGGCTGTAGGCAGTTTGCCCGCTCCGCTGCCATAAAACATCGCATCTCCAAGCACATTTCCGTGTACGAAGATACCATTAAACACGCCATTTACTCCGCAGAGCGGATGGTCTGCCGCAAGCATGAACGGTGCCACCATACAGCTGTAGCTTCCGCCAACTTTGCGGCTGGATGCCAAAAGCTTGATGGAGCGATTCATGACCTCTGCATATTTGAAATCAGTCGCTGTAATTCTGGTAATACCCTCACAATGAATATCTTCGAAATCAACCTGCTGTCCACATACAAGGGAAGTCAGGATTGCAATCTTCCGGCAAGGATCATGGCCCTCGATATCTGCAGTCGGATCCTTCTCCGCATATCCCTTATCCTGCGCATCCTTTAACACTTCATCAAAGTCTGCACCTTCCTGTGCCATCTTGGTCAGCATATAGTTTGTTGTTCCGTTTAAGATACCGGTAATCTCCTCGATTTCATCTGCGGTCAGACACTTGTTGAGCGGACGAATGATCGGAATACCGCCGCCGACACTGGCCTCAAACTGAAAGTTTACATTGTGGTCACGTGCGATTTTGATCAGTTCCGCACCTTTTGCTGCCACAAGATTCTTATTGGAAGTAGCAACCTGCTTACCAGCCTCAAGCATCGCCTTCACGAATGTATAAGCCGGCTCCACCCCTCCCATTGTCTCAACAACGACTCCGATTTCCGGATCGTCCACAATCGTCTGATAATCATGGACGATTGCATTCTCCATCGGATCTCCCGGGAAATCACGCAGATCAAGGATGTATTTTACATCAATTTCCTCTCCCGCTCTCTTTGCAATCTTATCTTTGTTAATTCTTAATACGTCGACAACACCGGAACCGATGGTGCCGTAACCCATAACTGCTATCTTCATCTTTTCACTCCCTGGCTAAAATTTTTGCGTAATGAATGCCTTGCACAGATTCAATACTGTTCTTCATGATTTCCAGATCACCCGTAGCCGGGAAGACATCAATACTCAGCGACAACGAAGCGATTCCGTTAACGGGAATGCTCTGATGAATCGTAAGAACATTCGCATGAAAATCTGCGATGGTCTTAAGAACGAGAGACAATATCCCCGGTTCGTCATCCAGTTGAATCACCATTGTAACCGTCTTTCCCTTCTCATTCTCATGAAATGGAAATATATCATCTTTGTATTTGTAGAAAGAGCTTCTGCTGATTCCCACTGCCTCAGTAGCATCCTGAACCGATGTCAGTTTTCCCGAGTCCAGCAGGCGCTTTGCCTCCACAACCTTGAGCAGTACCTCCGGCACAGCTTTTTCTTTTAAGACGAAGAAAGATGTTTTCTCTGACATCCCTTACCTCCTCTGTATTGTCTTTCTATGACCGACACTTGTGCTCACTCGAAAGATTTTAACATAGTAAAGCATAGAACGCAAGACCTGCGCTATTCTTTTATCGTAATTTGCCCCTGACGCATGTCAAAACATGCAGCAGGGGCTCTCCTTATTATGCTCTGGGCTTTCCGCAATTGCTACAGAAATTACCGGAATTTGTCTGTCCGCATGAGCAGGTCCAATCCGTGGATGGTGCCGGTTTTCCACAATTACTACAGAACTTGCCGGAATTTACCTGTCCGCACGAGCAGGTCCAGCCGGCCGCCTGCTGCGCATTTCCCGCTGCAGGATTTGCCTGTGTTCCGTTCATCTGTCCCATTCCCATATTCATCTGATTACTGTTCGCCTGCTGATTCATCTGCATCTGTGCCAGATTGACAGAAGATGCATTTCCTACGATGGATCCGCCGATGTTTCCTGCCATCCCCATGCCTATGAATCCGGCCATGGCGCCATTGGCGTTGCTTCCCGCTGCCTCAAGTCCTCTGGCAGCAGCAGCCTGTACATATCCCTCGCGGATCGTCGGATCCGAAAGCATCGCTCCCTCATTTCTGAGATTGATCAGCTTCTGTGAATCTTCATTATAAGAAATGCTGATTCCCACTGCCTGAACTTCCATTCCACGCATCTGGTTCCATTCTTCATCCAGAATGTTTGCCATATACTGTCCAAGCTCTCTCGCCTTACTTGACACAAAGGAAATGCGGATTCCGTCTGCAGACATCTGGTTGATTGCCGATTGCAAAGCTTCTAAGAACTCCGACAGATACTGCTCATTGATCTCATCAATTTCCACATGGTCTGTATTCTTCGGAACCGCCTCCGCATAAAACAGCAACGGATTCGTAATCTTAACGGAATATGTGCCATGAGCTCTCAGGAACAATTCCGCATTATAGAACGAGTCAAAATAATTAACCGGCTGCCTGGTGCCGAATTTGATTCCTTTAATTTCCTGCAGATTAATAAAATACACCTTTTGCTTCGTCGGTGTCTGTCCGCCATACTTGAAACGCTTAAACGCCTCAGACAGTGAATCTCCAAACTGACCGTTCAGCATAGAAGGAAGCGCCGAATTGTTGACGGTGTAATACCCCGGCTCTGCCGTATAATCAACAATTTTACCGCCATCCACAAGAATCATAAACTGATTGTCGTACACATGAACCACGGAACCGTTGGATACCGTATTGTCCGTGCCCTTGGTATTTTGTCCGCGGCGGATCTGCACGCCTCTTGTAAACACCGTCTGATCACCCATGTTTTCCGGTTCATAGACCTCAAGCCACTGATCACTCAGATTCCCCTTTACCAGATCTGCTGCTGCCTTAATAATTCCCATATTTTTTCTCCTTTTCCCTAACTATACACTAAGCGATTGCGAAACTCCTGTGGCGGCGTGCTCCGGCTGGGCTGACCCGGTGGCGGGCTTCTACGCTGACACTAGT